>CAZAWR010000054.1:33752-64569 GCA_964488865.1 uncultured Polyangiaceae bacterium | reverse complement strand
GAAAAGAACCCGCTAAAGACCTTGACGTCCGTCCCACCTCATAGTCGGCTCACCAGTTCTCCCGAACCCACCGTCCCGACTCACCATCCCCGGCTCACCCGCTCACTCGAATAGAGCCGAAACCCCGACCCTTCTCCGTTTCGCCTCCCCCCTCCGTGTGCTACCCAACCCTACAAATCACGCGCTGAAGCCGAGGAGGCGAAAATGATACGCGAGAAGTGGCATTGGATTGCGTCGGTAGCGCTTTGTGCAGCACCGCTCTTGTCCGGTTGCGCTGCAGGTGACTCCGGCGATTCCCCCGCTTCGGGTGGGTCCGGTGGGACTGCGGGCACCGGAGGCACGGGCGGAACCGGCGGAACGGGCGGATCCGACGCCTGCGTCCCCACCACCTGCATCGCCCAGAACGCCGAGTGCGGGACCCTTCCCGACGGCTGCGGCGCCACCCTCGAATGCGGCTCGTGCACCGCCCCCGAAACCTGTGGAACGGACAACACCTGCGCCTGCACCCCCGCCACCTGCGACGACGAAGGCGCCAACTGCGGCACCCTGCTCGACGGATGCGGTGGAGAGCTCGAGTGCGGCGAGTGCAGCACCCCCGAGACCTGCGGCGGGTCAGGCACCCCCAACGTGTGCGGCGAAGGATCCTGCACCCCCACCACCTGCGAGGACGAAGACGCCGAGTGCGGCTCCATCTCCGACGGTTGCGACAGCACCCTTGACTGCGGTGACTGCACTGCCCCCGAAACCTGCGCCGGATCGGGCACCCCCAACGTCTGCGGCTGCACCCCCACCACCTGCGACGCCGAGGACGCCGAGTGCGGCTCCATCTCCGACGGTTGCGACAGCACCCTTGACTGCGGTGACTGCACTGCCCCCGAAACCTGCGGCGGGTCGGGCACCCCCAACGTCTGCGGGGAGCCTTGCATCCCCACCACCTGCCTGGCCGAAGGCGCGGATTGCGGCTCCATCTCCGACGGGTGCGGCGCCATGCTCGACTGCGGGTCGTGCACCGTCCCGGAGACCTGCGGTGGGTCGGGCACTCCCAACCTGTGCGGCACCCCCCTCCCGCTGCCCGGTGCCGGTGACCTCGTCATCACCGAGTTGATGTACAACCCGGTCAACGACCCTGAGGACAATTACGAGTGGTTCGAGCTGCACAACCCAGGAACCACGGCGTTCTCCCTGGCAGGTTGCATCCTTTCCGAGTCCACCCGCACCCATACCCTCGGCGCGGGACTCACGATCGACCCGGGCGCCTTCCTCACTCTCGCCGGTAGCTCCTTCCCCGGGTTCACACCCGACTACGTCCACAACCGCGACGTCATGCTCGTCAACTCCAACGGTGGCGGCATCACCCTCACCTGCGCCTCTGTCGTCGTCGACAAGGTCACCTACCAGACGGGTGGGGCCTGGCCCTCCAACAGCAACGGCGCGGCCATCTCCCTCGACCCCGCTCACTACGACGCCACGATCAATGACGATGGCGCCCACTGGTGCCTCGCCACAGCGTCCTACGGCACGCACGGCAACCTCGGCTCGCCAGGCGTCACCAACGACTCTTGCGCGTGCGTACCGCTCACCGCGTGCCCGTCGCCCTACAACTGCGGCGACATCTCCGACGGCTGCGCCGGCACCCTCGACTGCGGCTCCTGCACCGCTCCCGCCACATGCGGCGGCAGCGGCACTGCCAACGTCTGCGGCCAGGGCGCCTGCATCCCCAGCTCGTGTGTCGCCGAAGGCGCCGAGTGCGGGTCCATCTCCGACGGCTGCGGCGCCCAGCTCAACTGCGGCTCTTGCGACCTGCCCGAGACCTGCGGCGGCGGCGGCGAAGACAACCTCTGCGGCTGCACCCCCACCTCCTGCATCGCCGAAGGCGCCGAGTGCGGGTCCATCTCCGACGGCTGCGGCAACACGCTCGGCTGCGGCTCCTGCACCGCGCCCGAATCCTGCGGCGGCGGTGGCGACGACAACGTCTGCGGTTGCACCCCTCTCGCGGCATGCCCCAACGGCCTGAACTGCGGCGACTACCCCAACGGCTGCGGCGGCACCATCGACTGCGGCTCCTGCACCGCTCCCGCCACATGCGGCGGCGGCGGCACCAACAACGTCTGTGGGCTGCCCCAACCCGGCGCAGGTCAGGTGATCTTCACCGAGATCATGCCCAATCCGGTCACCGTCGACGACACCACGGGCGAGTGGTTCGAGCTGCACAACCCGACGTCCTCGGCGTTCAGCCTCCGGGGCTGCTCCCTCGCCGACAACAGCGGCTCCTTCGCGATCAACACCGACCTGGACATCCCCGCGGGTGGCTACCTCGCCCTCGCGCGCGGCGCCAGCCCAGGCTTCACCCCGGACCTCGTCTACACCGGCCTCGCGCTCGCCAACACCGGCGACGAGCTCCGTCTGACCTGCTCCTCCACCTTGATCGACGAGGTCGTGTTCGGCTCGGGCTTCCCGTTGGCTGCCGGCGTGGCCATGAACCTCGACCCGGCAAGCTCCTCCTCCACAGCGAATAACCTCGCCGCCAACTGGTGCGCCGCAACCCAAAGCTACAACGGAGACCTGGGAACCCCTGGGGCGGCCAACACCACGTGCGCGTGCACGCCCCTGTCCTCTTGCCCCGGCAGCCTGAACTGTGGCGACTACCCCGACGGCTGCGGCAGCACCATCAGCTGCGGCTCTTGCACGTCGCCCCAAACCTGCGGCGGCAGCGGCACGAACAACGTTTGTGGGTGCACCCCGCTCACCTCCTGTCCGGGCACCCTCGACTGCGGCACCTACAGCGACGGTTGCGGCGGCACCATCAGCTGCGGCACCTGCGAGAGCAACGAGACCTGCACCAACAACGTCTGCGCTTGCGTGCCCCTCACCGCTTGCCCCGGCACCCTCGATTGCGGCACCTACAGCGACGGCTGTGGCGGCACCATCAGCTGCGGCACGTGCGAGAGCAACGAGACGTGCGCCAACAACGTCTGCACCTGCGTGCCCCTCACCGCTTGCCCTGGCACCCTCGACTGCGGCAGCTACAGCGACGGCTGCGGCGGCACCCTCAATTGCGGCACCTGTGAGAGCAACGAGACCTGCACCGGCAACGTCTGCACCTGCGTGCCTCTCACCGCTTGCGCCGCGGGCCTGAACTGCGGGACGTACAACAATGGCTGCGGCGGCACCCTCAACTGCGGCACGTGCACCGACCCCTTGGTCTGTGCGGGTGGTGGTACGCCGAACGTGTGCGGACTGCCTCAGCCCGGCGTGGGGCAGGTGATCCTCTCCGAGATCATGGTCGACTCCACCACGGTCGGCGAGCCCGGCGGCGAGTGGTTCGAGCTGCACAACCCGTCGACCGCGGCGTTCAACCTCGAGGGTTGCGTCGTGGCCGACAACGCGGGCTCCTTCACCATCACGGGCGCCCTCATCATCCCCTCGGGTGGCTACCTCGCCCTCGCGCGCAGCGCGGCCCCGGGCTTCACCCCGGACTACGTGTACCCGACCATCAGCTTGAACAACACGGGAGGGGACTCACTGACCTTGACATGCTCCTCGACGGTCGTGGACGCGGTCGTGTTCGGGTCGACCTTCCCGATCGAGGCCGGCAAGGCGATGAACCTCTCGCCCGACAGCCTCAACGCCACCGCCAACGACAGCGCGGCCAACTGGTGCATCGCGAGCGTGAGCTACAACGGCGACCTCGGCACCCCCGGGGCGGCCAACAGCACCTGCGGCTCCGCACCGACCTACACCGTCGGGTGGTGCCGCTTGCAGGCCCCCGCAAGCATGATCTCGGTCCAGGGCGACACGCGCATCGTCTACGGACAGGTCTACGTCAATGGGGTCACCAACCTGACCAGCGGGCCGGACGTCAACACGCAGGTCATCGGCCAGGTCGGCTTCGGCGCGAACGCGTCCGACCCCACCACCTGGACGGGTTGGACGACGGCCGGGGTGAATGCGGGCTTCAGCAACGCCGCCAACGACGAGTACATGGCATCGGCCACGATCCCGGCGGCATCGGCGGAGCACTACGACTACGCGTTCCGGTTCTCGGCGGATGGCGGAAGCAACTGGACCTACTGCGACCTCGACGGGACGGCCGTCAACAACTACACGCCGGACCAGGCAGGAGACCTTCTCTCGAAGACGTCGCACTCGATCGACTGGTGCCGGTTGCAGACGGCCACGATCAACCAGGAGCAGGGGACGAGCGCGACCGCCTACGGACAGCTCCTGATCACGGGCCTGACGGACCTGACGCGCACGGCCAACAACCCGCACCCGATCGTCAAGGGTCAGGTCGGCTACGGGCCGGACGCGAGCATGCCGCCCACGAGCTGGACCTGGGTCGACGCGACGCCGAACGCTGGGTGGACGCCGGCCGACAACCCGAACGACGAGTACGTGGCGACGTTCGCGGTGCCGCCGATGCTGGGCTCGCCGTACGACCTTGCCTTCCGGTTTTCGGGCGACGATGGCGCGACGTGGACGTACTGCGACCTCGATGGAACGAGCAGCAACGGCTACACGGTCAATCAAGCGGGAGCGATGACGTCGACGACGACGGTGACGCCGACGCTGTTCTTCAGCGAGTACATCGAGGGGAGCAGCAACAACAAGGCGGTCGAGATCTACAACCCGACGGGAGCGGTTGTGGATTTGACGGGATGCTCGGTGCGGGTCTACGCAAATGGATCCGCCAGCGCCACAAGCACGATCAACCTGACTGGCACGCTGGCCAACGACAACGTGCATGTTCTCTGTCACACGTCGGCGGCTGCGCCGGCTGGGGTGTGCGACCAACTCTCCGGGAGCCTAAGCTTCAACGGTAACGACGCTGTGGCACTCGTCTGCGGCGGTGTGATCCGCGATGTCATCGGCCAAATCGGATTCGACCCTGGAGCACGTTGGGGCACGCCTCCAACCTCGACGGAAAACACCCTCGTCCGCAGTTGCATGGTGGTCGCAGGTGACACGAACGGAAGCGACGCTTTCGTCCCCGCAACGGAGTGGGCCGGCTACGCCGTCGACACCTTCACCTATCTCGGCTCCCACACCTGCCCGTAGGCTGCGATAGCAGGGACGGCCACACGCGGGCCGTCCCTTCTCCCTCCCTCACATCCCCGATTCACACCCGTACCCCACGGGGTTCGGGTCCACCACGACCTGCCCCTGCACCGCGGTCAGGTCGAGCGCCCCCGCCCACACGATGCGCGACGCGCCCGCGTCCGTCTCGTGCCGAACCAGCTCGAGCTGGATCGTCCCGGACTGCACGCCGGTCACGTCGGTCGCCCAATCGAACACGCACATGCAGTCACAGCGCCCACTGCCGTCCTCGGGACTGTCCGTCTCGGTCGCGGTGTACACGCCACGGTCCGGCTCGAAGGTGACCGTGAACGCGTGGTCCCCGCAGCAGTTGAGCAGCACGCGCTGATCGATCAGGGACAGGGTGCCGGTCGATGCGTCGAAGGCCCACTGCAGCAGCTCGGCGTCGCAGTAGGGGAGAGCGTCCCGCTGACCGGCGGCGAATCCGCCGCACTCGCTGACCTTGGGGTCGACACCGACCGACTGGACCTGGCCTCCGCCCCCACTTCCGGCGGTGCCAGCAGAGCCGGCGGCCCCGGCGGAACCGGCGGAACCTCCCGACCCAGCCTCCCCTTCGGGAGCGGGGTCCTCCCCCGAGCAAGCGACGAGACCGACCGTCAACAGGGCGGCGAGGGCGAAGAGCGACGTATTCATGGTGTGTTTCCTGTCTGCCTTGGAGGCGGTGGGGGTTGCGATGCTCACGCCCCTCACTAGAGCATCGCGAGTGCCAGAACGCGATCTCCCACAAATGAATGCGTTTCCAAGACACGCGGCACACGGTGGCACCGATCGATCGTCTCAATTCGTTTCATAAAGACTCCCATTGCAAGAAGGTGATACGGCCGCCCGCCCACGCATTCCTCGGCCCTTCGCCCACCCTCAGCGCCCCGCACGCCCTGGCACCCCACTTGCTGTATCCTCTCCCGGTGAAACCATTGCCCAGACGCTTCCTCCTCCTGCTCGCCACCCTCGCCGCCACCTTGGGCCCGGTCGCACCAGGCTGCGCCATCAAACCGCAGCCCGAACCGCCGCCCGTCGACAGCCCCACCGTCGACCTCGACGGCCTCCTGCTCAGCTTCTCCGACGGCGAAGCCCCGGTCGAAGTCCGCGGCATGCCCGGCTCCGTCTCCCACCCCGGCGCCCTGCTCCGCGCCTTCAACCTCGACAGCAACAACGACCCCGTCGAGGCCCTCGTGCTCGAAGACGGCAGCTTCCTCTTCACCGTCTTCGGCGACGTCGGAGACGAGGTCCGCTTGCAGGTCATCACCCCCGACACCCGCTCGAAACCCGTGGACTTCTCCCTCACCGAATCCCCAGTCGCGTCCACCCGCGCCCTGGGCGACTGCCTCACCCTCACCCCACCCCTCGAGCTCGTGACAGCATCCTCCGCCAGCGTCAGCGTTCGCAACGACTGCACCTTCGCCGTGCAACTCGACGCCCCCGTGATGCGCCGCCCCGTCGACGGCATCGACGTGGGCACGGGCGGCTCGTGGCCCACCGTGCTCGACCCAGGAAAGTCCCTCTCCGTGCCGATCACCATCACAGCCACAGCCTTCGAAGACGTGGTCCTCTTCCCCTTCTCCTCGCCAGAGCAGGACCGACGCCCCATCACCCTGCGCAACCCGTAGTCTCAGAACGTGTCAAATCGTGGATCCTTCTCAAATTTGATACCCTGAGCCATGGCTCCCAAGCCCGGCGACTTGCTCCTGCACCGCTACCGCATCGAACGCGCCCTCGGCCACGGCGGCGCCGCCTCCGCCTTCCTCGCCCATGACCTCGTCTGGGACCAGACCGTCGCTCTCAAGCTCCTGCACGCCCGCTCCCCTGAGCTCGTCGCCTCCCTGCGCTTCGAATTCGACACCCTCCGATCGCTCCACCACCCCAGGCTCGGCCGCGTCCACGACTTGTGCCTGCCCGACCCCGACCAAGCACTGCACCCCTTCTTCACCTCCGAGTTCATCGACGGCGTGGCCCTCGACGCATTCGCACGGGGTCGCCCCTGGCACGAGGTCGAGACCCCCATCGCCGACGCCCTCGACGCCCTCGGCCTGTTGCACCAAGCCGGTGTGCGGCACGGCGACGTCAAACCCGCCAACCTGCTCGTGCGGCACGGGCGGGGCACACTCATTGACCTCGGGTGCGCGTCGTCCCTCAGCGCCAGGCCCGACGACACCGTCTCGGGCACCAGCGGCCTGATCGCCCCCGAGCTGATCGAGGGAAAGGTCGCCGACGGTCGCGCGGACCTGTTCGCCCTTGGAAAGTCCCTCGAGCTCATCCTTCCCACCGTCTCGGGAACCATCCCGCCAGCCGTCCGCTCCCTCGTCGCGCGGATGGTCGAGCCCAAGGCAGACGATCGTCCCACCTGCGCCGACGAGGTGCTCGAGGCGCTCGGCCGCCAGTGTGCGACGCGCCACCCGGTGGTCCGCTGCCTCGGACGCCTCGGGGGACGAGACGCCCTGCTGCGAAGGATTTTCGAAGTGCTCGACGGATGGGTCGCGGGTCGCCCTGGACCCAGGGTGCTGCACCTTGCCGGGCTGCCTGGCGCCGGCACGAGCCGCGTGTTGCGCGAGCTCAAGCTCCAAGCACAGCAGCGGGTGGCCGTGGTCGAGGCGAATGCCCGGCGGCCGGGTGCGCTCGCCTCGCTCGTCGCCTTCGCAACCGACCAGCCGATCCCGTGCGCAACCGTAACCCAGGTGATGGACGCCTGGGACGCGCTCGCCTCGCGTCGTCCCACGGTGATGGTCCTCGACGACATCTCCTCGATGTCCGCCGAGGAGCTCGAGCTCGTGTGCGCGCTGGCCCGCACGGTTCCGCCTGAGCACCCCGTGCTGCTCGCCACCGCGGGCGCACCGGGCCTGCTGCCCGACGGCCCGGGGGCGATGGAGCTCGCGGTGGAGCCGCTGACCCGCGACGAGCTGGCATCCTGGGTGGACGGCACGTTGCCGTCCCACGCAATCGCGGAGCTTCATGCCTCGAGCGGCGGACTGCCGGGCCGGGTCGAGGACGTGCTCCGCAGGCTCGCGGCCGGCACACTCACCGAGGTCGACCTAGCCCAGGCGGTGGTGTATTCCGCGGCCGACGGGCACGCGCGGCGTCTCGACGGTGTGGACCCTCGGGTTCGGCGGGCCGCGGTGACGCTGTCCCTGGCGGGACAGGAGTGGGTGACGGAGGACGTGAGATCGCTCGGGGTGAGCCAGGAGTTGGTAAACGAGCTGGCGCGTCTCGGGTGGCTGGCTCCGATCGGTGCTGGGTGGCGGGCCCTTCCGATCGGCTCCACCTCGGGGGTGGCGGCCGGAGAGCTCGAGGACATTCACCTTGTGGTCGCGGGATGGCTCGCGCAAAAGGCATCGCGAACGGGTGAGCCCACCCCACGATCCCGGCTTCGTGCGCGGCAGTCCAAGCACCTCGCACGGGCGGGGCGGGTCGCGGATGCGTGGGAGTTGTTCCGCACGCAAGAGGCCAATCACGAAATGGCACTCAGGGAATGGGAGCAAGCTGCGGAGGAGATCGCGGGCCGCGCGAACGACCCCGCCGCGCACCTGATGGCCGCGCGGCTGCAGCGCCTCTCCGGCCACGCGTCGGAGGCATTGCGTCGTCTGGAGTCGTCGCGGTGGGACGAGGCGGACCGGGCCTCGTGGCATGCGCTACAGCACGAGCTGGGGTTGGCCCTGCACGCCCTCGGGGACAGGATTTCTGCCAGAACATGTCTCGAAAGAGCCATGGATTCGTGTGTGGACGAGGCGTCGCGGCCACGGGTGGCGGCGGACCTGGCAAGGTGTCTCCAGGAGCTCGGCGCGCACCGCGAGGCGCTCGCATGCGTGGACGGCGCGCTCGGTGATGGCACCGACCCGGGAGCCTGGGCGTCTCTGCAAGAGGTCGCAGGACTCGCGCTCTCCTACCTCGGGGAGGCGTCGCTTGCGAAGCAAAGGCTGCAGGCGGCGGCAGAGCGCCTCGCGCCGCTCGGACGACCGCGCGACACGATTCGCATGCTGGGCAACCTGGCGCTGGTGGCGTATCGGTCGGGGGACCTCCCGGGAGCGGCTCGCGATTACGAGCAAGCACTCGCCCTCGCGGAACAGCACGGCTTCGCCGATCAGGTGGCCAATGCCGCGCTCAACCATGGCACGCTCGCACACCAGCTCGGCGCTCTGGGACCTGCCCTCCGCTCCTACGAGCGAGGACTCCGCATGGCAACCGCCCTCGGAAGGCAGAGCACCGAGACGACGCTGTGCTTCAATCTCGCCAAGCTTTACGTCGATATCGGGCTGTTCGACCGTGCGACGGAGTACGCGGACCGGTGCGAGCGTCGGGCTCGGGACGTGGGAGCTCCCGGGCTCGCGGCCGCGGCCGTGTCGGTGCACGCGGAGGCGGCCCTCGCGTTGGGCGACAGCGCCGGGGCCTGGCGGCACTTGGAGCGTGCGAGACAGGCGTACGAGGGGTTGGGCAGCGAGGCTGAGCTGGCGCAGGTCCACCTGCACGCGGCGGCGATCCGGCTGCACGAAGGGGACGTAGACAGCGCGAAGAGGCACCTGGACGTCGCGCGCGATTACCTGCAGCAGCACCCCGAGCCCGACGTGGCGGTGCAAGCGCGTGGCGTGCGGACCCGCCTTCTGCTGTCCTCGAACCGGCCTGAGGAAGCGGCCGACGAGGCCCAGCGCATGGCAGACGAGGCTGCGGCGCTGGGCATGCGGGTCGAGGAGGCCCTGGCCCACGACCTGCTCGCCCAGGCCTGGGCGGCGCAAGCCTCCATGGCTCTCAGCCAGTCCCACCGAATGCGCGCCCGCGAGCTCTGGGAGCGCGTGGCCGCACAGCTGCCCGCCACCCTGCGCGCGCCCTTCTGGCGACACCCGCGCAGAGCCCTGGCCGCCGAGCTCGCCACGCGCCCCGCCACCGATCGGCCCGCCCAGGACGCACTCACCGTTCGCGTGCAGAAGCTCGAGAGAATGCTCGCAATCAACCGTCGCATCAACTCCACACTCCGCACCCGCCAGGTGCTCGAGCAGGCGATGGACGCGGCGATCGAGCTGACCGGGGCCGAGCGCGGGTTCTTGCTGCTGCACACGGACCGAACGCGACGGTCCGAACACGAGGCCGGCGCGCTGGACGTGGCGGTCGCGCGCAACCTCGACCGCGAACAGCTCGACCGGTCCCACCTCAAGTTCAGCCGGGCTATCGCCGAGCAGGTGCTGCGCAGCGGCGAGGCCGTGCTCACGGACAACGCTCAGGCCGACGAGCGCTTCCAGTCCCAGCGCTCCGTGCATGCGATGGGACTGCGCTCGGTGGTGTGCGTGCCGGCGATGTCGCCCGACGGCATCCTCGGCGCACTGTACCTGGACAACCGGTTTGCCCGGGGGCGGTTCAGCGAGCAGGACGTGGAGCTGCTGATGGCTTTCGCCGACCAGGTGGCGATCGCGCTGACCAACGCGCGGCTCGTGCAGGAGCTTCAGCAGCGCAACCGCGAGCTCGAGCAGGAGCGCGAGCGCGTGCAGGCGCTATTGGCCTCCCAGGCCGAGGAGATCGGCCGGCTGAGCGAGGAAGTGCGGGATCAACGGGCCGCGCACCGCTACGACTACTCCCGTATCGTGGGCGAGAGCGCCCCGATGCGCTCGGTGTTCTCGCTGCTGGATCGCGTGATTGAGACGTCGGTGCCGGTGTTGGTCCGGGGCGAGAGCGGGACGGGCAAGGAGCTCGTGGCGCGGGCGATCCACGAGAGTGGCAGTCGCAAGGCAGGACCGTGGGTGTCCGTCAACTGTGGGGCGCTGCCGGAAGCGCTGCTGGAGTCGGAGCTCTTCGGGCACGTGCGCGGTGCGTTCACGGGGGCGGACCGAGACCGGGAAGGCCTGCTCGTTCGGGGGCAAGGGGGCACGGTGTTCCTGGACGAGCTGGGGGAGATGTCGCCCGCCATGCAGGTCAAGCTGCTGCGCGTGCTGCAGGAGCGCGAGGTGCGGCCGGTGGGGTCGAACCGCGTCCTGCCGATCGATTGCCGCTTCGTGTGCGCGACCAACCGGGACCTGATGAAGCAGATTGCCGAGGGGTCGTTTCGTGAAGACCTGTACTATCGCGTAGCGGTGATCGAGGTGGTGTTGCCGTCGCTGCGCGAGAGGGCGGAGGACATCCCCCTGCTGGTCTCCGTGTTGTTGGAGCGGATCGGGCAACGGGTGGGGCGGGAGCCGCCGCGCCTGACGCAACCGGCGCTGCGCAAGCTGATGGAGTACGACTGGCCTGGCAACGTGCGGCAGCTGGAGAACGTGCTGACCAAGGCGGTGGTGCTGTGCGAGGGCGACCGGATCGGGCCGGGGCAGCTCGGGTTGCCGGTTCGAACCCCTCGGCCGGAAGGCGACGTGCACTCGTTCGAGCAGCGGGAGCGGGCGCGCATGGCCGAGTTGCTGGAGGCGAACCGCTGGAACGTGAGCAAGGTGTACTTGCAGATGGGCATTCCGAAGGCCACGTTCTACCGCAAGTTGAAGCGTTACGGGCTGGACCGCAGGCCTTGAGTGAGGGGGTGCACGAGAAGGGACTTGAACCCTTACGCCTTTCGGCGCCGGAACCTAAATCGAGAGGAGCGGCATGGGCCAGATCCAAACGGCGTCATTTCGAGGGGTTGCAGATCGGTCAGGCTCGGTGGGAGCCATTCGGGGGTGCCATCGACGATTCTTCTACGATTCCAGCAGCCCATCCAGAAGGGCTTCAAGCAGCCAGCTCCGCTTGCCATTTGCCGGTGTCATCAGCGGAGAGCCTCACGCGAGCGGGAGCCACCTCGTCGGTCAACGCTGCAAGCCCATCGAGGGAATAGTCACGCCTCGGGGCCTTGGTCACCACCATCAAGCGAAGCAGCCGATCCGCAACCGTCCCGAGAGGCTCTCTTCCGTTCTCCCATCGGGACACAGTCTCGGGCTGCACCCCCATGTGGCGGGCAAACTCTGCACCGGACCACCCCATGTGCTTTCGGAGGAACCTCACCTCGGCCGATGCTAGCCGGGCCTTCTTCGAGATCACGGCGTTCGCAATCGCCTGATGCAGTTGCTCGATGTTCGGGATCACGACCTCGTGCTCACCGCACGCAGCGCAGCGACGAACCTCCACGCCTTCGAGAGTGACGTGGGGGAGGCCGCTGGCCGCGTAGCTGTAGTTTTCACGGGCCGACGTCATGGTCGCTCCGCAGTCGCACTTCATGGCTTGAACCTCCAGGCCGTTACGATCCGAAGCTCGCTTTCTGATCGAAACGCGACGACAACACACATCCGGGCTGTCCTGATCCGATACCTCCAAGAGCCGTTTTCAAACTCGCCTGGCTCAACGATGCCACCAGCAAGCATGTTGAGCACATCCGTTGTTTCTAGGTCATCCTTCGCCAGCTCTGCTTGAGCGTGACCGGAAAAGGTCACGCTTCCGTTCTGAACGATGTCCCGAATCAGACGCTTGAAGTCCGTTGGGGTAAGGGGCTCGACGAGCACCATCAGATCATGATCTTGTATTGATCTAATGTCAAGCCATGATGTTGGAGTCATGTCCTCAGATCACGATTCGCCGCTGCTTCGGGTTTGGGTTCGGCACGACCGTGAAGCTCCCGTCGTAGTCGTCTTCCACCAGGGGTTGCGTGAACGCGAAGCGCATGTGGTAGGGCCCCCATTCCTCGGGAGCTGGGCTTCGCTCGAAGCCCAGGCGGATCCAACGTTCGGCTTCCTTCCGATCCTCCACTTCGATCACCGCCAGCTCGCAGCCCTCCCCGTACCCCACCACGCGGATGCCACGCTTCCGCAGCTCGGCCTCGCGGGCCTGGCTACGGGGTCGGCAGCGACTTCTTGCCCAGTGACCAGTGGTACTTCCAGGTGAGCATGAGCAACATCACCAAGTTCACCAGGGCCGCGACCGACCCGTACTCCAGGCTCTGGATCGACAGGGAGATGCCATCAGCAAGTGTCTTCGTCCGCTGGGAAGAATGCCCTCCAGCGCCGAGGGCCGCGAACGAGGAGTACAGCCCATAGACCGCCAAGAGGACTGTCATGGCGACCGTCAAGGACAGCATGGCGGAGATGGCGCAGGCCCATCTCGGTGCTTTCGTCCTCAGCCACAGCCACCAAACCCAGAGGCCACAACCTACGCACGCCACGAGGAGCACAGGGATCGGGAGCCCGAACATCTGGGGAATGTAGCGGGACACGGGTGGTAGGTCACTACGCAGGACGACTGGGCCTGGCAGTTCCATCCCGTTGGGCTTACCAGCGATGAGGACGCAGCCGTTGTTGGGCTGGGCACCATCGCTCGCCTCGACCGCACGGTCCTGGAGCTGCACGACGTCCCTCCCGTGGACAGCGACACTGGAGGGGCCTGGAGAGGCTTGGGTTCGGGGGCGACGGGAGTGACCCTTGGCCTGGAATCCACGGCCGAGCTACGCTCCCTGTCCATGGCGAAGAGCACGAAGGGCGCCAGAAACATCGTCGTCGGTGGCGTGAAGTACCATTGGCGAGCCACCGGCAACGATGGGGGCATCTCGGTGACGGTCTGGCCGCAGGTCTTGCCTGGCCCGCTGATTACGTGCCGCTTCGGCTACGATCAGACAGCAGAGCCGACCGGTGGGGGATGCCATTCTTTGACCAATCAGGTCGTCATCACGAGCCGCGTCGTGCAACGTGTCATCGAGTACGCCGTCGCAGAGCGAGGATACGACCCGCACACAAGGGCGAAGCAGCTAAACCTGGGGGCGCTGGGGGCGATGGAGGGCAAGATCGAGATGGAGGACGCCGTGAGGGCGGGGTAACGGTGGTCATGGCCCGCGTGCAGTTCACGGATACTGGGATGACGATCAGAATCGACGACGCCCTGATCAAAGCGCAGGCGACTCCCTGGCAACAGGACTGCGCCAAAGGTGTGCTTCAAGAGCTTTCCGAGCGTCTCCCAGGGCTAGCCGTGGACTGGGACGAAGGCGCAGGTGAGGATTGGGCTCTCTTCCTCATCGACAACCAGGTGAGTGCATTCCTCTGGATGAGAGGCCCGCTCGCCATGGTTTCTGCTGGCTCTGAAAATGTCATCGCCACGCTCGAAGCGAAGCACATCGCTGTCGTGCAAGTGCCAGACATGGATGAATCGTGCCTGTGCTGCGAGAAATCCGTCGTTACTCAGTTCGCGGGACGGGCCGTCTCCGACGCCATTGACTACCGTGGGTTCTCGGCGAGTGATCTGTGGTGGGTGACCGTGTGATTCCCCGAGGCGGTCTGAACAACCACATCCCAGCACGCGTAGTACCCCCCATGCCCCTCCCCATCATGTACGCCCCCCGCACCGCTTCGTATCGATCCAACATCGAAGACCGTGCCCAGGTCATCGATCTCGAAAATCGGATCGTGATCATCGTGGCTGATGGAGCCGGTGGCATCGTTGGGGGTGCGGCTGCCGCTGATGCTGTCACAGGGCTCGTGAGGGATCGTGCCCACGACCTGATGGACGCTGAGAGCTGCATCGAGCTGCTCCGTGAAGCTGACCGCGTTGTGCTGGCCACCGGAGGAGAGTCCACGGCCGTGTTGCTGGTGGTCGGTGACGAGGGGATCTACGGGGCGAGCTGCGGGGACTCCGAAGTACCGCCGCGACGCGGACACGGTGAAGGAACTCAAGCTCGGGTGGCTGCAACCCTTGCACTTGGTTCTCCCTGAGTTGGCGGAACTGGGCGACGTCCAGGTTCCCATGAGCCGCCCCAGCTCCGGGTCATCATGGGTGGCAAGTGAAGCCGCCGTTGCGAAATCGTAGAAGAATCGTAGATGGTGGCGATGGGACCGTGGGCGTGGCGTCGCGATGATCAACGAGATCGTCAACGATTTCAACCAGTGCACGAGAAGGGACTTGAACCCTTACGCCTTTCGGCGCCGGAACCTAAAGCCCATACGTCACCCTCAGATGACCTAAGTTCGCGGAATCGTTCGCCGAGATCGCACGGAACCTATGGATCTGCCGGGCCTGAGTGCCAATCTGGAGACCAAAGTGTCAATCCGGTGGAAGCGGCACTCTCCGAGGCGTTACGGGCCGCAACCGCAGCCTCCCAGTGGGATGTGGTAGCAGCTCTCGCCGAGGAGCTCAAGGCTCGCCGGCAGGCGCGGGCCGGCGTCGTCGTGCTGGATGCCGCAAGGCGCAGGGGGGTACGATGAGTCATGGCAATTGGACCGAACATCCCCTGGGCCAGCTACGACCTCAACAGGGTTGGTCGGATGTACCTGTTGGAGTTCGTGAACGCGTGGGCCTGGCGCCGGAGGTGGGTGGAGTCGGGGCAGGCGGAAGAGCACTACCGGACCTGTTCGGTTGCAGCCACAGACGTTGCCTTCGTGGCTGTAGCCCTCGACGTCGAACGCAAGACCCTCGACAACGTTCCGCTCGACATTCGCGAACGCCTTGCCGGGCCGGCCTCGAGGAAATGCCACGGGTACGCTCACTGGGACGCAGACCAACCGTTCTCCTTTCCAGAGGCGGCCGACTTGCTGACCGATTCCGACGTCAAGGAAGCTATCCGCATCTGGATGCGACCTGCCGGCAACCACAAGCGCGGCGAGCCCAACAAGTGGGTGTGGCTTGCCGACTGGATGCACTCGCTGAAGCTCGGAAGGACCAACCGACTTCAGAGGGACTGGAGCGACTGGAGCCGTCACAGGGCCATCCAAACCTTCTGACCGGATATGGGCGGCGCTACAAGCGCCCTCGTATGCGTCTCGAACGTGCCTCATGGTGTCCACAACGAGGCACCATGAGCAAGCACAAGAGGATCGTCGTTCTGCAGTTGGCCGCCGTGGCGGACGTCGACATTCGTACGGCCACGAAGGCGTACGAGCTTGGGCCCGAGGTCATTCGTGGCCGAGCGGTGCGCGAGCGGGTTCGTGAGGTCATGGAGACCATGGGCCTCATTCCGGAGACGTGCGATGCAGCGTGACGATCGAGTGACCCCGATCGCCCCGGTCTGGCTCTCCCAGCTCAACTGCCTGCCCGCCGTCGGCGTCGATGAGCGACGCTACCGCGAGACGGTGAGGGCCCTCGGCATCCCCCACGTGCGCCGCGGGCAGCTCGTGCTCGTGCGCGTCGCCGACTGGGATGCGTTCATGGCTCGCGCATCGTCCGCCGGCACCGCCCTTCCGAGCGACGAGGACACCCCAGACGCCGTGCTGGCGGCCATCGGCTGGCGGAGACGTGCGGGATGACCGCGGCCGTCCACCCGATCCGTCCGGAAGATGAGAGATGGCAACTCCGCCCCGAGGACATCCGGCGCGTCGTGGGCGAGGAGCTGATTTCTCAGCGACTACTCGCACCGCGGGACGAACCTCGCCTTCCTCCGGTCGACGAAGAGGCCGAGCGGGCACTCATCGCGCTGGCCGAGTGTGGATGCGCCGTGGAGGCACCTCCCGAGCTCTGGGGGCGGAGTCTGCACAAGCTGGTCTTCCTCGCCATCGGTGAGGCCTTCCGCCTCGGTCTCGATCCCACCCCGCAGATCATCACCCAGGTCCTCATGGACGACGGGTTCACGGCTTCTATCCGTCCGTGGGTAGAGGACCTTCTCTTCACGCCGGTGACGATGACCGCTGGCGAGGCCCTGAGGCGCATGGAGCGCGTCGCTCGGCGCCGGGAGATGCTCACCCAAGTCGAGACGCTGGACGTTCTCCTTCGGTGTCCTGGTTCGGACAGCGCGGCCACCCTCGAGGCCATCCGCGAGCTCGGGAGGCTGGCGCATGGGTGACGTCGTCGTGACCGAGTATGTCTCGCCCGAGGGCAGGCGACACCCGAAGCCGATCGTGAAGGTCAACGGGAAGGTGCGAGACGTTGCCGACCTGAAGAAGCAGACCGGCAAGGCGCCCGATCCGTTCGATCCGAGGTTCGCCATCGACGACAAGCCGGCTGAACCCGTACCCATCTCCGCTCGAATCGCGAAGCTCGGCGAACACGTCGTCCGCATCCCGATCGGGATCGAGTCACTGGACGACGCCATGCGCGGGGGACTTCCCACACGTCGACGTCTCGTCGTGATCGCCCCGCCTGGGTGCGGCAAGACGGGTCTGCTCGTTCAGCCGGTCTTGGGATGGATCAGGCAAGGCATCCACGTTGCGATCCTGTCCGAGGACGAGACGGCGGACACCATTCTGTCCAGGATCGGACAGCGCCTCGGACTGTGCCGGGAAGACCTCGAGGAGCGCGACCCCGACAACCCCGAAGCCTCCGACCTTGCCCGGGCCGAGCTTGCCCTGGCCCTCGAGGGACTCCCGCTCTACCTGTTCGACGGCGACGACGAACCACACCCGACCGTCGAAGCTGTCTCCATCTACCTGAAGGACAAGGCCCGAGGCGGCCCGTCGGTTCTCGTGGTGGACTCCGTGCAGACGGCTCGTTCGGTTGCGCGGGGAGATGCGGACGGGCCACGTGGACGCGTGGATGGTGTCATGGCCGCGCTGAAGGTCGCCTCCCGCCGTGATGGCCACGCCGTGATGGCCACGTGCGAGTCAGGCCGAGCCGGGTACCGCTCACGGACGCCCGGTGAGAACGCAAGCGCCATCTCCCAAGGCAAGGAAAGCGGGTCGATCGAGTATGGCACCGACGTCCTTCTGAACCTGCGACCGGTCAAGGGCAGCGCGACGAAGGTGGATGCCGAGCTCAGCAAGAACCGGGTGGGACACAGAGGCGTGGAGTTTCTCGTCCAGTGGCAACCCGAGCAGTGTGCTTTCCGCGAGCTCGAAAAGGACGAAGACGAGCAAGAGGACCTTGTCGAAGTCCAACGACATGAGGCCGTCGAACGCAAGGTGCTGGACGTCATTCGACGCAACCCAGGCATGAAGACCGCCAACGGGGTGTGGAAGCTCACGAAGGCTCGCAGGACCCAAGTCCTTGCCATCATGCGTGACCTTCTCGCCGAGGGGCGGGTGGAGAAGACGAGCCAGGGGTTCATCGTCGGAGAGGTGGTTCCCGAATGAGACCTTCGACGGTTCCGGTCAGGTGGTTCCCGATTCCGGTTCCCGCCCTTAAGGCGGGGGAACCGGGAACCAGTTGGGGTGTGCGGTTCCTGGAACCGGTTCCCAACCACGGGAACCACGGGAACCAGTCGGGAGACGGGGAGCCATGACCGACGAGTTCACCATCCTCGTGGACACCCGAGAGCAGACGCCTTGGGAGTTCGCCTATCCGACCCTTCGAGGCAGTCTCAAGACCGGCGACTACTCGGTTCAAGGCCTCGAGAACGTTGTTTCGCTCGAACGCAAGAGCCTCGGTGACCTCGTGCAGTCCGTCACCTGGGAGCGAGAGCGGTTCATCCGGGAGGTCGAGCGTCTCGCCACCTTCCCGGTCCGCGCCATCGTCGTGGAGGCGCACATGGGACCGAGTCTGGAAAAAAAGCCAAGGGGGACCGCATGGTTACGCGTTGGACACTTCCCTTCAATTGAAGGTAACTGTTTCGGTCTGCCCCAAACGCCCAGTGGTGCGCCGTCTGGCTTCTTCGAAGGGCATGGTCTCGAGTCTGGAAAGAGGAGCAATCGAGATGATCGCAAGGAACGACGCGCCGCAACCGTACTTCACGACGTGGACCATCGCCCAACTCGTGGCCGAATGCGAGCGGCTGGGGTTCGATGCTGGACGTTGGTCCGGTGGCCCGTGCCTTGGGTGCGAGCGACCCCGACCGACCCGAGCCGCGGTGACGGCATTCTCCAAGGCTCACCCCGAGTTGTGGGACCGACTGAGCACGAACCGCGCGAACGTGTACGCGTTCCACTGCCATCGCTCGATTGGCGCCTACCTGGGCGGAAGTGGAGCGCACACGGCGGCGGAGCGCGCGGCCGAGCTGGACCATTACGGGCTGCCGCCCGAGCCGCCCAAGCGTCCACGCCTTCGACTGCGTCTTGTGCGTGGGGGGCTGCAACCATGAAAAGGGACGGACCGAGTCTGGAAAAAAAGCCAAGGGGGACCGCATGGTTACGAACCAAGCGAACCGGAAAACCATTCGCGTATTACTGTAACCCTTGGTGGGGGAACGCGAATCCGGAGGGTCGAAGTGGCGACCTGAACCGGATGACCTATCCGGTGCGAGTCCTTCTTTCGAAGGCTTTTCTCGATGGGCCCAAGTCGATTGGCACCGCGATTGACGCTGGAAGGAGCTCGTCATGCCGGTGAAGCCTGGTCGCGACAAGGGCCAGGGCACGCCCCACGTGGAGGTGCTCGATGCCCGGAGGCTGCCCGCCGCAACGCCCGCGGAATCGGCACCGCCCGAGCGGGATGCACACGGACGTTTCCTTCCCGGCAACCGCACCGCCCGCGCCTCCCGCCTCCGGCCTCGCATCACGGGCCTGGCGCACATCGACCAGTCCGCCCCGGACTTTCGGACCTTCGCCCGGTGGGGACTTCGCTACGGGGCCCACAGACGCCGCGAGTTGGCCGAGCTCCACGGCGGGACCCTCAGTGCCGGCGCGTCTGCCATCATCGAGAGCGCGGCCCAGGCAATGGCGGCCTCGAGGTTCTTGCAGTGGCGCGCCTCCCAGACCGGTGACCCATCTCTCTTCGCCCAGGCTGCCCGCCTCGCCCAGACCGCCCGACAGAACGAGCTCGCGGCATGGGAGCTGGCGAGTCGTGAGGCCCAAGCCAGAGGCACGCCCACGGGCACCGCTCCTTGGCTTCTGGCCGAGGACCACGCCGACGACCTTCCCAACGTCCTGGATGACCTATCGGACGCCCAGGCCCAGGAAGGGCCCAAAGAGGGGCAGCAATGACAAGTCCCTCCAAGCCCATGCTGTTCACCGCGTTCTGCCGTGACCTTCTCGGCATCCGGTTCTCGCCGGCCCAGAAGGTTCTCTGGTCGGTGTTCGGTGACGGCGTGGAGCCTGGACAGCTCGAGGGCCAGGACAGGGAGCTTGCCCGCCAGCTCTTCGGCGACGTCGACACGGTACCTCCCGCCGCCCGCAAGGTCCTCGCCCTCATGAAGGGTGCTCGGGTCGGTGGCACGCGGTTCGGGGCGGTGATGGGCGTGTACCTCGGGTTGACGGTCGACCTGTCGAGCCTGGCCCCCGGAGAGCGCGCCTTCGTGGGCATCACGGCACCGAGCAAGAGTCTCGGCCGGCAGGCCCTCCGGTATGCCCTCGGTGCCTTCCAGTCCCATCCCGGCCTGTCGAAGTACATCGAGGGTACGCCGCAGCCAGAGTACTTCCTCATCCGCCGGCCGGATGGGCAGCGGGTGGAGTTCCGTGTGCTGGCGGCATCCGCCCGAGGCACCGAGCAGAGAGGCGCGTGGTTCGTCTACTTCCAGCTCACCGAGGCCTCGTTCATGCGCGATCCGGACAGCGGCGCCGTGAACGACCGTGACGTCTTCAAGGCGGCCCGCCCGCGTCTGCTACCTGGTGGGTGCATCCTGCTCGAGAGCACGGCCTGGACACAGGAGAGCCTTCACTTCGAGCTCGTGAGTCGCAACTACGGCGACCCGAGGACAGCGCTTGCGGCCAAGGCCCCGACTCTTCTCCTTCGGGGCGACGATCCGGATATCCGGCAGATGGTTGAGTCCGAGCGGGAGCACAACGAGGAGGATGCGCGGCGGGAGTTCGATTGCGAGCCTCTTGGTGGTGGGGCCTCTCAGTTCTTCGCGCCGGATGCGATCGCTGCGGCGGTGAACAAGTCCCTGGTTCTTCCGTCGAAACGGCCTCTGGGGGCGATCGCGCGGGCCGGTGGGGACTTCGCCTTCGTGCAGAACAGTTCCGCCTTGGTGGTGGTCTATCGCCTCGACCGGATGATCACGTTGGCGGACCTGGTGGAGCTTCGCCCCGGATCTGGGCGCCCTCTCAAGCCCTCCAAGGTCATGGAGGAGTTCGCGCGCCATCTCGAGCAGTACGGCATCACGGATCTCGTGGTGGATGGGCACGCCCGAGAGCCGATGCGAGAGCATGCGGACGCGCACGGCGTCTGTCTCGTGGCGGCACCGGAGGGCAGCGCCGGCAAGGCCAGGATGTACACGGCGTGCAAGACCGAGCTCGCCGAGGGCCGTCTCACCCTCCCGGCCGATGACCGTCTGCTCCGCCAGCTCCGTGAGGTCGTGAGTCGTCCTCTGTCGGGGGGGGGCATTGCCATCTCGAGCCCTCAGCGTGGGCGGGGTGGGCACGGTGACTTGGTGAGCGGTCTTGTCGCTGCGGTTCACGCGGTGATTGAGAGGTCGAGCGACTACGACGGCCTCGCGAAGGGACCGGAGAGCGACCGCGGCCGGTTCACGTCTCGCCCGAGGGGCAAGGGCTTCCCGATCCTTCGAAGCGATGGGACGACGGTCTACCTGAAAGGACAGCTTCGATGATGCGAGCTCTGGTGGGCTGGTGGAGGCGACTTTTCGAGGCCCTCGAGGAGCCCGATGCATTGGCAATCAAACGGCCGGACGGGAGCGTTGTGCGCTTCGTGAGGCGACGTCGCTACGCCGGCAGAAGGACAGACAGATGACGAAGAAGAAGCAACCTCCGTCGAGTAGCGACCTGGGATCGGCCCTCGCCCAGACCCGGGCCGAGCTCGGACGTCTCGCGAGAGCGCTGCTCGCCGATGATGGCGACGCTGCACGCGAGCTGTACGACGCCGAGAAGCGAAACGAGGCTCGCCTGATTGCCATGCTCGATGAGGCGATGGCGGCCGAGGAGCAGGCGCGAAAGGACGCGGAGCAAAGCCGCATTCGTCCTCTTCGCGAGGAGTTCGAGCGGCTCGAGGCGGTCACCCGCCCCGGATACCTCGACCAGGCGCTTCGTGAGAGGTATTTCCCCGCGCTCGAGCGCCTCTTCCTCGACCTGCACGAGCTCGAGGCCGAGGTTGGGAAGACCATTGCGGTTCAGAAGGCGGCCGCGGTCAAGTGCGGCGAGTTGGCCGACAAGATGGGCACGAGCTGGGGAATGCCTCAGCCCTTCACGAGTGTCGAGACGGTGAGGCATCGGGGGCGAGAGTACCTAGAGATGGTTCTGAGAGACACGCCGGGACTGCACGGCGAGATGGCGGCTTGGTTCCCGCGCGTTGCTGCGCCGAGAAAGGCTGGTTGACATGGCGATCGAGAAGTTCAGGTTCGAGGACTTGACGTACAGCGAGCGGGCGGAGCTGCGAGGCGAAGATCCCGCGCTGTACAAGACGTTGAAGGAGTCGTTCGAGCGGCGGGCCGCGGCCGAGATCCGGCGCGGCATCCTGACGCGAGAGCACCGGGTCTGGCTGCACAAGCTGGCCGTCGCAGAAGGCAAGAAACAACTGCCCAACATGGGCGGAAAGGCAGACTGATCATGGCTACGAAAACGACAGACCTCCCGGATATCGAGGAACTCACCGCTGCGGTCCAAGGCGCGTTCGCTGGGCGCAAGGCACTGTGGGAAAGCCCCGCGGTCGTGGCGCGCCATGGTCGCGCGTGAACTGAAGCGCATCATCTTCGCCCCCGCGGCCAAGGAGCGGCAGAGGGAGCACGGAGGAACTGCGCCGGGAAAACAGAAGGAACACTTAGCAACAATTGAAGCTAAGTGTTTGACCCTCGGCAAGGCCGCAGAGCAGGCGGCTGCGATGCTGAACGTGAGCCCTGGTAGCGTCGAGCGGGCGGAGCTGCGAGGCGAAGATCCCGCGCTGTACAAGACGTTGAAGGAGTCGTTCGAGCGGCGGGCCGCGGCCGAGATCCGGCGCGGCATCCTGACGCGAGAGCACCGGGTCTGGCTGCACAAGCTGGCCGTCGCAGAAGGCAAGAAACAACTGCCCAACATGGGCGGAAAGGCAGACTGATCATGGCTACGAAAACGACAGACCTCCCGGATATCGAGGAACTCACCGCTGCGGTCCAAGGCGCGTTCGCTGGGCGCAAGGCACTGTGGGAAAGCCCCGCGGTCGTGGCGAGCTCCACGATGCCGTTCGGCGGCAAGGCTCTCGGCAAGAAGGTCGAGATCCCGTACTTCAACACCATCGGCGAGTTCGAGGAGCTGCCCGAGGGGCAAGCCCTCACGCCGGTGAAGATCTCGGCGAGCGCCGAGGAGGCGCTTGTGCGCCGGGCCGGCAAGGCCTTTGCGATCACGGACTGGGCGCACTACCTCGGCATGCGTGGCGACCCGTACGATGAAGCCGGACGGCAGATCGTGGACGGCGCCTTCCGACACTTCGACAAGGTTCTGCTCGAGGCGGCCTCGGCGAGCCTGCCCGCGATGACGGTGGACGTCTACAGCGCCACCACGCCGCGGACCATCGACAGCGACCTCATCCTGGACGGCCGGGCCAAGTGGGGCGACGAGGCGGACGATCCCGCGAGCCTCATGATCTGTCACTCCAAGGTGGAGAACGACATCCGCAAGCTCAAGGACGCCACGGGCCGAAGCCTGTTCGTGACGCCCACCGAGGGCCGACTCGGCAACGTGATGGGCTATCCCGTCGCGGTGAGCGATCGTGTGGTGCCGACCGAGGACACCCCGCCGAAGTACACCACGGGCCTCCTCAAGAGGGGCGCCCTCGCCCTCTGGTACAACGGCACTCCCGAGGTGGAGTACGCGCGAGACGTCCTCGCCGGCGCCGACATCATCGCCGTTCACGTCTACTTCGTCGTCCACCGGTATCTGCGGCTTGGCCCCAATTCGACCAAGTCCGGAACCGTGCTGTTGAAGCACAACTGAGGTGCAGTCGTGACAGTCAATCATCACGAACCCGGCGTCCACCTCGTCACCCACCTTGTCACGGTGGTTGCGGGCAAGGTGTTCGATCCTCCGATCACGTGGGTTCGATGTGAGGGGGCCGGAGGTACCCTCACGGTGGTTGCGGCGAGCGACGCAGACGACGCTGGGCAGACATTCACTCTCGTGGCCCAGGGCGAGCTTCGAGGGGTGGTAATCCGCAAATGCCTTGCGGCCAGTGCCACCGGTCTGATTGGAGGGTATTGACATGCCGAAACCATTCGACTGTAGGACCCGACCGATCGAGCATCTTCACGACCTCAAAGAGGGGGTGTGGGACCGTCCTTGGGAGCAGTGGACCTACGCCGAATTGGCGGTGCTCCATCGAGAGTGTCCAATGACCTACGCCCTCCTTCTGGACGACTATCACCGGCGTACGGGCCGGGGCCGTCTTGTGAGGAAGGGATGAAAGCTTTGCGGCGGGATCCATTCCTTTCGGGTCTTCGGGGCGAAGTCGCGCCCCCGATGGCGATTGGGCGAGGAAGCGACGGAGTCTCCAGATGGCCGTCCCCACATGGGCGCGGGAATGGTTCTCGCTGCCCCAGTGGTCTTCACCTCGCTCCCCACGCCGCAAGCGCCACCTTCAAGGTGGGCAAGCGCGCACGCGCACCAGGCGGAAAGTCGTCCGCCCGGCGCCGTGGCCTGGAAAGCACTGGAACGCAGATCGCTCCCAATCGTGCGGGGGAATCGACCATCCAGGCCGCGGCGAGCCAATTCGCGACTTTTACCACGATGAGGTACTGAGATGAACGATAACGACACCTTCGGCCCGTGGACTCCACCCGGCGGAAGCGGTCGTCCTCCGGATGACGGGGCGGTCACGACGACAGACGGTGAGCCGACGACGCCCGCGGTCGTGGACGCGGCTCCGTTCTGGCTCTCGAGCACAGGTGGCATCCTGGACCTCGGACAGCGTACGGAATGGGAGCGATGCCAACTCGGGCCATTCCATCTCCCAGGCCTCGCGCGTGTGGTCATCACGAAGCCGGCAGAGCGCAAGATCGACGTCAAGAGCCCGGACGGCAAGTCGAAGGCAAAGCTGACCGTCAAGGGATGGGAACCCGCCGAGGTCGAGATCCAACTGCTGTTCTGGACGCCGGCGCACTGGGCCGAATGGAGAGCGATTCGCCCGCAGCTCCGCGACCCGACCGACCGCAAGGAGTCGGACCCGTTCGAGATCGTCCATCCCGTGACGTACGACGCCGGCATCGGAGCGGTGCTCGTCAAGAACATCGGCGGGCTCGAGGACGGGTCGATTCGAGGCACGAAGACGGTCAAGATCCCGACCATCGAGTGGGTGGCAGAGGCGAAGACCACGGGGACAGGAACGCCCAAGGGCGCGAAGACATCGGGAGGCAACGACCCGAACAGACGAGGAGAGGCTCAGGCGGAATGGCTCGCCATGGTGGCCGGGGGGTATCCGGTCTCGTGGGAGGAGCTCGCGACCGCGTACGGCCTGAACCCTCCCGGGCCCCCGCCGCCCGTCCCACCTGAAGCGAACTACAACGATCCAAGCTACTGGGATGAATAGGAGCTATTCATGGAACTTACCACCGAGCAAGAGAAGCAGTTGGAGACACTCGTCCCGACGGCCGTTGCCGACGTCAAGGCCACGGCGATGGTGCGCGGTGAGCCGGAGTCCGCCTACGTGGCAGTCGTGCGGTTCTCGCCCGACTCGGAACCGGTCTGTGGGGCAATGCTCCTGAAGGCCTTGGACGACGAGTTCGCCGGTCATCCCAACATGTGCGAGATCCGGGGGATGGGAGGTGGACGGAGGCCCAGCGGTCGAACTCGGCCACCTTCCCCGATGGGAGCACGGGTGGATGGCAGGGTCGACACGCGACGCTTCGATCGTCATCAGCCACGTCGGCACCTTGTCGAGGCGGAGCATGAAGGTGTCGCGGTTCTTGCCGTCGGCGGCAACTGCAACGATGGTCGTTGTGGTTGCCCAATGAGCTTCCTTGAGCTTCGTAATCTGCGCGTTCGAGGTGAGCCCCACGTTCTCGCAGGCTCGCTTGACGCCGACCCAGATTCCATCGTCGCGCTTCACGGCTTCGAGTGTGTCACCGTGGAACGGCACGCGGACCAGTTCGATGGCGTCGAAGCGGTGGTTGACTTCGGGGGCTTCGACGACCTCTGCCACGACTTCGGTTGCGACGGGTGGCGCGTCCTGGTGGGGTTGTGATTTGAAAGCAGCGCGCTTTACCTCTTGCCATGCAGCCAAGCGTTGCCTTCCGTTCTGTTTCCGATTGGCAGTGAGACACCCCGAAGAACACGTTTTCGCCCAGTCCGTCTTTCCGCGCGCCGTCACCTTCCTTCCGACAGGCTTCCCGCAGACAATGCACGGCGGACCCTTGGGAGGCTCGGAAGGCGGAGCGGGGGTGTGGGCCTCGATCACCTCTCTGGGCACTGGTGACGTCCCAAAGAACGCCGGGCTACGCTTCCTCTCCGCTCGCGCCCCCTGCCATCGGAGAAGCTCGTCCAACTTGACCTCGTGCTTGCTGGCGAAAACCTGCACGACTGAAAGCCCCCAATTGCGCGCCCTCGCAGGGCATGCTCGAGGCGTGGGAGGAGATCGCGATCGAGATGGGGCTTCAGCCGGGCACGTAGCAACCGTCGCTCCCAAGCACTTTTTGGGGGCGTCGTTTTCACCGAGAAATTCGAGGGTGCGTGTCAGGAAACGGCTTCGATTTGGCCGGGCCACGGACGGGGGCGGGGGCGCCCAGGCGCTCGGCGATTGGTCCCCACCATAAATCCCCAGGGAAACCTCGTCGTGGATTGGAAATCCCCGGGAAAAGCGACGTCGCCAAGCCTTCTTGGTCCCCGCCCGCTTTGTCCTACATGGTGCGACCATTCTTCGGGGCCATGTTGATTGCGGGTTGACCTGTTCGACAATCAGGCATACATTCGACGAACATGAACGCGGAAGCACGAGAACACCGCATCGCCGTTAGGCTTGGCCCCACCGAGCTTGCCATGCTCGAGACGCTGGCCGGCCGCGAGGGTCAAACACTGTCCGACTGGATTCGGTACACCATTCGCCGAACCTACGCGGAGACCTACGGCACGAAGGCCCCCAAGCGGTCCCCCGACCGCTGAACACGAGTCGGCCCCCGCGGTGCTACCAACACCCGGAGGCCGTGGTCCGAACCTGATAGGAGATTCGAACATGAGCGAAGGTACACACGACAGAGAGATGGTGCAAGTCAGCCTGAGCCTCTTGCTCTCCCAGCACGAGATGCTCAGCGATATCGCGGCCGACTTCGCCAAGCTCAAGCACTACCTGGGTGGGTACAACCAGGACAGCGAGTCCACCAAGGAATCGAACCGCATCATCGAACGGACCTTGGCCCGCGTCGGTGGCCTGATGCTGGACATCGAGGACGTGGACCGGGTGGACGCGCGGGGTGGGCGATGAAGCTCACCGATGCTCGGTCCCTCGTTCAGGTCATCCTTCCCGAGGCGAGGGTCTCGGTTCGAAGGACGTGGAGCTGCTACGGTGCGGGGTGGCAGAAGGTCTGGGAGGCACGCGCCGAGAGCGACCGTGGTGGACTGCTCGGAACCGGTACCGCCCTGACCCGTGGCGAGGCCTTGTCGCGCCTGGTGGGTGACTGCACGTGGTGGCTTGGCAAGGGAGGGATGTGATGCCGGCAAAGCCCCGTGGAAGCGTACGCCAGCTCGGCGACGGGTCGCTTGTGACCGTGGTGCGCGTGGGGCGCGGCGTTCGCCGAACCTTGCACCTCGAGGCCCCGACGACGGCCGAGGCCGATGAGAAGTCCGCCATCCTCGCGGGATGGGCATCGCGCATGCGTCGGGCCAGCTTGACCCCGGACGAGATCGGCACCGTGCTCGAGCTCGCGGCCTCCGGGTCGAAGTCGTGGCAGACCGTAGGCGCAACGGTAGATGTCCTGTGCGGCGGCAAGAGCGAACGGGTCGACACGAGCGGCGTGCCTTCCTTCCAGGACTTCTCCCAGGACTGGACGGATGGAGAGCTCGCCAAGCGACACCCCGACCACGTGCGCGAGAAGCGAAGCTCGGACCGTGACGAGCAGATCCTTCGCTTGCACGTTTGCCCCGTGCTGGGCAGGTACCGCCTCGACCGGATCCGCCTGGAACACTGCGATGCCGTCATGGCGAGCCTGCCCGCGGACATGGCCCCGGGAACGCGCCGGCAGGTGGCCCAGGTCATCCACCGGGTGATGCGCCTCGCCGTGATGCCCGCCCGCATCCTGCCCGCCTCGCCGATCCCCTCGGGCTGGCTCCCAGCGCCCTCGAGGACGCGACCCGACGCCTACCTTTATCCCGCCGACGATGAGAAGCTCCTGTCTTGCAAGAAGGTGCCGTTCGTGCGTCGCCTGGCCTACGGCATCCTCACCCGGGAAGGCATGCGCCGCGGCGAGTTGTTCCGGGCCACGTGGGCGGACGTGAACCTCGAAGTCGGGATCTTCCGCCTGGACGTCAACAAGACCGACGACCCCCGGGCCTGGACACTCGATCCTGGCGTCCTTCGCACCCTCAAGGCCATCAAGGACGCCCGGCCCGACGCAACCGACGAAGACCTCATCCTGGTTGACGAAGACGGTTCCCAGCCAAGTCCAGATCACCTTGCGGACCAGCTCCGAAGCGACCTCGAGACGGCCGGCGTGAACCGCCCGGAGTTGACACGGGGCACCGCCAACCGGAGGCCGATCCGAGCCCACGACCTTCGGGCCACCTTCGTGACCGTGGCCCTCGCGAACGGCCGCAGCGAGCAGTGGGTCATGGACCGAACCGGCCACCGATCCAGCGGGATGATCCAGCGCTACAGACGGGCCGCCCGGACCTGGGAAGAGGCCCAGCTTGGGTCCCTGAAGTCCCTTGATTCCGTTCTGTTTGGCACCTCGATTGGCACTGGCCAGAATGGTGAATCAGGCAACGGAACCGAAAAAGCCAACGAAGTCAGTGCGGTGCACGAGAAGGGACTTGAACCCTTACGCCTTTCGGCGCCGGAACCTAAATCCGGTGCGTCTGCCAATTCCGCCACTCGTGCGATGCGTCTCGCACTTGCCAGACAGGGTGCCCGCCGTCAAGCGGTCCCGCGCCTGGGCCCTCCTCGATCCGCACGTGACGGTTCCGGTTTCCCTTCACGCTCCTCGCGCGCACAATGCCGCGCTGCGGCAGGTGACCTGCCGCCCCCTCTTCACGCGGAGTCATCACATGGGAATGAACATCCTCATCTTCGGGCCGAACGGTAGCGGAAAGGGCACCCAGGGAGCCATCGTCCAGAAGAAGTACAAGGTGCCCCACATCGAGTCCGGCGCCATCTTCCGCGAGCACATCAGCGGCGGCACCGACCTCGGAAAGAAGGCCAAAGCATACATGGATCGCGGTGACCTCGTCCCCGACGACATCACCATCCCCATGATGATCGAGCGCCTCCAGAAACCCGACTGCAAGGACGGCTGGCTCCTCGACGGCTTCCCCCGCTCCAAGGTCCAGGCCATCAGCCTCGCCGAGAGCCTCGAGAAAGCCGGCATCGCCCTCGACTACGTCATCGAGATCGTACTCGACCGCGAGATCGCCAAGCTGCGCATCACCGGGCGTCGCCTCTGCGTCAACGACAACAACCACCCCAACCACATCGCCTTCGACGCCATCAAGCCCGTCGAGAAGGACGGCAAGATCGTGTGCCGCGTGTGCGGCGGCGACCTCAAGACCCGCGCCGACGACCAGGACGACACCGCCATCAACAAGCGGCACGACATCTACTACGACGAGACCACCGGCACGATGGCCGCCGTCAACCACTTCAAGAAGGCAGGCGGCCTCAAGGTCATTTCCGTCGACGGATCCAAGTCCATCGGCGAGGTCACCGAGTCCATCCTCGCCCAGCTCTAACAGATTCCGGTCTGCTTCCCGCAGGGCAGCGCGGATCGCTTGATTTGGGTCTACCATCTGCCCCATGCCCGAGCTGTCCCCCGGTCTCCCCCGCGTCGTCCAACTGTCCCTGCGTGCCGCCGAGTACCTCGGCTATCAAGCCCGCATCATCGACCCCGACTACGGCTACCTCTTCGAGGTCAGCAACGGCCGCGCGAAGCGGTGCTTCGTGGGCGGCATGTCCCCCCTCAACGACGCCGTCGGCGCGCGCATCGCCCAAGACAAGTTCTACACCGCCATGCTGCTTGCCGATCGCGGCTTCCGTGTCACCGAAGGCGTGCGGTGCCTTCGCGCCGACTACTTCCGCGTGGACGACTTCTCCGACCGCGCGGGCCCGCAGCCCGGCTTCGACCTCGCCCATCGCGTCGGCTACCCCGTCATCGTCAAGCCCAACCGCATGGCCCTCGGTCGCGACGTCGTGGCCGTACACGACGACGCCGCGCTCGTGCAGGCGATCGAAACCGTGTGGAAGGCGGACTACCTCGCGCTCGTACAACGCGTGGCGTGGGGCGCCGACGTGCGCCTCGACTTCCTCGACGGGACCTTCCTCGCGGGCTACCGGCGCCGTCCCGTCTCCGTCGTGGGCAACGGACACGGCAGCATCCGGTCCTTGCTCGCGCGGCTCGACCGCAGGTTCGGGGACGACGACTACTTCGGGCGTCGCCGCTCTGAGCCCATCTGGAACGAGAAGGTCCGGTCGCGGGGCTGGGACGAAAACACGGTGCTGCCCGAGGGCGAGCCGCTGTCCTTCGAGAGTCCGGTGTTGAACCTGAACCGGTGGGCGACGGCAGAGGTACTGGACGACGTGCCGGAGCGGTGGCTTCGCTTCTGCCTTTCGGTAGCGGAGGTGATGCACCTGCGACACTTCGGGCTGGACTTGCGCATCCCCGTGCAGGGCGACGGGGCCGACTGGGTGGACATGCCGCCGGACAACACGGTGATCATCGAGGTGAACGCGTCACCCGCGCTGGTGCAGCTTCACGACCTCGGTCATGCGGACAAGGCGATCGCGGGGCAAGCCCGCGTGATGCGTGCGGCCTTCGACGGGTAACGGGCCGACGAAGACGAGCGTGCCGCCATGGATCGGGGGCGAGGCGGATTCGTCGGTCGTGTCGGGTTCTGACGAAGGCGGGCGCAGAGGCGGGCGCAGAGGCGGGCGCAGAGGCGGGCGCAGAGGCGGG
>CAZAWR010000054.1:0-33652 GCA_964488865.1 uncultured Polyangiaceae bacterium | reverse complement strand
AGGCGGGCGCAGAGGCGGGCGCAGAGGCGGGCGCAGAGGCGGGCGCAGAGGCGGGGGCGGAGGGGGATGTCGGATTCGTGTTGACACCCTGGGGACGTGTGGTACCTCATCCCTGCGTTACGCCACGCCCTTCCCTGGGGCGAAGGAGGTTCCCGTGTCACGTGTATGGTTGCTCGGATTGGTCGCTCTGCTCGCTGGGTGCTCCGCGGCCTCGGGTGGCGAAGACGTCTCTTCGGAAGCGACGGGCCGCAGCGAGTCCGCGGTGACGACCCGTCTGTCGGACCTCGCACAGTACCTCGTCGGACAGGGCGTGTTGCCGGAGTCCGAGGCCGCGCGGCTGATGCAACTCGGCCACGAGAACGGGTGGACGACGTTCAGGACCCCGGGCGTGGTGGGGACGACCTCGGTCGTGACGGCGGTGGTCGTGGGACCCGATGGGTCGTTCGCCGAGGCCTCGGAGGGAATGGCTCGTTGTTCGGAGGACGGGTGGTCCCATTCGTCGGACCGGACGGCGGTGCCGCGCGACTGGCAGGGGCGGGCAGTGATGGCGTTCGGGCTCGGGACGCTGGGCCTCGACACCACGCTGGCCTGTGCTTTCCGCGTCAGCCTGGACGGGTACGACGCGTGGCTGAACAACGGTGGGAACGACTACCGAACGACGGTGCGACCCGAAGCCCCTCTTGGGTGGGTGGGCTCCCTGCGTCTGGTGCAGGATGGCTTGCCGCGCACCCTCGACGTCGACCCGGCGTATCCGAAGCACGGGTTGACGGTGGAGGTGAGCACGTACCCGCAGACCCCGGGCACGGACGTGTTGTTGCACTACACGACAGACGCGTTTGCGACCGTGCGACGGGTTCGGGCGGCCTATCTTGCGGTGAACACAGGGCCGCACGGCCAGGACACGCGCTGGGCGGCGACCATCCCGTCGAGTGAGCTCGAACCTGGCAAGCGCGTGGAGTTCTGGGTCGAAGCGACCAACCCGCACACGACTTTGTGGGATAGTCGCCATGGATCGAACTACGCCGTAACGGTGGCCTCGGAGCCGCCCCCCGTGGTCTGGGCGGAAGCAGGCGCTTATCACTACCAGCCAAAGTATGGCCCTTGGAGCTACCGCTCCGGGGTGGCAGACCCTCTGACCTACACGATGGGAACATGGCTCCCCCCGTCGTCCCCGCCCCACCCGGCCCTTGCGCTGTACATCCCGGGCGTGACGGACCGGCAGGACGCTCGCGACGCTGCGGGGCAGTTCGTCCGGGTCGAGGTCTGGTCACCCTTCTTCTCGGGCTCGATCGACGGTGCCTGGAGGGGATACCCCCTTTCGTTGCGGGAGGGGGCGGGCAATGACTGGCGATTCTCCTGGCAGGTGCACCACGCCGGGTGCTCCTGCGAACCCCCGCCCGGCGCCGACTCCCTCGTCGACCACGGTGTTTATCCGTACAAGTACCGCGTGAGCACCGATGGGGGCGAGACATGGTCCTGGGTGGGCTCTTCCGGAGTGCCTTACGGTGGAGACGACCTTCGCATCGGGTGGTTCATCAACCATCACCCGTCGAGCTCCATCGAGCTTTCGGGTTCCGTCAACGAGCCTTGGGGCGTCGTGTACGACGTGGGAAGCGTGCAGCACGGCAAGGTGGTCGTGCGGTCGGTGCAGCTCGTCAACCAGGGCCCGGTACCTGTCACCTTCGGCTCGCGCTGTGGCGCGCCCTTCCTCACGGACGACGTGGGCGGATCGTTCTCAATGCAGGTCGACGGGTGCGACGACGAGAGCACCTGCCAGTTCGTTCTCGAACCCGGGGGTGCGGTCGGTGCGACCATCACGTTCGCGCCCACCGCCGCAGGAGAAACGACAACCGCCCTGCTCGAGTTCAACGTCACGGCGGAATACCCAGGAGCTTCCTCCCTCACGGAGGGGGGCATCATTCGCGTCCAGGGCACGTCCCTCTGACCTGACATCCACGCAAACGCCTCTCGCAACGCGGTCGCACAGGCGCTGGGCTACGCCCACTGGGTTCGGGTCGAGCACGCGAAGCGGAAGCACGAGGTCAAGGGGGTTGTTCTCACGGACTCTACGTCGCAAGCGATGCTTGCCGCAGCGGAGGAGGGTCACGTGGAGGTCTGGACGTACGAGCCGGCAAAGGTGCTGTCCGGGCATCTCGACTTCGAACAGGTCGCGTGAGCCCTGCTCCCGCCACGTGTTCGAGACGTGACTGTCAGCTCCCCGCGACACGATCTATACTGTCCCGCATGAAGATTCATGGCTACAGGGTCGCCTGCACGCTTGGCCTCTGTCTCGCCTTTCCCTGCGCTGGATGCGGCTCGGATGGCGACGGCTCCCCGGCAAACACGCCAACGGATGCGGGGGTCGAGTCATCGCCAGACGCGCCGGACGCGCCGGACGACGTTGCGACGGACCAGACCGAGGACACCTCACCCGAGGCCGCGCCCGATGGAGAAACGCCCGACGGGGACGCACCCGACGTGCCGGACGCGCCCGAAGGGCCCATCGTGGTGACCGTGTACAGCACCTCGGATGAGCACGGGTGGCTGCAACCCTGGATCGCCAACGGCAGGGTGTACGGTGGCGTCGCGAACGTCTTCGCGTCGATGAAGGCGAACGGGTTCGATCCCGGGATGGACCTGATCGTGTCGAGCGGCGACAACTGGACGGGCGCGGCCGTCACGACCGTGTTCGAAGGCAAGCCCATGGTCGAAGCGTTCAACTACATGGGATATGCCGCCACCGCGATCGGCAACCATGAGTTCGACTTCGGTATCCCGGGCCTCGTCGAGCGGATCTCCGAGTCGGATCATGCGTATGTCGCCGCGAACCTACGCGACAAGGGCACCCCCGATCAGGTCGCGTTCGCGGCTCCCTACGTGATTGTCCAGAGGCAAGGCATCGACGTCGGCCTGATCGGGATCACCACGCCGGCCACGGCCACCGCGACCAACCCCAAGAACGTGGCCGACATCGACTTCGCCCCCATCGTGGAAACACTCGACGCCGTCATTCCCGAGGTCCGCGCCGCGGGCGCCGAGATGGTCCTGGTCCTCGCCCATCACGACGCGTACTACATGAAAGAGATCGCGTCCCAACTCACCGCACAGCCGGACGCCATCTTCACCGGGCACGACCACGACAACAGCCACGAGGTGGTCGCGGGCATTCCACTGGTCGGCAGCAGCATGAACATGGCCGGCTACGCCGTCACCCGCCTGCAATACGACCCGACCGCAGCACAGACGACCTTCCTCGACTCGCAGTTCTCCTTCGTCTCGTACCCTGAGGCCTTGACCAACCCGCTCACCCCGGACCCCGGGCTCGCAAGCCTGGTCGACGGTTGGCAGCAGCAGCTCGACGTCCTGCTCGGCGAACAGATCGGGTATTCGGTGACCGGGATTCCGCAGGGCTGGGCCATGGGCAACTGGGTCACTGACTCCTGGCTGTGGGCCTTCCCGGATGCCGACGTGGCCATGACGAACTTCGGTGGGCTGCGTGTCCCCATCCCAGCCGGCGCCGTCAAGCTCCAGCACGTGTTCGACGTCATGCCCTTCTCGAACGTCATCTACGAGCTAGAGCTCACAGGAGAGCAACTGCGTCACGACCTGGCTGTCGCTACCGGGCAATGCGCGTTCGGGTCCGGGTGCTCCCTGGCGATCGCGGGAATCCGATACACCGGCTCGAGCAGCAACGTCTCCGTCGTTCTCTCCGACGGCACGCCCATCGATCCCGAGGCGACGTACCGGGTGTTGGTGAACGATTACATGTACGAAGCCGGCCCCTACCCCCTAAAGACGCAGGACCCGACCCCGATCGATCTGGGCGTCAACTACCGAGACCCGGTAGCGGACTGGACGAAGCAGCTGGGCACGAAGCCCTCCGACCCGATCGAAGCCCACATCGACACTGCGCCTCGGGGCCAGTAGCTCTCCACCTCACCGGATCGAACCAGGCACCAGCGACGTCCGCTGCGTCTTCTCCTTGCGCCTCCGGGGCAAGAACTTCCGATCGAACAACCGCACCCGCCGCAAGAACAGGTCCAGCAAGAACACTGCCACGGCCGCCAGCACCATTCGACCCCACAGGTCCTCGTGGTACTCGATCTTCTCGTCCCCCGCGTCGAACACCACCGACGGCGCCGGGTCGATCCCTCCCCCCGTCGACGCCGCGGACCGCTCGAGCGTCACCATGTCCGCCTCGAAGCTCGCGTACTCCCGCGGGTACGGGTTCGAGATGTGACCGTAGGACACCGCCACGTTCGTCGGCGCCCCGCTCTCGTTCATCCGCGCATGGTCCGCTCGCAACAGGTACGACCCGTACTTCGGAAGATCCACCCAGGCCTCGTAGCGACCCGGCGCCGTCTGGGTCATCGGCACCGTCCGCTTCTCCCCCTCCGGCTCCGGCCCGAGGATCGTCAGCGTCGACTCCAGCCCGTTCTCGAACCGATCGTCCGCCCCAAACGCATCCACCACCGCGTGCACCTGTCCGTCCACCACCGACGCCTGCATGTCGAGCTCGCGACGATGCTTGGTGCGCATGTGCTCGCGCACGAGCTGTCCCCAGAACTGCCCGTACCCCTGCCACCGCAGCCACTCCACCGCCCACAGGTTCTTGACGTCGCTCGTCCAGGCGAGGGTCCAACCCGTACCGATGCGCCAGCGGGCCAGGATCGGCTCGGCCTTGTCGCTCTGCAAAATCAGCTGCGCAGGAGTCGGCTTCATGCGCGTGGCCACGTACCCGTGCAGCAGCGGCGACGTGTTGATGTCCAGCCCGCGAAGGAAGTCCGCGGGCGCCACCTGCGTCACCGGGAACCACTCCTCCACTGCCGCCTGGCGCGCCACCATCTCCGTCTCTCGCGTGAAGATCCGCGGCAGCGCGTTCGGGTCCGTCACCTTGTGGTACCGCCCACCCCCCACGTCCGCGATCATCCGCAGCAGCTGATCGTCCGCTTCCTCCCCGAGCCCCACCGTCGTCACCGTGATGGACTCCGCGATCATCGCCTGCACCAGGTCCCGGATGCCCGTCGTCGGCGCGCGCCCGTCCGTGAGCAAGATCACGTGCTTCTTGCGTGCTCGCGTCACCGTCATGTCCTGGTACGCGGCGTCGAGAGAGGAGAAGATTTCGGTCCCGCCCCCCGACTGGATCCGCGCGATGTCGTTGGCGATGCGCGAACGATTGCGCGCGGGCTGCATCTTCACGAACCGCGACGGCTGCGAGTCGAAGGCGATGACCGAAATCAGATCGTTGCTGGCGAGGATGTCGACCGTGGCCTTGGCTGCTGCCTTCGCCATCTCGAGGGGCAACCCCATCATCGACCCCGAGCGGTCGATGACCAGCGTCATCGCGAGCGACGGAGTCTCGCGACGGTGCTCGGTGTCCATGCGTACAGGCAAGATGCGCTCGATGGTCGTGTTGTACCAACCACCGAGCCCGTAGCCGGACGTGCCTCCCGCGAACAGGAACCCGCCCCCGAGCACCTTCACGTACTGCTCGATGAGGTCCTGGGACGCGAGCGTGACCTTCTCGGCCGGCGTGTCCGACAGGATGACGAAGTCGTAACGCTCCAGCTCCTTCAAGGAGCCAGGAAACGCGGAGGGGCTTCGGACGTCGACGTCGAACTGCTGCGCGCTCAGGGCGCTCGACAGGTAGTTGGCGCGCGCGGGGTCTCCCTCCACGTACAGGATGGTGGGGCGCCCGGGCACGTCGACGGTGGTGGCGTAGCGGTTGTTCTCCTCGAACCGATCGTGCTCGATCGCCTCGAGCTTCAACGCATAGGTGACGCTGCCAGCCATGCGGACCACGGACTTGAAGGCGATGTCATTGGGTCCGGCCTCCAGCTCCAGGTTCTTGACGCCGTCGAGCCCGTTGAGGGCCTCGCCCTGAAAGAGCTTGGCCTTCGCCTTGGTTTTGCGCGACGCATACAAGGACGCGCGCACCTCGAAGGGCTCGCCCACCTTGACGCGATCGGGAAGGGTCAGCTCCCGCACGGCAACCTCACCGGGCAGCGGCCTACGGTAGGGGACCGCGTACAGCTTCACCCCGAAGTCCTTCGCGCGGTTCGACTCCGCAAGCAGGTTGCCATCCGTCTGCACGCCGTCGGACAGGATGACCGCTCGCTTGAGGTAGCCGGCGGGGTACAGCCCGTACGCATGCTGCAGTGCGGATTGGAGGTCCGACCCAGCGCCGAGCCGCGCGGGCGCGCCGGGAGGGTCGTGCCGCTCGATCTTCGGCGCCTCCTTCGCGTCGTCCGCTACCGCGAGAACCAGCGGTCGTCGCGCGAACGTGAGCACCCGCACCACGTCGTCCCCCCGCCTTCCGTCGAGGCCCGCCTGCACGACCTTGCGCGCGTCGTCGAGGGCTTCCTCCGGCACGGAGTCCGAGACGTCCACCACGTAGACGGTACAGATCTTGTCGCTGCTGGCGGTGCGCGCGGGGCGGGACAGCCCCACGGCGAGCAAGGCCAAGAACACGAGGCGCAGCACGATGGACAGGATGCGTTGCTGCCAGGGCAAGTCCGCGAGACTGCGCCCGAGGGCGAAGAGGAACAGCGGCGCGAGCAGCACGAGCCCGAGCATCCGCGGCGCGAGCAGCTCGTAGGTGATGCCTTCGCGCACCCAGCTCAGGGTCGCGTCGGGAGCCAGCAACACGTAATGCCGGTACGCAGCGAAGAGCCCCGCGCCCAGCGTCACGATGAGAAGCCCCCACAGGATCCGCTTGAGCTGGCCCCTCATACCGTGATCCTCCGGTGATACGTGATCCACTCGATCGTCGTGATCGCGATGACGGCGAGCAGCAGGTAGATCCAAAACTCCCGCCGCACCCCCACCTTGAACCCCTCGACCGGTCCGGCCTTCACGCCCGAAACCTCGAGGTCATCCACCGGCCCGATCGTCGACTCCTCCGCGTCGGACAGGTTCGCGGCGAAGGCAGACTCCACCACGGCCCCGGCCGGCCCGGCCTCCATCTTGTACACCCCCGCCGACTGCCCGAGATACACAGCATGTCCCTGCAGCACCGGCACCGTGTGCTTCGACCCCCACGGCGTCTCGAGCAACGCCTCGCTCGCGTCCGTGGGCACCGGAATACGCCAAATGCTGCCCGTCCGGTACGACGAGATGTACGACGTGTCCTCGTTGATGAACTCGTTGATCGTGTTGAGCAACAACAGCGGCCACGTGATGCGCAGCGGCAAGTCGCTGTCACGCACGTCGAAGCCCATCACCACGAAGGCCCTCCCCGCACGGCGCCCCATGACCAGCAACGGCCCGTCGAAGGACGCGCCGATGATCTTGTCTTCTTGCTTGGGCTTGAGCTTGCGCGCCGTCGCGATGTTCACGTTCTGGATCGTCGTCCATCGGAGCAGCGGGCTCTTCTTGTCCCACGTGTCGAACCCCACCCCGTCGATCGACCCCTTCGCCACCTCCACGGGGCTCCTATCCCCTTCGGGATTGATGTAGAAGAGCGCCCCAGCGCCGGGCCCCACGTCCGGTGTCACGTTGTCGAAAATCGTCACGTCGTACTGCTGCCCCAGCACCGGGTACGATGCCGGGTCCACCATCGTCACGTCGAGATACTCGTCGAGCAGCAGCGCCGCCTCGAGGTACGTGTTGCCCTTCGTGACGCACTGGATCCTGGCGCGACGGCGTTCCGGTAGCAGCGCGTAGGCGCGATTGTCGACGGGCAAGGTGTCCGATTCGCCGTTGGCCATGGCGAGCCGCGCCTCGAGGGAGCGGCTGGCGCCGGCCAGGTTCGGGTAGAACCGGGGAAGCTGCTCTCCCGGCCCCACGCGAAACTTGGTCAAGTCCACCAACAGGTCGTCACCGTAAAGGGATAGCTCGAGGTCGAGGGGCTCCTTCGACGTGTTGGAGACCTCGATCATCACCTCGTAGCGCGACTTGTCGAGGGGATAGCGGCGCACGGAGAACTGGCTGATGGCGGCGTTGGTCTCGCGCTCGCCGACCTTCACGTAGGACAGCTTCGCGTCCCCTATCTGCACCCCGCCGAACGCGTCCTGCGGTGCACCGAGACGGCCGTCCGAAATGACCACGATCTCGGGGTTCGTCAGCCCCGCGAGCGCGTCCGTCGCGAAGCGAAGGGCCCGGGGGAAGTCCGCCCGGGACTCCGTTGCTTTCGTCGACGTGATCGCCCCCTCGAGTACCGGCACCTCGTCCGTCATCGTCGACAACGGCGTGACGGTCGCGTCCATCTGGGCGATCAAGGCGCGGTCCGACCCGCCCATGCCGCGCACCAGCTTGCGCGCTTCCTGCCTCGCGGACTCCAGCCGCGTGGGCGTGCCATCGGTGGCCTGCATGGACGCGCTGGCATCGATCAGGATGATCAGGTTGCGACCTTCGATGAGCGCCGCCGCGCTCCGCGGGTCACCGAGGGCGAACACGAGAAGGGCGAGCAGCAAGAGCTGAAGCAGCAAGGAAAGGAGCCGCTTGAGCTGGGAAAACAGGCTCGTGGCCTCCTTCTCCCGCAAGATGCGCTCCCACAGCTTCGCGAAGTGCACCGGCACCGGCCGACGCTTCAGCTTCAGGATGTACGCCACCACCACCAGCGCACCAGCGCCCGCGCCGATCTGAAGCAACGTCGTGAGAGGAAGGCCTAGAAACTCCATCGTCGCCTCACCCCACGATCCCGCCCCGTCGGAGGAAACGAAGGACCATCTCCTCGAACGGCACGTTGATGTCCGCCTGCACGTAGGAGACCTGCTTCTTCGTGCAAAACGCTTGCACGTCCTTCAGGTACTGCTCGTACGCTTCCCGGTACTTCTGCAGCACCCGCTGCGTGACCGTCACCTCCCGCTCCTCGCCCGTCTCGCAGTCGTAGATCCGCACGTCACCCCGCAACGGCGGGCTCGCATCCGTCGGGTCCACCACGTGCAACACGAACGGCTCGAACTTGTTGTACCGCAGCGTGTTGATCCCGCTCTCGAAGCCGGCCGGGTCGTACAGGTCCGTCACCAGCACCGCCAAACCCCGACGCTTGTGCTGGCTCACGAACACCTTCAACGCCTGCCCGAGGTCCGTCGTCCCGTCCGCGTGCGTCTCCCGCAAGAACTCAAACACGCGGAAGATGCGCTGCTTTCCGCGCGTCGACGGCATTCGTGCGAGCACGCGGTCCGTGGTCGTCACGATCGCGACCCGGTCGAGGTTCGACAGCCCGATGTACGCGAGCGCAGCCACCAGCCGCTTGCCGTACACGATCTTCTTGTTGCGCCCGAACCCCATCGAGCTCGACGCGTCCAGGATCAAGTAGATGCTGAGATCCTCTTCTTCCTCGAAGAGCCGGAGCAGCAACCGACCGAAGCGCTGGTACACGTTCCAGTCGAGGTACCGGAAGTCGTCCCCCGGCACGTAGTCTCGATGGTCCGCGAACTCGATGCCGGAACCCGTCTTGCGGGTCCTGCGCTCCGCCCGCATCCGCCCGGCGAACACGCGACGGCTCACGATCGCGAGATACTCGATCTTGCGCTGGAACTCGTCGTCGAACAGGTCGTCTTCGCCGCGCACGGAAGGCGGCGGAAGCGAGACGCGACGGATGAATGCGCGAATGCCCACGATGGCGTCCTCGGCCTCAGGCCTTGCTCTCCGGCATCTTCTTGATGATGTGCTCGAGGACTTGGTCCGGTCGCACGCCCTCTGCCTCGCCTTCGAAGTTGAGCAGCACGCGATGCCGAAGGGCTGGAAGCGCCACCGCCTTGACGTCGTCCGTGGAGGCGGCAAACCGACCTTCGAACAGCGCCCGAATCTTGGCCGCCAGCAACGTGGCCTGCGCACCGCGAGGAGAAGGACCGAATCGCACGAAGCGACGCACCATGTCCGGCGCTTCCTCCCCATCCGGGTGACACGCCTGCAGCAAGCGGATGGCGTAGTCCTGGACATGCCGCGCCACGGGAACCTCCCGCACGAGCTTCTGCAGCTCGAGGATCGCCTCGCGATCCAGCACCGGCTCCACCGTCGGCACCGTGCTGCCCGTGGTCCGGTCCACGATCGCGTGGAGCTCCTCACGGTTGGGGAAGGACACGTGCAGCTTGAGGAAGAACCGGTCCAGCTGAGCCTCGGGCAACGGGTACGTACCCTCCATCTCGAGCGGGTTCTGCGTCGCGAGCACGAAGAACGGCAGCTCCAACATGTGCGTCGTCTTCGCCACCGTCACGCGCTGCTCCTGCATCGCCTCGAGAAGCGCGCTCTGCGTCTTGGGCGTGGCTCGGTTGATCTCGTCCGCAAGCACGATGTTCGCAAACACCGGCCCACGCCGAAACTCGAACACCTTCGCCCCCGAAGACGACTCGTCGATCACCGTGGTCCCGATGATGTCCGCCGGCATCAGGTCCGGCGTGAACTGAATGCGTGAAAAGCGCAACGAAAGCGACTCCGCCAGCGTCCGCACCAGCATCGTCTTGCCCAGTCCGGGCACGCCCTCGAGCAACGCATGGGACCCCGCCAGCATGCACGTCAACACCCCGTCGACCACGTCCCGATGGCCGACGATGACCTTGCCCACCTCCTCCCGGAGGCGGCCGATCTTCGTCCGGAAGTCCTTGACTCGTTGCTCCGTCTGTTCCTTGTCGTTCGTTTCCGTCATTCCGTCACCTCGACGTTGCTCGCGACGCGATGGGTCGCCCTGTCAGCGGGGAAGCCCGTGGTTTTCGCGAGGGTGCTACTCGCGCGGGCGAATGAGCTGAAAGTACCGCTGCACGTAGAATCGATAGCCGGGCGGGATGTCTTCCTTCTCGATCGCCTTCTCGGCCACGGTCTCGTATTCGGTGAACACCTTCTGGTAGCCTCGGCCCACGAAGCCTCGCTCCGCAGCGCCGTGAATCACCTCGGCACGCGAAGGGCCTTGACCCGTGTCGAGCCCCTCCGCCGTCACGTCCTGCGTCCCCATGTTCGGGTTGGTGCCGCCCCCCGTGAGGTTCGGGTCGTGACCCGTACCCCAGGACTTGCCTCCAGGCTGCTCACCCTGACCGCCAGGCTGCTCTCCGCCTCCCGGCTGTCCCGAACTCCCACTGCCCGACCCGCCCGACTTCATCACCAGCATCTTCTGCCCGTCGGGACCGATGACCCAAACCTCTTCGCCTTGGCCTTGTCCCTGGCCCTGGCCTTGCCCTTGGCCTTGCCCCTGCTCGGATTCCCCCTGCCCTCGCTCCCCAGACCCGCCGCGCGCTCTCTGCGAAAAGCGCGACAGACGCACCATCCGAGGTTGGCCCCCTTGCCCCTGCTGCCGCAATAGCTCCCGCATCTGCTGGATCCGCCGCCGTAGCTCCTCTTTCTCCTGGTCCGTCATCTGCTCGCGCGCCATCCGGTTCAGGTCCTCCGCCCCGCTCTCCAGATCCTCGGCGCTCAGCCCCAGGTCCCGCGCAAGGTTCGCTGCCGCCTCCGCAAGCTCCCGGTCCAGCCGATTCAGCTGACGGCTCGCACGCTGCTGCTCCTCGAGCTGGCGGTTCAGCTGCTCAAGCTCCCGTCGCTTGTTGCGCAACAGTCGCTCCTCCTGCTCGTCGGTCCCGCCGTCAGGCCGCTCCTTCTTGTTCTTCAGCAGACGATCCATCTCCTGCTGCAGCTCGTCGCGACGGTTCTGCAGCTCACGCAAGCGCTCCTCGTTCTGCTTCGAGGCTTCCTCGAGGGCTTTGCGAAGCTGGTCGAGCTGCTCCTTCGTCATGGACTTGGGCTTCTCGCGAAGCTCCTTGGCGAGATCCTTGAGGTGCTTCTCCGCCTCCTCGAGCTTCTGGTTGGCCAGCGCTTCAGCCGCTTGCTTGGTCAGGTCGCTCTTGCGAAGCTCCTCGGCGATCCGCTTGAGCCCCTCCTCCAAGGCCTTCTTGTCCGCTGCCGTCCCCGCGCGAAGCTCTCGATCGAGCGCTTCCATCCTCCGAAACGCTTCCGTCCTCTCCAGTCGCTTGTTCGCAATGTCGTCGACCAGTTGGTTGAACTTGTCGATGGCTTGCTGCACCTCCGGCTCCTGCTTGCGGTTCTCCATGTCCTTGAGTGTGTCGCGAAAGTAGTCGATGTCGTCCGCGTTCAAGGTCACCGCGTCGATCGTCTTCGCTTCCGCCACCGTCCGATAGACCCTCACCTCGAGCATCGCGATGAGCACCAGCACGATCGCGAGGCCCACAGGAAGCGGCAGCCTCGGCGGCATCCGGATCGGCGCCGCCTTGCCCGGCCGCAAGTCTTTCGCGTGCGCACACCCGTCCCGCACGGCGAGGTCCATCAGCGGCGTGCGCTCCTGGGCAGGGTGCGACGAGAAGAACAGGGCGTTGGTCAACCGATCGTGCAGCCCGTGGTGTCGATCGAGCGCGATCGCGCCCTCGTACGGCGGCCGACGCCGCAGCATCTGGTAGGCCACGGCCACGAGAACGACCAGCGTGGAAACACCCACGGCGACGAGGTACGGACGCGACGCAGTCCAGTCCAGTCGCCGAACCTTGACGATTGCGAGACAGACCAGCGCAACCAGCAGCGGGACCGGGAGCGTGAGCACCAACCATCGCAACCCGTCCGACAGGCGCATGCGGATGGCCGTCCAGGCTGCCTTGGATCGAATCCTGCGAAGGTCTTGTTGCTGGTCTTGGTCCACCGGGGTGCTCTCTAGAGATTCGGATGATGCAGGCACGATCGGTCAGACGCACCGGGACATCGAAAGTTGGGCACGGGCCAAGGGTAGCGCGACCGGACCCGGATTGCCCAACCCCCACGAGGTCCAACCCGAAGGACAACGCCAGCATCGACGTTTTCCCAGCCTTTCTCAAAGGGTTGCCCCTTTTCGAGGGCAGGCTTGGCGGGGCTTGGGGCAGCGGGCATGACCTCTCCCATGGACGACGGAGCCGCCGGCATTGTTCCCAGCCCCATGCCGTCGTCCAAAGCAGCTCAATTCTCGGCCTCCCCGCGGCCGGGCCCTCGTCGCTTCACCCCCCGGACCCAAAAAAAGTGATCGGTCCGAGGCCTCTCGCGTCGCGTTGACTTGACCAACCCTGCGTTGACGTACTCCAATTCGCCCCATCGGTCCCTCGCTTGCGTACGCCGAGGCGGGCGAGCCCCCACCCCGCACCGGCTACCGTGTGCGTCGATGAACAAGGAGATCTCGAAGTGAACATGAGCACCCGGACGACTCCCGTTGTCTTGGTCGCCGATGACGAACCCAGCATGCTGGCATTGGTGGCTCGACATGTCCGTACCCTCGGCTACGAAGTTCTCGAGGCGTCCGACGGCGAAGCAGCCTGGAGGGAGGCAGAGAACAGCTTGCCCGATCTCGTCGTGCTCGACGTCATGATGCCCGGCATGAGCGGCTGGGAAGTGTGCCGCCGGATCCGAGAGAGCGTCGGCCTCCACCACACCGGTGTCGTCATGCTCACCGGCATCGGGCAGAGCCTCAACGAGCTCACCTCCCCCCTGTACGGAGCCGACGCCTACCTCGACAAGCCGTTCGAGTTCAGAGACCTCGACCGCAAGATCACGCAAGTCTTGCGCGCGCGCGGCCACGAGCCCGTCGCCGTTGATTCCCCGCCGCCTGCTTCGGTCGACCTCGACGACGAGCCCGATGACGAGGAAGCTGCGGAGCGCGACGCCGCACACGACATGGACGAAGCTCCCACCGCAACGTGGAGCGGGCGCGAGGCGTCCGCGGCACTCCCTTCGTTCCACAACTACGACCCGGAAGCCAAGGTCAACGACATCAACGACAAGGACCTCGCGCCTCTCGAGCAGCTCACACTGGGCAAGTTCATCAAGGACGACGAGGAGGACGAGTTGTCGATGGCCGTCACGCTGCGGCCGCCACCGCCTGGGTCCGAGCATCGCGGTCGCGCCTTGCCGAAACCGCCACCCGTGATGAAGGCAAAAGAAGCAAAGCTCGAAGGGGCCCGCCCAGCAGAAGCAGAAGAAGAGGAGGAGGAACCGATCACGCAGCGTCCTGCACGGCCCGCGACGGAATCTCCGGCGGCAGCTCCCAAGAAGGCTGCCAAGAAGGCCGCTCCCAAGGCGGCTGCCAAGAAGGCCGCGCCCAAGAAGGCTGCCAAGAAGGCCGCGCCCAAGAAGGCTGCCAAGAAGGCCGCGCCCAAGAAGGCTGCCAAGAAGGCCGCGCCCAAGGCGGCTGCCAAGAAGGCCGCTCCCAAGGTGGCTGCCAAGAAGGCCGCGCCCAAGAAGGCTGCCAAGAAGGCCGCTCCCAAGGCGGCTGCCAAGAAGGCCGCTCCCAAGAAGGCTGCTAAGAAGGCCGCTCCCAAGAAGGCTGTTAAGAAGGCCGCTCCCAAGAAGGCCGCTCCCAAGAAGGCTGCCAAGAAGGTCGCGCCCAAGAAGGCTGCCAAGAAGTCGAAGCGCTAACTCGACGCGTCCTCCGCACGGTGGGGTCCTTAGCCAAGGCCCACTCCCTGCCACAACCCCAGCATCGGCTTGCGTCCGGGTGCACCATTCGACACCCTTGTCCCACGCGCGATGGAGGATCCCAACCTGGCGCCCGACCCGGTTTCAGCCCCCGCCCCCGGGACGGACCGATTCCTTGATGCCGAGCGGTGCGAAACGGGTGGAGCCTGCACCGCACCGCTCGAGACCTGGACACCCGAGCCACGACATGCACGGGTTCCCCTCGCGGCGGGCATGCTCGCCCCCTTGGCTGTCACGGTCCTCTTCTTCGCCCTGGCGACGCGCTCCCTCTTTCCCGTGGCCGCGGCCGCCTTCGGCCTGCTGCTCTGGTGGATGGCGCGGAGAGCCGGCTCTCGCCACGGCACGCTCACGCAACACGTCGCGTTCGAGCTGACCCGAACCTCCGTTCGCGTTCGCATGGCAGGGGCATGCCGGGAGGTTCCCCTTTCCGAAATCGAGACCATCTCCGTGCGCCCGGCATCACGCACCTCCGACGTGGGACATGTGGTCATGCACCAGAAGGGCAAGACACGTGAGCCGCCGGCGATCCCGACAGGACGACGGGTGAACGCTGGCACGGTGGGTCTGGTAACCTGGGCGAACGTGGAGCTCGTGGACCCAACCGATCAGCTGTTCGAGGGGGCGTTGACCTTCTGGTTCGTGCCACGCCCCGCGTTGGTGCGCCGGCGCTTGCTCGCCGCCCTCGCCGGCGTGACGCCGAACGCGAGAGGACCCCACCGATGAGGCCCGGCATCCGGGTGCAGCTTCTCGTCGCCCTCGCAGGTTTGATGGCACTCGCCTTCGTGCCCTTGTTCTTCGCCGTCGCCGGGTTGACCCAGTCCACCCTCCAGTCGTCGCGAGACCTTGCCGCCCGATCCCTCGGTCGGGCCGTCGCTGCCCACGTGTCCGACGCTCGTGGCGCGCGTCCGGACGGGGACCTCACTCCCTTGCTGAACGCGGAGATCGGCTATGCCGGACTGTCGGCCATCGCGGTGTACGACGCGCAGGGCGTGTTGCGTGATCGGGCGGGCGAGGGTGCCGCGGCCGGCTTCCTGCCGGGGACCGTACCGGTCGAAACCGAGCGCACGCGGACGGTGGACACGGCGGACGGTCGTGCCGTGGAGGTTCTCGTTCCTGGACGAGACGGGTCGGTGGTGGCGATCGTGCGAACGGACGACGAGACGGTCCGTGCCCAGCCTCTGGTCCGCCTGGTGGCGTACTACATGGCGTTCTTCGCGCTCGCCCTGCTCGTGTTCACGTACATGGCGTTGACGCACGTGATTGTGGGGCCGATCGATCGGTTGTCTGCGGCAGCGAGCCGGGTGTCCGCGGGGGCATCGAAGCTCGAGGTTCCGCGCGGCGGTGCGCGGGAGATCGCGGCGCTGGGAACGAGCTTCGCCGAGATGACGCGGCAGCTTCGGTCCGAGGAGGAGGCGCTTCGCCTCAAGGTGGCAGAGCTCGAGAAAGCCACGGAGGAATTGCGGAGCACGCAGCAGACGCTCGTGCGATCGGAGCGACTCGCGTCCGTGGGAAGGCTCTCTGCCGGGCTGGCGCACGAGATTGGCAACCCCATCGCCGCGATACTGGGACTGCAAGAGCTCGTGCTGTCGGGCGGTCTCACGGAGGAAGAGCAGCAGGACTTCCTGCGCCGGATGAAAAGGGAGACGGAGCGGATCCACGAGACGCTGCGGCAGCTGTTGGACTTCGCGCGCCCGGCGGCCGCAACGCAAGACTCCGCGCCGATCGAACCCTGCGTGCCGCGGGAAGCCGTGGACGACGCGTGCTCGCTCATTCGTCCGCAGCGTGCCTTTCGCGACATCGAGCTCCTGCAGGAGATGGACGAAGGCGGTCCCCTGGTGTCGTTGTCCAGGGGACAGCTCACGCAGGTCCTCGTCAATCTCTTGCTGAACGCCGCGGACGCGATCGCCGGCAAGGGACGGGTGTGGGTTCGGTTGAAACACAACACCAGCGAGGTTCGGATCGAAGTGGAGGACGATGGTCCTGGCGTTGCAAGCCACGTGCACGACACCTTGTTCGAGCCCTTCGTGACCACGAAGGAGGTCGGCGCTGGCACGGGTCTCGGCCTGGCGGTCTGCAGGGGACTGGTCGACGGGGCGGGGGGGATGATTCACGTCGAGCAGGGCGGCTTCGGGGGGGCAAGGTTCGTCATGGTGCTTCCGGCGGAGAACCTCAGCACGGGTTCCAAGGCGTAGTGGGCGCTGGTCCTGGGTGCCCGAAGTGAATACCGGGCTCCGCACCGCAGGCTTCGTGATCACTCCGCGACACGCTGGCGTTCGCATTCGCATTCCGTGTTCCTCTTCCTACTAGTTCCTAGTTTTCCGCACGGATCAATGTGATTCTGTTTAGCATCCGTCCATCGACCGCCCGGGCCTCAACCCGGCATCCATTTCGGGCACCCACCATCAGGGTGTGGCCTGTTTGCGCCGTCCCCATCGGAACAAACCACCTTATTTTTCGTGGCGGGTTCATGCACTGACGTGTATGGTGCGCGCCGGTATCGACGTGGGAGTTGGGCGATACCGTCTAGTTTGGAGAGAAGAGCGGAGACCCCATGCACGCCTGGACGCTTGCCTCGTTTGTTGTCTTCACAGGATTCGCCGCCCTGCTGACCTGGCTGATCACGCGCCGGGACGAGAAGGGAAGTTCGGATGGGTTCTTCCTTGGCGGGCGCAGCCTGACGTTCCCGATCATCGCGGGGTCCTTGCTGCTGACGAACCTGTCAACGGAGCAGATGGTGGGGTTGAACGGTGCGGCGTTCAATGACGGATTGAGCGTGATGGCGTGGGAGGTCATCGCGGTGCTGGCGCTGGTCCTGATGGCGCTCTTCTTTCTGCCGCGGTTCCTGAAGACGGGAATCACCACGGTGCCGCAGTTCTTGGAGCTTCGCTACGATCGCGGGACCCAGACCCTTGCGAATCTGATCTTCCTCGGGGCGTACGCCGTTCTGTTGATTCCCATCATTCTGTACAGCGGGGCGATGGGTCTGTCCCAGATGCTGGATCTCAAGGGGCTCACCGGGATCGACCAGCCGGTTCATCTGCTGGGGATGACGATTGCCCCCGAGACGGTGATCCTGTGGGGAACCGTGTGGTTGATTGGCATCATGGGTTCGCTCTATTCGCGATTTGGAGGGCTGCGTACGCTCGCCGTGCTGGACACGATCAACGGGGTAGGTCTTCTGGTGGGGGGTTTCATGATTGCTTGGTTCGCCCTGAACCGGGTGGGCGACGGCCAAGGGGCCCTGGCGGGGTGGCAAACGCTGTCCGAGGCCGCCCCCGAGCGGCTCAGCTCCATCGGCCGGGACAACCAGAGCGTGCCCTTCTCCACCCTGTTCACGGGCGTGGCCTTGCTCAATTTGTTCTACTGGTGCACGAACCAGCAGATCATCCAGCGCACCTTCGGGGCAAGCAGCCTCGCGGAAGGCCAGAAAGGCGTCCTCCTCACCGGGGCCTTGAAGCTGCTCGGCCCGGTCTACCTCGTGGTGCCGGGAATTATCGCTTACCAGCTGTACGCGAACCAGGGAGTCAAGGCGGACGAGGCCTACGGAAAGTTGGTCTTCGACCTTCTCCCCGCCCCCCTGACCGGCTTCTTCGCCGCCGTCATGGTCGGCGCCATTCTCAGCTCCTTCAACGCCGCCCTCAACAGCACCTCTGCCCTCTTCAGCATCGGACTCTACCGCCACGTGCTGCGGCCCAACGGCACCGAAGAGTCCATGGTTCGGGCAGCCAAGGTGTTCGTCGTCGCAACGGCCATCGCGGCGATGTTCATTGCCCCCCTGCTCGCAGGGCAGGCGAGCATCTTCAAGTACCTGCAGAAGATGAATGGGATCTACTTCATTCCCATCTTCGCCGTGGTCGTGGTCGGCATGCTCCACCCACGGGTTCCCGCGGTCGCCGGCAAGGTCGGGCTCGCCCTCGGACTCGTCACCATCGCGGCAGGTTACTTCGTTCCCCCCTTCGCCCGCGCCCTCGAGATCGCCGGCATCCACGAGTTCCACTTCCTCGGCATCGTCTTCGCCCTCATCGTCCTCGTGATGATCGCCATCGGAGCCGCGAAACCCCGTGCCGAAGCCTGGCAGCTCACCGCCGGCAACACCATCGACATGACTCCCTGGAAGAACGCCAGATGGGCAGGCCTCGCCCTCGTCCTCATCGTCCTCGGCATCTACGTCGGATTTGCCCGATAGCCGACTTCGACCCTCACTCACATACCAGCAACGGCCCAATCACATTGTTGAACCCGCCCTGGCCGTCGTCCACCGTCGGCTTCGTCTCGTCGTGCACCCACGTGGTGCCGTCGATCACGAACTTGTAACGGTACTCCCGCGTGACGTCGAGGCACACCTCGGCAACCCACGTCCCTGCCTGCAATGCCATCGGCGTCCCCACCGCCCAGCTCAGAGGATCCGGCGCACCCCGCATCTCCACCGAAGAAGCCGCCCCAGAAGGGGTGAACACGAAGTCCGTAGGACAGCACGAAGGCCCGTCCGGCGCCACGTCGGGGCCGGTCTCCTGCACAACGTCGTCCGCCGCGTCCGGACCGGCGTCCTCGGGCGCTCCGGCCGACCCCCCCGTGGCCCCTTCGCCACCCATGCCAGCCCCACCACCCGTTCCGCCGGTTCCACCGGTCCCGCCCAACCCGCCGCCCATGCCCGCGCTCCCGCCGCCACCCGTCCCGGCCGCACCCGCGGCCCCCGCGTCGGTCTCGCTCGAGGGCACCGGCGACGTGTCCGGATCACAGCCCCCCAGCAAGGGGAGAGAGACAAGCAACAAGGCGCCTACACTGATTCTCATATTCGCCTCCGCACCGGGCGCCAGGACCCGTGACGTTCGATTCTAGCTCGTTGTGCACGATCGGCACGCCCGATCCGTCAGTAGCTGATCTCCGCCTGAATCTTGAACACTTTCTCGTCCGGGAACTCCTCGTTCGCCACCTGGCCGGGCCGCAGACGCACCCGGTCCTTGTACGAGTAGCTCGAGTACTGGAAGTAGATCTGCTCCTGGGACAGGAAGTGCGTGAACAGCGCCACCCGCGGGGAAATCACCCGGAAGGACGACGCGCTGTCGTCCACGTCCGGAATGACCCGGTCGTACCGGAGAAACACGCCTGCCCACTCCGTAGCCCGCCACCCGCCGTCGAACCCCCACTTCCACTTGGTCACCCCATCCTTGTTCTCGAGCGGGTCCGCCGAGACCTGCGAGCTCTCGATCTTGGTCATCACCCCGAAGGCCGACGCCACCAGGTCCCCGTTCCAGGGCAGGGGCGACGATGCACTGCCGGTGAAACCACGGTACGAGTCCGCCACGCTGAAGTCGACCTGGAAGGCGTAGTTCTTCAGGCCGCCCGTCCCCTTCTCGCTGCCCTGCTCCGTTCCCAGGTAGTTGTCCATCAGAAGACGCCCATAGGAGTGCATGACCTCCAGGGCCGGCGCCAGGTAGAGTACCTTGTCGGCGTTGATGGACGAATAGGCCGCATAGACCTTGGCCACCGGGGTGTGCAACCGCAGGTCCACACCCATGACACCCATCTCGCCGTCCTCGATGTCCTGCATCGATCGCTTGTCGCGAGACCGTGCGTTCAGGTAGTACAGGCCAAGCTCTGCCGTCCGATCCCAGCTCACTCCCGCACTCGCATAGTGGATCATCGTGAGCCCTTGCTTGGACTTGATGCTCTCCGTGTGGCCACCCACGCCGTCGAGCACCCAGAAGGTCAGTGGCCCCGTCTCCACTTGAACCTTGGCCTGCGCCCCCACCTGGTGCGTCCGCCCGAAGATGTACGTGTCATACTTGGGCAGGTACCCGAAGCGGTCCCAGAAGGAACCTCCCTTGACCTGCACACGCATCCAGTCCGCCGGGCGGAAGCGATACGTGAGCCACCCCTGCGCCACCCCGAACTGACTGCTGTAGTCCTCCGCCTCCGAGTCGCTGAACTGCGCGCTCGCCAGCCCCACCGTCGCCGTGAGCCGCTCGTTGCCCACGCTCAGGTAGGTCTCGTTCCAAGGCCGCTGGTTCACCGGCAAGTAGGAGAAGCCTGAGACGTAGTAGTCGTCGTCCAGCAAGAACGGCGTCCTATAGTTGTGCTTGCTCTCTCCCTCCCCGACGTCCTCCGCATCGCGCTCGACACGAGAGAAACGGAACGGGGCCCGGAAGTAGCCATGAAGCGCAATTCCAAAGGACGGCGCTTCGTCTCCGGGCTTCGTGAGCTGCAATTCCGTGGAGCTCGGCGTGCCGTCACCCGGATACCGATCCTCCGCGAAGGTCGGGGCCAGCGTGCGTGGCCTGGTGTCCTTGGGGGGCGGCTCTGCCGTAGGAGCAGGACGCGGCGGGGGCGGCGGCGCGACGGGAGGAGTCTTCTCCGGAGGCGCCTCGTCCACGGAAGGCGGCGGCTCCGGGGGCGCCTCGGGCTCCGTGGGCTCCGTCGCCTCGGTCGGGGGATTCTCAGCCGACCCATCGGGGTTGCCCGGCGGGTCCGCAGGGCGCTCCTCGGGCTGCGCTCGAACAAGACCCGAAGCGGAAAGGCCAATGGCAACGACGGAAAGGAGAGCTAGCCTGCGCATGCCCGTGGATCCTCCTGCCCCGACCGGAAAGGCGGGGGGGGCACCGAACGTGATGAGTGGTTGTTTCTGCTGGGAGCGGGCGGCTGACACGCACCCCGCCACGCGCGCGAGCCACGTCGCACGCTGCGGGTCACGAGACAAGCCTTGGGTAGAACGAACTCGCATGCCTCGGACCTCTCAGCGGTCGCGGGAAGGGGAGGCGCGACGGATCCTCCGCCAGGCGAGAGACGCGGGGATCAAGAGGAAGGCCAGGGCAGCCCAGCCCACGGGACGGTGTGGCTCGTCGAGACGGCAGTAGCATGCGTCCTTGCGGGGGATCGCGGAGCCGTCGGCATTGACACCTCCCCCGGCCTCTCCCCCGCACCCGAGCAGGCCGCAGTTGTCGGTCCCGCCGCTGCCCGCCATGCCGCCTTCACCCCCGCCGGAACCTCCGGCGCCGCCGGTATTGCCCCCCCCGGAGCCGCCCACCCCGCCGTCCGTGGGGGGAGGCGGAGGAGGTTTCGTCCCACAGTCGAAGGGCTCGATCATCCCCGCACGGTCCAGCAGCGTCATCATGTACGCCCCCGCCCCGTACCCCACCATCGGGATGCTCCCCCAGTAGGATCCAATCGCCGCCTCGCTCTGCACTGCGCTGTACAGCTCCGGCAGGAGATAGAAGTTCGTCGGAGCCTTGTTCACCACACGGCTCAACAGCTGATCCGCACGAGCCGTCTTGCCCGCACGACGAAACGCATTGGACATGCGCAGATCGATCAGGATCCACTCGTGGTTGTCGTAGTTGCTCTGGCTCTCGTCGTTGCGCTTGTACCCACCCCCCGTCACCTGCAACGTGTCGAGCAGCGAGAACGTCGGCTCCACGTACGGCAAGCTGTAGTCCGTGATGATGTTCCACGTGAACACCTCGACCACGGCGGCGTCCGCACGGTTCGGCGTCGTGCCCTCCAGCGATCCGACGAACGCCTTGTTCTGATCCGCGAACGACGCGACGAAGCCCTGAATCGTCTTCTTCGCAAGGTCGTAATACTTGACCTGGTCCGCGTCCCGCCCATGCCGAGCGGCGAGCGCCCCCATGTCACAGAATCCCCGGGCCGCCGCCAGCGTCGTGTACGCGAAGTGCCGCGCATTGCCCTGGTGCACCTCCCAAATGCCCGACTCCTTCTTCTGGATTCCGTTGGGCTCCATGTACCGCTCGAGCGGGGTCGCCACCCCCTCCACCAGCACGTCGTACACCGTCTTCTCGGGCCTGAGCTTCGTCGGCGTGCCGAGCCACGCCACGTCCCCAGAATTGTCGACGTACTGCCGCGCGGTCCACAACACCATGCCCCAACCGTCCGTCTCCACGTTGGGCGTCGGCTGCCCCGAGTAGTCCGCCTCCTCCTCCCCCGTGCCGTAGTAGCGAACCACGGAGACCTGGTAGTCGTCGATCGGCGTCTCCCCCGCCTTGATCTGCGCGTTCAAATCGGCCGTGTACTTGCCCACAGGGTCCGCGTTCAGAAAGAAGTCCACCGCCTCCCGCGTCTCTGTCGCATGACCCGTCCGCGACAGCGCCACGATCCCGTACGCAGCGTCCCTGACCCAACCGCTGTGCCACTCCCCCCGGGGAAGACTCGCCAGCACCATTCCGTGGTTCTTGCGCGTTGCCGTGTACGGCTCCCGCACCATCCCCATGCGCAGCACCGTCTCGCTCTGCCGCCAAAGCTTCCTCTCGTGGTCGTCGGCGAAGCTGACCGCGCCGGGCACCGGCTTGCGCCAGGCCTCGAACTCCTGGTGCGCATCATTCAAGATCTGCTCGCCCGTCCGACCGTTCGCCCACGCCTTCAGATCCGCGGCAGCCTTCGCCGCGTCCCCAGCGTTCTCCACGAACTGCACAGCCACCGCCCACCACTCGTTACCCCCCAGCTTCTTCTGGAACGCGATGGTCACATCGTTCCCCGAACACGACCGATTGTCCGCCAGGTCCTGTCCGCCCTGCACCTTCGCGTAGGGCCCCCCGCAGTCGGCAGCGTCCAGCCCCGACAACGCCGAGTACACCATCGCCCCACCCCCGGGACCCGTCTCCATCACCGCCGCGTTGTCCCCCGCCACCGGGCTGATGACCTCCCCCTCGGTTCCGGGGTTCTCCTCCCCAGCTCCCATGTGGAAGTTGAGAAGCAAGTACGCGTCCGTGGCCGACGGCGCCTTGATGACGGCGACCATCGCGTTGCCCGGATAGTCGAAGGGCGCGAAGAAGTACGACTCCGAATTCACTCCCCCCAGGGACAAGGGCGCCTTGATGATGTGCGTCTGGTCGAAGTACTCCGGGTCCGGCCCCGTCCCCCCCGTGAGCCAGCCATGCCCCGACGGGCCCTTGACGCCGAAGTACAGGTCCCACACGAGGTTCCGACGAACGATCCCGTCCGCCTTCGGCTGCCCCGGCCTCGGCTTGAGGTACCGGTACGGGTGCTCCAAAAACTGAACGATCTTCTTCTGGTCCGCGTGGTACACCTGAAACCCGAAGCCATTGCCCGTCGTCACGTAGCTCAGGGTTCGCGGTTCCGCGCTCGCTTCGGATGCGCCCATACCGAATGCGGCGCACGCACCAAGGGCAACCAGAACGTGATGGACGGCTCTTCGCGGAACTTGCAGCATGGGGCACCTCCGAGGCGAGCCAGCGAGGGGGCGGGCGTAGCTCACCTTTGCGTTACGCCACGCTAGCACGCGCCTTTCCCCTGCGCTACGGCAAACAGCCGGATTCCGCGAAACGGAATTGCGCTCACGAAGAGCCAACGAACCAGAACTGGTGAGCCGGCACGGAGGACCAAGAAGCCGAAGGCGAAGTGCACCGGAAGTGAAAACCGAAGCTCATTCCCATTCCCTGTCCCCGGTCCCACATTCACCAGTTCGGTGACGGCTCCGAGTGATCCTGTTTACTTCGCCAGGATCCACACGTCCGAGATGTTCACGCGGCCGAACACCCCCGCGCTCCCCCCCAGCCCCCCCGTGTACGCCTCGAAGTGCGCGAAGGACGACATATTGACGGCCCGGTCGTCCCCTCGCACCACCACACGGTAGGTCCGACCCGCCTCCAGGTTCACCGGCACGAAGCTCGACGCAGCCCACCGGTCCCACGAGCCGAGATGCGGCATCATCACGATCCCCGACCCTACGACCTCGTCGTTCTCCGTATCCTCCACCACCACGCGCTTCACCGCGCACGTGATGCCCGTGTTGATCGGTCCCGCGCCGTTGCCAAAGGCGAGTTGCACGAGATGGGGCCCCGTCCACGCGGACACGAACTCCGGGACCGTCAGCGTGTGACCCTCGTCCCCCCACTGCTCGTAGTGGAAGCGTCCGTACAGGCTCGAGCCCACGCCGTCTTCGGTCACGAACGCAGACGCCGGGATGCTCATGACGCGTTCGCCGCCCGTCCCCCAGAAGCAAACCGGCCGCGAGTGCTGCGAGTGGTTCCCGCTCGAGAGGAAGGTCGCCTCCGCCACGTAACACGGCGAGCTGGATTCACTGAGATCCACCGTTTCGTCCGTCCAGCTCGTCGTGTCGCCAGGCAACGCGTCGGCCACCACCACCCCGTCCCGGTAGATGCGAAGCGAGACGTCCTCCGCCTCGCTCGTTGCAAGGGTCAGACGGATCCCCTCCGTCACCGAATCGATCGACGCGATGCTCGGCGTTCGCGGTCCGAAGACGTTCTGCCAGCTGTCATCCGGCGCGACGGTGATGTCTGCAGCCGGCCCAGTGCCCGCCCCTAGCTCGACGTCCAGCCGGCTCTGCTCGGTCAGCGACGAAAGAGGCACGAAGTCTCCGGTCAAGGGTTGGCCGTCGAGCCGGAGGGATTGCACGGCGAGCGCACCCGTGCCGGCGCCCGCCGGGAGATGAAGAACGATCGTGACGAGGCGCCCGCGGTACGGGAAGTCGTTGAGGACGATCGCGTCCGTCCCGCCGAACAGCTCGGCGCGCAGGCTTGCAGGAACGAAGGGCCGAACTTGCAGGCCATCGTCCTTCGCCTCCAGACCGAAGAGCGTGTGATGCACCATCGAGAGGAAGCCTGCCACGGACCACAGCTGCCTTTCGGAGTTCACGACGGGACCGCTCGCGTCCCCGTCCTCCAGCCAGGCAGCGCCGCTCGAGGCCTCGAAGTTTTCCATGTGAGAGAGGTTCACGGCGGCGCCACGGACGAGAGCGCGCATCATGCGCGCGGCCACCGTGTCGTTGTTCGCTACCTTCGCCGCACGAAGCCAGTACGCGGTCACGAAGGGCCACTCGCCGCGGTTGTGATAGATGGGTGTCTGCTGTTGCTGCGGCCAGATCACCGGCGCGCCATGCCCGTAGTGCGGGTAGCCAGCGAGGATGCGTGTCGCCTGCGACGGCTTCGCCACACCGAAGATCACGGCGAGGGCAGAGCCGAGCAGGTCGTATCGACGCACGGGAGCGGGGTCGAGCGAAGTCGTGACATAGGTCGAGAAGAGGCCCTCCTCTTCGAGCCACAAGCGGTCTTGGATGGCATCGCGAAGGGCGTCGGCAAAGCCGCGGTAACGATCCCGCGCGGTATCGTCGCCCACCTCGCCCGCGAGCGCGCAGGCAAGCTCGAGAGCGCGGAAGTGCAGAAGGTTGGTGCTCAAGGCCTTGCTCATGCCGATGTGCACCACGTCGTCCGCCGTCCACCCGGGATAGGTCTGCTCACGCCAGTCGAGGAACGACTGCTCCCCGCGGTAGAGACCATCGGACGGGTCGAAGACGACCTCGCGATCATGCTCGAGCGTGTTGCGCAACGCCTCGAGCGCACGGTCCCGGAACGCTACCCGCGCCGGTCCTTCGAGCTGCCGAAGCAACTCCCAAGCGCCAACCGCCCACGCGACACGGTCGGTGCTCACGGGGTACGACCCGCCTGACCCCGTGTCCTGCACGATCTGCAAGTCCCCTCCCTCACGACGCTCACTGAGCTTGAACGCGAGCGAGTTGCGGCTTCGTGTCGGGTCCATCGCCGCAAGGCCAAGGTCGACCGCGTAGGCCGTGTCCCGCGTCCAGACGTAGTTCCACAGTCGTCCGGTCTCGAAGCACCCACCCTCTCCGCACGTCACGCTCTCGCCGTGGTTGAACCCGCCGTCGCGGATGGCATCCACACTGTTCTCTCGCACCTCCTGCAACGTCATCGCGTAGAGCGCGTCGAGCATGTCGTGGCCGGAACGAAGCGTGGGCCACCCGACAATCTCCCCCACGTCTCGGGGGTTCGTGCGGTCCCCGGCGTGACGCAGCACGGCGGTCGTCGCGAGGGTGTACGTCCGATGGCAGGCTTCTCGGTCCTGCACCACCACGGTGGACTGGCCCAAAACGTCGTCCCACGCGTCCGTCCCCTTCACGTCTGCCCCCTCGGGAACGACGCACGTGACGGGCAACGCCCCGTCCGGTCCATCGACCTGCACGTCGGCCGCGTCCGTCGCGTCCGTCGCGACGTCGTGCTCGGCGTCCGTACCGCCGTCGGGGCTGGTGTCAGGGGAAGCGTCCATGGGGCCTTCTGCCGCGGGGTCCGAGGAGCAGGACGAGACCGCGAACGCCAGGGTGAATGAGGTGAGGAGGAAGATGGGGAGGTCGGTCGTCTTCATGAGGATTCGGCCGTACGCAAGGGTTTTCGTGTGACACAACCGGGCGAGGAGCGCCAAGGGAACCGGTGCCGCGCTGCCAACCTCCGCACCAACCCCGCCCCCTTCTGTGGCCCTGCGTCCTCTGTCTTGAGACAGCCTGATCCACCATTGACACCACAAAGATACCGTGCAACTACGATCGGTGAACCGTGACTCAATCATGAGGTGACCCATGTCTTCCCACGCTTCTTCCGGACCCGATGCCAACACCCTCCTCGCCCAGCTCCGCGCCGCCAAGGCCAAGCGCATGCTCCAGCGCGGCGTGCTGTCCGGAAGCGTCGCCATCGTCGGGCTCCAGGGGTTGGCCGCCTGCAGCGAAGACGCGACGGAGCCTGAGCCCGAGGACAAGGCGGTCGGTCCGAACGTCCCCACCCCCGGCATGGACCCGGGCAAGACGGACTGGGCACAGTTCGAAGGCGAGCGAAGGACCGACATGGTGCAGTACCGCGGCGAGTCCTTCACCGAGACGTCGGACTGCAACACGCGGGCGGGTTGCATGGGCCTCGACATCATCTTGAAGGTGTTCGTTCGCCAGCAAGCGGGGGCCAACCTCGACGCGAAGCGCGTGGGCGTGGTGTATCGCTTCCCGGACTGGGAGGTGGGGCAGACGGAGACGGCGCTGGGCTCGTACTTCGCCGCCGGCACGGACGGGTGGGAGGAGTGGCACGTGCGGATCCGGGTTCGCAAGTACGCCACGACCAGCCTGCCGGTGCCGGTGTTCAACGCCTGGTACCAGGACGGGCTCAACCACACGTTCTACGATGACAACGAGGGTGAGTTCCATGTGACGTCGCCCGCGGGGCACAGCCCGATCACGCACTACCCACCCTACGAGGGGGTGAAGATCGACGCGCAGGGGGTGAAGGGCAAGCTGGGCGTGGAGGTGGCCGATCTCGATTACGACAAGCAGATCGAGATGGTCTACAGCACGGACCGTTGGCAGACGGTGTCGACGTTTGGCATGGGGGAAGGCGCCAACAAGTGGCGATGGGTCGAAGATCATTGGGGAGGCAGGGACTGGTTCGAGATCGACCTCGACATCGCGGGCACGACGGACCGATTCGAGTACGCGATCGTGTACCGCCACGGGATCGTGAACGACGCGCGCACGTACGAGTTCTGGGCCAACGGCGGCGGCTCGAACTACGTTGTGACCCCTTGAGTCGAACCCCTCGCGCGAGCCGGCCGCTGCGGGCCGTGTTTCGCGCGGTCCCCCCCCAGCACGTTCAGCGTGTCGAGCTGCTCGGCGACATGTTTCATTGGCGCGCGCCGACGAGCATGGTGTTTGTGGGCAAGGACACGTTCGAGGCGGCGCTGCCGGTCGGTACCGGAACGTACGAGTACAAGTTCAGGCTTCGCGACGGTTCGTGGTTTCTCGACCCGAACAACCCTCGAACGAGGAGCCTCGAGGGCAACCGCAATAGCTTGCTGGTCGTTGGGGGGTGTGACGAGCCGGTGCTGCATGCGCCGGTCTATCCTTTCGTGTTCGAGGAGGACGACGGGAGGGTGTGCGTTCGCGCGGGTCTTCGGCGAGGAAGCGCGGACCGTTTGCATCTTCGATGGGACGAAGGGCACGGCCCACGGCAAGGCCCGATGACCGTGGTCGGCGAGGAGGACGAGCACGTGCTGTTCGAGGGGCACGCGGCGGGAAGCGGAGGGCAGCTGGAGTACGTCTTTCAGCTCGGGGATGGCCGCCTCGTGGGACGTCCGGGAGGCCCGGGCTTGCCGTTTCACCTCGACCTGCACGCGCTGCGTACGACCACACCCGCCTGGTGGAAGGACGCGGTGCTCTACACGGTTTTCGTGGACAGGTTCCGCCCGGGCGGGGATCTCTCGCGCTGGCCGAGCCCGTCGGACAGGGTCCACCTCGAGGAGCGGACGGTCGGAGGCGACCTGTTGGGCATCGAAGAGGCGCTACCCTACTTGCGAGATCTGGGCGTGACGGTGCTTCACCTGACGCCCATCGTGCTGGCTGGCTCCTGTCATCGATACGACGCCGTGGACCCGCGCCTCGTGGACCCGGCGCTCGGCGGGTCGGAAGCGCTCGAGAGGTTGCTCGCCGCGTGTGCGCGGTGCGGCATGCGCGTGCTGTTCGACGTGACGCTGACGCACGTGCATCTCGACTTCTTCGCGTTCCGGGACGTGATCGAGAAGGGGACGCGGTCAGCCTACTTCAGCTGGTTCAAGGTCCACGGCTACCCGTTCCGACTCGGGCCCGATCGGGACACGGGCTACGAGCACTATCACAAGGGACGCTGGCAGGAGCCTCTCCTGCGCCTCGAGGACGGCGGGGTCGTCGAGCATCTCCGGTCGACGGTGGTGCACTGGCTCCGGGCGGGCGTGGACGGGTTCCGGTTCGATGCGACGGCGGACGTGCCCATGGCCCTCGTGCAGAGACTGGTCGAAGCGGTGCGAGCCGAGCGGGAGGACGCGCTCGTTCTTGGCGAGATCACGGTGGACAACACGCACGGGTGGTTGCGCGCCGGTCTCGACGCGGCCACGGACTTCGGTTCTCAGCAGGTGCTGTACGACCTTCTGTGGCGTCGCGGAAAGAGTGCAGCGGCGTGTGCGCGTCAGCTCGGGACGCTCGGGTTTCGACAGGGCGGGCCTGGCTGGCGGCACGTTGCCTTCACGGCCACCCATGACCAGCCCCGCTTGCTTTCGCTCGTGAAGGACCCGGCCATCGCACGCCTGGGGCAACTTCTCGTTCTGGTACGCTCGTCCGTACCGGCGCTCTACTACGGGGACGAGATCGGACTGTCGAGCGACGATGCGCGCGACTTCGAAGGGGTGTGGCCGGACCGTGCCCCGATGGTGTGGGACCCCGCGGCATGGGATGACGAGACGAGCCGTCTCGTGCGCGACATGTTGGAGCTGCGACGGCGTCTCCCCGCACTGCGACGGGGAACGGAGCTGTTCGGCGAGGCGAACGACGATCGAGGGGCACCTGCCCAAGACGTGCTGTGGCTTCGTCGCGCGTGGGGGAGGGAGGTGATCGACGTGTTGCTGCACGCGGCGGAGGGGTCGTGCACGGCCACGCTACCCATGTGCGTTCAGGAAGGCGCGGAGATCGTGGGACAGCTCGGAGGCGTGCGCATGACGGAGGGATGCGTCGAGCTTGGGCGGTGGTCGGCGGCGGTGCTGCGTCGTGTGCCGGGAGAGCATGCCTTCTCCGTGGCGCGCGCGACGGCCGAGCACGCGGAGGAGCTGGTGAGTCTCGCGTTTCGGGAGGGGTTGACCGAGGCGGTGTGCTTGCCGCGCAAGCTGTACCTGACGGTGACCGAGAGGTGCCAGCTTCGGTGCTTGCATTGCATCAACCACTCCCCGGCCCGAACACGGGACGACACGGCGCGCGACATGCCCACGTGGGTAATGGACCGACTGGAGGAGGCGTTCTCGGGCGCCGACTACGTGGCGTTCTCCCACGGGGGCGAATCCCTCGTGTCGCCGGCGCTCTTCGAGGCGCTGCGCCGCTTGCAGCTCGCGCGTGCGTCGAACCCCGGACGATGCGACGTGCACCTGCTGACCAACGGGATGCTCCTGTCGCCCGAACGGTTGAAGGAGCTCGTCGACCTCGGGGTCACGAGCGTCGCGGTGTCCGTGGACGGGCCCACGTCGACTATCCACGAAGGGATACGTGTAGGCAGCCGGCTTTCGACGGTCCTGGGCCACGTCCGAGAGGCGGTACGTCTGCGGGAAGCGGGTGCGGACTTGCGGGTCGGCCTCTCGACGGTGCTGGCGGAGGCGAACGTGGGTCATGCGGAGGAGCTGGCCAAGTTGGTGCTCGAGCTCGGGGTGGACTGGTTGAAGGTCGAGGAGGTGGTGCCGGTGAACGGGTTTGCGCGAGAGCAGCTCGTGGAGCCGTCGGATCCCCGAGCGGTGGACGCGATCGTCCGAATTCGGTCTGTGCTCGATCCGTCGGGCGTCGTGGTCGTGAATCACTTGCAGGACCACGCGCGCTGCGACTGCCATGGTGCACCGAGCCTGGTGGCGCGGGGGTTCCGCAGGGCGGACAACTTTGCCAACCGGGCTCGTCTCTTGCCTTGCCGGATGCCGTGGGACACGGCCTGCATCGACCCGGATGGAGCCGTGCACGCGGTGAGCTACGATCACCCGACGATCGGCCACCTGATGTGGGCTGACCTGCTCGCGATCTGGGATGGCGAGGCTGCACGGAACGTCCGGCAGGATTCGCTTCGCCGCTATCCGTTGGAGATTCGCCGGACCTGTCCGGAGGATCCGTACGCCGCATGAGCGGCCGCGTCGGTGCACGACGTGACCGGCTCGACTACGATGAGGGACTGCGATGCTCGTCACGCCGTATCTCAACCCGTACCTTCGCCCCATCTTGCGCGATGGGGTCGTGCTCTTCGACAACGGAGTCACACAGGCCCTGGACCCTCTCTCGCCGCTCGAGGTCGAGGTGGTTCGCGCGCTGTGGTGGCCGCCAGCTGCGTCGATTAAGCTGGCGGACGTCTGCTCGAAGCGAGGAGAAGAGGCGGTCTTGCGCGCCATCCAGAAGCTCGAGCGCACGCTCTACGTGTTCCCGAACGCCCAGGTGTGTGAAGCCGTGTTCGACAAGGTGCTCGACGACGCGTTGGCGAGCACGCCTTTCGTCGATCAGGTCGAGCTCACGAACGTCTGCCCGATGCGCTGCGGTTTCTGCCCCCGGGGCATTCCGAACCGTCTGACGCGACCGACGGGCTACATGGACCTGGCGCTCTTCGAGCGGCTTGTGGAGCAGCTTCCCGCTGGGCAGGTGCGGTACCGCTGGATGGAGATGCACCACCTGGGCGAGTCGCTGCTTCACCCTCGGGTGATCGAGTTCTTCGAGGCGGCAGCGCGGCGCGGTGTGCCGACGGAGCTCTCGGCGAACCCGTCTCTGCTCTCGCCTGCGTTGTCGTCGCGTTTGGTGCGCACGGGGATCAAGAGGTTCGTGCTGGCGGTGGACGGCGTGGACGATGCGACGATGACGGCGGTGCGAGGGCCGCGAGCGCGGTACGGGGAAGCGGAGCGCAACATCGAGGCGCTGCTGCGGGAGGCAGCGTTGCTGGACAGTCCTCCGATGGTCGTGCTGCAGATGTTGACGCTTCATCGCAACAGGCACCAGCGGCATGCGTTTCTGGCTCGCTGGGGCAGGACGGGGTTTCCCTTCGTGCAGGCGTACGTCAAGCCGCTGGAGGGACCCGACCCGGACCTGGACCCGAGCGAAGGTACGCAACAGAGTTATCTGTGTACGTATCCTTGGCGTTCGGTCGTGGTGCTGTGGGACGGCCGGGTCGTGCCGTGCTGTCACGACGCGGACGCCACCTACGTGCTTGGGGATCTGCGGACGGAGACGCTGGAGGAGATATGGCAGGGGCCGCGGGCTCAGCTGTTGCGGGCGTCGCACCGGATGGGGGTTTTTGCCCCCGGGCATTTGTGCGAGGGGTGTGGCTGGTCGAGACGAAGGTTCGCCGCGGAGATGATGCGGCGGCACCCGGACAAGGCTGTGGACAACCCGCTACAGTGGTGAGGGGAGGGTCCCCCCCCATGGCAACCACGAAGACCAAAAACTTCGCGGTGACCGGCTACAACTGCGGCTTCATCAACTGACACCTACGCCCCGTCCCCATCGTCCGCGAACTTCGCTACATCCACGCAGCGCAGTCCCTCGCCGTGAATCGCCTCGAGGACCGACGGCAGCGCGTCCACGCCTGCGGGTCGTCGGTCTCCCTGCTCGGCGGCGTCGTGCAACAGCACGATGGCCCCGGGTCGCAGGCCGCGGCGCACGCGGGCCGCGACATCCTTCGCGTTCGCACGCGCGAGCCCATCGAACCCACGAACCGACCAGGCCACGATCGTCAAGCCGAGCCGCGTAGCCGCGGTGTCCGTGCGAGGGCTGACATGTCCCACGGGCGGTCGAAACAACACGGGGCGTAGGCCCGTAGCTTTCTCCACCGCATCGAGGGCGCGCTCCAGGTCCGCCGCGATCCGCTTCGCGCTCCGCAGGCTCAGCAACCGGTCATGCGTGTAGCCATGGATGCCGAGCCCATGGCCCCGGGCCACGATCTCCCGCACCACCTCCGGATGCGCTTCCACCTTCGACCCAAGGACGAAGAAGGTCGCCTTCGTGCCCACCTGGTCGAGCAACTCCAGCACGCGCCGCGTGTGCTCGGGGTGGGGACCGTCATCGAACGTGAGGGCGACCTCGGCGGTGTCTCGCGGCCCTCTCCACACCACGTGCGCGAACATCTCGAGGCGGGGGACGAAAACGCCCAGCAGCGCGATGGCGACGTAGCCTGCGAAGGCTGCGATCGCGATCCACAACGGCACCGCGCCGATCAGCAAGGACCGGGCGAGCAAGGCGAGGGCCCCGGCACTCGCCACGTACAGCAATCCGCGACCCAGTGACATGTCGGCCGTCAGTGCTTTCGTCGCTCGGAGCCACGGGTCGCGGACTCGGCCTCTTGCTCGACCTCCTCACCGGACGCCACGCGCTTTCCCGTCGTGGGGGCGGCAATGCGCTTCTTGTTCGCGTCGTCCTGGCCCTTGCCGAACATGTTGTCGACCTCGAACAGAAGGGACAGGACGAGAGCGACGGCAGGGAAGGCGATGACGGGGAGGAGTCCGGCGGCGCCTTGTCCGAGGCTGGCGGCGGACAGGTCCACGTCGAAGCCTACCCAGGTACGGAGGGCCCACATGAGGCCGGCGGCGACGAGGGCGCCGAAGGCTGCCTTGAGCCCCGCTTCGACGCGAGCGCCCTTGACCCAGACGGGCTTGCCAGCGAGCAGACCCACGACGACACCGACGAGAACGGCCAGGGGGTAGGCGGCGAGGGCGCTGAGGGTGACGATGCCGAAGACCTTGACGGCCAGCGCGGCCACGGCTCCTCCGACGAGACCCGCGAGCACGATACTCCACAGCAGCCGAAGCATGCCTGGAGGGTGACCCTGGACGCCCCGGTCGTCAATGCTCTCGTCCCTGATCCGGAGCGAAGCGACGGGCTGATAGATCAAGCTCTGGATCTTGCTCCACGAATGGCAAGGCGGCCTGCCACCCATGAGGTGGGCGGCGCGTGCGAGGGCTCCTTCCCCCGACGGCG
>CAZAWR010000053.1:63285-65101 GCA_964488865.1 uncultured Polyangiaceae bacterium | reverse complement strand
GCCTGAGGCTGCTGTGCGGCCTGAGGCTGCTGTGCGGCCTGAGGCTGCTGTGCGGCCTGAGGCTGCTGTGCGGCCTGAGGCTGCTGTGCGGCCTGAGGCTGCTGTGCGGCCTGAGGCTGCTGTGCGGCCTGAGGCTGCTGTGCGGCCTGAGGCTGCTGTGCGGCCTGAGGCTGCTGTGCGGGCTGAGGCTGCTGTGCGGGCTGAGGCTGCTGTGCGGCCTGAGGCTGCTGTGCGAAGTAGGGAGGTTGTTGCGCGGTCCCTTGCCCCGGCTGCGCGATCGGCACGGTGCCAGCCCGGGACGTGCCTTCCAAGGGCATGCCGAGCATCGTCTTGTGGCCCACTCTGGGCAAGGTCGGGTCGTCCCCTTCCGGCATGCCCATCATGGTCTTCTTCCCGACGGGCTGCCCGGCGGCCTTGGCGTCGGGCACGATGCCAAGCATCGTCTTCTTGCCGGTGGTGGCGGTCTGGCCCTGGGCCGCGGGTGCGCTCGCCTGCATCAGCTGGCCGCAGGCAGGGCAATAGGGTGCCTGGTCCGCTGAAGGGGTTCCGCACCTGGGGCACGTTCGCATGGCGGCATTGTACCAGCTTGTGCAGACCCCGCCGAACTCGTGTCAACGAGGAGCCGCGGACCCATCGGGGAAGGCTCACCCGTTGCCGCCACCGAAACCGGCCGAAAGTTGCTCCGGTCGCGCGCATGAAGGTATGGGAAAGAACCGCCATGCATATCGAGTGCGAAAAAGGCTCCCCTTCCCACACCGGTTCGGATCGAGCCCGCGCCCGTCCGGTCCGACGGGGTTCGTCCGCGATGCCCGACCCCCGCCCGGCACGACCGCACGCCGAGCAAGCCGCAAGCTTGACGCTCGACCGGGTCCTTGCTGCCGCCGCGCGCCGCCGCGCCCCCGTGTCCATCGAGACCGCTGGCTACATCGCCCTGGCCATCGCGGATGCGCTCACCACGGCCCCCGCCGTCGTTCTCCCCGCGCACGTCCATCTCACGCAAGATGGGGATGTCGTCCTGCGGGGAGCCGCACGACGCGGCGACGAGCAAGCTGCCGAGCAGAGCGTCCGAGCTTTGTTGGCAGAGCTGTTGTCGGTCGCCGTGGGCGCATCTCCCGCTCTGACCTCGGCGGCGCGTCGCACGACCCACCACGGTCTGGAGGCGTTGATCGAGGAGCTGGAAGCAGGACTGATTCCGGTCAACCGCGCAGCAGCTCGCCGCACGATGGGGCGGCTGGCGCGGGAAGTGGAACGGTCCGGGGTCCAGGTCCCGGAGAAACGGGTCGCAAAGCCCGCCGCGACCATCACGAAGGCTCGACGCCCGGAGCAGGCCCGGCCGCGTTCACCCGCCCCTCCACCTCCCCTCGCAGAGCCCGACTTGATGGATGCCCAGGAGGAGATGCCGGCCGTCCAGTTACCGGACGCGACGGACATCGACGCCCTGGTGGCGGTTGCTGCTTCCCCCGCAATTTCCCCGCCCTCGCCGCTACCGCCCGCCACCGAGCATCCCGCCACCGTGCCGCTCGATGCCAGGGCACCGTGCGAAACGGCAGATGACTCGGAGGAGACGGACACCCCGCTGCTCGTTTTGAGCGACCTGGCGAGCGACGCGTTACCCGTCCCGATGACGACGTCACCGGAACAGGAGCCCTCGGACGGCTGGGAGCCCGAGGTGGACGAGGATGACTTGCTCACCTACGAGCCGCCCGCGGCGGCGGGGGACGAGTCCTTGGACTTCGGGACGGCGTCTCCGCCGCTCGCGGAGCCGATCGCGGAAGCTGTCGCGGGGCCGATCGCGGAAGATGTCGCGGAGCTGATC
>CAZAWR010000053.1:0-63185 GCA_964488865.1 uncultured Polyangiaceae bacterium | reverse complement strand
GCGGAAGCCGTCGCGGAGCCGATCGCGGAAGCCGTCGCGGAGCCGATCGCGGAAGCCGTCGCGGAGCCGATCGCGGAAGATGTCTCAGAGTCGATCGCTGAACCAGGAGCACAATCGCCGGTTGTCGCAGAGTCGGTGACCGTCGAGCCGAGAAGGGCGCATCGCTCGACCGCAGGTCCTGACCGGGTCAACGAGCTGCTGGCGGACTTCGGGTCCCCTGAGCGTTCGTCCCGTGAGCTGGCTGGCGAGCTCAAGAGCATGCTCGGACTGCCACCCACCCCCGCGCCTCCGCAGGCCCAAGCGGGCGGGCCTCCCGAGGAAGGCGGAAGCTCCGAGACGGGTGCGTCATCGAACAGCGAGGCTCCCCCTGTCCCGCTCGCGATCCAACCGCCGCGTCATCCGCGGCTTGGCGTGGCGATCACAACAGGATTGCTGCTGCTGGCGGTGGCCGGGATGATCGCGCTGTATGCGCTCTATCCTGCGCTTCTCTTCGGTCGCTAGCCTTCGTTCGGTGAGGGCCTCGGGTCGCCCGCGCGGCGGTACCACGCCCCACGCTCGACTCGGCGGTGTCGAGTCGCTACGTCGGCGGAGTTGTACCGACCCGGGCTCGCACTTCAGGTATCACCCGCGCGCAGCCAACCTCCGCACCAACCCCTTCGGTTTCCTCTGTGGTTCTCCGGGCTCGGAGGGTGGAAGCAGCGTGAAGGATTAAGGGCAAAGGATTAAGGGCAAAGGATTAAGGGCAAAGGACAAGGAAGCTAAGGAAGAGAAAAAGGAGGTGCTTGGGGCTGGTTGCAGGACACAGGAGCAACCATCGGGCCAGGGTTAGCAACCATCTCAGCCTTGTATTTTGAATTTGGAATGGGTTTTAATGGATAATTAGCCACGCCTGTGACGGCGCAGGTGTGACGGGTGATACGTCTTCGCGAGGGACGTGCGGTGGGAGAAGGGGAGCGGGGGGAGGGGGCGAGCGTAACGTTACGGTCCGCCGAGCTCGGAGTTGACAGCGCTGCCGAGCTTGTCGAGCTGGTCGAGGTCGTTGTTGCTGGCCTTCTTCTTGGGCGGAGGGGCCGCGGCCCCTGGGGTATCCGGGGTCTTGCCACCCCCCGCGGCCGCGACGGGCGGGTTCGCTTCCTCCGCGGCAGCCGCGGCAGCGGCGGAAGCGGCTGCCTTGACGCGCTCCTGTTCCGACGCGACAGCCCAAGCCTTGGCAGCCAGCTCGAGGTGTTCGAGCTGCGCCTCGCGCTTGGCCTTCACCTCGTCCGCCGTCATGCGAGCGGAGTGCACAGCTGCCTCGATGGCCCCGTCAGGCTTCGGCTCTTCGCCGCCACGCGTCATGAAGAACGCCAGCCCGCCCAAGGCAAGCACCGTAACCCCTATGCCCACGAACACCAGCGGGCTGGTCTTCTGGATCGGGAGCTGAAGGTCGTCTGCGTCTGCTGCTTGCTTCGAATGTTTGGGAGGTGATGCCATGTTCGCACCGTGACCGCCTGGATGGACCCCGTGTCCGGGTCATTCTTGGGATCGAGTTGCCGTTCTCTTCGGCCCGGGCTCCTCGCCTGGTTCGTCCCATGTCGGCAGAAGGGCTCCGAGCACGGTGGTAGCATAGCCCCGGCCCCCCGCACGGTCCAGCCCACTCAGTCCACGCGGGTCATCACCACTTCGCGCCCGTCGCCGACGTCCCACAGCAGCTTCGAGCCGTCGAACCGCAGGTTCGCTGCATCAGTCCCGCCGGCTTCGCGCGCGACGCGGATGGTCAGCTTGTCGCCGGTGGCGTCTTCGATGTCGAAGTCACCGGTTCGCGGCTGCTCGGAAGGGACGGTGACGGTCATCTTGTTCTTGTCGAACTCGAACCGAACGCCTTGCGCCCACGTGGTCGCCTCTGCCTTCTGGGGCTCATCGACCTGGTTGACGTTCTGTCCTCCCCACTTGCCCTGCAGGCGCTCCTTCGGGTCCTTGGAGCATCCGTTGAGGCAGAGCGGGAGAGCGATGGCGAGCAGAAGAAGGGATTTGCGCATGGTGGTCCTCCAACGGAAGGGACCCTACGGCGTTGGGTGGGGGTGGCCAAGAATGTGGGATCTATACTGAATCACGTTGAGCCGTGGCGAAACCGAGGTCATGGAACGAGGAACAAACCCCAGGCTTCGTGATCACCCTCCGCGACACACTGGCGTTCGCATTCGCATTCCGTGTTCCTCTTCCTAGTTCCTAGTTTTCCGCACGGATCAAATTCCGTGTAGATGGCGGGCATGGTCCACGGCGGCAGGTCGTCGGCCAGTTTGTTGACACCCGCGCCCGTTGGGCGCCCAATTTCACCCACGAAGACGCTCCCTGATCGCCCGACCCTCCCCAGCAGGTTTCGCGACGCTCGTGAGACCCTGGGCGGGGTTTGTCCGCCCGCCGGTTGGTTCGCTGCCTTTGCAGGCAGCTTGCTGTGGGCCACCCCGGCCAGCGCGGCTTCCGAGGCAGCCCTTGGGCCGACCCTGAGCGTGGCTGGCATCGCCCTTTCACTCGGGGCGGGGTACCTGGTCTTGCGGATCGGTCTTGCGCGGGCCCGCAAGGCGCTGCCGTTCGCGCCGGGCGCGGAGCACCTGTTGCTCGGGGCGATGCTCGGCCCCGTGGCCTTCGGGATCGGCCTCTTCGGAGATCTACGTGCCCTGGTCCCGCTCGCCGCACTCGCCGCCGCGTGGGTCGCGTTCGCCTGCGGCGTGGACTTCAACTTGCGCGCCCTCGCCAACCTCCCGCGTGGGGGTCCTCGTCTCGGCGTGCTGTCCGGCGTCCTGTGCTGGGCAGTGGTCACCGTGGCGTCGCGGGTGGCGATTTCCGCGTGGAGCCCCGTGGTCGATCCGGAGCGGGCATGGCTGATCTCCGGCTGGCTGGGGTCCGCCGCGGCGGCAACGTCCACCGCTCCCTTTCGCGTGTTGCGGCAGCGATACGACACCGGAGAGGTGACCGCCACGCTGCTGGGTCACTCCGCGCGCTTCTCCAACCTGGTGGCCGTGGTGGGGTTCGGGGTCCTGGCCTGCGTCTTTCAAGCAGGAAGCGAGTGGGAAGAGCGCAGCCTCTCACCCGTGGAGCTTGCCGTCGTGGCGGTAGGACTAGGGGCCGCGCTCGGTGTCGTCCTTTCCCCTTACCTGGGCCAGGCCGAAAGCTTGGCAGGGCGAATCCTGTTGCTCGTCGGCGTCGTGGCCTTCACCTCCGGCGCAGCTTCCTGGTTCGGCCTTTCGCCCCTGTGGGTCAACCTCGCCCTGAGCCTGGTGCTGATCAACACGTCCTTGTCGGGCGAACGCGTCCTCGAAGCCACTCGCACCGCCACCCCCGCCTTGTCCTTCTTGCTCCTCGTGTTCGCTGGCGCGCTCTGGGTACCCCCGCCCTGGCTGCCCACCCTCGTCGTGGCGGGAGGCTTCATCCTGCTGCGCCTGCTCGCTCGCATCTTCGCTTCTTGGTTGGTCGCGCGGTGGATTCCTCAAATGCGCTCCGACGCGGGGCGCGGCTTGCTGGGACAAGGAGAGGTCGCCGTTGCGCTCGCCATCGCGCTGCGCACCACGCAGGAAGGTCCCCTCGTCGACATTGGCTATACCGCCGTGCTGATCTCCGTCGTCGTCCACGACCTGCTGGCCCCCTGGGTGCTGCGTGGTCTGCTCCTGGACTCCGGGGAGTTGCGAAGCCCGGCGGAGGGAAAGCTCTGAGCCATGCACATCGTGGTCATCGGTCTGGGACAAGTCGGTCGCCATCTGCTGGAGGTGCTGGAGCGTGAAGGGCACGACGTGGTTGCGATCGACAAGGACCTGGCGGCGGTGCAGTACGCGGAAGACCACTTCGACGTGATGACCCTGCACGGGTTCGGGGGGACGCGGGAGACGCTGGAGCGCGCAGGAGCGGCGAAGAGTGACCTGGTGGTGGCGGTGACGGACCACGACGAGCTCAACCTGGTGTCTGCGTTGACGGCAAAGACGATGGGGGCCAAGCGGGTCATCGCGCGTGCGCAGAGCGCGGCGTGGGCGACGCGCGTGGATGCGGTGCAATACGGCCTGCTCGGAGTGGACGTGGTGGTCAACCCGCGGGTGCTTGTGGCGCAGGAGCTTGCCAAGATCGCGCGATCGCACGGCGCGCTCGACGTGATCAACCTCGCCAACGAGCGGATCGAGCTGGTGCAGGTCGAGCTGGGGGAGCGCACGCGGATGCTCAACAAGCCGCTGGCGAAGATGCAGCTCCCACGACAGACCCTGGTGGCCGCCGTGGTGCGAAGCGGCGAGTTGTTCGTCCCCGGCGGCGCCGACGTCCTGCTCGAGCAGGATCGCATCTACCTGATCGGGCGCGCGGAAGACGTGATGGAAGCGCAGGACCTGTTCACGTCGCGCAGGGAGGCGAACCGGGTGTGCATCATCGGTGGGGGGGTGATCGGGCAGTCGCTCGCGACCTTCCTCGCCGGCCGCTGCGCGAAGGTGATGATCATCGAGTCGTCGCGGGCCCGCGCCGAAAACCTCGCCACGGACCTGGAAGGCGTGGTGGTGGTGCACGGCGACGGCACCGACATGCAGCTGCTCAGGCAGGAGGAAGTGGGGAGCTTCGACCTGGTGGCCGCCGTGACCCAGCAGGACGAGGTGAACCTGATGGCAGCGCTGCTGGCGCGCCAGGCGGGAGCGAGCCGCGTCGCCTCTCTCGTGCAACGCGGTGACTACCAGCCCATCTACCGCCAGCTCGGCATCGACATCGTCCTTTCCCCGAGCGTCGTCGCTTCGGACCACATCATGCGCTACTGCCGCGAGTCGGAGCTGCAGAGCTTGACGCAGCTGGAGAACGGCAAGGCGGAGGTGCTGGAGTTCAAGGCGCGCGACGGGGCCCGGGCCCTGGGCGTGCCCCTGCGACGCCTCAAGTTCCCGCGCGGCGCCTTGCTCGCCGGCATCGTCCACAACGATCAGGTCGTCATCCCCAGCGGCGACGACGTCGTGCGCTCCGGCGACACCGTCATCGTCCTGACCCTGGCTTCGGTTCGCGCCTCCGTGGAACGCATCTTCCGACCGAGGATCTTATGAGCCGCTGGGCGAGCATCTGGCGAGGCGTGGGACGGCCTGTCGGCGCCGTGGTCGTCGGCATCGGAATCGCCATGCTCCTGTGCGCCGTCGTGGGGCTCGCCTCGGCCATCTTCTCGAAAACGGGGGACGTCCCCGAAGACTGGACCCAGGCCATCGCCCTCGTGATCTCCGCCGCCATCGCCGTGCTCGCGGGAGCTCTGCTGCGCTGGTACGGACGCAGCAGCGCCGTCGCTTCGCTGTCCCGACGCGAGGCCATCTTCGCCGTGGCCGTCATCTGGGCGGCCTGCAGCGTGTTCGGCGCCCTTCCCTACGTGTTCGCGGCGCGCATGTCCCCCGCCGACGGCATCTTCGAGGCGGTCAGCGGCTTCACCACCACCGGGGCAACCGTCATCACCGACATCGAGGCCCGGCTGCAAAAACCCTTGCTGCTCTGGCGCTCCGTCACCCAGTGGCTGGGCGGCATGGGCATCGTCGTGCTCTTCGTCGCCATCTTCCCGAACGTGGGGGTGGGCGCGAAGTTCATGTTCCAGGGCGAGGCCCCGGGCGCCATCTCGGAAGGCCTCCAACCCCGCATCGCGGACACATCGTCGTTCCTCTGGCGCGCCTACCTGCTGTTCACACTCGCGCAGACGGCCCTGCTCTGGGCCCTGGGCATGTCGCCCTTCGAGTCTCTCTGTCACGCCATGACCACGATGTCGACCGGCGGGTTCTCCACACGCGACGCCTCCGTCGCCGCGTTCGACAGCCCCGCGATCGAGATGGTCATCGCGGCGTTCATGCTCTTGGCGGGCACCAACTTCAGCCTGTACTACGCTGCCATTCGTGGCCGCACGCTCCGCGGGTTCCTGCGCTCCGCCGAGTTCCGCCTCTACGTTCTGCTCGTGGCCTCGACCACCCTCATCCTGACCGCGAGTATCACCTCCTTGCACGGGTCCGTGGTCCAGGCGTTCCGGTACGCCGTCTTCCAGGTTGCCTCCTTCGTCACGTCGACGGGGTACGGAACGGACGCGTACATGAAGTACCCCTCGTTCGCCGTGACCGTGTTGGTGTTGCTGATGTTTGTAGGGGGATGCTCGGGATCGACCGCGGGCGGCATCAAGGTGGAGCGAATCGTGTTGCTCGCAAAGGTCGGTGTCGCTCAGATCCGGACAGCCTTCAGCCCCAACGTGATCCAGGTCATCCGCATGGACGCCAAGCGCGTTCCCTCGGCGGTGCTGTCGGACGTGGCGGTGTTCTTCGTGGTGTTCATGGGGTGCATGGCCGCCTGCGTGCTGGTGGTGACGTACGTGGAGAAGATCCCGGCAGTCACGTCCTTCGGGGCGACGTTGACGTGCCTTTCGAACATCGGACCATCGCCATTCTACGCAGAGGCCGACCATTTCGCCGGCTACTCGGCCCTGTCCAAGCTCCTGTTCTCCCTGGCGATGATCCTGGGCCGCCTCGAGTTCTTCACGATCTTTGCGCTGTTCATCCCTGACTTCTGGAAGCGATGATGGACCACCCTCGCCCTACTGCCGTGTCCGAAGGCGTGCTTCGCAAGCTCGTCATCGTGGCCTTGCTGGGCTTCGGGGTCTGGGCGACGGACCGGTTGCTGCCGGGGATGATCGGGACGGGACAGACCGCCCTGTTGGGCGTGGGCTTCGCCCTGATCGCGGCGTTCACGCTCGGACAGCTTGCCGTGGGTCTGCGCCTTCCCGCCATCACGGGCTACCTCGTGGCGGGCATCCTGCTAGGCGAATCGCTGCGCTCCACCCTGCCTGCCGCGTGGATGGTGGCCCCGCTGTCGTGGCCGATCCTGGGCAACGCCGCGATCGACCTGCTCTCGCCGTTCCAGCAGGTGGCCATCGGTCTGATCGCGTTGACCGCGGGCGGCCTCCTTCGCCTGGACGCGCTTCGTGGCCTGGCTCGCCCCATCGGCGGCATCTTCGGCGGACATGCGCTGAGCGTCCTCGTGATCATGGCGTTGTGGGCCACGGTGCAAGGACTCGGGCTTCCCTACGTGACCGTTCCGGGGCTGGCTGGCGTCGGTACTACGACCGTCCTCGGCTTCGGTGCGGTCTTGGCCGGCCTGTGCCTGTCGGGGTCGCCCGCAGCCACCCTGGCCGTGCTTCACGGTACGGGCGCGCGCGGGCCCGTAGCGCGCGTGGTGCTCGCCAACGTCGCGCTCAAGGAAGTAGGAGCCGTCGCCGTGGTGGTGGCTGCGCTCCACTGGATGGCCCGCTCGCCCGGCACGTCGTGGGACACCGGACCGTCGACGCAGGCGTCGCTGCACATGGGTCTGGGCCTGGCCGCCGGATTGCTGGTGGGCGGCGCCATGTCCCTGTACGTCCATCAGGTGCGACGGGAGGTGTCCCTGTTCCTGGTTGGCGTGGTCGTCCTCGTCACGTTCATTGCGAACCGGTTCGGCATGTCCCCGGTGTGGGTGCTTCTGCCTGCAGGAATGGTCCTGGCGAGCTCGTCGGAACACGGCGAGAAGCTCGTACGCGAGGTGGTGAAGATGTCCACCCCGCTGTACTTGCTGGTCTTCGCGATGCTCGGTGCGGCCATCCGCCTCGACCTGGTGATCGGGGTCCTGCCGCACGCGATCGCGATCGTGTTGTTGCGCGCTGCGGCCCTGCGGGTGGGCGTGGCGGCCGGGGGGCGGATGGGTCGCGCGGACCCCAGCGTCGTGCGATACGCCTGGGCGGGTTTCGTGCCGCAGGGGGGCGTGGCGGTTTCCCTCGTCCTCGTGGCGGAGTCATCCATGGGCGCGCTGGGCGACGCGATCGTCGCGCTGACGGCTGCGACCCTCGTGCTCAACGAGCTGGCCGGGCCCGCGATCTTCCGCCACATGCTGGGCCGCGCGGGAGAGCTTCCCGCGAGCGCCGTTCGTGGCCAAGAGGTTTCGGACCTCGAGCCCGTGGAGGCAGTACCGGACGAGGCGCCGCCGAGCGCACGCGGCGTGAAGCCCTGGACACGCAAGGAACGTCCCGGCAACCCATGGGGCAAGCCGCCGAAGCTCGCTTCCCCGGAGCTCAACCGCTGGCTGGGTGAGCTCGAGGCCGACATGCAAGCCCTCTCCCGCGACGTGGTGAGCGGGCGTCTCGAAGCCTTTCGAAAGGATGCGCACGCGTACCTCCGGCAGCTTCGCATGGAGCTGCTGCGTCACCACCGGCTCGTCTCGAACCGCATGGTCACGAGCCAAGAGTCCGGGGAAACCACGTCGGACGCGATGCGCGTGGAGCGCTCGGAGCTGGCGGAGCGCTGGGGGGCTGCCGTGCTGGCGCGGGGCGCTCGCATCGGTTCGGATAAGTGGTTGCCCACCCAGATCCTCGATGCGGTGGACCAGATCGTGGAGGACGCACCGGAGTTCGTGGAGGCCCCGTACGAGAGCGTGTCCTTCGAGCACCCCGGGGGCGAGAGCACGCCGCGCGCCTTGCTGCGCATGGGCTTGCGGGTTCGTCGAAGGTGGGCCTCGTTCACCGATGGGACCGAGCCCTCACGCAGTGTTGCCATGGGCACGCTGGTCCGATACCACCTCGTGGGCAAGCTTCCCGCGCAGGTCGAGGGCGTCGCCGCGTTGCTCATCGACGCGGAGAGGCAGCTGGTGGATCGCACGCGCGATCTGTTCGACGCGGCATCGCACGGGTATCTCGAGCTGGCACAGCGTTTCCCCCAAGGCGGGGATGACCCGGAGCTGCGATCGCACCTGGCAGCGCTTCGCCGCTCGTTCGAGGCGGAGATCGCGTCGGCCATAAAGGAAGTGAATGTGATCGTGGAGGATGGCGACACCCGCACGGCCACCATCCTCGGGGCCGCGTGCCAGGCCATCAAGCACGAAGCTTCCACCATGAGCACCCTCGATCTGCCGAACCACACGCGACGGTTCAGCCGGGTCCACGGCGAGCGCGAGCGCGCGAGAAAGCGCCTCACGGAAGGGTTCGCCCAGGCGCGGCAGGTCAGCGCCTCTCAATACTCCTTGCTCGCCTTGGAGCTCGAGATGGGGAGCCTCGAAGGCCACATCGAGGATGCCGTCCACACGTTCGCTTCCGACCTGCGTCGCTCCCTCGACGGCCGCGCGCACCACCAGCTCGTGCGCATCACCGCGGCGCTCGAGGAGGCCATCCAGCGCTACGAGACGACCTTCGACGCGAACCTCAGTGGCGAGGACCTGGCCGCGGCCATTCGCGAAGAGGCGAAGCCCCTCGAACGCGTCGTGTCCGAGGCGGTCCGCGCGTCGCTGCTGCTGCGCGACCAGATCACCAACGAGCACGTGGTCACGCCCCTACTCGACAACGTGGCGCGCGCATCCCGCGCGCTCACCGACCGGTACAAGATCCCCTCCGGACGTCCGGCGCGGGGGGACTGGCGCATCCCCCCGTCCGTGCCGGTCGTCGAGGTGCCCTTCCGACGACTCGTCCAGGACCACGTGGAAGCGCATGTCTCCCCGAAGCTCGTGCACTTGATGCGCGAGCTGGCCGCGTCGGTGCAACCCACGGCGGCCGCGGTGGAAGAGCTCGACCGGCGCATCTCGTTCAACGTCGAGGTGGCCGTGGCCGAGGTGGAGGAGTACCAGAACGAGCCGGTGCCGCTGGAGACGCGGACGCTGGTGCGCGAGATGATTCTCGGGGCCTGGCAACGGAGCCGGGCGCGGCTGGCGGAGCTGCAGGGGGCCTCCGCGAGCTGGGGAGAGGACGCGCAGAACGGTGTTCACCACGCCGTGGTCGGCGGGCTGGAAGAGCTCCGCTGGCAGCTCGTGGAAGGGAAAGTCGCGGAGCTGCGGTCCCGGCTCGCGCGCGGCGCCGACGGCCGCTTGTGGCTCGAGCGAGCTCGTCGTCTGCCCACGCTGCTCAAGCGAGCAAAGCGGGAAGTCAGGTCGATCGTGCGTGCCGCGGTCGGCGGCAATCGCATCGAGAAGACGCGCAGGTACCTGGGACTCCCGGCTTCGGAAGAAGATGCGCTTGTCGAGCCCAACGCCTTTGCCCGCGCCCCCGGGGCGCTGGAGCACCTTCCCCTCGTCTACCGCAGGCTGTTCTCCGCCCAGGCCCTCGAGGCCGGCGACCTGCTCGTCGGACGCACCGACTCCATCCAGCGCGCGCGCCGCGTGCTCTCCGGCATCGGTGCCCAGCACCTGCGAGCCGTCGCGCTCCTGGGTCCCGACGGTGTCGGCAAGGGCGCCGTGGCCAACGCGATCGTGCGCGGCGTGGACGGGGCGAAGCCCGAATCCTGGACCTTCCAGGGCCCCACGACCGTGCAGGACGTCGAGCGGTGGTTCGCCACGCCTCGAGAGCGGCGCCTCATCACCGTGGGCGGCTTTCACTGGCTCGTGTCCGCTCGGCCCGGGGGCATCGAGCCGCTGCGCAGGTTCGTGGCCGGCGTGGTGGCGGATGCAGGCCGCAACGCGTGGCTCCTGCGCGCCGACAGCCTGGTGTGGGACTTCGCCGCGACCCTCTCCCCCATCCGCGACGCCTTCCCCACCGTGGTCGACCTCGAGCCCTTCGACGTCGAGCAACTCGAGGCGGCCGTGCTGGCGCGTCATGGCATGAGTGGCTATGACCTCGCGTTCGGCGCTGCCGCGCAGGGTGGATTTGCGTGGGAGTTGAGCCGTCGCCTTCTGGGCAAGAGGACACGGCAAGCGTGGTTCCGCGACTTGCACGAAGCGTCCGGGGGGCTCATCCGCGACGCGCTCCAGCTGTGGATGGCCTCGGTGAAGAAGGTAGACGAGGACGGCTCGGTCGTGCGGATGGGACCGGTGCCTTCTCCGCCTCTGACCGCCCTGCGGCAGCTGCCCGAAGACGCGCTGCTCACGCTCTGGCAAATCTCGCGCAATGGCTGGACCGACCCGGACATTCATGCGTCGCTGTTTCGCACGACTCGCGACCAAGCCGAGGCGCACCTGGCGCGCCTCGTCCACTGGGGACTGCTCCACAGCAGCGAGGGACGCTATCGGATCGTGGTTCCGCTGCGGGGAACCGTCGTCCGCGTGATGGAGGACCGGAGGTGGGTGGCATGAAGCGAAGCACCGCCGCCCTGCTGCTCGCCATCGTGACGGCGGGAGCGCTCGCAAGTGCACAAGGCCCCGTGTCTTCCTCGGGCGCGCCCGTGTCCGAAGCGCCGGCGCCCGTGTCGTCTGCGCCCGTGTCGTCTGCGCCCGTGTCCTCGGCCCCCGCGCCTGTCTCGTCCGCCCCGGTGGCGGCAGCGTCCTCTGCGCCGGTGGCCTCCCTCGTCTCCGAGCTACCCGACGCCGGGCTGGAGGCGGACGCGCCGGGGACAACCGACGCTGGGGTCGACGCACCAGACGAGCAAGACGCGGAGGGCGGTTCGGCCAAGGGGATCGAGACGGACGCGACCGCGGCCCCTGACGTCGTGGAAGCGGCTCTTGCGGCCGGCTCGCCCGTGGTGGCCGCGCCCGTATGCCCCCCTTCGGCTTCGCCCCCTGCCGCGCCGGCACAGCCCAAGGAATCCCCGCTTTGGACGCTCTTTCCGGCGATGCCCGAGCAGCCGGATGGCGACGCGCTGCTGCATCAGATTCTCCCGTCCTTGGGCTTGACCGACCGTGGCAGTCTGGGTGGCTACTTCCTGCTGTTGCTGGTGACCGCGGGCGCGTCCGTGCTGGTGGGCTTGGGGCGCAAGCGGCTTCCCGTCCGAGGCGTGGTGCCGCGGCTGCTCTCGGGGCTGCAGATGGCGCTGCGTGCGCTGGTCGCCGTGCTCGGACTGATGTTCATCGCGCGCTGGATCCCCACCTCTTACGCGCCAGTGTTGCTATGGGTAGCGCTTGCCGCCGCCGCCGCCGCGGGGTGGTCTGCGCGGGACTTTCTGCCCGATCTGCTGGCCGGCGTGGTCATCCTCGTGGAGAGACGAATCCGTCCGGGTGTGTGGGTGTCCGGGGCCGGATACGCGGGAGACATCCAGTCCCTCGGCCCGCGGGCAGCGAAGGTGCGAGACCAGGAAGGGCGTATTGTTTCCGTGCCCAACCGGGCCTTGCTCTCGGGACCGGTGAGCGTGGAGGCGAGTGCGCACCCCCAGGTGGAGGTGCTTGTGAGGGTGCCCGAGGGCACGAGTGCGACGAGGGCGAGGCGGGTCATCCAGGACGTGGCATTGCTATCGCCCTGGCGGGTCCTTCGCGAGCCCCCGGAGGTTCGGAGGGACGGCGAAGACCCGCGCGTGTGGCGTGTTCGCGTGCGGCTGGTCGAGCCTCAGTTCCTGAAAGCGTTCGAGTCGGCGCTGGCGGACCAGGTGGAGGAGTGTTTGATCGAGAAGGCTGAGGGGAGCTGAGCCGTACCGCCTCGACAGGCACAGACAAGACGGAGCCTGGGAGCCCATCTGAGCCTGGCGGGGTGACGCTCACCACCTTCGTCGCCACGACCGGCGCAGGTCCGTCGCAGCAACCGTGCGCGTACCCTCTCCGGTGACGTCGAACGTGCGTGACACGCCATGGGCGCGAAGGGCGAGCTTGGCGGCCCCTTTGCCGATCAGAATCGCCCGGTAGGTCCCCACACCGGGCTGGAACGAAACCATGCCGCGACCCGCCCGAAAGCGATCCGGCGTCCAAGGGGAATACACGGTCCCGTCAGGCGCGAGGATGACCACCACGGGACACTCGTGCTCGGGTGCGCACGCCACCGTAGCTTCGTAGGAGCCCGCTCGCCCGCGTCCTGGGTCGTAGGCGGGCAGGGGCTCGCCCTTCTCCAGAAGCGCAGTCAGAACGAGAGCCTCTCCGGGCTTGTCGATCGCACGCGCTAGCACCAGCGCATCTTGCGGATTCCGCACCCGACCCGTGCACCGCACTGCCTCGTAGCGCACCAACTCGTCTTTCGGCAGAAGCTCAGCCGCTGCACGCCAGTGCGAGCAAGCGCGTGGCTCGTCCCCCAGCGCCTCGTAGGCCTGGGCAGCGCGCACGTGGGCCCGAGAAGAACGCGGCTGCGCCTCCGCAAGCCAAGCGATCGCCGCCACCGCCCGGGGACCATTGCCGGAAGCCGCCTCCGCATGCGCCAGCAATTCGTGGGCGATCGAAAGATCCGGGTCGAGCCCCACGAAGCAACGCGCCGCCGTCAACGCCTCGTCGAACTTCCCCCGCTGCAGGAGGCCCCGCACGAGCCGCCCATGCGCGCGACGACTCCCGTCGTCTTTTTGCACAGCCGCCCGAAGCGCCTCGAGGTGCTTGCTCTCCGCCTGCCTCCAGCTGTCGTCCTGGGCTCGATGCACCACAGGGTCGACGTGGATCGGCTCGGGTGTCGCCCATGCAGCCGGCGAGGGTGGCGAGTCGCCCGGCGAAAACAGGATGGGGTACACCACGGTGACGGTCCCCCCTTCCACTTCCGGGAAGCTGAGCCGCGGGAAGGCTTGCACCACGCACTGGACCACCTGGCTGTCCGGCAGCGTGGACCCGGAGTTGGTAGCGTGAGCCACGCTCCCGCTCTGGTCGATGATGAAGCGGACGACCACCCTGCCTTCCAGCGAGGGATTGCGCGCCAGACCCTGCTCGTAACAAAACCGGAAGCGCCCGTAGTTGGAACGCACGATCCGCTGGATGAGCTCGGGGGCAAGCCTTCCGCTTATGTTCGAAGCGCCCCCGCGAACCTGGGGAGGACTCGTCTTGTGGCTGGACCTGCCCGCGCCCGAGCCCCACGTGCCCATCCCCATGCCGATCCCTTCCCCGCGTCCTGCTCCCCCTTCCCCGACCCCACTCAGCCCCAAGCTCCCCGCACCGAACGCGTCGCCCGTGCCCCAAAAGTCCGATGGCAATCCCTCCTCGACCTCCCGCGACGGTCGCTGCACTTCTTGTCCCTTCCCCGCATGTCTCGTCGGCGCCGAGGGCTCCACGGGTTGCGTGCGTTCGATGCCGAACTCCGCGAACATTCGCTCGTTCTCCAGCACCAACATCGCCGTGTGCCGCGACATCACATGGTAGTGCCGGGACAGCCGCACGATCTCCCGCTTCGCGTCCGCCTCGCTCCCGGCCTGCAACGCGGCGATGCGCGCCTCCGCCCACAGCCGAGGCACCAGCGGGTTGCTCCTCGCGGAACCGTCGTCCACCGACAGCTCGATCGCGCGTGCGTACGGCGCGTCCCCCAGCCGACCCACCAACCGCGCCGTCCCCCCGGCCCCGGGACGCACCTTGCCCGTCACGACAATCTCCTCGCCAAGCCGCAGGTTGGGAAGATGCGGCGGGTGCACTTCGCTGAAGCCGTCCGGAAGCTCGAGCCGCGTCGCGGCCAGCACCGGCGTTCGCAGGTGCGACGCCACCGTCTCGACCCGGCTATCCAGATCCGTGTCCGATCCCAGCGCTTCGTAGGTCGCCCCCACCATCCGCGCCACGTTCCCGAGCAAAACCTCGTCCACGGATACACCCACCCCAATGAGGCGCAGATCCGCCTTCTTCGTCTGCAAGGGCTCCGCGATCCGCCCCGCGATGCCCGCGGCGTCAAGGTCTCCCGCGCTGACGCTCCCGTCGCCGAGCATCACGATCTGCCCCCCGGGGCCGTCCTCGAGGCGTCGCAGCGCGGTCGTCAGGGCGTGGGAGAGGTCCGTCCCTCCCTCAGTCTCGAGCCGCCCGAGCCACACCCGCGCTTCGTCCACAACGGATGCGCCGGGCTCGCTCATGCCCTTGTCCGGAAACGAGGCGCAATCCGTGTCGCAAGCCAACAGCGCGAACCGTTCCCCCACGCTCATGCGCTGCAGCAGCCCCACGGTCATGCGCGCTTGCGCGTCGAGCGTTTCCTTGGTCTGGCTCGCGCTGCGGTCGACCACGATGACGCGCCGCAGGCCGACGGCGGCCGGGATGTCCGTGCCTTCCGGCAGTGCCGCACGGACGCGAAGGGCGAACGTGGGGCCTTCTGCCGCGCCCCGGGACACCTCCGGAAGGTCCGGGAAGCCCGTGGTTGCGCGTCCGGGCACATGGAGCGCCAGTGGCTCGACCCGCGCGTGCCCCGTCATCTCGACCACGAAGTCGTGCCGCGGTACGAACGACCGGGACTCGAACGTTACGAGGCTGCGCGCGTCCGAACGCTTCACCGACGCTTCATGCAGAGGCGTGGCGATCGTGGCGGGCTCGGCTTCGACGTCGACCTCGATGCGAAAGCGGCCGATGGGTGTGGCGCGCGGGTCGCCCAGGGAGAGCGGGTGAACGTAGGTGAGCACCGGGGTCTCGGTAGAGAGCACCTCATTGTAGGCGATGAGAACGCGACGGCTCTTCTTGGCCTCGATCGGGAAGATTTTCAGGGAGAACTCCCCGCCCGAGACCCACTCGAGCAGGGCGGGGTCCCGGGGCCGCACGGTGTCGTCGACGATGCCTTTGAAGATGCGGGCGGCACGGTCTCGTTCGACGACCTCGCCTTCGACGAGCTTGTCGCCCACCCACAGGGCGAGCCGGGAGATGCTCGCGCGGGGCGGGAGACGAAAGACATAGCGACCTTCGAGCACGCGGTCCGTATCGTTCTGGAACTCCTCCACGATCTCGGTGCGCGCGAACCCATCGCGCAACAGCACCCGTGCTTCGTGCGAGAGCAGGCTCACGCCATCGACCACGGTTTCCGTGCCAGGAACGCGCGCGGTCATGCGGCCGAGACCTCGGGGGGGCAACGCCTTGCCCGGCTGGGTCTTGGGGAGGGACACGGGAGCGACGGGGGCGACGTGGCCGGTCCAGGCCCCGCGGAGGTCAGGCTCGCCCTTCGCGGGAATCCAGACCGTTCTGCCTGCCCCGACCTTCGTGTCGCCAAGCGAAGCCTCGCCTCGATGCACCGTCAGCGTCACGCCTTGTCCCTGCGACCGGAGGGTCAGGGCCCCGGGCCCCTCGGCTAGCGTGGCGGACCGGTTGCTCGCGACCAAGCGAACGGGCGACCGCATCCCTGGCAATTCGTGACGAAGGGTCACCCACCCGCTTTGCCATCCCACGGTCCGCGGTTCGTGGGGGTCGAACGTCACCTCGGTGGAGGGAGCGACATCGAGGAAGGAGCCGTCGCCGAGAGAGAGGGTGACGTGGCTGTCCTTGGTGCGGATCGTGGCAGGCGTGAGGACCGCACCCTCGGCCGCGAGGGGCTTGCATGCCCCAGCTTCGTGACAAGCCTCGGCCGGGGTGCCTTGTCCCTCCGATCGCACGAGCGTGACTTCGAGCGTCCAGGGTGCAACCGCGGGCGCCGGTTCGAGGTCGTGACCGCAACAAGGGGCTGCGACCGAGAGCGCCAAGACAATCACGTTGCGAAAACGAGGTGCCCGGTGAGGTTCAACCTGCATGGCGGCATGGACACGGGTGGGCGGAGGATGTTCCGTCACTCGTGCTAGTCCCAAATCAAGCCCTGTTCGAAGAACGGGCTTGGGTTTGGGGCTATCCGAGCCGAAGGCGAGGCGTTTTGGGGTGAGCCGCGGTGAGCGCGGCGAGGGGGCTTTGCGAACGCCCCCTAGAAAAACCACAGAGACGCGGCGAGCTGGTGAATGCGGAGCCGGGGACCGGGAATGGGCAAGTGCGTTGGTTTCTACTTCCCGGCTCCCCATGCCCGGTTCACCAGTTCTGATCCTCGCGCTCACCGGGGCACATTGACGCCACCCCCGCCCCGCCCTACACCCCGCACCGTGCACGAGCTCTCGATTGCCCAGTCGATCCTCGACACGGTCCTCGAGCGGGCTGCCGAGCACGGGGCAACCCGCGTCACCCGCGTCCACCTGCGCGTCGGACGGCTCACCGCCGTCGTCAAGGAGGCCCTCGAGATGGCCTTCGAAGCCCTGGCGCGGGACACGGTCGCACAAAACGCCCGGATGACGGTCGACAGCGTGCCGTGGCGCGCCCGCTGCTCCGCGTGCAGCCACGAGTACCGTGTGGAAGACGACTTGCCTACCTGCCCGCGATGTGGACACCTCGGGGGCGAGACGATCGCAGGCCGCGAGCTGCAGATCGTGGAAATGGACGTGGAATGAGCACCGTTCGTGTGATTCGTGACATCCTCGACGCCAACGACCGCATCGCCAAGGACAACGCGAAGCTCTTCGCCCGCTCCGGCGTGTTCGTCGTCAACCTCATGAGCTCCCCGGGCGCGGGCAAAACCACCCTGCTCGAGCGCACCATCGAAAAACTCGCCGCCCAGCTTCGTATCGGCGTCATCGAAGGGGACATCCAGAGCTCCGTCGACGCCGAGCGAATCGAACGCCACGGCGTGAAAGCCGTCCAGATCAACACGGGCGGCGCATGCCACCTCGACGGCAACATGATCCGCGACGCGCTCGACGAGTTCGACCTCGACGCCCTCGACTTGCTCGTGGTCGAGAACGTGGGCAACCTCGTCTGCCCGGCGGAGTTCCAGGTCGGCGAGGACATGAAGGCCATGCTGCTGAGCGTGGCGGAGGGCGACGACAAACCCTTGAAGTATCCACTGATGTTCCAGCAGTCGCGGGCGCTGGTGATCAACAAGATCGACCTGCTGCCCTACGTGAACTGCTCCGTGGAGGCCATCGAGCAGCGCGCCAAGGCGCTGCGGGAAGACATCGCCATCTTCCAGGTGTCCTGCACGAAGGGCGACGGTCTGGACGCGTGGGCCGCGTGGCTCGCCGCACAGGTCGCGAGCAAGCGTGGCTGAAGCCCAGCGCGTCCACGTCGACGTGCAGGGCGTCGTGCAGGGCGTGGGATTCCGCCCCTTCGTCTTCGACCTCGCCTCGCGCCTGAGGCTGTCCGGTTGGGTGCTCAACACCTCGGACGGGGTCACCCTCGAGGTGCAGGGTGACGGTCCGCAGGTCGACGCGTTCGTGCGCGACCTCGTGAAAGAGGCTCCGCCCCTCGCCTTCATCGTGCAGGTGACAGCCACGAGCGTGGACCCGATGGCCGGGGAGAAAAGCTTCGAGATCCGCGCGAGCCGCGCCCTCGCCCAACGCTCCGCCCTGTTGCCCCCCGACGTCTGCATCTGCGACGACTGCTTGCGCGAGCTCCGAGACCCGTCCGACCGTCGCCACCGCTACCCGTTCATCAACTGCACCAACTGCGGACCGCGCTACACGATCATCCACGACGTCCCCTACGACCGGGACAAGACCTCGATGGCCTCCTTTGCCATGTGCGAGGCGTGCCGTCGCGAGTACGAGGACCCGAGAGACCGACGGTTTCATGCGCAGCCCAACGCTTGCTTCGCGTGCGGACCGCGCGTGTGGCTGGCGGACGCCGCGGGGCGTTCCCTTGTTTGCGAGGACCCGATACGTCAGGCGGCTGCATGGCTGCGCGACGGCAAAATCGTGGCGGTGAAGGGGCTGGGAGGGTTCCACCTCGCGGTCGATGCCACCCACCGAAGCGCAGTGAAACGCCTTCGTGAGCGCAAGCAAAGGGAGGCCAAGCCCCTCGCGGTCATGTGCCGCGACCTTGCGGAGGCCAGGCGGCACGCGCGCATCGACAACCACGCGCTCGCCCTGCTCTCGTCGCGTCATCGTCCGATCGTGCTCGTGCCAAAGCAGGATGGGTCCACGCTCGCGCCATCGGTCGCGCCGGACAACGCGGACATCGGCGTCATGCTGCCCTACACGCCCCTGCACGTCCTTTTGCTGGGCGACGGGCCGGCCACCCTGGTGATGACGAGCGGCAACCTGTCCGAGGAGCCCATCGCGATCGGCAACGACGAGGCGATCGATCGGCTGGGCGCCATCGCGGACCTGTTCCTGCTGCACGACCGCGAGATCCTCGTGCGCAACGACGACTCCGTGGTGGGTGCCGTCGGGGCGAGGACCACGTTCTTTCGACGGTCGAGGGGCTACGTGCCGCTTCCGGTGATGCTGCGGGACGACGGCGTCTGTGCGCTCGGCGTGGGGGCGGAGTTGAAAAGCACGGTGTGCTTGACGCGAGGCCGCATGGCTTTCTCGAGCCAGCACGTGGGGGACCTGTCCAACGAGCCTGCGGTGGACGCATTCGTGGATGCGGTGGCACGTCTGCAAAGGGTCGTGGGTGTGCGTCCCGCTTGTGTTGGGGTCGACTTGCACCCGGACTACGCGTCCACGCGATGGGCGGAATCCCTTGATGTGCCGCGCTTCGCGGTCCAGCACCACCACGCGCACATAGCCGCCTGTCTGGCCGAGCATCAGGAGCCGGGGCCCGCGATCGGGATCGCGCTCGACGGCGTGGGGTTAGGGACAGACGGGGCGGTGTGGGGCGGCGAGGTGCTGCTGGCGGACCTGGTGGCGTTCCATCGCATGGGGCACCTTGGGTACGTGCGAATGCCCGGGGGAGACCAAGCGTCGCGACAGCCATGGAGAATGGCGGTCAGCTATTTGATAGACGCGTACGGGTCGGACTGGCGGAGGTTCTGTCCCGAGGCGCTGCTATCGATCGACGAGACGCGAAGGGAGGCGGTCGCCGGGCTCGTGCAACGGGGCGTGCACGCACCGCTCACGTCGAGTACGGGTCGGTTGTTCGACGGGATGGCTGCACTGTGCGGGCTTTTTCTGGAGGCGCGTTTTGAGGCGCAGGCGGCGATGGGGCTGGAGATGGCGGCCAGGCGCGGAGAGCAGGACGAGACCGTGTGGCCCGTCGACCTGGGTGTGCACGACATGGTGTGCATTCCGCCTGCAGACTTCGTGCGGTGTGGGGTGCAAGACCTAGCGGCGGGGGTGTCCGTGCCGGTGGTGGCGATGCGTTTTCACCGCACGCTTGCGACGGCCCTGATCGAGGCGTGCGAACGCGTGCGAGAGCAGACGGGGTGCGAGGTCGTGGCGGCGGGAGGTGGGAGTCTGCAGAACCGCGTGCTGTCGTGGCTGCTGGTCGAGGGGCTCGAGCGGCGGGGCTTCCGTGTGCGGGTGCCGGAGCGCTTGCCCCCGGGGGATGGCGGGATTGCGCTGGGACAGGCGGTGGTGGCGAGGGCTCGCATGGAGGACTCATTGGCCGATGGAGCCGCCCCCGCGTCATCCGTGGGTTCGCTAGGCACGGCGTAACAACTCCGCACCCGTGGCTCAGGCGTGGGAAAGGTCGCTAACCGACGGTGAGCTTCACGGCCCTTGCGATCGGGAATCGGTCCGCTTGCGCGTGAATCATGTGTTCGAGGTACCGAAAAAGGTCTCTCCAGCACTCCATGAACGTCTTGCCCTCCGAAAGAAATACGAGGAGGGTCATCGGTACGCGCACGGGTGAACGAGGGCGGTTGCCAGTGATCAACTCGGTCTCATCGAAACAATAGAAGTCGCGGTGCTTCCCCTCTTTTGCCAAGGCGACGATCGCCTCCCAGGAATTCAGCTTGAGTAGGTCTTCGTAGAGCTCCTCCCGCTTGTGCTCGTTGGAGGCGTGCACTCCGGAGATTGCATCCTGCTCCTTCAGGAAGGCCACCAGGGGGGCTGCCGTGAAGGACTCGTTGAGGGACCACACGATTTGATCATCCCGTTGACTGCGGTCGAACATCTCGGGATCGACACAGTTCTCGCGCATCCATTGCGCAAGCGCCTCGCCAGAGATCTCGTTACTTGCCAGATCGGACGCTTGGACCGAAGCCCGAACGACCAACCCCACATGAAGGTAGCTGCCCATGGCCTGAGGCTACCAGAACGTGGTGCGCTTGCCATCATCGCATCGGCATCCCCGCCTCCTGCGCGAACCGTTGCTCCATGGCCGCCCAATCACACACGGCGCCGAGCCGCGAAACACCGACTGCGCCGCGCGAACGATCCAGCTGTGGGGTGGCCGCTGATTGCCTCCTATGCGAAGAACCGGAGTTCGCTGTTGTTCGAAGCGGTAGCTCCAGCCTACTGCCGCGCCGGAGGCTGCTTGGCACACGTGCCTGTCAGCTTCTTGAGCGATGCCCGGTCCAGCGAGACAATCAGCTTGGGTGGGCGGAAATCGATGGCGTCTGAGCCGAACGGTATGGCTCCTTCCTGTCGAATTTGATCCAACAAACGGACAGCCTCCGCCGTCGTCACGCCTGCTGGCAGCGATACCAGCACCGGATCATCGACTCGTTTCCCGCGAAGCGCGTCCATCCGCGCGTGAAGGTCGTCCGCCGCGGAGTGCCGAAGGCGAACGCAGTTCGCCCCCCGCGTCGGGAACACGGTCCATCGGCTCGATGTTGGCTCTGCCGGAAGCAGGACATCAGCTATTCGCAGGAAATCGCCATCGAAGATCACTGCCACCCCGGTACCGTCGGCTGGCTTGGGAACCGCCTCTCCCGACCTCGGCAGCCCCCCGCTCGATATCCCCAACCCGAAGGAAGGCGTACCTCCCTGGCCCACGACCAGTGGCGGCGGCGGCGCATCCCGTGCCGGCCCGACATCGATCTTCGGAACGAGCGTGATCGGTACGTACATCACGTTCCCGTGGCCCTTCCACGCGACTTGCAAGCAGAACGAGCTACTCCGACTCTCGTTTGCCCGGATGCGGCTTGCGCTCGCCCACGGCAAGTCGAACCAGGACTCGAACGGAACGCTGGCGTCGACGGCTACTTTCGGCGGTGGTTGGGTGGCTCGCATGCCACCCTTCGTGATTGCCTTTGGCTCCTGTCCTGGGACCGCACCGAGGATCGTCCCGCCCCTGCGAACGGTGTAGACGGGGTTGTCGAGCGCCGATCCTTTCAGTGTCCGCACGCCGCACGAGCTGTCGAACTCCCAATCCCCGTCGGAGGTCATCGCGGGCAATTGCACACCCGCCGGGCGTGGCAGCGAGTCCATCGGCGGCGGCGCCTCTACCACGACGCTCGATGGCGAAGCCGTATTTGATGACCTTGCCGAGTCGGGCATCGCCGCAAGACCAGAAGGCGGCTCGGATGGCTTGTCGCATCCCGCACTCGCCAATACCACATAGACGAGCACAGCAACCCGGGCCGGCGTTTTGGTCCGCTCCCCACAGCTTCCAGATGTTTTCATGGACTCCCTCATACTAGCAGATCCGAAGCTTCGGGGTGGGCCCTTCGCTGAGCGCCGCGGTTTTGGCTAACGTGCTCACAACGCGCGCCCCGAGCCCGGCACGACCAAGCGCCGCAGCTTCGACGCCGGTGTGGGCACGCCCAACCTGAAATATTGATCTGGCGTCTCCACGGAGGCGTACGGTCACTTCGGGCCGTGGTTCCCAATACCGCTGCAACAAGTGCTCAGCGAATCTTGGTTTCGCGCGAACCCTCTCTGATGATGGTGCATCTCGCCCGGCAACCTGACGTGCTGGCCCACTGCTACGACGAGGTCTGCGAGGCCGTGGTCAATCAGGACAAAGACCGTGATCGCCTCCTGGCTAATCTCGAGTCACTATTCAGTGAGATCACAGCGCCGGTTCCCGTATAGTCCAATCGATGATTGAGGCAAAAATGGAATGCTTCACGCTCCTGTTCGACGAGTCCGACACCTTCGAAGAAGTCCAGCGTGCTCAGGCCGCGGAGCCGGCAGGGTTGCACCTTCGCGCTCGAATCGACTGTCACCCCACCTTCCGAGCACGACGTCGGCCAATGGGATCAACTCACCAACAGAAGTGAATCGGCCAATCCGTTCCGACCGTTCCCGAGATCTTCACAGAAACGTAGTCGGAGGGGCACGAAGCAGCGTTTGTCGCTGGATTCGGTACGAGACTCCCGTCGTTCACGTAGCCCCAAACGCCCCCGAAGAGGTGCTCGGGCGGGCTTCCCGCAGAATGCCCCCTGTAGCAAACGAAAACGGGCCAATCGACGTTGTAGGTGCCGTTCAAACCTTGCGTCGTGTAGCCAGTGGGACAGGACGCAGCGCCGGTCACGGGGTTGGGCTTCAGCACCCCCTCCTCGTAACTCCACATGCCGCCAAAGTCGTAGATTGGCTCGCTGTCGGGGGTGTGGACCCGGAGGCAGAAAACAACCGGCCAATCCTGTTCGGTCGTGTCTCGAACCTTGGTAGCTGAATACCCGGCCGGGCAACTCCCCGCACCCGTCGCAGGGTTCGGTACGAGCTTGGCGTCGACGTAACCGAACGCCCCGCCGAAGTCCACACTCGTGCTGCGGCACCCAGACCCCGACGCGCAAGCCTGACCACACCCGGTGGCGTCTCCGCACACCTTGCCCGCACAGACGGGCGTGCAGTCGCACTGATTGTTCACGCAGACGCCGAACGGACAGGAGCCGCAGGACAGTTGGCCTCCGCAGCCGTCCGGGATACTGCCGCACACTGCCGAATGGGCCTCGCACGTGGTCGGCGTACACCCGCATTGATGGTCGATTCCCCCCCCACCGCACGTCTCCGGCAGAGCGCAAACACCGCAGGTGAGCACCGCACTGCACGCATCGGACGCAAGCCCGCAGGAAGCCCCCAACTGAGCGCACGTCTTCGGAACGCACTCCGCGGTTCCACAAGCATTGGGACCAGCGCCGCCACAATGTTGCCCAGACTGGCAATCCCCGCATTCCAACGCGGCTCCACACCCGTCCGTCGCCACGCCGCACTCCGCACCTAGCTGAATGCATGTCTTGGGAACACAGCCGGAGTCCGTGGAAACATCGACCGCCTCTACGTCACCCGCCGCGTCACCCCCCGCCTCACCCCCAGCGTCCTGATACCCACCGCTCGGAGGCAGGGGTCCCGCGCCCTCCTCTGGGCTGGAGCAACCCACCGACGCGACAACGAGCAAGCCCCGCATGACCGTCAGGGAGTTCATCTCGTAAGGCTACGGCAGTCGCACTCCAAAATCCACTGCCGCACAGGCCCCGGCTCGTACTCGGGTCTCCATCGCTTCGACCTGATCGCAAAGACTTCGATCCAACAACTCCGCTGGATCCACGGGCTGCACGCCGGAACCCTTCGCTAGCGTTACAGCCCGAGCCGCCCTGCGGCTGCATCCATCTGCTCATGCTCGAAGGCCGGCGCGAAGTCATCCAGCTCTGCCTGCCGCAACCCCACTTCCGCGCTGCGTGCGACCTGCCGCCAGTTCGCCACCGCGGCATGCACTTCGGCCAGCACGGCAAGGGCCTGCGCTTCGTCCAGCCCGAAGTACGAGGCTCGCGCTAGCAACATCCCCACATCGGTGATCGGCCCATCCTGTTCCGACAGCCAGGTCTTGGACTCCCGCTCTTTGTCCGGAAACGGATTGATGTCGAAGGCCGGCGCCAGACGCCACTGACCGTGTGCTACATGCAGCAAACCGTGGTTCTGCAGGTGGTCGTCCACGTTGGTGATCAGCAGGTTGAACACCAGCCGACGCCAGAGTTGCCGCACATCCTGCGTAGGGGCGTGGCCGTGGGCCCGGATGGCGTCGGCGATCTCGGTGTAGCTGCGATCTTCCTCGCGTGAGGCCTGCAGTAGCGATGCGGCTGACTGGTACGGAATGCGGCCATCAGCGTCGTCGCGATCGAAACGGCGGATGACAGCCACCGGCACATCGCCCAGCGAAACAACCCGTGCCAGCGCCGCATCGATGCCCGCCAGTGCAGCCAGCTTCAAGGCCAGCACCTCGCCACGGGTGACGCTGCGCGCGTCGCCCACGCTCGGGAACTTGCCGATGGCGAGTCGGCCGTCCTCGTCCACCAGCGTGCACTTGGGCCGCATGCCGCCCAACGACGTGCCCTTGCCCTGCAGATAGCGCAAATCCTCGGCTGTCTCATCGCCGCGCTCCACCGCCCGGCTGGCCAGAAAGACCCGCTCCAACTCGACCAGAGGCGGAGTGCTGCGCCGTCCGAGCATCGTCGTCCGGTGCCAGGTGCCATCCGGGTCGCGCAGGCGCAACGCACCTACCCGGCTGAAATCATCTACCGCGAGCAGATAGTCCGGTTCCGTGAGGGCCGGCAGCCCCGGATTGTCCTTGCGGCGCTTGGCGTGGTCCCGGGCGATGACGCGCCGGCCCCAGGCGTCGGGCACTGTGTCGGCAATGGCGCCGTGGAACACCGAATCGTGGGGCGAGGCCGCCTTGTGCGACTGGTGTCCCGCCATCAGTTGCAGATCGGCCGACACGTTGAAACGCGTCGGACGGGTCAACCAGCCCTCGTCATAGGAAAAGGCGCTGTTCTCGCGCCGCCCCTGGCGGACATACACGAGCGAGCCTACAGGCAGACCTGCCTTGCCGATGCAGAGCTGAACCTGCCGACGGATGGAAGCGAGGGCTGCCATCACAGCGCTCCGGAGCCAGGAGGCTTGTTGTGCACCCGCTTGGGCAGACGCTCGTCCATCAGCGTCAGGCCGATATCGTCCCTGGCCGTATCCAGGAGGTTTTCCAGTGCCTGGATTTCGCCGAAGACATGCAGCGCGCGGGCGAAGAAGTGGATGGGCACCCGCACATCGCCTTTCTCCATGCGACGCACGGTAGACAGGGACGCGCCCATGCGCTCCGCCAGCGAGGATTGGGAGATATGTCGCCGCCGGCGCGCCAGGGAGATATCGGCGCCGAACTTCCGGATGGCCCGTTCGACGGGCAGCGGGAGGGGGGAGTCCATGTCAAGTGTTCCCATGAGAGCGATAATGACCAGTAGAAGTCTCTACGGGATCGACTTAGTACCACGATGGCGATTTGCAAATAACAATTCCCAACAGAACACTTATCCCAAGCAACCACTCCTTTCGGAGTGCTATTTGGAACTCCTTTTGACGCTGTTCCGCCAAAATGCCTTCGATCGTGCACACATGCCCATGCTTCTCCAGCTTCGGGAACGCCCCATCCGCGCACTCCATCGTGCCGGCGAGCCGAGCGTGGGGGCGCACGGGACTTTCAACCGGGCGTCCCGCACGCCGTCCGACGCCAAACGAGAGCCTGCGCTCTACGCCCGCACGCCGTCGGTCGCACGCAGCGCTCGCACAGCAGCACGCTTCCATCGCAGCCTTCACGAGCAGCGAGGGCGGCGCGATCTTTCCACCCGGCATCGCGGACGTGCCCGAGCTTTCCGTCCAGGCTAGGGGCACTCTTGATCTGTGAAGGAGTATTGGTACTGGAGTTCGTAAGTCTCGCAGCTCGCTGTGCCGCCGATGCGATCGATCTTGTGGAACAGCTGGTCTTGGATGAAGCCGCAAGACATTTGCGATGGCAGCACCAGATCATATCGGGTTCCGTTCCAATCGGCTGCGGTCGCCGTGCGAGAGCAGGGCACGCGTGTGCGCGGCGAGACAGCCGATCGGCTCGAGCACCTCACGATCGAGAGCGCGACCCGTACTTCCATCAGAAAGCGCGGGCGCGCTACGAGCGAGAGAGGGCGGAGGCCCAAGCAACCCTGGATCTGGAGCGCGAGAAGGCTGCGCTTTTCGAGGCGCAAGTGGCCTTGTAGCGCTCTACGGGGTGGCGGCCGCGCAATTACGCTCAAGTCCCGCCCGCAGAAGGCTCGGTTCCTCTTGACTTGCGAAAGGGCCTCGGCTGTCCTTCGGTCCGTCGTGTGCGACACGTTCCTGTTCCGGACGATGGCTGTCTTGGACGGGGAGGAAGAGTAGCTCGTCAACGTCACGAACGCCGTGGCACGGGGGCGACCCGTCATGCCCACCTGGGACTTCTTCACGCAGCAGGCAAGAACTCGTACGGCCGAGGCCATCCGGCACGTGGAATCGACGACCAACGTCGAGTTGGTCGTTGCCGTACGTCGCCAGTCCGGCCGCTATCTGCACGCTTACTTCGCCGTCGGTCTTGTCACGCTCATGATCACGCTGTGCGTGATTCTGTTCGTGGACATCGAGTTTGCGCTCGGGGCGATCCCTTTCGAGGTCTTGGCGGGCTTCGCGTTCGGAGTGCTCCTCGCAGCCGTCGTCGCGCCGCTGCGACGGCTGGCGAGCTTGCGCTCGGAGCGCGACGTGCGTGCGGCAACAGCAGCGCGCGCGTGTTTTTACGACGCAGGTGTCTCGAAGACACGCGGAAGGACCGGCCTTCTGCTCTACTATTCGGCCTTTGAGCGCAAGGCGGAGCTGATCGCTGACGTGGGATTGGACCTGACGAAGCTCCCGGTCGGATGGGATTCGCCCATCCACGCCGCGGCGGCTCGCGCGGATTTCGAGGCGATGCTTGGGGCGATTCGGGGGCTTGGCTCCCCGCTGGGTTCGCTCGCCCCCAAGACCGACGATGACGTCAACGAGCTCAGCAACGAGGTGAACGCCGGATGAGCCAACACCCTGCCTCGTCGATGGCAGCGCGGCCGCCTCGGAGACGGGGCGTCGTGCTCCTCCTCTGTGCGCTCCTTGTCTTCGCGATTGGCTCGCTCGCAACCGAATCAGCCCTCGCCAGACCGGGCGGCGGTCAGACCTACCGTGGGGGCACGGACACCTCGTCGACTCGTTTCTCGAGCGATTCGACGAACGACGACAGCTCGTCGTCGTCCTCTTCGGATTCGTGGTCGTCTTCTGGCGACTCGAGCGACGGGGGTGGAGGAGGAGGCGAGGTTACGTTGGAGGCGGTGGTCGCGATGGGCCTGTTCTTTGCGTTTTTCGGGCTCGGCACGTTCTTGCTGGCGCGGAACGACAGCAGAGGAGTGGAATGGATCGCGAGTGGATTCGATCGTGTCCTTTCGTCCGGTGACGCCGAGCCGTTTCGCGCAGCGTCGCCGGCGAAGGCCCCGGCGAGCGAGGTGCTGGCCAAGCTGATGGCGGTCGATCCGAGTTTCTCCGTGGTGCTGTTCGAGGACTTTCTTCAGGCCTTGTATGCCAGAGCGCACGACGCACGGGGCAAGGGCAAGCTTTTCGAGCTGTCGCCTTGGCTGACGCCGAACGCGAGAGCTGGGTTTCACGCCCGAGAGGCCGTGACCGATGTGAAGGGCGTCGTGATCGGCGCCGTTCGGATCGTCGATGCCACCGTCATGTCCGGTGCGGCCAAGTCGATGGTGTACGTGGACTTCGAGTCCAACTTCACGGAGGTCGTGCCCAGCGATTCCGGCGCATCAGAGCGGACGGTCTGGGCGCACGAGCTGTGGGCGCTCACGAGGCGCAGTGATGCGACGTCACGTGCGCCGGACAAGGTTTGGGTGTTCGCTTGCCCGAGCTGCGGCGCACCGCTCGACGGCATCGAGGGGAGCCGGTGCAAGTACTGCGACCAAGTCGTGGACACGGGGGACTTCGACTGGCTGGTCACCTGTATTCACGTTCACGAGCGCGAGGAGCGTCCACCGCAGTTGGTCGCCGACGTCGTCGAGCAGGGGACCGACGCGCCCACCGTGTACGATCCCCAAGTCAACGAGCGGCTGCGGGAGCTCGGCGAAAGGGATCCGTCGTTCACTTTCCCAGGCTTTCTGAAGCGGGTCACGCTGGTGTTCGACGAGCTGCAGGCGGCCTGGTCGAGCCAGGAATGGAGGCGCATTCGGCCCTTCGTGAGCCACTCGCTCTTCCAGACCCAGCTGTACTGGATTCAAAGCTATCAGCGCAGCAAGCTGCGGAACGTCACGGAGCGGTCGCGCATCACGAAGGTGGACTGTGTGGCGGTGCGGAGGGACCGATTCTTCGATGCGGTGACGATCCGCTTGTTCGCGACGGGGCTCGACTACACCCTGTCCGTGGAGACCGGGCAGGTGCTTTGCGGCAGCAGGGCCAACGAGCGCAGATACTCCGAATACTGGACCTTCATCCGAAGCGCGTCGCGGACTGGGGATGCGCGCGTCGAACCTACGTGCCCGAACTGCGGGGGAGGGCTGAGCGTCGGGATGACCGGAGAATGCGACCACTGCGGTGTCAAGGTTGCCACGGGCGACTTCGATTGGGTGCTCAGCCGGATCGAACAAGACGAAGCCTACGGGGTGGACCGGGGCGGGGTGCGCTGCAATCCGGCGCGGAACGACGGCCAGCTTGCGGGGCTGGACCTGCGGGCGCTTGTCAAGAGTGGGGCGGCATCGGCTCTTCGCCGTGCGGAAGTCCGGGACCTCATCCTGCGCCGGGTGGAATCGACGAGCCTCTCGATATCGGCGTCTTCGGCCGAGATCGAGTGGATTCCGGGGGGCGCGATTCGCGAGGCCGCGCTGGACGCGCTGCGGGTCGAGCGGATGCGCGCGATGCGCAACGCCCGAGACGTGCCCGGCGCTCGCGCAGAGATCACGCTTGCTGTCTCCGAGAATCGGTTCGTCCACGAAGCGGGCGCGCTGGCCTTGTCCACCGTGCTGGACGACGGAGATGCTGACGACATTCGTCATGTGTTCGAGGCGATCGAGGGGATCGTCCAGGTCACGGCGCAGACGGAAGGACACCTGGCGTACAACATGGCGTGTGCCGCGGCTCGCCTGGGTGACAAGGAGCGCATGTTGGCGTGGCTTCGCGCCGGAAAGCGCGTGGGCGACGAGCCCCGGGACGCTCTGACGGACGAGGACTTCGTGGGGTGGCATGACGACGCGGATCTCCTGCGGCTGGCGCAGGAGGTCTGAAGAACGAGGATCGAGGAGCCCCTGAGCAGGATCACACGGAGCCGAAACCGAACTGGTGATTGCGGAGCCGGGGGCAGGGAATGGGCAAGTGCTTCGGTTTCCGGTTCCCACGTGACCCTGTTCGGTACAGGGTGCTCGAAATCGATACCGGGATGAGGCGTGTGAACTCGAGCCGATGGGTTCCCTCCCAGCTCTCCATCCTATAAAGTCAGACGTTGGGCTTGTTCACGCGTCGAGAAAGGAGGGTCGAAGATCATGCGAGCTACCCTGTCAACGAACCTGCGCAGGTTCTGCACGGGCCTGGGTCTGGTGCTCGTGGGCACGATCGCTTCCGCTTGTGGGGGCGATGACGCAGAGGACCCGGGCAGTCCCGACGCGGGCAATCCCGACGCGGGACAGGATTCGGACGCACCGACCACATGCAACGCCGGGGACGAACGGGCCTGCGCCTGCGAGGGCCAGCCTTCGGGCACCCAGGTCTGCGGAGCGGACGGGACCTGGGGCGCTTGCACCTGCGTCCCCGCGTGTCCGGAAGGCTACGACGACTGCGACGGGCAGGCGGCGAACGGGTGCGAGACGAAGCTCGGCACCGACGTGGCCTGCAGCTCATGCGATGACGTTTGTGGCGGAAACAACGCCTCGGCCCGATGCGAGACGGGGAAGTGTGTGCTCGACTGCGATGACGGCTTCGACGATTGCGACGATCTCGCGTTCACCGGCTGCGAGACCGAGCTAGGCACCGCCACGAACTGCGGCGCCTGCGGCGACGTCTGCAGCACGACCCACGCCTTCGCTCGCTGCGAAGCGGGGGTGTGCGAGATCGAGTGCGACGACGGCTTCGGCGATTGCGACGGCTCCGTCGCTACCGGGTGCGAAACGGCCCTCGATTCCGTCGACCACTGCGGGGGGTGCGACGTGAGCTGCACGCTCGCCAACGGCACGGGCAGCTGCGAGCAAGGACTGTGCGAGACGGCGTGCAACGAGGGTTTCGCGGACTGCGACGGCGTCGCTTCGAACGGGTGCGAGACCGATCTCAGCACGGTGTCGAACTGTGGCAACTGCGGGAACATCTGCACCGGGGCGTGCGTCGATGGTGCGTGCGAGACGTGCGACACGGGGCTGGTGCTGGACAGCAACGACCCCTTGGAAGCCGCGCGCGCCTTGGGGATATGCGCTGGGGTCGTGTCCGCCTCTTGGGTGATGCCGGACGGGTCGGTGCCTCCTTCGAACCCGAACTTCGCGGTGGGCCACGGCATCCTGCCCGCCTTCGGGCCGAACGTGAGCGCGCAGGAAGGCGCGTCCCTGCTGGCCCTGTCCTCCGGCACCGCGCGTCGTCCCGGCGATCCCGGCTACCAGAGCCCGTCGGGCTACGACAAGGGGTACACATGCTCGCACCCCCAGGGGTTTCCCAAGGAATCCCCCGCGTGCCCCGGGATGACCTCGGGACAGTGTCGCGACGGGGTCGGGCTCCAAGTCGAGCTCACCGTACCCGACCACGCCACCGGGTTCTCGTTCGACCACACCTTCTACACCTACGAATGGCCGGGCTACATTTGCAGCGCCTACAACGACTTCTTCGTCGCCATGATCTCGCCCATGCCCGCGGGACAAGCCGACGGGAACATCTGCTTCGACGTCGCCGGCAACCCGATCAGCGTGAACACCTCGCTGCTCGAAGTGTGCGGCTGCGCGGGGGGACCGCCCTGCATCAACGGCGGCAAGACGTTCACCTGCTCGTTGGGCACCGACATGCTCGAGGGCACCGGCTTCGGCGCTGACACGGAGTCCTCGCCGCACGCCGCCACCGGCTGGCTCGTCACCCAGGTGCCCGCAACCCCAGGAACTACCGTGACCCTCCGGTTCGCCATCTACGACTCGGGCGACGGCGTGATGGACTCGTCCGTGATCATCGACAACTTCAGGTGGCTATCGAGCGCCCCGACCGTCGCCACCGCCCCCAAAGCCAATCCCCGGTAGCTCAGGCCGCTCCTCGACTCTTCCGCCCATGCCCAGGCAGGAGCGACGCATGCTGCCGCCCCTTCATCGAATCGAGTTATGAGCAACCTGTTTCAGAAAAACGCGCACGGTTTCGAGCGAGTCGCGCGCATCGTCGTGGGCCTTGCGCTGCTGAGCCTCGTGTTCGTCGGTCCCAAGACGCTGTGGGGCCTCCTCGGCCTCGTCCCCCTGTTTACCGGCGCGATCGGATTCTGCCCTGCGTACACGCTGCTCGGCATCTCCACCCGACGCAAAGGGGCTGCGTCCTGACCCCCGCTAGGCCCCGCCCAAGGCTCCGTTCCCCCGAACGGGCCTGATCGATCGAGCATTCCGTTCTCCTCATCCCCGCTCGCCTCGACGCCGTGTAGGGCGTCGGCTCCTTCCGCTGCCCTTGCCGACAAGGCCACGCGCGCCCTGAGCCGTCACAGACATGGCCGGTCCTGGCCCCCGTTGCAAAAATTCCAGAGAAGGAAGGAACTGCCCGGCGTATCGTATGCTGGAAAAAGGTGGGGCGACGTTTCCTCCACCCAACTGCATGGGGGCCCTCCTCGTCCCGCATGCTTTGAAATGGAGATATCGCTTATGAAGAACGCCTATGTCTGGTCCTTGATCTTGCCCGCCACACTCCTGATCGCTTGCAGCGACCCCGCGTCGGACGAACCGACGTCGGACGCGGGAGCCGACGCCACGCTCGATAGTGGACCCGAGGCCGACACGGACGCTGGCATCGATGCCGAGCCGGACGTTGCGCCCGATACCAGCCCCGACACCAGCCCCGACACCAGCCCCGACGCCTCCGTGGTCGACGCCTGCGGGAACATCGACGCCATCCGCCCGACGTGCCAGGCATTGCCGGACCGCTTCGATGCCTCCACCACGCTCGCCAAGGGCTGCTACCTCGCGAGCAAGACCCCGGTCATCGGAGCGGGCGTGACCCTGACCCTCGCGCCAGGCGTCACCATCCTCTTCGCCCAGGGCACGGCGCTGCGATTCTCTGCCGAACAGGCGTTGATCGCGGCCGGAACCGAGGAGGAGCCCATCTGCCTCACGGGCGACCAGGCCGAGCGCGGCTTCTGGAAGGGCATCGAGCTCAGCCTCACGGAAGGCGCGGATGATGAGCTGGACTACGTCACCATCGAGTACGCTGGCGACAGGACAAGCGATGCGGAGGCGGCCGCGATCAAGGTCGTCTCGGACAGTCGCGCCCTGCGGCTGAGCCTCACCAACTCCACCATTCGAGAGAGCGAGGGCTATGGGCTCTACCTCGTGGGAAGCGCAGAACTGACCGCGTTCGCAAACAACACGTTCACCAAGAATGCGCTCGGACCCGCCAGCGTGGACTCCGACGTCGCCGGGCTGCTCGATGACACGTCGGACTACACCGGCAACGACGTCGACGAGATCTGGGTCCGAACCAACCGGATTACCAAGAACGGAGGCTGGAAGGCGCTCGGGGTGCCCTTCCACCTCAGTGGCAACCTGAACGTCGACTCGCCGTGGACGATCGACGCCCCGAACCGGCTGATCATGGCAGCCGATGCGTGGATCAAGGTCAACGGCGACGTCGCTGCCCTGCATGCGGTCGGCACCGAACAAGACCCCATTGTGTTCACCGGCGAGTCACAGGAGCGGGGCTTCTGGACCGGCATCGTGTTCAACACCACCAACCACGCGGACAACAGGCTCGACTACGTTACCGTGGAACATGCCGGCAGCACCGACCATGACTTCGACGGGGCTAGCGTGAAGGCGATTGCCGACAGCCACGGCGTCACGCTGAGCCTCTCGAACACGACCATTCACGAGAGCGAGGGGTTCGGCTTGTACCTGACCGGGAGCTTCGCGACCCCCCTCTTCGAGAACAACACGTTCACCGACAACACGCTCGGTCCGGCGAGCGTCGGCTCCGAGGCGGTCCACCTTCTCGACACCGGGTCGGCCTACACCGGCAACGGAGTCGACCACCTGCGGGTACGGGACGGCAACGTCAGCAAGACCGTGACGTGGTTGGACCTCGGCGTGCCGTACGAGCTCGAGAGTTATCTGAACGTGAGCAAGGTCTGGACGCTGGCCCCCGGGGTAACCCTTCTGCTGCCGCAAGCCGGCTGGATCAGCATGGGAGCCGACGATGCACGCCTACATCCGGTCGGCACGGCCCAGCAGCCCATCACGATCAGCGGCATCGAGAAGACCGCCGGCTACTGGAACAGCATCATCTTCGACACGACGCTCAACGGCGCGAACGCCCTGGACTACGTGACGGTCGAGTTCGGCGGCGCGACCGGCTTCGGGGAAAACGGCTTGATCCATGCTCGGTCCGACAGCCACGGCGTGGCCCTGACCGTCACGAACTCCACCCTCCGAAACAGCGCCCAGTATGCCATCTACCTGGGATATTGGGCCCAGTTCAACGACGACATCGAATCGAGCAACACCTTCTCGAACAACGCCTTGGGGAACGTGTTGAAGGAGCCGTGACAGGTCGCCGCCGAGGGTCCGTTCCTCGAGCCCTCGGTCCCAAGCTCCCTGCCCTGCATCAGGGGCGCGTGCACTCGCAGATCTCGGTACCCCGGTTCGTGTCGCAGGTGTCGTTCCAGGAGATCACCCCGCAAGGGTCCGACCCGTTGTCCCACGCCCCCACGCACGTGCCACCCAGGGACTCGCACATCGCCTTGCAATTGCTGCCCGCCGTGCTCGCCGAGAACTTGCAAGTGTTCGCCGTCTCCTCGCAGTAAACGTACTGGCTGGCATCCCCGAACAGTTCGTTGCACGTGGGCGGCGGCTCCACCACGACATCCACCACGACATCCACCACGACATCCACCGCGACATCCGGCGCGACATCCGGCACGACATCCGGCACGACATCCGGCACGACATCCGGCACGACATCCGGCACCACGTCCGGCACCACGTCCGGCACCACGTCCGGCACCACGTCCGGCACCACGTCCACCGCGACATCACTCGATACGTCCGTGGCTGCTTCGATCGACGCTTCCGAGGTCACGTCGGGGGTCGCGTCGCCCGCGTCGCCCGCGTCGACGCTCGCATCCGGTTCGACACCGCCGGTCCCGCCGGTCGAACCGTCAGGCCAGACGTGGGTTCCTCCGGTTCCCGCCACGCCACCCGTCGCGCCCTGCCCGCCCAGGCCACCCAGGCCCGTCCCCTCCGTGTCGAGGGTGCACGACGAAGACGCGGCCACGAGCGAGAGTGTCGCGACCAGAACGATGGGCAAGTGACATCCACGCATGGGATGGCAGCCAGTGTACCACGGCCGCGAACCTCACCTGCGCTTGAGGTAAAAGAAGTCCCGGTCCTCGCTCAACGCAACGTACCCGCGCTTGCGATGTACCATCTTCGGGATCAGGGTGGAGGTGACCTGCAGCGTCCCGTCCACGGTCCCGAACAGCAGGAACCGGGTCCAGTTGTAGTTGATGTCCAGCTGAGCAGCGTGCGCCGCGCCCGCTTGCTTCATCGCTTCGGCCAGCAGCTTCGGGTCCGCCTCGTCCCCCATCCCGAACAGAAGCACACGCCCGGAGGCGTCGAGCCCAATGGCAGTGCGACGACGCGTCTTCAGGTCCTTGGCCGTGCCACCCCAGGGACGAGCGTCGCCCGCGAGCAGCCGCGGGTGGATCGCCCCGGATTCGAGCAAGCACGGCGGGGTCTGACGATAGGTACGAGCCTGGTCCGCACGGTCAGCCACCGCCGTCCAGGTCCCCATCACCACCTTGTCGTCGCGCGTGACGAGGACGGTGCAGCCCTCGTCGCGAGGAGGAACCACGGGGTCGCCGTCGGCCATCATGCCCCAGTTGCCGTGCTGCGGTTTGAATCCCCCGTTGTGCACGAGCACGAGCTCGGCCTGATGCTCTGGAGGAACCAACCCGCGCGGCCTCGGCGCCTTGTCCGCCCCAGGGTCGTCCGTGCCCGCGACCAGGTGCAACGACGTGTGCTTCAGATCCATGGCTGCGATCGTCACACTGATGAACTTGCTGACGGGATGCGGGTGCACCGTCGTACGGAACAGCACAGCGGGCTCCTTCGCCGCCGATTCCCCCTTGCTAGCGTCCCCCATCCGAACCCACTTGCCATCCCCCTCCTTGGCCGACCGCTCGTGCGGTGGCGTGAAGTCCGGAGGCGGAAAGGCGGTGCCCGCGAACGGGTCCACGGCAGCAGGCGGTTCGGCAGGTGGCGGCGCGACAGCCTCCGTCGTTGCGGGAGCCGGCGCGGGTTCCGACACCACGGGGACCTCGCGCGAGGCCGGAGGGGCCGGCTGCCGTGCGCGAGGCGCATCCGGCCCCCCACAAGCTGCGAGCATCGTAAAGGCCCAAATCATGCTCCTTCGCGTCCGCATCCGACCATCATGACACCGCCGACCGGGCTGTAAAGACCAGGTGAGATCAGCCCGTCCTCCCATCACCAAGAACTTGCTACCATGGCGACCTGACCATGACCGTCGAACCTTCCACCCTCGCCCGCATCCGGTCCGCACTCGATCGCCACGCCTCTCAGGAGATGAGCTTCGGCGGTCACGTGCTGCACCAGGTCGACCCCACCTCCGCGCAACACACTCGCGTGTGGAGCGCACAGCTCGACACGCTGTTCGAGGAGCGCCACCTGCGACGCGTCGTGCGGGCCGCGGGGGCCGATGCCCCCGAGCGCACGCCCACCCTCACCGGCACCCTCGATCCTTGGTCGTTCGAGCTCGACCTCGCCCTCGAGCTCGCCGACACGTCCACTGAGGTCGACATCGCAGGCACCGAGCAGACCAAGACCTGCACCGTCTGCTCGGGCGAATCCAAGACGCGCTGCCCCGAGTGCGGCGGGGAGGGAACCCTCGGCTACCGCCGTCCGTGCCTCTCCTGTCACGGCACCGGCCTGTCCACGTGCGACGCATGCGAGGGCCAGGGGCGCCTCGTCGAGCTGCAAGTGGTGGAGGTCCTCCGACGTCACGACGCACAAACGCTCGTCGATCGAGGCGCACCCGTGCCTGCGGAGGTCATGGCCCAGGCCACGCGCGACGAGCTGCTGCACCTGGACATTCCCCGAATGGACGTGGCGACCTACGACGCGACCACGGGGGCGTACCGCGGCAGGGGCCCTTCGGACCCCGAGTTCGAAGGGCAGGTACGCGATCTCGTGGCGGGAAAGGAAGCCACCCTGCCGGCCCGCATCGTTCGACAACGGCTCGTGGTTCGCTACGTTCCCGTGGTCGAGGTCGAGTACGACTGGCGCGGCGACCCGGGCAAGCTCTGGCTGGTCGGCACCGAGGAACGCGTGTTCGGAAGGGACATGCCGCTCAAAGGCGCGTTCGTCAGCCGCACGGTGTCCGCAGCGCGCAAGCGGTTCGAACGATGGTTCGGCAAGGGACCCAAGTAGGATTCTGGCTAGTCCCCGAATCAAGCACTTTTCGAAGAACGTGCTTGGGTTTGGGGCTATCCGAGCCGAAGGCGAGGCGTCTTGGGGTGAGCCGCGGTGAGCGCGGCGAGGGGGCTTTGCGAAAGCACCCTTAGAAAAACAGCGCTAAGCGCTTGATTTGGGTCTAGCTGTTCGCAGTCGGCGACCCGATCGTCCGATACACGAACCCGGCCTTGCCCAGCCCGAACATCGTCCAGATGCTCCGCGCGTCCACGATCCCGTTGCCCCGCATCCGACGCTTCATCTCGCGGAAATCGGGGTTGCGGAAGTGACGCCACTCCGTCATCAACACCAGCGCGTCGGCCCCGTCCAGCGCCTCGTACTCGTTGATGTGATAGCTCATCGCATCGCTCGCGGGCGCATACGCGGCAGCGAAGTTCTCGGCGGCCTCCGGGTCGTGCGCTCGGACCTTCGCACCAGCCTCCAAGAGCTTCTCCACGATCGTCCCAGCCGGCGCGTCCCGCACGTCGTCCGTCATCGGCTTGAAGGCCAATCCCCAGACGGCCACCGTCTTGCCCTTCACCCCGTCGGCAAAGAGCGATCGGATCTTGTCCCAGACGTACAGCCGCTGGGACTCGTTCGCCTTCGCGACGGCCTCGACGACCCCGAGAGACACGCCGGCGTCTCGTCCCAGATGGATCAGCGCGGACACGTCCTTCGGGAAGCAGGACCCCCCGTAGCCCGGCCCGGCGTAGAGGAACGAACGACCGATGCGCTCGTCGCTGCCGATGCCGGCACGCACGGAGTGGATGTCGGCGCCGATGGTGTCACACAACCTCGCCAGCTCGTTCATGAAGGAGATGCGCGTGGCGAGCATCGAGTTCGCCGCGTACTTGGTGAGCTCGCTCGACCGGCGGCTCATCACGATCACCCGCTCGCTGGAGAGCTGCAACGGGCGATACATCTCGCGCATCTCGTCCCCGGTCTCACGCTCGTCCACGCCGATGACCACACGGTGAGGCCGGAAGAAGTCATCGACCGCCGCCCCCTCCTTGAGAAACTCCGGGTTCGACGCCACCCGCATGCGGTGCGGGCACATCTCGTCCAAGAGCTTCTGTAGGGCGTCGCAGGTGCCGACAGGCACGGTGGACTTGACCGCTACGACACCCCCCTTCGCGACGCGCTTCGCGAGGGTTCGTCCCACGGCAAACACGGCGGACGTGTCCGCACGACCGTCGGCCATGGGCGGGGTGCCCACCGCCACGAAGTGCGCGTCGGCCGAGGCGAACTCGTCGTCGAGCGCGGTCGCGAAACGCAGGCGTTCCCCGCGCAAGTTGCGGTGCACCAGGTCCGCGAGGCCCGGCTCGAAGAACGGGACATCCCCCGCACACAACCGCGCCACGCGGGGCTCGTCGATGTCCACGCACAGGATGCGATGGCCCATGTCGGCAAGGCCCGCGGCGGTCACCAACCCCACGTACCCGCTTCCGAAAACGGAGATGCGCATCATGGCGACGCCTCCTCAGGGCATCTTTTCGGTTTCCGCCTCCGCCGCGCGCAAGCTGCGGTCACCGCTGGACGCGATGTAGGCGAGCACCACGCTGGTGGTCATGAAGACCGCGGCGGTGACGGCGGTCAGGCGGGTGAGCAGGTTCCCGGCACCACGCCCACCGAACACCTGACGGGTCGTCGAAGCGCCGAAGGCTGCACCGAGACCGCCACCCTTGCCCTGCTGCAGAAGCACCACGAGGATCAGGAAGAGGCAAGCGATGACGTGGATGATGCTAAGAATCGTCTCGAACATGACAGTGCGCGGGGTTCTACGACACGAGGACGCGTCGCGCTAGTGGGTTTTCGTCCTATTCCTTCCAAAGGAAGGGGAACGGAAGTGCAGCCATCGGGGCTCAGGCCAGCTTCTGCCCCGCGGCGGCAATCCCTGCGAAGTCGTCGGCCTTGAGGGCGGCCCCACCGATGAGCCCGCCGTCCACGTCCTCGCACCCGAGCAGCCCCTCGGCGTTGCTCGCCTTCATGCTGCCGCCGTACAGGATGCGAGTCTTTTCTGCCAGCTCGGCCGAGATCTCCCGCAGACGGGCGCGGATCATCGAGTGCACCTCCTGCGCCTCCGCCGGGCCCGCCGTCTTGCCCGTGCCGATGGCCCACACGGGCTCGTACGCGATCGCGCCCACACCGGGCTTGTCCGCCAGGATGGAGGCAAACGCGTTGAGTTGCCGCTTCACCACCTCGAGGGTCTGGCCCTTCTCGCGCTCCTCGAGCAGCTCGCCCACGCACACGATGGGACGCAACCCCGCATCGATCACGACGCGGGTCTTCTCCGCCACCAGGGTGTCCGTCTCCCCAAACATGGCCCGACGCTCGCTGTGCCCGAGAATCACCCACTTCGCACCGACGTCGATCAACATGCTCACGCTGATCTCGCCCGTGTAGGCCCCGCTGTCCTTCGGGTTCACGTTCTGGGCGCCCACTTGCACGGCGCTCCCCCGAAGCTCCTCGGCAATCGACGCGATCGCCGTGAACGGCGGGCAAACCACCACGTCGACCTTGTCGAACGCGTCGGTGGTCCGTCGCACTGCCGACGCGAGGTTGCAGGCGGTCGCGCCGCCATGGTTCATCTTCCAGTTGCCCGCGATGAGCGGACGTCGTGCCTTGTTCATCAGCTATCTCCGAGGTTGGGGAGCGGACAGGTGGCAGGCTCTACTCGGTGAACCGAAGCACTTCGATCCCGGGGAGCTTGCGCCCCTCCACGAGCTCGAGAGACGCGCCGCCGCCCGTCGAAATGTGCGTGAACGCGTTCGCGATGTCGTCGCCCGCCTTGCGTACGGCCGATGCGCTGTCGCCGCCGCCCACGACGGTGAAGGCCTTGGAGGCCGCCATGGCCCGGGCGACCGCGAAGGTCCCCGACGCGAACGCCGGGTTCTCGAACATCCCCATCGGTCCGTTCCAAAAGATGCTCTTGGACTTCTTGCAGACGGCTTCGATGCGAGCCACCGTCTTGGGCCCGATGTCCAGCGCCATGTGGCCGTCCGGGATCGCACCCACGTCCACGGTGAGGCCTTCCGTGGCGTTGAGATCCGCCGCCACGATGACGTCCTCGGGCAGGATCAGGTCCACGTTCTTGTCCTTGGCCTTCTCCACGATGGTGCGCGCGAGGGCGAGCTTGTCCTCCTCGATCTTGCTGGCCTTGGTGTCCTTGCCAAGCGCCTTGAGGAACGTATTCGCCATGGCGCCGCCAATGACCAGCGCGTCCACCAGGTTGAGCAAGGACTCGACCACCGCGATCTTGTCGCTCACCTTCGCGCCGCCCAACACCGCCAGGTACGGCTTCTCCGGGTCGGTCACGATCTTGCCGAGCTTCTCGATCTCGGCCTGCATCAAGAACCCGCACGCACGGTTCTGCATCAACCGCGGCAACGCATGCACCGAGGCGTGCGCACGGTGCGACGAGCCGAACGCGTCGTTGACGTAGCAGTCACACAGCTCGAGCAACTGGCGCGCGAACGCGTCGTCGTCCTTGGTTTCCTCCGCGTGGAAGCGGACGTTCTCGAGCAGGACGAGTTGCTTGCTGCGCATCTCGTTGATCAGCTTCTTGGGGGCATCCCCCACGCAATCCTCCGGGAACAGCACGTCCACTTGCAGCAGCTCCGCAAGCCGTGCCCCCACGGGCTCGAGGGACGCGGACGGGACTCGCTCGCCCTTGGGCCGACCGAGGTGGGAAGCGAGAATGACACGCGCCCCAGCCTCCATCGCGTACTCGATCGTCGGAAGCGCAGCCCGGATGCGCGAGTCGTCCGTGATCTCACCCGTCTTCTTGTCGAGCGGCACGTTGAAGTCGACACGAATGAAAAGCCGCTGATTCTCGAGCTCGAGATCCTTAATGGTCTTGATTCCAGCCAAACTCATCATGCCGTCACCTCCACGGAGGAGAAATCTTGGACGTCATGCCGAGGCTGCCGCGAGCCCTGGCCCACGGCAAACCCCGGCACCACAACGCTCAGCTCACTTCGACGCAGCGAGGATCTGGAGGAAGTCGACCATGCGGTTCGAGAACCCCCACTCGTTGTCGTACCAGCTGAAGACCTTCGCCAGGTTCTCGCTGATCACGGTGGTCATCGTGGAATCGAAGACGGAGGAGTGCGGGTTGCCGATCATGTCGGAACTCACGAGCATGAGGTCGTTGTACTGGAGCTTGCCCTTGAGGTGAGGCATCTCGGACGCCTTCTTCATGGCGGCGTTGATGCTCTCCTTGGTCATGGGGCGCTCGCTCTGCACCACGAGGTCGACCAGCGACACGTCGATGACCGGTACGCGGATCGCGAGACCGTCGAACTTGCCCTTGAGCTCGGGGATCACGAGGGCCACGGCGCGGGCGGCACCGGTGGTCGTGGGGACCATGTTGACGGCCGCGGCGCGGGCACGGCGCAAGTCGCCCTTCTTGTGCGGCAGGTCGAGCAGGTTCTGGTCGTTGGTGTAGGCGTGGGTCGTGGTCATCAAGCCGTACTTGATGCCGAAGTTGTCGAGCAGGACCTTCGCCACGGGCGCGAGGCAGTTGGTCGTGCAGCTGCCCACGGATACGATGTGATCCGTCTTGGGGTTGTAGTCCTTGTCGTTGACGCCGAGCACGACGGTCCGAATGCCGTCGCCCTTGCCGGGCGCGCTGAGCAGGACCTTCTTGGCGCCCGCGTCCAGGTGCCACTTGGCCTTGTCGGCCGCGACGAAGAGGCCGGTGCACTCGAGGACCACGTCGACCCCTTCCGCCTTCCAGGCGATTTCCTTGGGGTCCCGGACTTCCGATGTCTTGATGGTCCGACCCGCCACCTCGATGGCCCCGGGCTTCACGGCCACGTCGTGCTTGAACACGCCGAACGTGGAGTCGTACTTCAAAAGGTGCGCCAGCGTCGTGTCGTCCGTGATGTCGTTGATGAGAGCGACTTCGATGTCGTCGAGACCGCGCTCCACGATCGAACGCAGCACGCAGCGACCAATCCGCCCAAATCCGTTGATACCAATCTTCGTAACCATGAGATTTCCTCCAGAAGAGCGTTCCCCCACCTCGCACGCGTCGAGAACGGGCGCGTCAACGTAGGGCGGGGGGCCTGGTCGGTCAAGCAGGGCATGGGTAACTCAAAACGGAGTTACGCACAAGGGAAACAAGGGGGGCAGATCTCCCGTGCCTTCCCACGGTTCTGCTCAAGCCCGGGTCACCTTCCCGCGCTCGCTGCGGTGCGCGAAGTACGTACCGGGATCGCAGTCCAGAGAACCACCAGAGGACGCAGAAGACCCGGTAGGGACTTCGGGTACGCTGCACCAGCGCACGCCTGAGGTCAAAGTGGGCAGGAGGTCACTTGAACAGCCTCCGGATGTCCCCGTCGCTCGTCAGCGCCACCAGCATGGCGTCGTGCTCCCCCTCCCGCAACCCCTCGCTGTCCAACAACCGCACGTACACCACCCCCTTGTCCGCACCCACCGCAACCCGGACCGACCGCGTCGAAGGGACCAACACCTCCGCCTTCTTCGGCTTCACCATCGGCTTCTTCTTCTGCCCCTGACCCTTGCCCCGACGGGAACCCGTACGGTCGAGCCCGTCGTCGTCCAGCCCGTCGAGCGTCTCCGTCGGCCACTCGTCCGCCACGGCAGCCGCCGGGATGTCCGGAAGCGAGTCCAACAGCTGATACTCGCGCGTGGCCTCGTCCTCCTCCACACGCGCCTTCGGGTGCACGGAGGACTTGCGACCTGTCGAGACACTGCTGGACCGCCGCGTCCCCGACACCTCGACGGGCGGGGGCTTCTGGGGTGCGGGTTTGCGAGGCTCCGACCGCTGGGGTGCTCGCGGGGGCGGGGCGGAGGGCTTCATGGCAGGCTTGCCAGGAGCGCTCGCGCGCGGCGCCGGAGGCTTCGGGGCAGGTCGCTCGATCTGCGCCTTGAGCTCCGCCGCCACCTTCGACAGCTCCATGCCACGCGCGTCGTCGTCCGCCTCGAACGCAGCGTCCGCGGCCTTGCGGAGCCACTTCAGCGCCTCCGCGGGGTCTCCGCGCGTCCACTGCGACTGCGCCACTTCGAGCGCCAGCGAAACATCGTCAGCATCGTTCTCTCGAGGTCCAGGGATCGTCGCCATGGCCCCCCACGCTATCACAACACGGGCGACCATCCGCGTCCGTTGTGCTAGCTGTGGGCCGTCCCCCCCCGGACCCTTCCCAAGCGGACCGGACGGGACCAGGAGATCCGAATGCCGACCATGCAAGAAGTCCTATCGGACAAGTCTAAGCGAAAGGTCCTCATCGAGGATTGTGCCAAGCTGATCGACGAAGAGGTCCACAGCAAGGGCGGCCTCAGCGGGATGGCGATCAAGACCGGCTACAAGATGGTGAAGGGGCTCAAGCCCGGATTCATCCACGACGCGACCGACAGCTTGATCGACGACTTCGCGGGGCGCCTCCAGCCCATCGCCACCGAGGCCCAGGACAAGGGCAAGACCGTCGCAGCGTACTTCGAGTCGGAGCGATCCCGCGTCGCCGAAGCACTCCTGGGGATCACCGACAAGCGCGCCGAACGCTCGAGCCACAAGATGGTCAAGGGCACCTACCTCAAGCTTCGCCCCACCGCGAAGAAGCACGTGGAAGAGGCAGTACCCGGCGTGGGCCGGCTCGTCGAGAAGCACACCGGTGGCTGACCAGCCCTGGATCACCTTCGCCTATCCCCAGCGCGAGCACGAGGCGCTGCAAGTCGCCATCGAGCAAGCCGTGCTGCGCACGCTGCGATCGGGGTCCTACATCCTCGGCGCAGAGGTCGAAACCTTCGAGAAGACCTTCTGCCAGCTCACCCACGCCCCCCACACCGTCGCAGTCTCCTCCGGCACGGACGCCCTCGTCTGCGCCCTGCTCGGGCTGGGTGTCGGCGCTAGCCAGGAAGTGATCGTCCCCGCCTTCGGCTTCGTGGCCGCTGCCGAAGCCGTGCTCCGCGTCGGCGCCACACCCGTGTTCGTCGACGTCGAACCCGCCACCCTCGGCCCAGACCCCGCCACGTGCGACACCGCCCGCTCCCATCGAACCGCTGCGGTGATCGTCATGCACCTGTTCGGACAGGCCGTCGATCTCGAGCCCGTGTCCGCGGCCTTGCCCCGCACGCCCGTGCTCGAAGACGCCGCCCAGGCCATCGGCACACGACTCGGGGAGAGGCAAGTCGGCACCCTCGGGACGGTCGGAGCATTCTCCTTCTTCCCGGCGAAGTCTCTCGGCGCAGCAGGCGACGCCGGCGCCGTCACCACCGCCGACGGCGACCTCGCCAACCGCATCCGACACGCGCGCGTGCACGGCGCCCCACGCGCTTACGAGTGGAACGGCCCCGGTGGCAATTACCGGATGGATGCCCTGCAGGCGGCCCTGCTCACCGTCAAGCTCGGTGCGCTCGAGGACCGCCTGGCGCGACGACGCAGGATGGGTCAGGCCCTCGCGGACATGCTCGCATCCCACGGCGTGACCGTGTTCCGTGGGAGCCCCGCGTGCTCCCCCACCTACGCGCCCTTCGTGCTTCGCACCGAGCGACGCGACGAGATCCTTCGCATGCTGCGTGACCGTCACGTCGACGCGCGGGTGCATTACCCTCGAACCCTTGCCACCGCGAACGCGTTTCGCGCGTTCTGCCGTCCGGGCGCCTATCCGCACGCCGAGCAAGCCACCCGGGAGCTCGTGAGCTTGCCTTGCAGCCCCGAGCTTCGGAACGACGAGTTCGATCGTTTGCTGCAAGCCGTGGATGAGGTGTTCCGTGGCCTCTGAATCGGGCCCGGTTCGTGTAGCCCACGTCGGCTGCGGCGCCTGGGGATACAACCTCGTTCGCGAGCTGCAAGCCCACCCCCACGTCTCCGTCGAGCTTCTGATCGACCCCGAACAGTCCGCGCTCGATCGCGCGCGTGCGCTGGCCCCACAAGCCAACGTGGCGAGGTCGATCGACGCCCTTCGATCGACCCCCGTCGACGCGGTCGTGATCGCCACCCCGGGCCCGCTGCACGCCCAGCACGCGCTCGCGGCCTTGCACGCAGGGGCCGACGTATTCCTGGAGAAGCCCATGACCACGAGTGCGACCGACGCACGGAAGCTCGTGGCAACGTGCCGCGCCTCCGAACGCATCGGCATGGTGGGTCACCTGCTGCACCATCATGGGGCCATTCGCACCCTGCTCGACGCGGTCCGCGAAGGACGCATCGGCGTTCCCCGCTCGTTTCGAAGCGCAAGGCTCTGCGTCCGAGGCTCCAGGGACGTCGATGGCTCCTTGCTCTGGTCCCTCGCCCCCCATGACATCTCCGTGCTGCGCGCCCTGGACCCGTCGCCCGTTCGCCAGATGCACGTGGAATTGAGGTGTCTGGGCGACCCTGCCCCCAACGTGGCCGACCTGCGCTTGCACCTCGCCAGCGGCTTCGATGCTCACATCGTGGTCTCCCGCGCGCATCGCAGCAAGGTTCGCCGCATGGAGGTCCTCGGCGACCTGGGCACGATCGTGTTCGACGACGTGACGAGCGGTCCGAAGCTCACGCTGCGATGGGGCGACGGAGTCGAGGAGCTGGCCTTCGATCGCACCCAGCCGCTGCGCACCGAAGTGGATGCGTTCGTCCGTTGCGTGCGCACCAGGACGCCTCCGCGCGTCGGATGGTCGGAGGGGCTCGAGGTGGTCGAGATCCTGGAGCGCGCACAAACGATCGCGTCGTGCGAAGTCGCCGATGCGGTGAGAGTCGCCTCGGGTTGATCGGCCTCGGCGGGCCACGAGGCTCCCCCGGGGCCGAAGAACACCAAACAACCCTCTGCCTTCTGTGCTCTCTGCGACCTCTGCTGTTTCTCCTCCGGCTCGGGCTCGGGCTACACTGCAGCCCCGCATGTCCGCGCGCCCCCTGTGCCTCCGCTTGACCCGCCACAATCGCAACTCCGTGGCCACCCTGCTCGCCGTCCTGGAACGCGAACTCGACACGGACCCGCCCGCCGTCCTCCTCGCCCAACAACCAAGCGACATCCCCGCAGCAGCCCTCGTCGCCTACTCATTCATGACCCCCCACGCGGACGCCGTCAGAACCGAGCTCGCAACCCTCCGCGACACACACCCCGCCGCCCTCTTCGTGGCGGGAGGACCTCACCCAAGCGGGGACACATCCGGCACCTTGGCCATGGGCTTCCACTGGGTCGCCGTCGGCGAGGCAGCCGACGCTTTCGCACGGTTCGTGCGCGAGGTCACCTCGGGCAACCTGCCGCCCCAAGGATTGCTCCCGACCCAACCGGCCGTCGACCTCGACCGCTACGACCCCTGGCCCGCTTCGGGCCGCCTCTTCGCCCAGGTCGAGCTCACCCGCGGCTGCCCCATCGGCTGCGCCTTCTGCCAAACCCCCACCCTGTTCGGCCGTCGCCCCCGCCACCGCTCCCTCACATCCCTCGAGCGCATCCTCAAAACCTCCGTCGAAAGCGGCCACCGCTTCACACGCTTCGTCGCCCCCGACGCCTTCACCTACGGCTCCCGCGACGGCCGCACCCCCAACCCCGAGGCCGTGCGCGACCTGCTCGTGATGGCGCGACGATGCGGCCTCGAAAAGGTCTTTCTCGGCTCGTTCCCCTCGGAAGTGCGACCCGAGTCCGCCACCCCCGAAATGCTGCGCATCGTCCACGATCTTTGCGACAACCGAAACCTGTCCGTGGGCCTGCAGTCCGGCAGCGACGACATGCTTCGTCGCCTGCACCGCGGGCACACCGTCAAGCAAGGCGTGGAGGCGGTAGAGAACATGGTCCGGGCCGGGTTCGCCCCGCGCGTGGACTTCATCTTCGGCCTGCCCGGCGAAACCGACAAGGACCGTCGTGCCACGCGTGACGTCATCGAGCACCTGACCTCTGCCTGGGGCGTGCGCGTGCACGCCCACATGTTCACGCCGTTGCCAGGCACGCCCTTGTGGAAGGCGATCCCTTCGCCGGTCGATGCAGCGACGAAAGACCTGGTGGAGGCGTTGCGTGGCCGAGGCCTCGCCACCGGACACCCGACGGACCCGGATCGGCTCGCGCCCCACCTCCTTCGCATGGCGCGACGTGGACGGCTTCTATCTCATTGATTGCGAGGCACCGGGTCGATGTGGGCCTCGAGCGGATCCGTGGGCGAGGTCCCGAGCTGCTCCGTCCACGCGATCACAGGGTCGCGGTAGTGTGCGCCTGTCTTCACGATCTCGAGGTCGGGATCGTGGGAGAAGCCCGCCCCGCCTCCGTACATGTAGCTGTTGACCAGCACCGTGTACGTGGCTCCGAGATCGAGGGGCGTGCCGTCGCTCAATTGGATGTCGAGCCCCGGCGCGCTCAGGTCGTAGCGAAGACCAGCCACCGCCACCGTGGCGCCCTGAGCGACCGCGAAGCCGACCATGGCCTGCAAATTGGCGGACACCTGGGCCCCCGTCATCGTTGCCTCGTAGACGTAGTTCTCGTGCGGCATGTACTCGACAAGGTCCCCCACGGTGAGGATCCCGGGTCCGAGCGGGACCTTCAGGCCGCCCGAGTTCTGGATCGCAATGTCCGCATGCGGATAGGCCCAAAGCCACGCGTCCGTCACCCAGTTGTACTGCGCCCACCCGTCGATGACCTGCCCCGCGTACCCGATCTCCTGACCCAGGTCCTCCGCCGCCTCGTCCTCCCACTGCTGCACCAACGCATCGATCGTAGCGTCCGGCGTCACCGGGTTGCCCGCAGCCGCCTCGTACTCCACCGGCACCCACTCCACCTCGCGTCCCATCACCTGCCGCGTCGCCCGGTCCACCTCGAGACGCACCCGGTGGTATCCGGCCCAATATCCCGCACTGTATACCAGGGGAACCTCGCCCATCAGCACCGATACCGGCGGGGGTTGGCCGTACCTCCCCGCGAACACCACGTCCACGGGCGCCGTCATGGCGTCGAACAACCCCAGGATGTGCACCCGGTCCACCGAGCTCAACACGACCACCACGTCCGCCCCCTCCGACCGCGCCTCGATCGCGTACTTGTCCACCGTCGGCGCGTACTCGGCAAACGTCAAGTCCGCCACGTCCGCGGGGTTCACGTCGTGATTCGTCGGCATCAACCCGATCACCGCCACCTGGATCCCGTCGATGGAGACGATCGTGTACGGCTTCACGTAGTCGGCCGTGGTGCCGGTGTCCGCGTACAGCGTGTTGGCGGACACGAAGTCGTACTCGGCCTCGCCGATGCGCGCTTCGAGGATGTCGCGCCCAAAGTCATAGTCCCGGGGCCCGAGCGTGGCCGCGCGGTAACCCATGGCGTTCATGACCTCGACCGTGTTCTTGCCCTTGAGCCACGTCGAGGAGGCAGAGCCGAGCCAACTCTCGCCGCTGCTCAGCACGAGGTGCGTGTCGGGGGCGTATCCCTCTTTCTCCTTCCACCAGCCGACGACGTTCGCCGCCCCCCCGACCCACTTGGTCCCCACCTCCGAGGCCTCCAGGGTCCCCTTCTCGTCCCCCGTGTGCAAGATCGTGATCGTCGCGATGGGATCGGCGTCGGCAACGTCGTCGGTTACGTCCGGCAACGCATCCGGGACGACATCCGGAGCGACATCCGGCGATGCCTCCGGGGCTGCCTCAACAGGCGCGTCCGAATCGACGGTCCCATCCGTCCCGGCGTCGGCCCCGCCCGCCGGGGAATCCTCTTCCGAACCACAGCCGAAGGCCGCGACGATCAGCGGCAAAACCCAAACACCCTTGCATTGCATGACACCCCTCCTCCCTCACAAGACCAACCCGAGCCTGCGCCGCACCAACGCGAGCGCCAAGCACACACCCCACCATCCCGATAGCCCCGGTCGCGGTGCCGACCCGACAGAACACGAGCCCGGGTCCGTCTGGGCCACCGCAGGCCGAAGCGCCAAACACCGGCCGTCCGCCCCACACCGATACGTAGGCGCACAGTCCAACTGCGACCGGCACGACGACAGACAACCGCCGTCCCGGCACGCAAAGGGCGCACAGGATACGATCGAATCTCCCGCAAGCACGGCATCCCTGGCGTCATTGCACCGCAAGCACGTTCCCGACTCGCACCGCCCATCCTTGCGGCATTGGGTCCCGTCGGCGTACAGCGCGCACGCGCCTTGCCCGTCGCACGTGCCGTCCTGCCAGCAGGTGTCCGCCGACGCCCCCTCGCAGCCGACGCGCGGGTCCTCACCCTGCGCGACGAACCCGCAGACACCGTCCCGCCCCTCGGCTTGATATGCGGCTAGACAGGTGACGCACGGTCCTTCACACGCGTCGTCGCAGCAAACGCCCTCCACGCAGTACCCCGACGCGCACTGGTCCGCGACCTCGCAGCGTGTGCCGGACGATGCGGGAGGAAGGACGAGAAAACGACCCTCGCTGGGCACCCCTTCCACGATCACGTGAAGCCAACCAGGGCCGTGGTAGACCGTGGCCGGGGACGACGCGGAGATGAGTCCATCGGCCCAGGAATGCACGGGGAAGGAGACGGTTCCGTGGCCGGACGACCGGAACACGACTGCCGGGGGGGCATCGATCGCCACGCTGTCGGAGGCGGGCGATGTGGCGAATCGGGCGCCATGGATCGTGATCCGAGGGGTTTCGGCGTCCTCGACCGTCACATCCTGGACGACCGGAAGCCGAGCGCCGTCGGAGCGACGAAGCTGGAAGGCGGAGGGTTCGCCCGGTTGGCCTTCCACACCCACGGAGCCGCCTGCCACGAACAGGTCAGTGGAGGGCAGGTCCACCAACCAGGAGGCGAAGCTGAGCATGGGGGTAGGCACACTAGGCCACGACACCGACGCGTCGAGCCGCGCGCAGCGGTCACCGCCGCAGACGAGCACCTCGCCACCGATTCTGGGTAACAAGGCGACGGGGTGGACGGGGGTGTCAGCGAAGAAGTGAAGGGACGAGGAGTCGAGGTCGAGGCGGAAAGCGGTGGCATTGCCGGCGACCAACGGGTCCCCGGTGGGCAGGGGGACCGCGAGCACGCTTCCCCCCGGCGTGGCAACCTCGAACGGTTGGAACGCGCCCGTCGACGGGTCGAACACCTCCGTGGCGGTCACGGCCGTGGCGCCGTCGAGGCCCCCGACGACAAGCACCTGTCCCGAGGGCAGCAGCACCGTTGCGTGGCCGTGCCTCGGATGGAGCATGTCGCCCACGGTCGCGAACTGCCGCGACGCAGGGTCGTAGAGTTCGGCGGAAGCCAGTGTCCGGTACCCGTCGTCGATGCCCCCGGTGACGAGGACGGCACCCGACGGCAATCGCGTCAGGGCATGACCTCTTCTCGCTGACGCCATCGACCCTACGGGGGAGAAGGTGCGTTGCGCTATGTCGTAGAGGTCTGCCGTGGCGACAGCGACGTTGTCCCTGGTGCCCCCCGCCAGGAGCACGTGGCTGTCGTCCAGCAAAGTGGTCTTCTGCCGTCCGCCGGGCTGGCTCAGGGAGCCGCAGACGACGGAGGAGTGCTCGCGCGGGTTGACGACGCGAGCTTCGGTAGTAGGGGGAACGCCCCCTGCCACGAGGATGTCCCCGTCAGGCAAGAGCTGCACGGAAGGCTCGACGGGGATCTCTGCGAGGTAGTCGACGGGGCTTGTGAACGTTCTCGAAGCGAAGTCGAAGATCTCGAGCGGGCGCCACCACCACGCGTCCGTCCGTCCCCCGAGAACCATGACGCGTCCGTCCGTGAGCGCGACGGCCCTGTGAAACAGGCGCGGCCATCGGAAGCTCCCCACGAGCTCGGAGGCGCCTGTGTCGGGATCGACGAGCTCGGCCTCGGAGACCCAGTTCGCGTAGTCCGCGAGAGTCTCGAAGTCGCGCACCTTGGAACCGCCCGCCACAAGCACCTTGCCGGACGGAAGCGGCGTGGCCGTGTGATGCCCACGCCCGTGCTTCAGGCTCCCAAGCACCTTGGAGGTCTTCGCCGCGGCGTCGTACCGCTCTATGGTGGACAGGGGGCCGCTCTCGTCGAACCCGCCCACAAACAAGACTCCACCCTCCACAGGCGTAGCCGAGTGATAGCACCGAGGCGTCGCTAGCCCTCCCCCGCTCTCGAATCCCTCGGACTCCGGGTCGTATACCTCCACGGACACCATGACCCCGAGCCCGTCGTCGAGCCCGCCCGCAAACACCACCCGACCGCCGTCGAGGCGCGTGGCGGTGCACGCAAACCGCGGTGAGAGCATCGGCCCGGTGGACTCGATCGTCCCCTCGGCGGGGTCGAAGACATAGGCCGAGCTCTGCACGCTCACGCCGTCATGGCCCCCCGCGATCAACACCTTCTCTCCCGGCAAGAGCGACGTTGCGTGGCCTGTGAGCGGAACCGGCAGCTCGGCCGGAGACTCGAAGGTACCAGTCTCGACGCGATACACCTCCACCGCCCGGCTCACGGAGTTATCGGCAGCGCTCTGACCGCCAACGATCACCACGTCGCCCGAAGGAAGGCTCACCACCTCCGGGAAGACCAGGTCGTGCGACGGCGGATCCACCGTTCGGCATCCCCGCGTTGCATGGCAAAGCTCCGCGGACACTTGCTCGGAGCCAGCGGCAACCAACACCTCTCCCGACGGCAACAACGCCGCGGCAGGCGCGAGTCGGGGGGTGAACATGGCCCCCAGGGAGAACCCCTCGAACACGTCGGGATCGAACTGCTCGGCCGTGAACGACACGCCCTCGAGCGTCCTTCCCCCCGTCACGAGCACCTTGCCGGTTTGAAGCAACAGCGCCGCATGCGAGGCCCGCGCGGTCGTCAGCGATTCGGCCGCCTCGAACTTACTCGTGAACGGGTCGAACAGCTCGACACTCGCGACCGGCACACCACCACTCTCCCCCCCCGTGATCAAGACCCGCCCGCTCGGCAGCCCCGTCGCTCGGTGGCTCGACCGCCGCACGGACATCTTGCCCGCCAACGTAAACGTGTCCATCGACGGGTCGTAGACCTCCGCTCCGTCCGCCTCGTCCAGCCCGGCTTTGCCGCCGGCCACGAGCACACGTCCGTCGAGCAAGAGCGTGGCGGAGTGGTTCTTGCGCGGCCGAGACATCGGGGCGGCGGGCTCGAACGTGCGCGAGGAAGTGCGATACACCAGCGAATGCGCGGACTCGTGCAGGCCTCCGGTGACGAGCACGTCCCCCGAAGGAAGCCTCGTCGCCGTGTGGTCGGCCCGCGGGGTATCGAGCTCTTCGCGCACGGCGAAAGAGCCTGAGGTGGGATCGTAGAGCTCTGCCGACCGAAGTACGGACCCGGTGCCCGCCCCGCCCACGACCAGCACCTCGCCGGACGTAAGGAGCGTGGCGGTGTGTTTCCAGCGCGCCTCGTTCATGGAGCCGGTGGCGCTCCACTCCCCGGTGCTCGGGTCGAAGACTTCCGCGGAGGCATCGGCCTCGTCGCCGTCGCGGCCCCCCGCAACCAGCACGCGCCCGTCCTTCAGCAACGTGACGCTGGGACGCGACCGGAGCCGAAGCAAGGAGCCGGAAGCGAACCGCCCGGTTTGCGGGTCGTACTCTGCCCAGAGCCCTGCCCCGAAGACGTCCCCCCCGGCGATGAGCACCTTGCCCGTGGCGAGCTGGACGGCCGAGTGGGACTCCACCGGCAGCGGCAGGTCGCTGGTGGGCTGCCACCTTGACGACAAGGGTGTGTACGGACGCTCTGGGGACGCGGCCTCGGATGCTGGCATCGGACCTCGCCGAGGGTCGTCGTGGCCTGTCGTGGCGTGACCCGTGCAAGCGGCAACGGCGCAAAAACCCAGGGGAAGGCACCGTGCCCTCGACAACAGGCAGCCACGCATCGCGCCATGTTGGCATGGACATCACGATCTCGCAACGCACCCTAGCGACATCGCCCACCGCCCGTCGGCAGAGTGCTACCGTTCCCGCGACCATGCTCGACCCCGCAGCCCGAGCCCTCGTGTTCGACATCGACGGCACCCTCGCCGACACCATGCCCCTGCACTTCATCGCCTGGATGGATGCCTCTCGACGTCACGGCTTTCCCTTCGACGAGACGGTGTTCTTCGCGATGGCGGGAATGCCCGCCCGCCAGATCCTCGAGACGATCGCGCGCGATCACCACCTCGCGATCGATCCGGTCGCCGTGACCGCCGACAAGGAGGCCGGCTTCATGCGTTTGATCCCCCGCGTCCAGCCCATCCACCCCGTCGTGCAGGTCGTGAAGGACTGCTTCGGAAAGCTCCCGATGGCCCTGGGCACGGGCGCAACTCGCGAGGTGGCCTGGACGACGATCGACGCCGTGGGCCTTCGCCCCTACTTCGACATCCTCGTCTCGAGCCAGGACGTGGCGCGGCACAAACCCGAGCCAGATACCTTCCTCGAGTGCGCGCGCAGGATGAGGGCGGACCCGAAAGACTGCCAGGTCTTCGAGGACGCCGACCTCGGGCTCGAAGCGGCCCGTCGCGCCGGCATGATTCCCTTCGACGTGCGCCCCTGGATCAACGGCGCGAAAGGCCGCCATGGAAGACGACTCCCCCCAACCTGATCCCAACCCCTTCGTCGAGGGCGACGCCGTCGCCATTCTCGACGAGGTCGTCGGTCGCGCCGTCACGATGGGCGCAAGCGACATCCACATCGAGCCCAAGTGGGACCGCGTGCGCGTGCGCTTTCGCATCGACGGCTACCTGGTGGAACAACCGAGCATCGGGCTCGACGTGGCGCCGCAGGTGGTGTCGCGCATCAAGGTGCTCTCCCGCATGGACATCTCGGAGCGACGTTTGCCGCAAGACGGACAGTTCAAGCTCGAGACCGGGCTGCCCTTCCTGGTGCACCTGCGCGCGGCAACGTTTCCTTGCACGCAAGGCGAGAAGGTGGTGCTCCGCCTGCTGCTGGGCCAGAGCCTGATCGCCTTCGATCGCCTGGGCATGTCCCCCGAGACGCAGCAGCGCACACGCCACCTCGTGCAGCAGCCTCAGGGGTTCCTCGTCACCTGCGGGCCCACGGGCTCGGGGAAAACCTCGACCCTGTACGCACTCCTGCAGCTCATCGACACCGCAAAGGTCAACGTGCTGACCCTCGAGGACCCGATCGAGGTCGAGCTCTACACGATCACACAGGGTCAAACCAACGTGCGGCAGGGCTTCACCTTCGCCGCCGGGCTGCGCGCTGCCTTGCGACAAGACCCCGACGTCATCCTCGTAGGCGAAATCCGCGACGCCGAAACCTCAGGCATCGCGCTGCAAGCCGCACTCACAGGCCACCTGGTCATGTCCACGCTCCACACGTCGGACGCGGTCGAGACGATCGTTCGGCTGGTCGACCTCGGCATCGAGCCCTGGATCATCGCCAACGCGCTGTCCGGCGTGATCGCACAGCGACTCGTCCGTGTGGTGTGCCCCCACTGCCTCGACCAGGTGCCCCTCGAGTCCGACTTCTGGGACGGCGACGAGATCCTGCTCACCGAAGGCGCCGAGGTCGTGAAGCCTCGCGGCTGTCCGAGCTGCCATCACACGGGCTACCTCGGACGCACGGGCATCTACCAAGTCCTCGAGATCGACGACGAGATGCGTGCTCTCATCAAGACCAAGTCGACGGCGGCGGAGTACCGCGAGCTGCTGCGAAACCGGCGGGTGCCGTCGTTGCGAAGGGCGGGGTTCGACAAGGTCACGGCGGGGGTCACGACGATCGAGGAGATCCGCCGCGTGACCGCGGGATGATGAGGACGGTTCCGCAGGGCCTCATCCAAGAGTGTCCCTGAAGCGCTTTCTTGCGCGGGAGACCTCGTCTTCCGGCTCGGTAAGCGGCTCGATGCTCGCTCGCCACTCTGGAAAATACCCGTCGACGCGACCGTCTCCGAGCCGGATCTTTTCGACTGCCAAGCGAGCAACGTTCGAGGGGCTTACGTAGAAGTCGGCGAACCGGTGCCTTGCCACGTCGCCGATCGTCCCATGTTCCTCGTCGATCTCGGTTCGATGGAGGAAACGAACACCGAAGAGATCCGCGGCCAGTGCGACGCACGACGTTGCAAGGTCGTTCCAGACTCCCCGTGACGCCTTGCCCGCCTGGAAGAGGACCTGCGCCTCCTGGTAGAACGTCCGCTCGGGATCGTGACCGAGCGCAGCCCATGCCCGGAAGAATCGAAGGACATCGTCCTCGAAGCGTTCCATGCGCCGCTGGCGCTCCGCTCGAAGGCGTTCTTGCTCCTGGCGCCGCAACTCCCCGCTGGAAGCCGATGGGAGCGGAAGCAGGACAGACTCGACCCTGGCGTAGCCGCGCTCGAGCGCCGTGTCGATCCGCCGCTGCAAGCTACGCTCCGCGTTCTTCTCCGACTTCAGGGTGGTGGTCTCCACCGTGATTTCACCTTGAAGAGCACGCCGCCTTGCGCCCACTTCCATCTTCCGCGCATGGACTGTCGTACCGTCGCGAACGAGGTCCAGAACGAGGATCGTCCTGCCTTTCGAATATTCGAGACGAATCCAAGGCACGTTGGGTTCGACGGTCTCTTCCGGTTCCGTCGGCCCCGACTCCCGCGGCTCCTTCGACGACTGCCACGCTACGAGGCTGTCGCGGACGTGGGAAGGCAGTGTGCTGTGGCAGACCAGATCCATCAGAGCGGTTGGGTCCGTCGGTACGCTGTCCGCGGCGAGCATTTCCACGACTGCCTCGTCGAGCGGCGGCAGTTCCTCGGGCCGCCGCACGAGGCTCCCCATGGCATGCTTGCATGATGACCGCAGTCTCCTGGCTTCTTCCCCCGGTTCATGCTCCATGAGGGCCCAGAGCAAGTGAACCACGTTGCATCGCCACGAGCACGATTCCTGCGCAAGGGCCCGTGCTCGAGCCACCAGATGCTGCGCTTGCGGAGTGAGGTTCATGGTCGAAATCCAAGACGTGTGGACGACACGGGCGTCGTCAAGGGACGAGGGTGTCCGCGACCGGGCGGGGTCCCGTTGCGCCGTCAGCCTTGCTGAATCGAATGAAGCGCGAACAACGCGCCCTGAGGGTCCGTGAGCTGGGCGACCTTGTCGCCCCCGGGAACCTCCTCCGGGCCGTTCACGAGGCAGGCTCCGAGGGACTTGGCCTTCTCGATGGACGCTTCGACGTCGTCGACACGGATGTAATAGATCCACATGGGTGGAGCCGGCATCTGCGCGGGCCTGTTGAACATCCCGCCGAGGGGAGCTCCCTTGCGCCCGAACATCTGGTACATGCCGCCCATCTCGGGGCCCATGTCCATCGCCTCGCCCTTCTCCCAGCCGAAGAGCGTGGAATAGAAAGCGAACGCAGCTTCGTAGTCGTTGGTCATCAGCTCGTGCCATGACACTTGCCCGACCTGGGGTGGCTCATCGGGCCCGGACATGTCTTCCGGCGACGAGAGCCCCGCGAACACGGCGCCTTGCGGATCCTGCAGGATGGCGAAGCTGCCCACGTTCGGGATCTCCGTGGGGGGCACCACCACCTGTCCGCCGAGCTCGGTCACCTTCGCGCAGGTGGCGTCGAGGTCGGGGACGAACACGTACGCGATCCAGTTGGGAGGGGCACCCATCTTCTTGGCGTCGTCGGGCAGGGGCATCACACCGCCGAGCGGGCCCTTCGGCCCTTTCCACATCGTGTAGGGCATCTCGCCACTGCCCGTCCAGGGTTCCAACCCCCAGCCAATCAGAGCCGTGTAGAACTTGGTGGCCGACTCGATGTCCGTGGTCATCAGGTCGTACCAGGTGAACTTGCCGCGGGCTTCTTGATTGGTCGCCATGTCTACCCTCCTCGATGGTCGGAAGCCAGCCTGCTACCAGCACGCCTCGGCGGCTGCAACGGTCGCGAGTTTTTGCCACCCCCATGTCGATTTCACGCAACCGATCCGCTGGCTGTCCGAATGGACATACGAACCCAGCAACCGGCCCTGCTGACTCACATTCGAGGAGGTTGGAGATGAAAGCGACTCACCCTTGCGTTGTGTTGTTCCTACTGCTGAGCGGCTGCACCCTCGATGCCCTGCTCCCCGACTCCGGAGGCGGGGTCGGCGACGGAGACGGGAACAGTCTCGGCTACGAGACGGAAGGCTCCGAGTCGGGGCAGAGGGTTTGCGTCTACCAGTCCGGCAGCGATTACTTCTGCGCCGACGGCTACAGTGACTACGACTCGTCGGTGGAGTGCGAACCCTCCAGCAGCCTCGATGCGTGCCTCAGTGCGCACGAGAGCACAGGGGGCTGCTCGGGCAGTTGCTGTCTCGAAGCAAGCTACTGGGGACACACGATGTTCGAAGGCCCTTGCGAAGTAGCGCTCGCCCACGCGAACTCGTCGGGTACAGGAAGCGCCGCCCTGATCGACGATGGCTGCGGATTCAAGCTCGGAATTCCATCCTGCAACGACTGCATGAACGAGCGCTGCGCGAACGAGTGTAGCGGTTGCGCGAACGAGCCTGGTTGCCTGCTCGTTGTCCACTGCGCGAACGGGTGCGAAACGGAATCTTGCATCGAGACGTGTATCGACTTCTACGCAAGCGGGCACGAGACCCTGCTCCGGCTCCTAGGTTGTCTGGACGCACACTGCACCGAGGCATGCGGCGGGTGAAAGCTCTGTCCTACTCCGCGGCCGGCTCCGTCTCGTCCTGCTGCCGCGATGCCTTGATGGCACAGGTGCGCCCGTCGATCACGCGACCGGTTTCGGGTTGCCGCCGCAGCGTGAAGGACCACACGCCATGCTTCCCTTGAGGTTCCAAGGCGTAGATGACGTCGATGGTCTCGTTCGGAGCCAACCCGGAAGCGACGGCCGCTTGCCAGGCTGCATCCCACACGCACAAAGGTTCGGGAACCGTGTTGGTGGCAGGGTCCTGCTCCGTCCTCGTCACGGGGGGCGCCTCGCGGCGTAGCGTCAACTCCACGCGCTCCCCCTTGCGCTCGTCGGCCTTCTCCGCGCGCAAGTCCCGACGAACCACGAGGTACTGGTACGTGACGGAGGCTTCCTTCTCGTCGAGGTTGACCTTGCCCATGGACGCGCCTCGAATCACGATCCCGAGCAGGCGGGCGTCGGCGCGGGCGTCCCCCTCGGCAGCAATCACCCGCGTCATGTGCAGTACATCGGTGGGGTCGAGGTGGGGACCGTCGGGCAGGACGATGCCGTGGATGTTGAGAGGTGGCGGGGCCGGGGTGGCGGACACAACGGGGGGCGCTTCCACGACCTCGGGTTGGGGCCTGGCGCGCAGCAGGAAGAACGCCGCGGCGGCGAGCAGCGCGAAGAGCAGGACGGCCGCCCCAGCGAACGGCCCGACCCCAACGCGAGCCACGAAGGACTTCGGCTTCTGGGGAGCGGGACGCGGACGCAAAGGCCGCAGACCGGGAGAGGCGGCTGCATGCAATTGCGCTCCAGGCAGGGGTGCTTCGACGGGTACTCCTTGCGGTGGGGCGGCCACGTCGGCACCACAGAATGGGCACCGGCCGCCAGCGTGGCCGAGGGGCGCCTGGCACTTGGGGCATCGCGCATGGGATTGCGGACCGGGATGCATGACAACGTCAGGATAGACCGGATCGTGCCCGGAGGGACAAGGCGCTGGCACCCACCCGCGCCAGACGCTATGCCTCGTCCCAAGGAGGCCGGCCATGTACGTGGTATGCGCGACGATCTGGGTGAAGCCGGGCTACAACCCCGTGGTGCTGTCGGACCAGGCGCTCGCTTCGTGCCAGCAGGAGGCGCCATGATCGTGGTCCGTTGGCGCCCGAGCGTCATCGCGCGAGGACTCGTCCTCGGGCTGTCGGTGCTCCTGAGCGCCGCCTGCGGAGGAGCGCCTCCCCCGCTGGAAACGCCCGCCACCGTCGAGACGCCCCCACCACCGCCGAAGGACGCGACCGAGCTTGCCCGCACCGTGGCGCAGGCGAAGATCGGAACCCTCGTACGCATGGAAGGGCTGGGCGATCACCCCATCGGCTTGCGCCTGGCGCGCCTCCCGCAACTGGCCTCGGTGTTCGAAGGCACCGGCCTCGATCCCCTGAAGGACGCCTCGACGATATTCGTGGCATCGACCGGGATCACACGCGACGACAAAGCCGTGGTGGTGGTGCGCTACACCGTGACACCGGAACGAATGAAGGCGGCCATCGACACCGCCATCGAAAAGAGCGAGCCCGCGGGGGAATGGCTAAGCGGGACGAAGACGCCGGCGGCGAGGGTGCACGTTCGTTCCCATGAGCGTGTCCTCGTGATGGCGGACCCCGACTTGCTCGTGGTGTTGCAAGGAGACCACGCGGACCAGGTCGACGCCTTTGCCGGGCCGCTCGTCCTGCCGGTTCCCGAAGGGGAAGAAGCCGTACTGGCACACATCGACGAGCCGTCGGTGTCCCTGCGTGCCCACGGAGCCCCTCCGATCCCACCGACCCTGGGCCACGCAAAGGTCCGCGTGCTGCTTCGACCCGACGGGGGCGCCGTCGTGCACGCAGACGCCCAGAGCACGACCGAAGAGCAGGCGAAGATAGATGCGGAGGCGCTGACCCGATCGGTGGACCGGGCGACCACGCTGAAGGTGTCGTTCCTGCGCGTGCGGTTCTTTCGGTCCGTCGTCTTCCGATCCGAGGGAAAGCACGTGAAGGCGGAGGTGGCCATGAGCGCCGACGAGGTGAACAAGCTGCTGTCGATGGTGGAGATCTTGGGGCAGCGGTGAGGGATTCTAGACAGAATTGCGCTGACGAGGAGCCAACGGACCGGAACGGGTGAACCGGGCGCGCCTCCGCCAAAGGATGGTTCGCAACCCTCCCCGGAAATACCCCCGGTCCCCCGGGCGTTGGCCAATTCGCTCACGGATGCTAGCTCTGGCGAGCCCATGTCGACCCCCGATCGCAAACAACCCGGTCCACCCGTCCGCCCCACCCGAGTCGCGGTCGGCCCCTTGCTGTGGCGCTGGGCCAAGCGGGCCTTCGTCGCCATGCTCCTGCTCCTGGCCCTCGGCTCCGTCGGCATCTTCTTCGCCGTGCGACATTACGAAGCGGACCTGCCGAGCACGGAGGAAATCAAGGGGGGCAGGTACCGCTCGCCCCAGGTCACCCGCGTGCTCGCTCGCGACGGAACCCTGCTCGCCGAGCTGTTCACCGAACGACGCACGGTGGTGCCCATCGAGTCGTTGCCGCCCCACGTGAAGCTCGCCATCCTCGCGGCCGAGGACGCGCACTTCTACGAGCACGAAGGGCTCAACTACCTGGGCATGCTGCGCGCCATGCTGATCAACCTGCGCTCGGGGCGAACGCGACAAGGGGCCAGCACGATCACCCAGCAGGTGGTCAAGAACATCCTGCTCGACCCCGAGCGGACGTATCGTCGCAAGATCCGCGAGGTCATCCTGGCGAGGCGGATCGAGCAGGAGCTGACGAAGGACCAGATCCTGGAGCTGTACCTGAACCACATCTACTTCGGGCATGGCCGGTACGGGATCGAGGAAGCAGCGCGCTACTACTTCGGCCGTTCGGCACGGACCATCTCCCTGTCCCAGGCCGCGATGCTGGCCGGGTTGGTCGCCGGACCGGAGATCTTCTCTCCCCGCAAGCACCCCTCCAAGGCCGACCAGAGGCGACAGTTCGTGCTCGGACAGATGCAGGCGAAAGGGTTCATCGCGCCCGAGCAAAAGGAAACCGCGCTCCAGGAGCCCATCGCCCTCGCGACCGCGCAAAGCGCCAGCGCCGAGCTCGCTCCCGAGGTGGTCGAGATCGTCAAGCGCACACTCCAAGAAGTGGCCGGCCCAGGCGCAGTCCTCGGCGGCTACACCGTAACCACCACGATCGACCCAAAGATGCAGGAGCAAGCGCGACGCTCCGTGCGAAGCAACCTCGAGAGCTACGACGAGCGACAAGGCATGCGCGGTCCGCTGGCTCCCCCAAAGAAGCCACCGAAGAAGGGCTCGCGGGGCGCACCTTTCGAGGGGACACCGCGCTTCGAAGACCACAAGGTCCTCGTGGGCGAGGTCACGGACGGGGACGACGAGCTCGGCTTGATCTACGTACGCGTGGGTACCGTGCGCGGCATGGTGCGCCTCGACGATCACCCCAGGTACAACCCGAAGAAGCTGGCTGCGAGCCACTTCGCCCCGAAAGGCACCCTGGTACGCGTGAGCTTGCTAGCCAAGGAACACGAATCCAAGGGCGACGAGGCGTCGCCACCCGTCCCCCTCCGCCTCGAGCTCGGCCCGCAATCGGCCCTCGTGGCGCTCGACGTGCGAACCCGGGAGGTCCTCGCACTGGTGGGCAACTACGAGGCCGTACCCGGAGGGCTGGACCGCGCCACCCAGGCCCGAAGGCAACCCGCCTCCACCTTCAAACCCATCGTCTACTCGTATGCCCTGCACACGCGACGGTTCACCCCCGCCACCCTGGTGGACATCCGCCCGGGGTCCGTGCGCGGGATCCGAGCCACGGACGAATCCGACGCGGCATCCGCCGAATCCGTGCGGTTGCGCGAGGCGCTCGCGAAGTCCGTGAACGTCGCTGCGGTCCACGTGGCACGAGAGGTCGGTCCCGCCAACGTGGTGTCCTGGGCGCGAACGCTCGGCATCACCACCCCCATGGAGCCCGACCTGTCCCTGCCCCTCGGTGCCTATGAAGCCAAACCCATCGAGATGGCCAACGTCTACGCTTCCTTCGCTTCCGGCGGGATGCTCGAGCACCCCAAGCTCATCACGCGCATCCAGGACCCAAGCGGCAACGATGTCGCCTTGCCCGCCTCACCCCCTTCCCGACGCGTCATGGAAGAAAGCGAGGCCTTCCTCATCACCAGCATGCTCACCTCCGTCGTCGACCGCGGAACCGGTCAGATGGCCCGAAGCCTCAACCGCCCCGTCGCAGGCAAGACGGGCACCAGCAACGAGTCCAAGGACGCCTGGTTCGTGGGGTACTCCACGGACATCGCCGTGGCCGTGTGGACGGGCTACGACGACGCGAGGCCCCTGGGAAGGCGAGAAGCAGGGGCCACCGCGGCCCTCCCCGCCTGGGTCTCCTTCATGAAGGGAGCCCACGCGGGCAAGCCGCCCACGGACTTCCCTCGCCCCGCCGAGGTCGCCGTCGTCTCGATCGATCCGACGACAGGCCTGCTGCCCCTCGAAGACCAGGAAGAAACGCTGCAGGAGTTCTTCCTGCGCGGCACGGAACCGACCGAGCGGGTCGTCGCGGACGCAGGCGTGGACGGGGCGCTCTCGCCGGATGGGGACGTTCCCGAAGTGCCGTCGATGGAGCACGACGCCGCCACCCTGCCCGCGCTCCCGCCACCCGAAACCACCGTCCCTCTGTTCTGAGGACTCAACCCACCGCCACGATCGCGATCACCCTCACCTCCACCGGGATGCCCAGCGCGGCTCGCACAGCGCTCTCGTCGCAATCGAGTGTCCACGCACACGGTAGCCCCATCTCCGTCGCTCGCAGGAGCATGTGCGTCGTGGCAATGGGCACGTCGAGCATCACGAACGGCTGCTCCCGGCGCGTACGCGTGATCATCCAGGACACACCGCAAACCACGATCACGACCGATGCATCCGCGACACTCTGCGCGAGAGAAGGCGGGACATGGCGGCCAAGCTCCGCGAGGGTCGCCTCGGACCGGACCGTCACGAAGCGCCAGGTCTGCGCGTTGTCCGCGGAAGGCGCCACCCTCGCACCGGCCAACAACGCGGCGAGCTCTGCGTCGGTGACTTCCCTCCGCTGGCCCTGCGCAGGTTGCTCATGCGGCGAAACCCCCGAGACCAACCCAGACACCAGACCGCTCATGCCTTCTCCTCCCAACGCTCTCGCATCCACAATGCGTCGAGTGGCCGTCGCCGCTTCGACACCAGGTGGTACGACACGGTGTCCCACGAAAGCCCCATCCGCGCGGGCGGCAGGCCCAGCGTCGAGATCGCAATGAGCTTCGCCCCGTCGGGCATCGCATACGACATCTCCACCCGTTCGTGGTTGATGCCGGCCATCCAGCACGTCGCCAACCCCTGCTCGGCGGCGGCAAGGATCGCTACCTGCATCACCATCGCCGCCTCCTTGATCGCCCGCTCCACCTTGCTGCGATCGTCACCGTCGCGGTAGACCGCACCGCAAAGGATGATGTGACGGGCCTGGGTGAAGGACAGCCAGGGGTTCACCTTGCCCACGAGCCCCGACGTGGCCGCACGAACGACGGCTTCGAATTCGGGTCCGGCACCCACGACCTGAAGGCGGGGCGCCGTGAACCCGGCCTGCGTCGCAAAGGCTCGTGCGCAAAGCTCGACATACGCGACCTGCTCGTGGGTCGCCTCGCCCTTCGCGTACTTGCGCACGCTTCGACGATCGAGAAACACACGCGAGAGCGGGGTGACGCTTCCGCCTTCCCCCTCGAGGCTTCCGTCGTACTTCATTCTGCTTTCGGTAGCACAGGAAGGTCGTGCTGCGTTTCCGAAATCCGTACCCGGTTGAGGAGCGGTTACGACGATGGGCGGATGACGGACATCAACTAGGAGCTGAGAACACGGAAGGCGATCCGGAGTGGACGGAGGCCAGCTCTGCTGGCTGGAGTCCACGGAGGACGACGAAGCCGAAGGCGCAGTCAACTGAGAATAGGGAATGACCTGATCGTCCTTTGCGACCCGTGGCTCCTCGAGGTGGCACCGCCCGGGATCGCATCCCGGAACAACGCTGCTCGAGGTGGCACCGCCCGGGATCGCATCCCGGAACAACGCTGCTCGAGGTGGCA
>CAZAWR010000052.1:0-65236 GCA_964488865.1 uncultured Polyangiaceae bacterium | reverse complement strand
CCCCTTAGAAAAACCTAGACCCAAAGCAGCGCGGAGCGCTTGATTTGGGTCTAGCGCTCGGGGTTCTCCGCCAACCAACGCGAACACGCTCGGCTGAAGTCGTCGTCGACACGTGACCGGTCCGCCGCGTCCTTGCAGACCGCGAACGCCCTGCGAGCCTTGTCCACCACGGGTACCATCGAGTCGCGCAGCGTCCGACGGTATCCCTCCTCCACGTCGGCGTCCTGTGCCACCGGTGCGGGCGCTGGCGAGTCCGCAACGTCACGCGCGAAGCCAGCCCACATCTGGCCGACCCGGGATGCGGAAGCGACGACCCAGCGTGCGGGGGCCACCGGACGGACCTCCGATACCTTTCGGTAGGCATCGTCAGCCTCGAGGAGACGCGCCTGGCGATCACGCACGTAAGGACCGATGCTCGTGTTGACGAACTCGGTGACGCCCGTCACGGTGCCGGGCCCCTTGTACTTCGGCAAGGGCATGCCGTCGGCCTTGGCGCGTGCTTGTTCGGCGAAGAAGAAGTGGGCTGCGCCGACCGCCTCGACCATGCGTTCGCGGTCGAGCATCGGCCAGGGCTCGGCGCTACCGAGGCGCTGGCGCAAGTCCGCTGGGGGAATCGCCTGCCATGCGTCGACGACCTTGCGAAAGGACTGCGAGGCCGCGGCGTCCCGCTTCTGCCCCGCCGACGCGCGCCCGATCTCCGCGTGCCAGACGGGCAAGAGCCTGCTGGAAGGGTCAGGGGGCGTCGTCCCCAGCATGCGCTGCGCCGTGGCGTGGTCGGCCGTGTCGTTGAGCTTGTTCGCGAGCGCGATGCGCATGCCCGTGTGCTCCTCCTTCTCGGCCTTGCTCGCGCCCTGAGCGAACAGGGACATGTCCTTGGTGGCGGGGGACGTGTCTCCGAGAGCGACCCGCGCGTAGGAAGCCATGCGAATCATGTCGCGGGCGTCGGGTGCGTCGGGCTTGTTCGCGTGCGCGCTTTCGGCGCGTAGCGTGGCCTCCGTGAGATCTTCGTCGCTCGGAACGCTCTCCGTGCGCCATCGACGGTCTCGAGCCACCAGGGTCGCGAAGATCAAGCGGTGCGGTCGGTCGCTCTCCCGGAACGCCTCCAGCATGCGTGGGACGACGCGAGGAGCCCCTTCGCACGTGAGATCCTCCCCGCCGGGGGTCTCGAGGCTGCAGCCGCGCCAGGCACCGACGTAGGCTTCGCCGGCCTTCGCGTGCGCTTGGGGGCGCCGGGACGCATCCTTCTCGGTGCCGGCCTGACGGAAGAGGTCGTCTGCCTTCTGGATCAGCTCGGCGCAGCGGGCGAAGCATGGTGCGGGTTTGCTCTGCTGCTCGGTTGGCTCCTCACGTCCCCACGACTCGGTGGATGCGGCAGCGGGCTCGGAGGAGGCGGTCGGGGTGGACGTGGCGGAAGAGGGGGCGCCGCCGCACGCGACCGTGGCGGCGAGCAGCACGAGGTGCTGGGCATGGATCCGATTCATGAGGCGCCACTGTACCAAGCCGGCGCGAGGAAGGGGGGAAGAGACCCGGCTGCGGGGTCAGAATCCGGCTTCGTGCTGGAGCGCGTCGGCTCCGCCCGTGTGGGCGACCTTCGGCAGGTGCAGTCCGAGGGCCTTGTCGAGGATGCGCAGGGCCTTCGAGATTTCAGAGGACGAGACGGTGAGGCAAGGACGGAACCGAATCGACGTCGGGCCCGAGGACAGGCAAGCGAGCCCGAGATCCCAGCAGGCCTGGCGCACGGCATCCCGGTCCTTCGACGTGGGCAGCGTGAAAGCGGTGAAGAGCCCGCGCCCGCGGACGTTCGTGATCGCCGGGTAGGACGTGCCAAGTCTCTGCAACCCGTCGAGCAGCTCTTCGCCACGCGCGGCGGCGTTTGCCACCAGGTCTTCGTCCCGGATGATCTCGAGGTACTTCGCGCCACGGACCATGTCCACGAGGTTGCCGCCCCAGGTGGAGTTGATGCGGCTCGGCGTGTGGAAGACGTTGTCGGGGACGTTGTCGATCCGGTCGGTGACCATGATGCCGCAGACCTGGGTCTTCTTGCCGAAGGCGACGATGTCTGGGGTCACGTCGAAGTGCTCGAACGCCCAGAGCTTGCCGGTGATGCCGAGGCCGGTCTGCACTTCGTCGAAGATGAGCAGGGCTTCGTTCTGGTCGGCGAGCTCACGCAGCTTGCGAAGGAACGCCCCGCGGAAGTGGTTGTCGCCACCTTCGCCCTGGATGGGCTCGATGATGATGGCCGCGATGTCGTGCGGGTGCTTTCGGAACGCAGCCTCGATCTCGCGCACCGACTGGTTTTCGACCTCGATCACCCGTGCGAGACCCGTGGGCGTGACGGGGAACTCGAGCTTGGGATTGATCACGCGGGGCCAGTCGAACTTCGGGTAGGCCTCGGTCTTCACGGGGTCGGTGTTCGTGAGGGACATGGTGTAGCCGGAGCGACCATGGAACGCCTCGCGGAAGTGCAGGATCCTGGTGCCCAGGTCCCCGCGACCCGCCGCACGGTTGCGGCGCACCTTCCAGTCGAAGGCGGTCTTCAATGCGTTTTCGACGGCGAGGGCTCCGCCTGCCACGAAGAACAGGTACTTGAAGGCCTCAGGCTTGGCGATCTGCGCGAAAATTTGCACGAAACCCGCATAGGTCGTCGAGTAGACGTCCGAGTTGGCCGGGTTCGCCATGGCCGCGAGGCGCAGCTCCCGCTGGAAGTCCTCGTCCTCCGTGAGGCGCGGATGGTTGTGCCCGATCGGCAACGACGCGAAGTACGAGTAGAAGTCGAGGATTTCTTTGCCGGTTGCGGCATCGTGCATGAACGAGCCGTGAGACTTTTCCAGGTCGATGATGACGTGGAACCCATCGGCGAGGATGAAGTTACGAAGGGTGGGGATGACCTGTTGCGGAGCGACGTTGAAAATCTGACCCATGACCAACCTCCAGCGACGCGGTCGGACTGCGTCGGGGATCGAAACGAACCACGGACGTGAGGGCGAGACGGTCGGTCAGGGATTGGGGGGGCCGAAGATGGAAGGACGCGCGTCGCGTGGGAGCACGCCAGCTCCACGGCGACCGGTCATCCAGCAGCAAGAAGTGGCGGAAGGGATAGCCATCTCCAGCTCGGTCGGTTGCGACTTCCGGGGCGGAAGTCTGAGGAAACCACAGGGCTACCCTCGGAATCGTTCAGCGATATCCAGAGCAGCACAACTTCGATGCGCTTCGCGCGAGGCGAAGACTTGCAACGATCCAGTGCTGGGAACCTTAGCAAAAGGGCACGTCGAGGGCAAGTAGAGGTTACCCTCACCTACACGTCCGCGGGCTCGTTCGAAGTGCCGTCGCGAAGTATCCTCCGACCCATGTTCCTCCTCGATGCCTCCCACGCGGAAGCTCGCCGTGCTGTGCGCTCCGGCGCTCCCGTGTTCATTCCCGTCAACCCCGTCGAGTTCCACGGACCCCATCTGTCCCTGCACAACGACTCCTTGATCTGCCAAGGCGTCATGCGCGATCTGCATGCTCGTCTCCACCACCAGCACCAGGACTGGGAGATGATCGAGCTTCGCGACCTCGAGTGCGGGGTCCAACCCGTGCCCGGACCGGGGTCCCGCAATGTGCCCTTCCCCATCGTCCGGCGCGTGGTGCTGGATGCCTGTCGCGCCGTGGCCGACCTCGGTGCGCGACGAGTCGTGCTCATGACCTTCCACGGCAGTCCGCTGCACGGTGTCGCGCTGGAGCACGGCGTGCGGTACCTACGACGCCGCGGCGTGCACGCGGTGGCCCCGTTCAACTTGATGCTTCGCGCGCTGCTCACCGCGCCCGCGACGGTGTTCGACCGAGGCTACGACACGCTGGGAGAGTCCTCCGACCGCATCCCGATGCAGGCAGGCTTTCGCGATGACTTTCACGCAGGCTTCCTCGAGACGTCCCTGTCCCTTCACTACGCACCAGCGTCCGTGAACCCACGGCACGTCGACTTGCCCCCCTGTCCCGAGGTCGCGCCCGACCGCGTGCTTCGGACCATGGCGGACGCGGCACGGACCGTGGGGCGAGACGGTCTCGCGCGCGAACTCGACATCGCTGCCTTCGGCGCGGGCTGGTACGCCTTGCGTCCGTTCCCCGGCTACACGGGACGGCCTGCCCTCGCCAGTGCGCGTGCAGGAGCAGCAGTTGCCGAAGCGTTTCTGGACCTCGCCCTCCAAGGCGTGCTTGAAGCGCTCCAGGGACGGCCTCCGCGCGTTCGACCCCTCGGCTGGTGGTTCGAGTACGCCAGCCTCGACGGACGGCTCGGGTCCACCGATGTGCCTCTCGACGACGTTCTGGCCGACGCTCTCGACGGGCGCTGAATCACCGTCCCGAGCACAGACCCAACCACGACAACACTCTTCTCTTCGAAGCTCAAACCACGCTTCGAACGAGCTCCCCTAGTTGTGCCCAAGGGCGGGGTCGAACCGCCGACACGCGGATTTTCAGTCCGCTGCTCTACCAACTGAGCTACCTGGGCTCTCTCACGAACGTCGCTCGCGATGAGGGGGCGTATCTTAACGGACGACGTCGTCTTGTCAAGCGTGATGTCGCGTCGCCTCGCTACCACGCTTCTCTCTGCTCGTTGCACTGCTCTTGTCACGGCTTTGCCGGCCGTCTTGACGCGCAAGCCAGAGAACGGCGGCAGCCGCGATCGCACCCATCGACCCGAACACGATCAGACCGCGAAGCCTGCGTCCACGAAGCCCTCGCGTTACCACTTCGCGCACCGTCGCCGCTTGCTTCGACACGTCCGTCGCCCCCCGCTCGTTCGATCGCGCGTCGCTCTCCAGCGGCTCGAACACGATGCCTGCCTTCGTCTCGTCACCGATCGTGCCCGCAAGACCTAGCTTCGGTACGTCCCCCGCACGCGCGAACGTCCAGTCATCATCGCCCGGCCGCACCGCATGACGATCCTCGAACGAGGTCAGCCACAACCTTTTCGACCCGTCGACCGACAGCCAGTCCGCGAACGGCCCGAACGCACGACGAACCTCGTCGTGTCCCGGCTCGAACGCGAGCCACGCGTAGGCCATCGTCGGCAAGCTCCTGCCATGCTCCACCGCGACCTGCTCGGTCGTCAGCACGGTGACCCGCAGGAGGCGGGAGGCCTGACCGTCGTCCTGCAGCCTCGGCGCGTAGGCTGGCTCGCGGTACGGGTACCACGGACGAGGCGTCTCGAACCGCACGTGTACGTAGGGGCTCGTGAACCTCCCGCGAACCCCGTTGCCGCGCACCTCCACGACATGTGCGGCGCCGATTGTGTACCGCTCGAGGTAGTCGCGCAGAGCAGGGTCCGCTCGGCGACCGCTCCGTTCGAGCAACTCGAGCGCGCGCTCCTTCGTACGGATGTCGTGCGTGGAAACCTCGACCGCGTCACGTCCTCCGAACACGATCGCATCCCGTGGCGCGCCGCCCGGAAGCGACGGCAACTCCCATTGATGCGTCCGCGCGCGATAGGCTCCTATCATGGACGACAGGGCCATTGCCGGGTCCTCGCTCACGACCGATGCTTCCACCGGAGAAGGGCAGGGGAGCCAGAACGCGAAGGGCCCGTCGATGTCGAGACGAACGGACAGCAGGAGATGCTGAACCTTCGTGTCCGGGTTCCATAGGACGAACGCGTTCTCCACCGTGTCGCGGGGGCGATCTTCGGCCACGAAAGCACCCGCCCAGGCCGGGCTCGGCCAGAGCCAAGCGGCGAACACAAGGGCCGAGGGGACTCCCCCGAGCAGACGCCGCATCACGACACCGCGTCGTGCAGCACGCGCCCGGCTCGCACCACCAAGCGCGTCATCGCTACACCCCACGGCTGCAAGATCGCATGCTCGTGGGGCAGGTCCCAGACCACGACGTCCGCAGACTTCCCCGGCGCGAGCGAGCCGCGCTCCCCTTCGAGTCCGAGCGATGCGGCTGCGTGCCGCGTCGCGCCCAGGATGCACTCTTCAGGCCTCAACCCGTACGTGTGCAGCGCGAACGCGAGCGCCAGCGGCAAGCTCTCCGTCGGCGCCGTGCCGGGGTTCGCGTCGCTCGCCACCACCAGACGCAATCCTGCCCGCCGCATGGACGCGATCGGCGGCGGCTCTTGCCGGAGCGTGAAGCTCGCTGTGGGCAGAAGCACGACGCAGGTCCCCGCGGCCGCAAGCTCCGCCAGGGCGACCTCCGAGACGTGCTCGACATGGTCTACGCACGCAGCGCTCATCGACGCGGCCAGCGAGGCGCCGCCCACGTCCGCGAATTGCCCGACGTGCGCCCGGATCCCGAGCCCCAGGTGCTTTGCCGCGAGGAAGAGCCGCTGCGCCTCCTGCGTCGTGAACGCGTTGCGATCGATGTAGGCATCCACGAACCGGGCGAGGTTCGCACCGGCGATCGCGGGGAGCGACTCGCGCACCACGCCCTCGACCCACGCATCCCGATCCGCCTTGCCTTCGGGAGGAATGGCGTGCAGCGCCAGGAAGGTGGGTACGACCGCAGGAAGCGACGGGTCGTTCGCCACGCCTGCGACGGCTTCCAGTTGCTTGCGCTCGCTCTCGAGGGACAGGCCGTAACCGCTCTTCACCTCGCATGTGGTGACCCCCAGACTCGACATCCGGCGCAGGCGGCGACGTAGGTTCGCTTCGAGCATCTCCCGCGAGGCGCTTCGAACGGATCGCATGCTCGCGACGATCCCGCCCCCCGCCGCGGCGATGGCTTCGTACCCCGCGCCTTGCATGCGGAGCACGTACTCGTCGTGCCGAGACCCGTCCCAGGCCAGATGCGTGTGAGCGTCGAGCAGTCCGGGCGTGAGTACGCCCTCCGTGGCGTCGAGCAAGATCGGCAGATCGGGAGCATGAGCGAGGACGCGTGCGCGAGGTCCCACCTCGGCGATGCGGCCGTGGTCCACGAGAACGGCTCCGGCTTCGATGACGCCGAGGGGGTTGTCGGGGGCGGCCAGGGCTTGCGCGCAGGTGACCACGCGGGCGGCGCAGAGCAGGAAACGATCCGCGTCATGCATGGCGGACTTGTAGCCCGGGGCAAGGGCAATGGGAATCCGGCAAGGGAGGGCATTCCCGAAGTTGCGGCCCGAACGTCACGGTTGCGCTATCCTCGACGGCAGCATGCACAAGCAGTCGAAGTTGGCGGTTCTCGTGGTGGCGCTGGGACTTCCCTGGGCCTGTGCGGTCGGCACGGATGCGGGCGACGGGTCAGGCGGCGAGGGCGCCGCTGCGGGTGCGGAGAACGGCGGGACGGCAGGGGAGGCAGGGGAGGCTGGGTCCGGCGGGACGGGCGAGAACGGTGGTTCCGGTGGATCGGGCGGTTCGACGGGCGGTACGGGCGGCACGGGAGGAAGTGGTGGAACCGCGTGGCCCGGGGGCAGCGGCGGCGAGAGCGGCTCGGGTGGCACCGGTGGGACGGGCGGCACGGGGGGAACCGGAGGCACCGGTGGGACAGGCGGCACGGGGGGAACCGGGGGTACCGGGGGCACGGGCGGCACGGGAGGCGGCACCGAGGTCGAGTGCGACTTCCCCAACACCTGTCAGTCCGCGCGGGACATCGGCACCGTAAGCGGTGACGATGGCGCCGACACCCTGCAGGTCACGGGCGCGACCTCCGAGTGGCTGCGGGTGCGCGTCATGGAAGTGAACGAGAGCATGATAGGACAGAAGCTCAAGCTCACCGCCACGCTTCAGCCCGCCAACCAGACCAACTTCGACCTGTTCGTCTTCGTCAACGAAGGTAGCGATGCCGTCGAGTGCTCCATCGTCTCCGGCTCGTCGATGAAGACCCTGAGCCAGACCGACACGGTCGGCATTTCGTGGGGAGAGGGCACCGTGGCGAACGGGGACGACGATCACCGCTGGGTGTCGATCGAGGTCCGCCACGCATCGGGGACGTGCGATACCACCAAGGCGTGGACGCTCACCGTGAAGGGAAACTGACCCGCGTCAGAAGGAGCAGGCTTCTTCCTGCGGCTCGTTGTCGAGGTGCTCGATCGTGAACTTGTAGGGTTCGCAGCTGAGTGGGGAGCCCGACTTCGGGAGTACCTCGAGGTAGAAGTACCGATCATCGGTCAAGTTGCAGTTTCCTGCCCAGTTCATCGTCACCTGATTGAACGGCGCCGCGGCTGACGCGCAGGTCTTCTTCACTGGTGCCGCGCACGTGGCTGTCGAGTTCTCGAAGCCGACGTCGTACACGCAGAAGTCGTAATCGGCCCCGGCGGGCACGCCGGTCAGCTTCACCACCAGGGTGTAGCACTCAGAGTCGATCACGCAGAAGTCGAAGTTCTCGTCCGCGCGGAAGAGGAAGAAGTCTCGGTCCGGGGCGCCATCGGGCTTGTAGAGGTGATAGCTGAAGCTCTGTGCCGGGTCTCCCTCCATGACGGCACCCAACGTCTTCGCGTGGGCGCAGTCGTCGACGCCACTGATGTCCTCGTCGAGTTGGTAGGGGTTGACCGGCAATCCCTCGTCGATCTTGTCGTCGCAGTCGTCGTCGAGGCCGTTGCACGTCTCGATGGGCGCCGCCGGGCAGCTAGGCCACGTGCCTCCCGCGCACGTGATGGACGAACCGCCGCAGCAGCCCTTCGTCTCCCCGTTCGTGCAACCGCAGCCGTTGTCTACCGTGCCGTCGCAGTCCTCGTCGTTCGTACCTTCGCAGACCTCGGAGCCGGGGTTCGTGCCGCCGATGCAGTTGCCCCACTGGCACGTGCCGCCGCAGACCTTCGTGCCGAACTCGCATGTGCCCACGTCCGTTCCGCAATCGGCCTGCTCGCCCTTCGCGCACTCGAAGTCCTCGTCGGTCTCGCCGTCACAGTCGTTGTCGACCCCGTCACACACCTCGGCGGACGGCTGCGGCGCCGTGCACTGCTGCCAGGACCCAGCGACGCAGATCTCCGTGCCGAGCCCGCACGTGTTCGAACAGTCCTGCTTGAGCGGCTGTCCCGTGTCGTCCTCGTCCGCGATGCCGTCGCAGTCGTTGTCCGTGCCGTCACACACCTCGGGACTCGGCGTGCAAGAGGACTCGCACGTGCCCCAAGCGCCGGCCTGACACGTCTTCGTTCCCGTGATCCCGTTGCCGGCCGTGCAGGGCTCGGTCAGCGCGTTGCCACTGGCATCCTCGTCGATCGCGCTGTCGCAGTCGTTGTCCTTGCCGTCGCACACCTCGGTGGTCGGCGTGCACTGCGGCTCTTCGGTCACGCATGTGCCCCACTGCCCGTTCGTGCACGTTTGCTGTCCGGACAACCCGCCCTCCGTACAGAGTTGCGTCAGTTGATCGTCGATCTGCCCGTCGCAGTCGTTGTCCTTGCCGTCGCACACCTCGACCGAAGGCACGCACGACGCGCCGTCCGTGGTCGCGTCATCGCTGCCGCAGCCGGGTACCAGCAAAGCCGCCACGATGCCTGTCGAGAACCAAGAAAGAGCTGTTCGCTTCGTCATGACCGGATCCTTTCCTCCCCTGAAGACACTGACCCTTGGTTTTACCCCGTTGAAAGTTTTCGTCAATAGTGGAATCCAGGAGACGTTTCACGTTAGGGGAGGGCCGGCGCTTTGGGTAAGCTGCCGCCATGGTGTCCTCCTTTGCGCAGACGTGCGGACAGCTGATCGTGGGCGGGTACGTGGGGGAGGAGCCCACGGAGACGTTTCTCTCAGCGCTTCGGCGAGGCGAGCGGGCGGGCGCGATCCTGTTCAAACGCAACCTTCCTACCTGGCAGGCGGGGCATGGTGCGAGTGCGATGCTCGCGGAGGCGGCGTCCGGGGACGTATCCCCGATCGTGGCGGTGGACCAGGAAGGTGGGAGGGTCCAGCGGTTCGGGCCTCCCTTGCTGCAGATCCCGCCGATGCGCCGTCTCGGGCAAGCGGGGGACGAGGGCCTCGCGGCGGAGGTAGCTCGCGTGCTCGGCGATCAGTTGAGGCAAGTCGGCTTCAACGTGGACTTCGCGCCGGTGCTGGACGTGGACACCAACCCGGCCAACCCGGTCATTGGGGACCGGGCGTTCTCGCACGATCCCCGTGTGGTCGCCCGGCTTGGGACCTCCTTTGCGCAAGGACTGCAGGCATCGGGCGTGGCGGCGTGTGGCAAGCACTTCCCGGGGCATGGGGACACTTCGCTCGACTCCCACCTTGACCTTCCCAGGGTGGACACCTCGCTGCAACGGTTGCGAGAGGTCGAGTTGTTGCCCTTCCAGGCGGCGGTGGACGCGGGCGTGGACGCGCTGATGTCTGCGCATATCGTTGTGCGGTGCGTGAACCCGGACCTTCCCGCCACGCTGTGCCCCACGATCCTGCGCGGGTGGCTTCGCGAGCGGATGGGGTTTCAGGGAGTGACCTTCTCGGACGACCTCGAGATGCGAGCAGTGGCCGGGCGGTACCAGATCGGGGGCGCGGCGGTGCAGGCCGTGCGCGCCGGCTGCGACGTCGTCCTGATCTGCAAGCGCGAGGATTGGCAGGCCGAGGCGCACGAAGCGCTGGTGCGCGAAGCGGAGTCAGACCCTTGGTTTCGGTCTCGGTGCGAGCGTGCTGCGGCGCGGTGCCGTGCGCTGCGGGAGCGTCGTCCTTTGCGGCCGGCAAGGCATTGGTCCGCTGTCGACTTCGGGACCGCCGCGGACCTGCAGCGACGTCTCGACACGCTCGTGGGTTGATCGGCTCGCCCGCACTTGTGTCTCCGCCCCGATTCCGCGTACCTTCGCCAGCAAGGAGAACCGATGAGCAAGCAGGAAACACCCCCCGCACCGCGGATCCACCAGGACTTCATCGCGCGCTATCCCGAGCTCGGCCAAGCCTGGGAGCTGATGGCGGAGGCCGGCCAGAAAGGTCCCCTGGACGACCGCATGACGCGGATCGTGAAGCTCGCCGTCGCGATGGGCGCGATGCGCGAGGGCGCCGTACATGCGTCCGTTCGCAAGGCGAGAGCCCGGGGCATCAGCAGGGAAGAGATCGAGCAATGCGTCGCCATCGCGGCGAGCACCGTGGGACTCCCCTCGTCGGTCGCTCTCTATTCGTGGGTTCGGGACGTGCTCGACGCGGAGTTGAGCGTCTCACCATGAGAGCGGGTACAGGGTGATCAGCAAGCCGTCAAACCCGGAAGCGCCCGGGCGTGCTGCCTCCCTGTGCACGAGGTGCAGCGTCCGCCCTTGCCCCTGACGGACAAAGGCGCCGCCCTGCACGTGCAGGATCGTCGACGCACCGCGGGTGGCCGCCGCCGAATCCCAGTTGGCCGAGGCATAACCCAGGACGTAGTTCGCTGTCGTGTTGCGCTTGGTGACGGCGTCGTCGCGCTTGAGCAGCCACCACAGCTTCTCCGCGTGGCTGTTCTCGGGGCCGAGGGTCTTGTCGAGGTCACGAAGGACGATACGCAGGGGCAGGTCTCCTTGGGCGGCCATGTTCAGCGGGACCTTCTTGACGATCAGGAACATCCACTTCTCTTCCGCCACGCCGTCCGTGTAGGCGAAGGCCTTCCCAAAGTACCGTGCCTCCTCGGACTGGATGGTCGTCAGGTCCCACTTGCTCCCCTTCTCGAAGCCCTCCAGGATGTCGCACGCATCCTTGTGGGCTTTGGTCGGGCACTTGAGCTGTTCCTGCAGGTGCTTGGCGTCGATGTCCTCGACCGCTTCGCGCTTCGGCGGCACTTCGACGGGGGCAGCCGTGGATGCCGACGCGGTCGTGTCGACGGGGGCGGGATCGGCCTTCTTGTCGCAGGCCACCGCCACGAGGAGGGCAGGGACCACGAGCCATGCTTGGGTTCGCATGGGCGCGAGCATGCCATGTCATGCGCCCAACTCCAATGATTCCTCTGGAGGTACTCGGCACAAGTGCCGATCCGGTGGACGATGACATTGCCTTGGATCTTGACGTTGACGGCATCGACCCATCGGGAACCGCTTGGCATCTAGAACGTGCCGCTCGCCCCGAGGACCACGCCCTGTCCGACCGTCAACGTGGGGACCACGGAACGCGATCGCGCTTCGGATCCTGTCTTGTCCTGGGGTGCGGACCAGTCCGTGAAGAACCCCCCGAGCACGGCCGTGCCGACCGCCACGATGCCGGTGCTCACGAGCAACACGTTGGTGCGATTCTGCGCGGAGATGGCGTCTTGGTACGTGGCGCAAGACTCGTCCTGCCCAGCGCAATCCTCGCGGACCTTGTCCTTGCCGGGGTTCGCGCGCATGTCGATCGTGCTCCACACCGTCACGCCTGCAAGCACGGCGCTGAGACCCACGGCGCCGTAGAACACCACCGGGGGCAAGCCTTCGCCCTCCGTCGACACCTCGACCGCGCCCTCCTTCTCGGGTTCGGGCTCCGCCTCAGGCTCGGGCTCGGGTTCGGGCGTGACGATCGCCGGGGCCGTGAAGGACAACTCGCTCTCGCCAGCTTGCGACGCATCGATGTTTTGGCTCTGCGTTCGCCCCTCGCTCCAGCCCGCGGTGAGTTCGTGCTGGCCGGGCTCGACGTAGACGGTCGACTCCGTGGCCTCCGTCCGCGGTACGAGCCTACGATCGACGAGCAAGGTGCACGCCTCGTCGCAACGAATGGATAGCCGATGCAAGCGCTTGGGGACCTTTGCGAGCGTCTGCTTGGCGAAGGTGACCGTTGCTTCGTCGTTCGGGTAGCGAGCGATGGCCGCAGCGGCGAGGGTGGCCACCCGGTCGGGCTGCTTGGCCGCGAGCCGCGCACGGATCGCCATGCGCAGAGCCTCCGGGGCTGGTGCGTCGCGGTCTGCGTTTTCGAAGTGCTCGGCGGCGGTGGTGAAGTCCCCCGCGGTGAAGGCTCGACGGCCGGCGTCGAACTCTTCGGCCGCGGCTCGAACGCGCTCCACCTCGCTTCGCTTGTCGGCCGTCTGGGCGTGGACGGGGCTTGCGGACAGCAGGGCACACAGGAGGATGGGCCAGCGAGGCATGGGTAACCCGGAGTTTCGCCTCCCGGGTCCTGCCTCGTCAACTCGTCAGTCCGGTTTTGCCTCCGACGCGCAAGACGCGTATCCTAATTGCCGTGAGACATGCCGCCTCATTCCCGGTGATCGTAGGTCTGACGTTGGCCGCATGTTCCTACTACGACAGCAGTCTGCTTGCGCCGGTCGGCGCGGAATCCGGGACGGATGCTGCGGCAGGGGGCCCGCAGGACGCGAGCATCGACCGCGACGGGGCTTCCGAGGATGTCGGGGCCGACGCTCCTTCTGACCAGGGCGACGTTGGATGCACCCACGCGCTCCCGCCGGATCCCCCGTCGGTGGTGGACGCGGGGGGCGACATCTCATTCGTGATGGCGTCTTCCGGCATCGACTTCGGGGACGGGCCAGGCGGCAACCCCGCGGAGATCGGGTACGACCTCGACATGCGCTGCACGTGCCAGGGGGAAGCGAACGGATGCTTGCGCGAGTCCTGGGCTGACGAGGAAGCGTGCGACGGCCCAGGCGGGCGCGACAACATGGCGGGTAAGTTCCTCGCCGCGCTGGGAGGTTTGTTTACTGGGCTGGGCAGCGAGAGCTGGAGCCAGGGCACCACCGAGGGGGCGTGGTCTTTGCTGGTGAAGGTGAGCGGGTACAACGGCTTGCCGGACGATGACCGGGTCAAGCTGGACTGGTACATTCCTGCGGAGTTCTTCTACTACCAGGACGGGGGAAGGGACCCGCCGAAGTGGGACGGGACGGACGCGTGGCCGATTCGCACGACCTCCCTGGTCGTGCCGGGAGACGGCGTTTCCTGGGACCTGGACAAGCCGATGTACTTCGACGATCGGGCGTACGTTCGGGATGGCGTCCTGGTGGGCAGCGTCTCGACCGCCAAGATCCACATCAACGCGGACTACTTGTTGGAGTTCACGGGCGGGCTTCTGACGGCGAAGGTCGTGAACAAGGATGGGGCGTGGTTGCTCGAGGATGGACTGGTGGCGGGGCGGTGGCCGTTGCAGAACATCCTTTCGCAGATCAGTCGGACCCGTGACCCCTTGTTCAATCTGCCGATCTGTACGAACAGCCCTGTCTATCCCGAGGTCAAGAAGCAGATATGCTCGTTCGCGGACATCTGCTCCGGCGTCGGGACCCCCACCACACCTTGTGACGCGGTCTCCGTGGGGCTTCGCTTCTCCATGGCCCCCGCGAAGCTCGGTCCGATCGTGGAAACCGGCCCGCCATCCGTGTATTGTGCCCCTGAGGTGGATCCGGCGCAGGACTCCTGCGGAGCGCCTTGATCCCATCTTCATGGCATCGATGGACACGAAGGACCGACCGAAGGTAGTCACGATCGGCGGCGGGCACGGGCAAGCCACGCTGCTGTCCGCCTTGCGTCCTCTGCCTTGCGAGATCACCGCGATCGTGTCGGTGGCGGACGACGGCGGGTGTTCCGGCAAGCTGCGAAGGGACCTCGGCATGCCGCCTCCGGGCGACCTGCGTCGCTGCCTGAGCACCCTGGCGCGCGACAGGGGCCTTGCCGAGAGGTTCGAGCTTCGGCTGTTCGAGCCGGGTCAAGAAGGACGGAGTGCCGGCAACCTGGCTCTGTCCGAGGCGTTCCGGGAGTACGGCTCGCTGCAGAAAGCGGTGGACTGGGCCGCGGACCTGCTCCACTGCGCGGGGCGCGTCGTTCCTGTCGCGGAATCCCCCGGTGTGCTCGTGGTCTACGACCTGCGCGATGGGCGCATCGAAGGGGAGACGCACGTAGAGGGCGTGTCATCGCCCATGGCGGCGATGGTGCACGGGCCGACCCAGACCAACCCCGTTGCCTTCGCGGCGATTCGCGATGCCGACTACATCTTGATGGGGCCTGGCAGCTTCTTCACCAGCACGCTCGCCACGGTGACGACAGCGAACGTGGCGGAGTCACTCGTGCAAGCACGCGCGCCCAAGGTGTTGATCGCGAATCTCACAGACGAGGGCGAGCAAACGAAAGAGTTCGGGGTGCAGGACTACGTGCGGCTGCTGCGCGACCACCTCACCATCGCGAGCATGGGAGGGGACGTGGAGCTGTCCGTGCTGACGCACGGGGACCAGGGGGACGAAGTGAACGTGCTCCCTGACGGGACGCCTTGCATGGTGGCGCGTGTGGCGTTGCCGGGGGAGAAGGTCCACGACCCGGTGCTGCTGTCGGCGGCGCTGGTTCGTCTCCTGGGTTTGCCACCCCGCGTGCAGCCTAGGTCGATCCCGCCGCCGTCGAGCGAAGCGGGCGTGAAGGCGTTTCAGGAACGGTTGACGGCCGCAAGGAAACGCCTGCGGGGAGAGTGAGCGGTCGAGGACCGCAGACCGCCATGGCATCGATCTGCGAGGCCATCACCGCGGGGATGCAGGTCGCTGACAGAACCAGTCGAGCACGCCACCGGCGACGCGTCTGCGTGTCGGGTTGGGGTATCGCTCCGTAAGAACCTGGATAGGCCCTGTCAAACGGACTATCCTGGCCCACGACGCATGATCTCCTCCAGTTCCATCTACCGGATTGGCCGGTACACCCTGCACCAGGAGTTTGCCTCCGGAGGCATGGGGGCCGTTCACTTCGGGTTGGTGCATGCGCAGGGGGGCTTCTGCCGCGTGGTCGCGATCAAGGCCCTGCGGGCGAACGAGGAGGAAGAGGCCTCGCGCAAGATCATGATGCTCGACGAGGCGCGTCTCGCGGGGCGAATCCGCCATCCGAACGTCGTGCCGGTGCTCGACATCGTGGCGGAGAAGGACCGTTTGTATCTCGTGATGGAGTACGTACACGGGGAACCCCTTTCCCGCTTGCAGAGTCGAGCTTGGGCGAGAGGCCAGTCCGTGCCACCGGACATCCTCGTGGCCGTGATGGCGGACGCGCTTCGGGGATTGCACGCTGCGCACGAAGCCGTGGACCGGGACGGGGCGCCTCTCGGTCTCGTCCATCGCGACGTTTCACCACAGAACATCCTCGTGGGTAAGGATGGATTCAGCCGTGTCGTGGACTTCGGTGTTGCCAAGGCGAAGGGGAGACTGCAGGCCACCACCCGGGGCGACGTGAAGGGAAAGATCGCCTACATGGCACCCGAGCAGATCAGGGGCGTGGAGGTGGACCGTCGGGCTGACGTGTATGCGGCCGGCATCATCTTGTGGGAAGGAATCGCGGGTCGCACGATGCACGAGGGCGTGGAAGAGCCGGCACTGTTGGGGCGAGTGCTGTTGGGGCGGGTTGACCCACCAAGTACGGTCACCGGCAAGGGCGAGCCGTTGGAGGCCGTCGTCATGCGGGCGCTTGCCATCCCCGTGGAAGAGCGCTTCGCCACGGCGTTGGAGATGGCCGACGCCCTCACATGTGTCGTTTCCCCGGCCTCCGCTACGGGGGTATCCGCGTGGGTCGAGGAACTGTTTCGCGAAGAACTGGCGGAACGCGAATTGATCCTTCGCGACCTCGAGGCGGAAGCCGAGCGCGTGAGCCTCGTTCCGGCATCCAGCGCGGGGTTGGACGCCCTTGCCGAGTTCCCGGGATCGGGCTGTCGTCCAAGCGAACCGAAGGTGGCAGGCGTGCCTGCCACGGGGGCAGTTGATTCCGCCATTCGTGGCAAGAAGCGGTGGGTCTGGCCTGTTGCGTTCGTCATCGGGCTCGTGGCCTTCGGTGCAGCGATTGCCTTTGGGAAGGCAGGACCCTTTCTGGCCGACGGCGGTGAGGAAGTTGCTCCCCCAGCTTCAGCGGCGCGACAGGAGGAGGCCGTGACGCCGGTGGCCGACGTGGGTTCCGCGAAGTCCAGCACACCCGTGTCGTCGACGGGAACTCCGTATGCTCTTGCTGGCAGCGCTCCGCTGCCCCGAGCCCAAGTTTTGCCCGGGAAACCTCAGCCCAGTGCGAAGCCTGAGTCCAGCGGCAAGGTCGAGTCCAGCGCGAAGCCCGCCGCGACCTTGGATTGTGACCCTCCCTACACCTTTGACGCGCAAGGCAACCGCCAGTACAAGCTCGAGTGCCTATGAGTCCTTTAGCATGCAAAGGATGCCGACTGTGCAGCGTGGTCCTATTGGGGCTCGCGACTGCTGTCGGGACGGGACACGTTCAGGCGCAGGGTGAAGCCACGAACGAAAAGAAGGTGTGTGCCGATCAGGCGTTGAATGGCCAGCGCCTGGCTGGTGAGGAGAAGCTCTTGGCTGCGCGCGCTGCCTACACCGCCTGCGCAGCCGATACCTGTCCAGGTCCCGTCACAGCCGACTGTCGACGATGGCTTGCGGAGCTCATGCCCACCATTCCTTCGGTCGTGTTTTTCCTCGACGACGACCACGACCAGTCCAGCGCCCTTGTCTGGTTGGACGGTACGTTGTTGGTCGAGAAGTACGACGGCAAGCCTGTCCTGATCGACCCCGGAATCCGCGAGTTTCGCTTCGTCGTCGACGGGAAGTCCGTGACCCGGGACATCGTCATTCGCAAGGGTGAAAAGAACCGGCGCATCGACGTTCCGGTAGCCCCTCGGCCTCTCGCGCAAGGTGCGCCGGCTCCAACCAAGGACCCTGCCGGTGAAGCGCCCGAGCGTTCCACGCCCGCTTCCGTGTATGTGCTCGCCGGCGTGGCCGGTGTGGCCTTTACCGTCGGCGGGTACCTCGGCGCTACTGGGCTTTCGCAGCGTTCGGATCTCAGAGACTCATGCTATCCGGGGTGCACTACGGAGGATGTGGACGCGGCCCGACGGCGTCTCCTCGTAGCGGACATCGCGGGCGTCGTTGGCGTGGCGGCTCTCGGCGGGGCGCTGTGGATTTACCTCGACACGCCATCCGAAGTGCGTGTCGGGACCTCTCATGCGGGGGGGGCGACACTCGGGGTCATCACCGGTTCGTTCTGACTGCCGTTTCGTGGTAGCGCCCCGCGCGTGACACGCGAAGAACGGAACACCACGACCGAGGTGCTCACTGCGCTCGTGGCGAAGAGCCCGCCGGTCCCCTCGGTGGTTCTGTCGGTGGTCGATGGGGACGGGGCAGGCACGACGGTGCGCTGCGTGGATGACCCCAGACCCCCTACGGACCCGCCGCGATCTCCCGCTCGAGTTGGGTCAGCTTCTCCGCTTCGATCTTAGCGGGATCGGGCTGGGCGTATGCGGAGACCGCCATGCTGGAAAGCAATCCAAGGGCTGGCATCAGAACCACCCACCTCGTGAGTTTCATCGAGTCTTCCCTTTCTTCCCTGGAGTGGTCGCCTCCAAGCGTTGCCGCATCGTATTCTGTCCTGCGGCCTTCGTGCAAGAGGTGAACTGCCGCTGCGGTAGGCTCGGCGTGGGCTCCTCGCGTCTCGCTGTTTCGCCCAGGGTTGCAGTCGATTGCGCGACCGCCAGCGTGGCAAAGGTCTTCTCCGGGCAGGGTTTGCTGGAGAGCGAAGCTTCGTCGTGGAGGTCAATGGGAATCTCTTCGCCTTTGCGGGAGCAAAGTGGCTCGACGCGGCTCCGCGCTTCCGAGTAAACGGATTTCGGCTGCGACGGGACCCGGCGCGCTGGCAAAGCGAAAGGGGCGCGGGCTGGCGGAGGACGGGGAACGACGTGCGTTTAGGGCCGACCCGTGGATGCGCTCGTCTACCGCGTAAAGGCTGCCCATGCGGTTCGAGAACTCGGCCTCGGGAAAGAGGAATTACATCTTGTGGTAGGTGCTTTCGGGGGTGTCCCAGAGATCGTGTGACGCACGCCTGGAGCGACACGCGCCGGCGATGATCAGGGGTCGGAGCAACAGCGAAAGCCCGTCACCGCCTGGTACGCGACCGTTGTCTCACGGAGCAGCTCTATGCCGCTGCTGCACGTTCTGTTCGAAAGCAGGGTAAGAAAGGCGAGACCGCGAACCCTGCACGTGTCCTTCGCTCCGCTGTCGGGGTCTTCGTGGTTCTCCACACAGCCGTCTTCCCATTCTGCGGCGTTGCCCACCAGATCGAAGATCCCCTGGTAGCCGTCGTTGGATGACTGGCACGCGAGGTGAGAGGCCACGGGATCGGGAAAATCCGCAGGCGTCTTCGGAAAGTGGCAATTCCCTTCGACGAAGTCGCTGCCGTAGGGGTAGTTGAGTTCGACGTCTCCCGAGGAACACGCGTGATCCCATTGGCTCACGGCCTGGCTCGTGTAGTCATCGTTGTAGAAGTCGAGCGAGCCGCCCCCGACCTTCCCGCATAACCGCTTTCCCACGGCCTGGCAGTAGGCGTGCGCATCACACCAGTCGACACACACCACGGGGTGGCTGAGGCGGGTGGGGTCATGAGCGCACTTCGGTTTGAAGTCGTTCCACGCGCAGCGCGGGTGCTGACCCTCCGTGGTCGGGCTCATACTCAGCCACGCAGCGTACTGCTTGACGGTGACTTCGGTCTTGTCGATGGCGAACCCGACTGGAACGGTCACGGACTTCGCCACACAGAGCTTGCTCTCCCAACATTCCTCGAGGTCGGCCTCGCAAGCGTCGCATCCCGGCCACATGGGGCTCCCCGCCGCGCCCGCCGCAGCGCTCGTTCCGGCCGCACCGGCCACCCCTCCGGAGCCACCCGTTCCCGCCCCTCCGGCCTGTGCCCCGGTCCCGCCGGTGTTCGATGATCCCCCCGTCGCGCCGCCCTGCCTCTCGTCGAACCCGTCCATCGGCGCCAGCACAGAGCATGACGCAACAGCAAAGAGGATGACGAAGGCGAGCAGATTGCGGGACATCAGGGCTCTGAATGGATGAGATCTCCCCAAGTAGGACCGACGACAGCACGCATGTCAAGGGCGGTCTCGGCGAATGGCGCCGCGAGCCCAGTCCGCGTCTACATCGCCTCTACGCCGAGCTTGGCCCGCAGCGATGCATACGGCGACGATACCGCGTAGGGCATGAGGTCGCGCATGCGGTCCGCCGCGCGCAGTCCAGCCACCTCTCGCACGTCCGTGGCAAGGAGCTTGCCTGCCGTGGGTAGGTCCCCGCTAAGCAGCAGTCCGACGCGGGTGGCCGCGATCTCAAGGGACCGCACATAGCCACGCAAGTCGATCGTGCTTCCACTCGATTCCACGCGTTGTACGGCCGTCCGCACGCGCTCCCAACCCGTTGCGTCGAGGCCCTTCTCCAGCGCCTCGGCAAGGGCCCTGTCGCGGAGCGAAGCAGCTCCGGCCGACCCGGGGAGCGCCATACGGATGGCCGTCGTCACGAGGGCGGTGAGCTCGGGCATGGACGGGAAGTAGATAAGCATCCGGTGCTCAGGCCGAAAGTACGTCAGGTCCCTGCCGACAAGGAACGCAAGCTCGGCAACGGACCGACCGGACAGAACCGCCTTCCCCACGGCGATGGCCGGCTGCTGCGCCTGGATGGCGGAGATGCCCGACGCGAGGTCCGGCAAGACGTGGATCTCGGGCAGAGGCACCCGCAACACCTGAGACCCCCACCGGAGGCTTCGGACCGCACTCACGGTCGACGTCTCCGGGTCCTGCCGTGTCTTGGCCGTGAGGACCGGCAGCTTCCCCGAGGTCTCGAGCTGCGTCACACGGTAGGCGATCGCGGTCGGGCCAATGACCTCGAGCACCGCGCGCACGTTGGCGTCGTGCTCCAGCGGGTAGAGCTCCGCCCAATCCTTCTCGTCGAGCGCGGAGGTCGGGCGCAACCCTGCCTCGGGCCGGTATTGCTGGTAGAGCATCTGCTCGTCGAGGTCCGCATCGCCCAGGTGCACCAGCGCGGCACACGCCTGAAATGCGCGGTCATGCTTCTTCACACGCGTGTACATGCGAAACAGTGCGTGATAGGTCTCCACCCGCGTCGGGGCATGCCATCCGGACGTCTCCAGGACACGGCAGGCCCTGTCGACGTTGCCGTCGTGCTCGAGCAAAGCTGCGAGCGCAGCTCTGGCATCGACGTTGGCAGGCTCGAGGTTGATCCTGCGGGCGAGCGCTTCGATGGCGCCCTTGCGATCGTGCAGCCGGTCATGTCGCAACTCCGCAAGCCGTCCGAGCAGAGCGGCAAGCTCGGGCTTCGCTCCTGCCTCGTCGAGTCGCTCTGCCTGTCGTCGGTACGCCTTCTCCAGCTCGGGAAAGTCGTCCCGCTGCACCAGGACGCGCTCGATGGCCTCGAAGGCGCCCCGCACCGCAGGCTCGTCCGCGATCGCCGCCTCGTACAGCGCCACGGCCCGGGCCGTGCTTCCCGTTCGCTCTGCGCAGAAGTCTGCCGCGCGGACCATGGCTCCCGCGCGATCGTGAGCCACGGGCACGCCCTCTGCCTGCGCCACCATCACGTCCGTAGCCTTGGATGGATCGCCAGCGGCCTCGTGCGCCGCGCGCAAGCGATCGAGTACGTCGAAGCCAGAGAGCTCGAGGCCCCGAAGCCCCTCGAGCGCGTCGATAGCGACGAAGATGGCGTCATGGGCCATCGCCCTGCGCTGTGCGACTTCCTCCTCCTCCGAGAGGGGGAGCGTGAGCAAGCGGCGTCGCAGCTCGAGAGAAAGCCCGTGGCGCTTCATCCACACCGTCAGGTCGAGAGCGCGCCGAAGGGCGACTTCGTGGTGAGGCTCCGCGTGCAGAGCCTGTTCGAGGCAGATCAGCGCTTGCTCGGCGTGGTCCGTCGCGATGTACGCCTCAGCGAGCCCGACAAGGGCTTGCGCCCGCCTCGCGCCATCCTCTTCCTGCAACCAGCGGAGCGCCTCGCAGAAGTGGCGGTCCGCCTCGTCCCAATCCTGGTCGCGTAGGGATGCGGCGCCCGCCTCGAGAGCCGCGTGCGCCATGGTCTCCGGGTCCGCTTCGGGAGATGTCCAGTCTTCGTCGATGGTCACCCGGTCATGTCTACTACAGGTCTGCGTCCGGGAGGAGCCTCACGCCCAAGCGTTCCGACAAGCCTCCGGCGCCACGTCGCAAAACTCGCGCTGCACTTGTCCCATCATCGCGTCCTGCTGCAGCAAGTCGGGCTCCAACTCCTCGAACAGACCCTGCACGATCGGCTCGACCTTGTCCGCATGCTCCCGCACCACCGCCGCGATCGATCCCGTCGGCTCGTCGGCCTTGAGCATCGCACTGCGCGCCGGCTCCACGAACACCACGTCCACTGAGCTGAGGGACTTCTCCAGCTCGCCAAGCACCTCCTCCACGTGGTGAATCACAGCGGCACGACGTCGCGCCGCGAGCTGCCGCATCGCCTCCTCGAACCCCTGCGTGGCAGCCACCTGGGCGCTCTGGACGAACCCGTCCATCTTCTTGCGCTCGTCGTCGATCTGCTTGAGCCGCGCAAGAATGTGGGCGTTCTCTTCCTTGTTGCGACGGATGTCCGTCTTGATGCGCTCGATGCGCTCGAGGATTTCCGTGCGGGCATTCTGGTACTCGGCGAGCACGTGCTCGGCGTCCGCGATGGACGGAGTGTGGATCGCCCTGCCCGCACCAAGTCGCTTGTCGAGGTCCGCGGCTTCGGTTTGCAGCGTGCGCTCGCGGGACCGTGCGTCGGCGAGCCAGCGGTCGATGAGGGAGCTCTGGGACTGCTCGGTCTGGATCTGCACCCCGATGGCCGACATGTCGATGCGCATCTGGTTGAGCACCGCCTCGCGCTGCGCGAAGGTGTTTCGCAAGTTCTCGATGTGCTGCTCCTGGTCCGCCACCCGGTTGCGCCAGGCATCCTTGCCGATGAACGCAGGCTCGGCGTCGCGCTCGACCGCGAGTTGCGTGTTGGCGTCCGCAAGCTCCTGCTTGCGCGCAGCCATCTCCTGCTCGAGGGCCCGAATGGTGGTTTCGATCTGCTTGGTCTTCTGCGTCAGGTCCCCGATGCGCTGCGTACGCTCCGCCTTCTGCTGCTCGAGCTTGCCGAGGTTGCGACGGATCTGATCGATCTCGTCGAGCTTGGTGGCGAAGTTGACGAGCTGGCCGGCCTGGTCGATCTCCTTGAGGGCCTCTGCGTCCTTCTGGTGGAAGGTGCCCACGTCGCCCTCGAGGCGGGCGAGCATGACTGTGACGTCGTCCCTGGCCGAAATGAGCTCGGTCTGCTCCTTGCTCAAGGCTTCCACATGGGCGCGGGCGCGCTTCAGCTCGGGGGAGTCGCTCGGCGGGACCATGAGGAACTCCTCGGGCAGATCGGGCTGCACGGGGAGATGCTCCGGCCACGAAGACGGGACCTCGCAACCGGCGAACTCGTACATGTCTTCGATGGACTTGCGTAGGAAAGGAAGGCAGGTCTGATAGACCTGATCGAGCTTCTTGGCGTACGCACGGTATTCCTCGGAAGCGGCTTTGACGTCCGCGAGGGCAGGGACGGGAACGCCGCGAACCGCGTCCATCGTCTGCTTCGCGCGTTGATGGAGCGCCGCCGTCAACGGTGCAAACGCCGCGAGCTTGGCGGCCTTGCGCTCCGCCGCGCTCTTCCCTTCCTCCGCCTCGAGCCTGTCCGCACTGGCCCGCGCAGCCTCCGTGAGCTTCGCCAACTCGCCGAGCCGCGTACGCTGAATGTGAATCTCGTTGCGCGCGCTGGACACCACCGCTTGGATTCGCGCGAGGTTCTCGTCGTCCTCCCCCTGGAACGTGAAGCGTCCCACGACCTCGTACACGTCGGTCATTCCGGAGAGGTCCTTCTCGTCCCGGGGATGCCAAAGGGCACCCAGGGCGGGGGGCAGCGCCGGCGGGGCCGCCAAGGCGGCGGCCAAGGCCTGGCTTCGCACGGGAGCAAGAGGCTGCGCGAAAGCAACGAGAGCCTTCTGCGCCGTCTCATGGGTCCTTTGCAGGGCATCCCAGGCGGCGGTGATCTGCGTCACCACCGACTGGTAGAACCGAACGTAGCTGCGCAAGGGGGCGAGGTCGTAGGCCATGATCACATCTCCCAAAGAACGTCAGGAGGCCGCGGCGCTCTCCACGTCCGCCGGCTCGTCCCGTCCAAACAGCTCCTCGAGGGCGTCGATGTCCGCCCGCGCACGGTCCTTCTCCGCCTCGATCGCGGCGAACTTGTGCGGCCAGATCCGCGCGCACTCGGAACGCACCCAGCGACGCAAGGACTGCACGCCCTCTCGGTCGATCCACGAGTCGTGCACCGTGCGCACCGCTTCCTCATGATACTTCTGCAGACCACGCGGGTGCTTCGCCAACGCCTCGAGGAAGTTGCAGATGCGGTCCACGTCCGTACGCACGCGGCCGAGCATCTTGCTCCAATCCCGCTTCGGCGCCGGGTAGTCGTAGGCCTTGTCGTCGTCCTTCTCCTTGTCCTGCTCCTCGCCGTTGTCGCCCTTGCGCTTCACACGCGCCGGGGCCGACGGGAAGTAGGCCGCGCCTGCCGACGGGAAGCCTGCGCCGCCCGCGACCGGTTGAGGCTGGTCCTCGTCTTCGTCCTTGCTCATGCCGACGCGTGCACGGACCTGGTTCAGGACGCCAGTCCCGCGTTGGGCGGCCCGGTCGGCGATGCTCATGCCGAAGAACTGCTCGAGGCCCTGCATTTCCTTCTCGCGGATCTCTCGGTCCCCAGCGTCCGTCGCGTCGAGGATGTCGATGATCTGGCGCGCGAAGTAACGGGAGAGCACCTCGAAGGCCACGTCCGCCTTGGCCATCTCCATGTTCTGGTACCGGACCACGCTCTCGGAGACATGCCCCGACCGCCCCAGTCCGTCGATCCGATCCACCAGGGTCTTTCCGGCGGGGAGCAAGACCTCGAGGCGTCCCCCTTCGAAGGTGGACTTGATGAACATCTCGATGAGCATGCGCTCAATGCTCTCGCGTGCCGTGTTGCGGAAGTCCTCGCCGAGCCCGGCGATGCGCGCGCCCACCCGCTCGCGCATCTGCTTGCGCACCTCGATTTCCACGGCAGTCTCGTTCATGAGGCCGGGGTTGGGCATCTGGCGACGTTTGGCTTCGGCCTCCTCGGGGGTGAGACGCGCCATCAGATCTTCGCGGATTTCTTTGATGCGAAGGTCCGCCCGCTTGGCACGATCGAGCCGTTGCTGCTCGCTGAGCTCGAAGTCCATGAACCGGCTCAAGCGCTTGCGGATCTCGGGCAGCAAGCCGAGGGGATCCTCGCCCGCCCGGATGTGCTCGAAGTGCTCGTCGAAGACCTGCTCGGCGCGACGCTCGAACTCCCTGTCGGAAAGTGCGTCTTTGACGGAGACGAGGGCGCCGCGGAGCTGGTTCTCGAGCTCCTTGAACTCGCTGTGGATGGTGTCGGTGACCTTGCGGTCGAGGGCTTCGATGTCGGTCGCGAGGTAGGAGCTGATGGAGTGCTGCAGTCGCTCGAGGCCGTGGACGGGCTGGGTCGTGCCGTAGAAGTCCATGAGGTGGCTGGCGACGGGGTGCGTCATGTCGGGCTTCTGGTGCACCCAGACCTTGGAGTAGGGGAAGACCCGGTCGATGCCCTGCTCCTTGAAGTTGCGTACCGCGAGGGCCCAGTGCCAATTGCCGTTCTCGTCCGGATGGTCGAACAGGTCGGCCTTGGTGAGGACCACGAACATGCGGTCCTTCAAGGAGATGCTGCGGTCCGCGATCTGGGCGGTGCGAAGCAGGTCGAGCTCGTGGCGCACCAGCGACGGGCGGGTGATGTCCTTGATGAAGATGGTGACGTCCACCTCCTCCGAGAGCGCCTCCTCGGTGTCGCGCCGGGCCTTGTCGGACGGGGCGTCGATGCCTGGCAAGTCCATGAGGACAACGCCGGGCATGGCGCCGCGCACGGGGATGGTGACCGTGACGACTTTGACCGCACGCACGCCGGGGTAGGGGCGGTTGCCGTGCATCGTGTCCTTGAGGGCGATGTACGGCCGAATGCGATCCGCGAGCTGATCGATGCTCGTGGCCTCGATCTTGACCGGGGCCTGGTTGAGCTTCGCCTTGATGTCCTTGAGGTCGTTGGCGATCTCGACGAGCTCCGCGAGGGCGAGCTGCTCACGCTTGCCGGCTCGATCGGGGTCGTCGATGTCGAAGCCCTCCCGGTCTCGGAATGCCGTCTTGAGCCGCATGAGCTCGGCGTTGCTCAGTCCCGCCCAGCGTTCTCCGCTGCCTGGCTCGAGGGCGTCGAAGTAGCTCTCGATGCGCTTCTTGAACTCGTCGTCCCTGTAGAACTCGACGGTGGCCCTGAACTCGCCCTGCTGGCCGGGCTCCACGACGGTGGTGCTCCAGGTGCAGCGTTCGGCTTCACTGGGCAACAGCTTTTCGCTGTCGAGCCATGCGGACAGAAAGGCGCTCTTGCCCTGCTTTTCGAGGCCGACGACGCCGATCTTGACCACGCCCTTGGCGAGGCGCTTCTGCCGGTCGAGGGCACGGCCGCGCAGGTCCTCGAACTTGGCGCGAAGCTTTTCCAGAAGACGCGCGTTGTCGCTGTCGTCCTTGAAGTAGCCGTTGAATCGATCGGCAAGCTGCCGGTAGCGCAGCAGCTTGTCGGCGGTCCGGCGCAGCTCCTCCGCGTTTCGTTTCCGGCTTTCAGGGCTCCACATGCGCGATACTCCTTCCACCACGGTCGATGACGTTCCCGTCATCCCGTAGCCACTTTCACTTTGGGAAACACCAGCGCCCCCTCGGTCCCCGCCAGACGCAACCCGGGCATCGAGCACGCCAGGACGTTGCCTTCCTCCGACGGGTCGAGGGCCGTGGCGACCTTGTCCATCAGCTCCGAGTCGAATCGTGCGCCCAGCGCAGGCTCGATCAGCTCGCACCCCGCGGCTTGCGCGAGTGCCGCCAGGGCCGCTCTCTCCCCCTGCGTGAGGGCAAGATCGGTCGTGGCCCTGCCTCGCTCACGCACGGCACGCGTCAGCACCACATCGAGCCGTGCCTGTTTGAGCGCCCCGTACGCCGAGGGGGCTGCCTCGAGGTCGCATCCCGCCGCCTCGCGAATCGCGTTCATCAAGGGCGTGTCTTTCTCCGTTTCACAGGCCTTCACGAACGCAATCTCCGACGCGAACGTGTCGGCGAAGACGCGTGACTCGTCGGCCGTGAGGTCGAGCCTTGCGTGCAGCCCGGCTATCTCCTCTTGCGCCTCGGCCAAGGCCTTCTCGGCTCGCATGGACGCATCACTCGCACGACGCGTCCCCTCTTCCACCTTCTGCAGGAGCATCGCGATGCGGTCATCGCGTTGCTCGAGGGTGGTCTCGAGCTTATTCCCTCGCTGCGTGAGGTCCGAGACCCGTTCCTGCAACCGGTCCCGCTCCGCCCGCAGTGTCGCGGCATCTCGCTCGTGCGCCGTGGCCAAGGCGTCGTGCTGCAGGCGCACCAGCGCCTCGTACCGCAGGATTACCGCGTCGAGCTCCGCTCGCAGGGCCTGGGACAAGTCCGTCATGGCGCGTCAGTCCATGTACTTCGCGAGGTTGAGCGTGGCACGCAGCGGCTCGTCGTTCTCGCGCTCGAGGTGCAGCAACAGCTCGTCCGGTGCGACCACGCAGACGAACAGGTGGCCCGACGCCTCGAGCGGCAAGTTGGTCGGGATGATGGACAGACGCGGGTCCTTGCTGGTCATCTTGCCGGGCTCGTAATCCTTGCAGACGCGGAACGGTTTCTGCCCGTCCCAGGTCCCGAAGTCGAAGAATTGCGGGCCGAAATCGGCGGGGTCCGAGGGCAGCGCGCCCATGGGCACGAGCGCCACGAACTTGGGCGGGAACCCTCTGAGATCCCCCAGGAAGTAGCTGAACCCCTGGGCGCGACGTACGAGATGAACTTCGCGGTTCGCGATGCGCAACGCGCCGAGGGCGACGGCGGTCTTCGGCGTGACGCCCACGGTCTTGACGCCACGTTCGAGCCGCGACGGGGTCTCGTAGAGCACGACCTGCTGGAAGGGTGTCTTGCAGCCGGGACGCCAGACCTTCATGTCCGGGATCTCGAGCTCCTCGGCCAGGGCTCGCTCGACGAACTCGCTACGAGAGGAGTTGCCGGCGAGAAGCAGCACGACCCCTTGGTCCTTCCAGTCGCTGCCGGTGCCCCAGCTCGTGTTGCGCAGCATGCTGGAGAGCAGGCGTGCGCCATCGCGAATGCGCTCCTTGAGGTGGCCCGTGAGGTTGGCGTGCAGGCCGGCCAGGTCCGTCTTGAGCGAGGTGAGAGCGACCTCGGACCCGTCGAGGCGGGCTGCCACGAGCTCCTCGATCCTCTTCGGCTCGTTGGCGCGCTTGAACTTCACGGCCTCGAGGCCGAGCTCCCGCTGGAAACGGATCATGTTCTGCCGCCCCGCCAGGCTCCGCTTGTACAGATGCGGCTTGGACGACAGCGTGTTCGGGGGCACCGTCTGCGGACGCATCATCGGCACCTCCTTGTTCTCCATCTCGGGGAGGTGCTTGTCGTGCTGGTGCGTGAGCCACACCATCTCGTGCGTCAAGTAGTCTCCTCCAAGGTGATCGTCCCCTCCGACCTGGAGCGTCTCGATCACGGTGGACGCACCGGACTCGGCGGTCTCCGCGTCCGTGGCGGGACGGAACCTCCCGCACGCGATGTCGAGGGTGCCACCGCCGAAGTCGAAGACGGCGAAGCGCAACTCGCCATACTTGCTGATGATCGGCTCGAGCGCGGGTTCCGAAGCCAGCTCCGGGCACACCTCGGCCGCGAACGCCTCGGGCTCGCTCGCCCGCATCGAAACCGTGACCTCCTCCGCGCCAATTCCCTCAGGAATGCTGAGCAGAATGCCGGCCCGAATCTCTTCCTCGAGCAGCGCCCTCGTCCGCTTGTCGAACTTCGCCGGGTGCGTCAGCCAGTAGTGAAGGTACACGTCCTGCCCTGGGCGGTTGATCGCACGGCCCAGCAGGTACGCGTACGTCCGGATCAAGACGCGCACGCGAGGCTCGTCGAGCAAGAAGTCCGCTTGCTGCTGACGGTCCCGCAGCTGCGGGGACTGGTCCAAGATCACCACGCGCTCGGGCAAGCTCTTGAGCTCGCCCACCACCGCGTTCGGAGACTCGGGCATCTTCTCGTGGGCCGCATGGCTCGCCAGCACCACGCGCATCAGGTTCGGGAACCGTCGCCCCCCCGTCGCCCGGGACATCTCGTCCCACAACCGCTGATGGTCTTCCACGAGCAGGTAGGTCGGGTTCTCCCAGGAATCGTCGTTGGTCTTGCCGCCCAAGCGCAGCAGAGACCGGAACCCCTTGTGATGAAACGCCGCCACCGTGGACGTCGTGCCGAAGTCGATGCCCACCGCGCTCAGACGCTTGAACCGCTTGAGCAGCGGCATGGGATCACGCAGGCGCAAGGGCATGGGGGCGTGCCACGTCATCACGCACTTGCTGTCGCCGAAGGTGAGCTCGTGCTCCACGATGACGTCCAGAGGCACGTCCCGTCCTTCGGGAGGGATCGCCCCGATGTCTTCGTGGGAGCTGTCGAACACGAACTCCGTGTAGGTGCGACGCCCGCCCGCCCGGCGCGTGGTGTCCTCCCACAGCACGTCCGACGCGTCATTGGTGCGCTGCCACCGATGCAGCAGGCGCGAGGGGCGCGTCTCCAGCTTGTAGGCTTCTTCGTCGTCTCGGTCCCACTCCGCGAACATGCGCAATCGCCAGGCGCCCGAGCCGACCCAGATGCCTTCCTCGGGGTTCTGCAGGTCGAACAGATGGCGCTCGGGGGCATCGAACAGCAATGCCTCGGTGGCCTCCGCGAGGTCGAGGTTGACGAGGTGAGGGCCAACCGCTCGCAAGGGGAACAGCGTGGTCCTGACCAGACGAAGCACCCGGTCCCCCGGGGACAACACCACGCCCAGCCGGACGGAAGCCCCAATAAATGGCGCCAAGGAACGCAAGGGCACCACCACCTCGAAGGAGAAGTGCAGGTACGCGGACGACGATTGCCCCGTGGTCGCGGGTACCATCTGGCTGGCCCGGTTGCCGTCCACGTCGAGGCACACCTCGAAGGGGCCGTCGCACAGTCCCGACGCGCGCACCACGACCTCGCCTCCCTGCATCCAGCCATCGAAGATGGGGAGCACGGGGTTCTCGGCGGCGGTCATGTGTCGCGAGGGCTTCAGCTCGTAGCGAACGCCATCGGGGGTGATTCGTCGGATCAGGATGGCGAGTTCATCGATGCGAACCCGCGGGGAGGAGGGGCCTCCGGTCGATCGCTTGATGTTGGCGTTCGAATCGGTCGAGCTGCTTGCCATCGAATGTGCTCCTGCCTCCTTTGGACCCCAGCGGAGGCGCGGGGACGGTAGCACAACCATGGGAGAGAGGGATGGGGCGATTTCGCGCAACTCTTTGGATCTGGCACCTCTGCCAGCGCCATTTCGTAGGCTGCGGCCCTAGCCTCTCCGTGTTGGTGGAGCAGTTCCGGGCGGCTACTCCCTTCGCACCGGCGAAACGAAGCGCTTCGTCGACGACCCCCACGATCTGCACTTCCTCGCATCGGTCCGATCCCCCAACGGCGAGGACGTCCTCTACGTCTTCCAGCGTCCGACCGACGGTTTCTACCACCTCATGCCGTACAACCTCGTGCGCAAGGAGGTCGCGAACCCCATCGCCTGCAATGGCTACAGTTTGTTCGACGACGGCAAGATGATCGTGTTTCGCGCGGCGGGGGAGCCCACACGCGTGCACGTCGTCCAGATCTGGCAGACTCCCTTGACGAGCGCGGAGTATGCCGCGACCGCCCCCACGGACGGCTCGTTCCTCGCCAAGGTGGGCAATGCCGAGCTGGTGCGCGGCATCAGCGACGCTTACACGCTCGTCACCTTCGCGCGCAACGACGCGCCAACGCGGGCGTCCTTCGAGGAGCTCATCGCTGCCACCACGCGCTTCGAAGACGCTTACTTCTGGGTGAGCAACCCCGAGGCGGGCAACCTGCGGGAGGCCGTCGCGGCATTGCGCGGGACCACCGAGCTCATCATCGACGAGTTCGAGATGGTCGCAGCCATTCGAGGACGCGCTTCCGAGGCGCTTGCCCGCGCCGCGGACGAGCAGCGGGACCTCGTCGCCAAGATTCTCTCGTCGGACCTGTCCCGCCTCGACGCGTTCATGCACGCCCTGACCGAGCTCCGGAAACAGCGCGGCAAGCTCATTTCGCTGCGCGAGATGCGCGAGATGGACCTCGTCACCGTCGACGCGCTGGAGAACGAGGTCGCCGGGCAGTTCGACGAGGTGAACGGCAAGTGCGTCACCTTCCTTCCGGAAGGCGACGCGTTCGGCCCCTTGAACGCACGGATCGTGCAACTGCTCGGACAGATCGACGCGGTCACCAAGGTGGTGGAGCTCGAGCCCCTCGGGGCTGACCTGAACGGCGTGCAGGAAGGCCTCACGCTGCTGTCGGAGGTCGTAGCAGGTCTGGTCGTCGACGACGCGACGGCACTGCAGGGTTTCTTCGCTTCTCGCCAGCACCGAGGGCGCTCGGTTGCCTGTACTGGGCGTACCTCTCTCGGGACGCACGAGCGGGTGCCACGGTTCCGGCACTTGCGTGAGCTTCGCGCCCAGGTCGTGGCCCGCGAGCAGTCGCGCCTCCGACTCGACGAGTACATGCCCCGCGTGCTCAGCTCCTTCGTGCGCAACCGCCTCATCGACGAGGTCTACTTGCCTCTCATCGGGGCGAACCTGGCGAAGCAGCTGGGGGCTGCGGGAGCGGCGAGCTCTCGCAGCCGAAGGTGTCCCTGGAGGTGAAGCAACAACCGCCGCCGGGGTTCGGGGACCTCCTGGCCCAGCAAATCTCCCTCATCCAGAACACGCTGGTGCCGCTACTCCAGGCGGCGACGAGTCGCAGCGGGCGCTCGGAGTTGCTCGAGGCGCGCGTGGCCGAGCTCACCAACGTGGTGCGACAACTCGCCGACATGCGGGCACCGGACCTGTCTCCCCCGCCTCGCTTCGAGGTCGAGCTCACGGCGCACAGCCCCAGCAACTTCTACGTCGGGGTGGACGGCGGCGACGTGGTCGAGCACGGAGGACTGTTCTTGGCTACGTTCGTCAAGCCTCCTCCGATCGGGTCTCGCGTGGTGATCAATGCCGTGTTCCCGTGGAGGGAGGAGTGTGATCTGACGGGTCGCGTTGCGTGGTTGCGAGAGCGCACGGCGGGGCAAGATGAGCTCGCGCCTCCGGGCTTCGGCGTGCGCCTGCAGAACGTGGACGCTCCTAAGCGGCAGTCCATTGCCACCTACGTGAAACACCGGGCACCGATGGTGTTCGAGCGGTGAGTCTGCTGTCTCGGCCGAAACAGGGTTGTCGCCGGACGACCCCCGCGTCGCAGCGTTGATCTCGTGTTCCTGACGGGAGGCGATTCGCGACATGGCGCGAATCGTCATGAGGCGGCGCTGGGCGGCTTGATGGCTGCGATGCTCGCGCTTGGCCTCTTGCCGAGGCGAATCCAGACGAAACCAATGGACAGTTTCGTCCCCCCATGCGACGAGTGAAAAATTGACCCAAACCATGGCTCTTCTGCACCTCATCGGGCGAGCACCGTGAACAATCACGGAATCGAGCGTCGCGCCTCGATGATGGGAGTGGTGCTGATGCGTGATTCGCTCTTCGTTCTCTCTGGTGTCGCGATTCTGAACCTTTCGGGATGCGGGAGTGGGGTGTCGAGCCCCCCCGACGTACCCACCCTGCCCGGTCAGCGCTGTCAGGTGCGTACCAGCGAGGAGAGACCCCTTATCATCGAGTGGGACCCTTCGTCACGCAACGATGTTGAAGCGCAGCTCAAGCACGAGGGCGTCCTGGTCGTACGATATGACGGATGCGAGATGGAGCTGCTGCGCGAATGCCACGCTCCGGGGTCCTATGGGTACATGGCGGGCACGCGACAGAACGAGAGCATGCACATCAGCACGCTCGACGAGCTCTACGCGAAGATGCCGATTGGCGCGCTGGGTCTCGAAGGGGAGTTGTCTCACGGCCGTGAGCTTCGACTCGACATGTCGATTGTAGGCAAGTACGGGTCGCGCGATGCCGTTCGCCACGTGCAACGCTTCAACGGAATTGACTGCCATCGCGCCACGCACGTTGTCGTCGGTCTCACGGCGGGGGCATTCGAAATGGCGTCTGAACAGCAGTCTGAAGAGGGAGTGGGAGTTTCGACGGCCGTCGTTTCTGTAGGTGGTTCCCACGCGCGTCAAGAGCGAACTCTGCGTCGCGCGGGCGATAGGGGTAGCTGCGACCGGGCATCGGTCGAGGACAGGGAGCCGCCGGACGGGTGCGGCGCGCTTCTTCGGCTCGAGCTCGTGCCCGTTGAGTGTGCGGGGGGGACGGGCAAGGATTGTCCCACATCGGAAGAGAGCGGATCGGCTGTGATGGCGGGAGGCCCGAGTGGAGAGAACGCGCCAGGCGATGCGGCCTTCGCCCGGATCCTGTTGGACGCGGCGGAGGCTGTGCAGGCGGCGGTGCAGGGGGCGTCTGCTTCCGGCAGCTTCGCCGTGACCTTTGACGCAGGGCCGAGCGATGCACGCAGGGGGTTCGCTTCGCTCGGCAAGGAAGCTCGCGTGTTGCTGGTTGGAGGACAGTTGGGGCTCCTCAGGAGACCGCCCGCTGGCGCCGACGTCATTGGCATCGTCGCCAACTTCACCGTCCATCCCAACGGGCAGGGACGGTGGGGACAGGTCCGCATCGTGAGGGATCCAGACGAAGACCAATGGGTCATCGAGGGAGAGGTACCGTCGGAGCTCGGCTCGGTTCACGCGCACTTGCAGCAGGCCCTGGAGGGCAATTGCCGGCTCCAGCCCGCGTCCCAGGCGGCCGACATGAGCTACCTGAATCCTGACGTCGGTGAGCTGGGGGACTTCGGGAAGGAAGAGGGAGACGCCCGAATCGCCAGCCCGGTACTCTTGCAAGCCGCGTGCGCTGTCGCGAAGGGGGGCGGCACGTGGACGGCTGGACCACCGATGTTCGAGGTGGCTTTCGGCAACCCTGCACGTTTTCTCCTCGCCACGATGGTGATGAAGCCAAAGGCCGGGGGCGGCTACGAGTTGAAGGTCAACGTGCCGACTGCGTCGGAGGTCCGAAAGTGATTGATCGCCGTGAGTCGAATACCGCCCGTGGCTGCGTCCTTGTCGCGGTCGCAAGCCTCTGTTTCGCATCCTGCTCCTCGTCCGGTGCGCAACCGGCGGCAGATCCGACATCGGCGGTGGGGCCCCGTTGCCAGGTTGCGAAGAGCCACAGCCGACCCCTCATCGTGGAGTGGCCTGCAGCCGACCGCATGGATCTGGAGACCATGCTGCGCAACGGCGGGGGGATCGTGGTTCGGTACACGGGCTGCGAGCTAGAGCTTCTGCGGCAATGCCGGCCCAAGGGCAGTTACAAGTACGTGGCAGGCACCCGCCAGGACGAGCAGGTTGTCATCCGCGACACGGATGAGTTGTTCGCCCAACTGCCGGTCGGGGCGATGAGCCTGGAAGCAACTGTCGCGCAGGGGCAGGAGCTCGACGTCGACCTGTCTGTCGTGGGCAAGTACGTTCTAGGTGAGAGCAGGCTGCGCGCGCGCGACCTGGAGGGGACGGGCTGTGAAGGAGCCACCCACGTGGTTGTCGGCATGACGGCGGGTGCGTTTCGGATGGCGGCGTCCGCGAGCCGTTCTGTGGGCGCCAACTTGGTCGTGGCGGAGGGGCGTTCTTCCGGCAAGTCACGCGTGTTGCGGGAAGGCGGCAGCCCGAAAGCGTGCGGCGCCGCCACGTCTGCTGACGAACATCCGCCCAACGGCTGCGGCGCGTTGCTGCGGCTGGAGTTGAGTCAGCTCGAATGCCCGATTGCGCAGGAGTATGTCGATGGCAAGGGCTGCGTCCCGACAGGGGCGCAAGATGCCGGTCGCGAACAAGGCGGCTTGGATGCGCCACTCGGGACTCTTGTGATGGAGTCCGCGTTTGCCATGCTGAACACCTTGCAAGGCAAGGAGCGGGACCCGAGGTTTGAAGTTGAGTTTGATGGTGATCTGGAAAGGTATGCTCGGGTGGCGCGGAAAGCAGGAGATAAGCCGAGGCTGCAGATCGTCGTGGGTTCGGTGCGAGGCTGGTCGCCCACCGCCAAGGCCGATGAAGCGGTGGAAGTTCGCGCGCTCTTCCACATGTTTCCGCCCAACACCATTCGCTGGGGTGGGCTGATCGTTCGTGTGGAGGAGACGAAGCACGCATACGGTTTGCTCGGCAGCTTCGACCATGCGGCCCCGGCCTGGCAGGCGGCCCACGAGCGCGTCCTGGGCTTCTTGTCCCATTCCGACTGCAAGCAAGAGCCGACACTATCCGAGCGGGAGATTCAGCGACTCTCCATGACCCCCAAGCAGCGAGAGGACTTGAACGAGCTCATTTCCGATCATGAAATGGATGCAAGGAAATGCTCCTTCGCGAAACGCGGCATGGGCCCCTGGCAAGTCGTCGAGTCGAGACTCTACGCGCTCTTCGGAGAAGCTCCCAACAGCTTCGTGCTCTTTGGTGTTGTCGAGCCACGGAAGGACCGCGTAGCGATAGTCGAAGCCGAGGTGAGCGTCTTCGGGGATTGAGTCGACTTTTCGGCCGGGGCGAATGAGAAGCCGAATCCGGTGACGGTTGAGGCAACCGAGGTGGTGGCTTGCTCATGGACGCCGCGTTCGCCTGGGTGGTGGACGACGACTACGGCACCGATCTCTTCTTGTTGCCGAACACCGCGAGCTTCAAGTACGCGAGCTGGCTGCTCGCGATCTCCTTGACGGCGCCGACGCGGTCCGCCTCCCTTGCGCTGGCGCGACCCGACAGCTCGCCACGCTCGTACAGATCGCGTGTCTTCGTTCGCTGCAGCTTGCCGCTCGACGTCTTCGGCAGCACCCCCGACGCGACCGGAACCACGTCGTCCAATTGGATCCCGGTGAACTCCATCACTCTCGCGCGCACGTTCGCGGCGATTCGTTCGCGTTTCGGACCCTCCGCCTCCCCTGTCTCGAACACCAAGACTGCGCACTCGCCTTGGCTCTCCGCGCCCGAGGTGCCGAACACGACCACGTTTCCCTTTCGGACCCCTCCGATCTGGCTCGCCTCCCACTCGATGTCCTGAGGGTAGTAGTTGCGGCCATGCACGATCAGCAGTTCCTTGGACCGGCCGCAGATGAAGGTCTCGCCCTCTGCCTTGTAGCCGAGATCGCCCGTCCGAAACCAACCGCCCGCAAAGGCCCGCTGCGTGAGCTCGGGCTCTTCGAAGTAGCCCTGGCAAACGCTCGGTCCGCGCAGCCGCAGCTCGCCCACCACGCGATCGGCGAGCGGCCTGTCCCCCGCGTCATCGTCCAGCGCGAAGACACCGACATCGTGCCCCTCGAACGCTCTGCCGCAGGACACGATGCGAAGCGTGTCATCGCCGTCTCGCGCCTTGTCTCCCTGACTGCTGTCCGCGGGCTCCGCGCGCCCGTCGGACCAGAGTGCCGACGCCTTCACGCGGTCCGTCGGGAGCCCCTTGGCGAACGACACGGCGAGCGTGGATTCCGCGAGTCCATACGCTGGATAGAACGCCTCCTTGCGGAAGCCGTACTTGGCATATCGATCCGCAAACGCCTCGAGCGTCTCCGCACGAATGGGCTCGGCGCCGCACCCCGCCACACGCAAGTGGGACAGGTCCACGCCTTCGAGGTCTTCATCGCGCACGCGTTTCACGCAGAGCGCGTAGGCGAAGTTCGGCCCGAACGTCATGCCCGTCCCGTAGCGCGACATGGCCTGCATCCAGCTCGCGGGCCGAAACAGGAACGTCATCGGCGTCAGGAACGTGGTGTGGATCGTCGCGACCACAGGCGCGAGCACGAACCCAATCAAGCCCATGTCGTGGTAGAGCGGCAGCCAGCCCAACGCGGCGTCGACCTTCGGATCGATCCGAAGCCCTTCGACCACGATGTTTCTGATGTTCGCGAGCAAGTTCGCGTGGGTGAGCACGACCCCCTTGGGCTTGGCGGTCGACCCGCTCGTGAACTGTAGGAAAGCGACATCATCACCCTTGATCTCGACCGGCTGGAACGCCCGGTTGCTCTCCTCGAGAGCTCCATAGGTCGCCACGGTTTCGAGGGCGGGACACGCCGCCTGCACCTTGCCGAGCAGTCCCTTGATCACGGGGACCGTGACGAGCGCGCGCGCGCCGCAACGCCCGACGATATGGCGTGTGTTGTCGAGGTACCCCCCCAGCTGCCCCGAGCTCATGGGCGGGTAGATGGGGACGGGAACGACGCCCGCGCGCAGCGCGCCGAGGAAGGTGAGCACGAAGGCCGCGTTGTCGGGCAGGATCAGCGCGCACCGATCTCCCTTTTGCAGCCCGATGTCCTGGAGCGCTCCGGCGATCTTTCGCGTTCGCGCCTCGAGGTCCTCGAAGCTGTAGAACGACTCGACCCACTTGTCGTTCTTGACGAAGCGGAATCCCCGGCCCTCGCCGGTCTTGGCAGCGCGTTCGATCGCACCGGCGAGCGAAACGGGATCGTTGTTGGACAGCAAACGTCACTCCTGGCTTGGGATCGCTTCGAAGCTCGGCGGACCGCGCTTGCTCCGAGGCTCGCGCGCCATCAGGCAGGACTTCGCCCGCGACGTCAAGCGATTCGGAGGCCGAAGGATCCCTCCGACGGCGCTGGCGCGAGGCCGTGAACGCTTCACTCCTCCTCGAACCCATTCGAAATGAGCTGCATGGCAGACCCTTTTCGTCTCGAGAGCGATGTGCTTGGGGCAGAGGTGGCGAAGGCGGGGGTGGGTAAGCGGCTGTGTGGTCGGATCGGAGGAGGCGCGACCCCGTGGAATCAGTACGCGAACGCGGGCTTGAGTCATTGGTACAAGGTGTGCGCATCCGACGGTCAGAACGCCTATCCGTACGGGAACACCTATTCGGGGCAGTCGGCGGTGAATGGGTATGAAGGGGTCTACGACTTGAGCGGGAACGCGTGGGAGTGGGAGGACTCGTGCGACGGAACCTCTGGAAACAATGACGTTTGCCGTCTCCGTGGGGGCTCCTTCTACGGCTACGTCGACACCCACCTCCGCTGTGACGACGGCGCCAGCTACGACCGGGGCAACCCGGGCGATTCCGTCGGGTTCCGGTGCTGCTCCTCCCCTTGAACGCTCATTGACTCGCAGCGCTCACCGGGGCAGAGTTCGAACATGATTGCGAGTCCCCAACATCGCCTTCGAGCTGCCCGCCTCCTTGCTCTCATCATGGCGGCCTTGCCGGCTGGTTCTGGCTGCTCGAACGACGGGACCCAGACCTTGGCACCGCCGGCCTCCGATGGGGGCAACGATGCCGCCGTCGACGGGGACGCGCCTACGCAACCCGATGCGCCCTCGGATTCGGGCTGGGATACCGCCGACGCGGATGGGCCGGTAGGTACCGATGCCCAGTCCGAAGCAGGGCCCGAGGGCGGGTTCGAGGACGCCCCTACGGGCGCTGAGGTGAAGTACGTTCTCGGCGCCGGACGCGCGGACTTCGCCTTCGAGCTGCAGGACCTCGGGATCGGATATCACACCGGCAAGGCGCTCGACGAAGCGATTGCCATGTACGGGTTGGCGGACGTGATCGGGAGGCTCGAGGTGGAGAATGCGCTGACGCACACGGTGAGCCTTCATCGCGTGGATTCGGAAGGATTCCCGGTACCGATGGTGGGGGAATGGGACTACAGCTGTATCCATCTCTCGGGCTCGGAGATCGACGGGGCTGGCCTACCGCGGTCGGGGTTCCCCTGCTTCGATTCCCTGCAGGGTTGTGACGATCCGCCCCATGCCGGGGTGGCCTACGACCGCGCGTGGGCCTACCACGGTGCGCGGCGAGACCATGAGTATGCGGCCTATCCGACGGCGAAGGGGTTCATCGACCACACGGGCCATTATCTCTTTCCCCACTACAGCGCGTCCTGGGGCGGCAACCTCGTGGTGTCCGAGCTGGGGGAGAACATCAACAGCGTGCAGGCCCACATCGCGTTTCTGCGCGGTGCTTCGCGTCAATTCGGCGTGCCCTGGGGCACGGACTTTTCCCCCTGGTTCGGCGACGGCATGCTCGACTACTGGCAGGGCGCAGATCGGGTCTGGTACCGGACCGACGCCAACGGCAACATCACGGACTACTACTCTGGGAGTGACCACGGCCACTCGCTCAGCCTCAACGAGCGGATCTGGTATCTCTCCTTCCTGGGCGGCGCGAGCTATCTCTTGCAGGAGGGGGCGTCGGTGAACTTCTTCGCTGCCAAGCAGGCTCCTACCGCGCTCTCTCCGCTCGGCCAGCTCGCGCAGTCATTCCAGACCTTCGTGACCAACCACCCCGACCGAGGGACGCCTTACGTGCCAATCGCGGTGGTGGTGGACTTCTACCACGGGCTCGGCCTCGGGACCTGGAACCGGCCTGCCGGCCAGGAGGTGTCCTGGAATCACTTCCCCCTCGACGCCACGCAGCAGTCGACCCTCGGCCTCTTGGACGCGCTGTGGCCCGGAAGCTTCCGCGTCTCGTCCGCATCGGAGGCGAACTACATCGTCAACGGTCCGGTGGGCGACACCGTCGACGTGCTCGCCGACCTCGACAACCAGGCCACGTTGTCGCTGCTGAGCAGCTACTCGGTCGTGTTCATGAGCGGAGCCGTGCACTGGACCACGCAGTGGAAGTCCGCAGTGTGGAATGGGTTCCTCGCCCAAGGTGGATCGCTGATCCTCGACGTCAATCCCACCCACGACGCCATCTTCGCGGATCTTGGCGCACCTGCTCTCTCGCCGTTCGTTCCCGGGTACGCAGCAGACCAGATCGGAGCTGCGGATGTGCTGTCCGGGCGCGTGGTGCGGGTCGCATCCCCGGTGCATTACCCGGCACTCCTCGCGGAGCTCGGTCGCAGGGTCTTGCCCTTTGGCGTGACTGGCACGGGGTTCGCGTTGAATCGCAAGGCCTCGGGGAGCTGGCTCGTCACGTTGGTGAACAACAGCGGAGTCGACAAACAGCCAAGGACGCCCACGGTGATCTCGGGCGGTCCGGTCACCGCGTCGCTCACTCCCCCCGCTGGACAGCAACTGGTTCAGGTGACCGCCCTGCACTCCGCGCACACGCCGTCATGGTCCGCAGCAGGCCTGCAGGTGCCCGTCGATCCGGGCGGCGTCACCGTGCTCGAAGTCGAGGTCGCGGCCGGTCCGTGAGCCACCCGCGGGCGTCCAGCTCCCACCGTCGCGGCGGGTTGTGCCGATCACGCGGCGGTACACGCTGACGGCGTTGTCGACGAAGGTCAGGGAGGCGCTCGACGCCAAACCGTGTGCCCGAGCACCGGCTTTCGGAACCGAGCATCAATCCCGCGGCGCAAACCCAAGCCCGTTCTTCGAACAGTGCTTGATTTGGGGCTAGAGTGGAAACACCCAGAGGATGACGGGGACGCCGACGACCACCATCAGGACGGTCAGGGGACCGCCCATTCGCATGTAGTCCGTGAATCGGTAGCCGCCCGGGCCCATGACCAGCGTGTTCGACTGATGTCCAATGGGGGTGAGGAAAGCCGCGGACCCGCCGATGGCCACGGCCATGAGAAAGGGATCGACGGCGTAGGAAAGGCCACGCGCCACGCCGAGGGCGATGGGGGCCATCAAAAGGACGGTGGCAGCGTTGTTGATGACACCGGACAGCAACATGGTCACCGTGAGAATGATGGCCAGCAGCGCCCAGCCCGGGATTCCCTCGCCGATGTGCATGATCACACCCGCGATTTTCTCCGCGCCCCCCGTGGTCTCGAGGGATACCCCCACAGGGATCATCGCTCCGAGAAGCACGATCACCGGCCAGTCGACGCTGTGATAGACGTCTTTCAGGGGCATGACCCGGGTGAGCACCAAGGCCACGGCAGCCATCGAGAACGCGGCCTCGACGGGCAGCCATCCAGCGACCACGACTGCGATGGACAAGCCGAAGATGCCGACGGCGAGGGGGATCTTGGTCTTGTATCCGAGGGTCAGTCCGCGCTTCGCCAAGGGCAAACATCCGAAGGTCGTGATGGCTTCCTGCAGCATCTTCTCGCGTCCCTGCAGCAGCAGGACGTCACCCACGCGGAAGGTGACATCTGCCAATCGGTGATGGATCTCTTCTCCTTTTCTTGCGACCGCGAGCAGGTTGACGCGCCAGCGACGGCGAAGGTCCAGGTCGGAGACGGTTCGGTTGAAGAGCGCTGAGTCTGCCATCACCACGGCTTCCATGACGGCGATGTCCGCGGAGCCCTTCGCCGTGTCCCGGCACGTTGCGTTGCCGAAAAGGCTCACTCCCGTGTCCTCGATGAGCGTCTTCATGTCGTCCGCATCCATCTCGAGAATCAGGATGTCGCCATCAAGCACTGTCTCCGTCGTCTCGGGGGCATGGATCCGGGTGTTGTCGCGCACGATGCCGAGAAGCTGGATGTCGGCCTTCGTCATCGCGACGAACTCGACGACGGTTTTCCCTTCTGCCTTGGAGTCCTTCTTGACTTGCGCTTCCGTCACGTAGTGGTCGATGTCGAAGAGATCCGTGGAGGAGTGGGCGGTGGTCCTGTTGGGGAGCAATCGCCAGCCGAGCAAGACGGAGAAGGCGAGACCTGCCACGGTGAGGGTGACGCCCACGGGTGAGAAGTCGAACATGCCGAAGGCTTCGCCCACTTCATCGCGGCGAAAGGAAGCGATGATGATGTTGGGGGGCGTACCGATGAGCGTGGTCATGCCCCCCAACAAGGACGCGAAAGCGAGGGGCATGAGCACGAAAGATGGGGAGTGTCCGCTTTGGCGAGCCATGTGGATCGCGATGGGCATCATGATGGCCAACGCGCCCACGTTGTTCATGAACGCCGAGGCGACGGCCACGAGTAGGGAAAGTACGAGCACTTGGAGAACGAGGTGGCTCCCCACCTTGGTGACCCATTTCCCAAGTAGGTCGATGAGCCCTGAGAGCTCGAGCGCCTTGCCGATGATGAGCACCGCGGCGACCGTGATCACGGCGGGGTGACCGAAGCCGCTGAAAGCGTCCGCGGGCTTGACGATTCCAGCGACGATCAAGACGAACAGGGAGATGAGGGCCACGAAGTCGTGTCGGATGCGGCCCCAGGCGAAGAGACCCAAGGCAAGCAGCAACGTACCGAAAACAATCAGGTGGTCCATGAGGCAACCTTGCGGTTAGGGATTCGTGGGCGATGGATCGACCGGAAGCAGGGGGCGCGCAAAGGGAGCACGAGCGGTTCAGAGGCTGCTGCGGACCCGGAGATGGTGGGCATGGGCAAGGACAACGTGGGGCCTTGCCTTCCATGACGTAGCCCTTGCCCCCGTTGGGCCTGTCCGTTTCGCCTCCGACCACCACCGCGGACTCGAGCTGTAGTCGACGGAACCCTTTCGATCAAGCATCGTACCGAAGCGCGGGGCCTCTGAGCCTGCCCCTGGAAAAGCTGCACCGCTCGGGGGATAATCCCGGCATGAGGAACAGGGCAGCCTCGGAGCGCGTCGTGCGGCGGTGCGAACGGCTCTTCCGCTTCGAACGCAAACTGGCTGCGCTCGCGACCTCCTTGTTGCTCATCGCGTCCTGCGCGCCGGACGAGGCCCCCGCAGTCCCCCCCGACGCCGCGGGGATGGACGCAGCGTCCGACGGCACGGCGGCGGAAACGGCCCCGGACGTTCCAGGCCAAGACGCGGACAGCGGCGAAGACGCAGGGGGCGGGGAAGACGCCGCCTCGAGCGATGCGCGCCCGGACGCGGATGGGAGCCACGACGCGGGCGACGAGGACGCTGCGGACGCTTCCCAGGACGTGGTAGCGGCGGATTCACCCACGCTGCTCACGCTCGACGTGCTCCCGCAGTCCGTGGCTATCGGTCCGCCAGGCCAGCAATTCAACGCGATCGGCAAGTTCGACGACGGAGCGACCGTGGACCTGACCGCAAGCGCCGTCTGGTCGTCCTCGGACGACGGCGTGCTGACGGTCTCCAACGACGCGGCGACTCGGGGATTCGCCACGCCAGTCGCATCGGGCTTCGCCGAGGTGCGGGCCGAGGTCGCGCAGGTTGCCGGATTCGCCCACGCCACCGTCAGTGTGGATGTGGTCGTCGCGATCGAGGTCAGTCCCCCCAACGCGTCCACAGCCCCCGGCTGCACGCAGCAATTCACTGCGGTCGCGATGTTCAACGACGGCTCTACCGCTGACGTAACGGCAGCCGTGGCGTGGACCTCGGGCTCCCTGAACACAGCAACGGTGGACGGGACAGGGCTTGCGACGGGGGTCGCGCCGGGAACCACCACGATCTCGGCGACGCACTCCGGGTTGGAAGGGACCGCGTCGTTCGTCGTGTTCAGCCCGGCGCTTTATGAAGTTACCATCGAGCCATCGACAGCCACGATTCCTGTACCGGGAACGCAGCAGTTCTCTGCGATTGCCCATTTTGCCAGCTGCGCACCCAACACGCTGGATGTCACCTCGGCCGCGTCGTGGTCCAGCTCGGATACCGCTGTAGCGACGGTTGGCGCGAGCGATGGCAAGGCCACGGCGGTGGGCGCGGGGACGGCGGAGATCACCGGTTCCTGGGCTGGATTCACGCCTCATGCGACACTCGCTGTCGTCAGTCCGTAGCGAACCTTCGGAGAGGGGGCGCGACCTCGCCTTGGGAATAGCGGCGATCGGGGGGCATATGCGTATCGTTTCGTGCGAACTCGCGCTACGGCGAGCCAGCCATGGACGAGACTGACCGAACCGTATTGGGATCATGCTGTTCGCCACGCGAACCAGCGCGATGTCACTCCCGAATGGCGACTCACTTCCCGAAAGGCGAAACCGCCGGCTCTACCCACCGAATCCCGTCAATCCCCCGCGTGCGACGAAGCAAGTCGTCGAAATGCGATCGTGCGTCGCGATCCATCGGGCCTGCGATGGTGAGTCGGACCCAGCCTTCCATCGCATGGTCGATTCTGCCCTCGGCCTCGGCTCGCAACGCTTCGGCTCGGATGACGGCGTGCCGTTCGCGAGCGTAGTCCGTGATGTGCTTGCCGACCTGGGCAACGAGCTTGGATTCCAGCTCCTGGCGCAAGTCCTGATCGCTCGGCAGGGGAGAGGGGGGGCCCTTCGCTGCCGACGGACACCGCCCCGGTTGCGCCGCATGGGTCTGCCAGGAACGTGCGGCCTCGAGCAAATGGGGTTCTTGAACGACGATGCGGCCCGATGGTTCCTGCACCGAGAGCTTCACGGAGAGACGGCCCGCGAGCGTATGCTGCTCCGAGGAATAGCCGTGAGAACAAGTCCGGTCCACGGCGACCGTGCGGGGCGTCGAGCGCATGCGGTCGAGGGCTCTGCTCCTGTCCTGCTCGGCAGAATGAATGCGATCGCGCACCGACGTCCACTCGCCTCGCGCCTGCATCAGATGCCTCCGCTCCGATTCCAGCGTGCGTCTGGCCCCCTCGAGGCGGCGCCGGTGAGATTCCAGCTTGCTGCGCTCCGAGCTGCAATGGCCCTTGCCATGCTCGTACTTCTGCCGGCACACCTCGAGGTCGCGCCTTGCTCGATCCAGCTCCGACTCCTCCCTCGTGACCCGCAGTTCGGCTTCATCGACGTCCCGCTGAACCCGATGAACGTCTGACTCGATCCGCGAGCCATCACGTTCCAAGGCGGCGACTTGACGTTCCGCGTCCGCGAGAAGCCGCTCGGCGTGATCGTGATCCGGGTTGGGGTGATGATCGACACCGCAGATGTAGTCGCAGGATAGCTGGTCCGTACGACGGTCACGGTGGAACGAGATCTGGAGTTCCGAGCCGGAGACGAGCAGCGACGAGGCGGGGTCGGGTTGCTCGGAGAGCTCGAAAGCGATGGCAGGATCGAGCGCGGCCTTGAGGCGGTTCGCGGACACGACGTCGGAAAACCTGGGTTGCTGAGGTTGCTCGGAGGGCAAGAGGGCGACGCGGAGGGTGACTTCCCGTCGCACCGCAGTGACAGCCTCCGTGAGTCGTTCCCGGGCATCTCGAAAGGAAGGTACGAAGTCGAGGCAAGCGGCGAGCTCGACGATGGCATTTCCGGCAAGTCCTTGCTGGAAGAACGCCTGAGCTCGGTCGAAGCGCTGCTGGGCTAGGGTTTGCCTCACCTGCGAGGCGATGGCTTGGGCCGCAGCGTGGTGAGGCGCTACGTCGAGCACGAGGCTGGCGAGCTCCAGGGCACGCTGAGGATTCCCTTGCGCGGCAGCGGAGGAAGCGTGCTGCACGGCCATCTCCACGATGGCGTTGAGCTCCTGCTGATGGGGAAGGTGGTCCGGAGCGAAGGCCACGGCTTCGCGGGCAAGGCGCAACGCTTGGACGAAGTCCTGACGACTCGCCATGACGCGAGCCTGAGCCATTCGGTGAGCGGCTTGCTTGTGTCGCGCATGGCGCAGCATGACCGCGGCGCGAGGATCGCTGGGGTCGAGGCGCGTGGCCTCTTCGTACGCCTCCGCAGCGCTGTCCCACATCTCGGCGCGAGAGTACTGATCGCCCCGCTTCATGGCATGGGCGAAGGCGCCGCCGCATCCGCCCGCGAGAAGCGTGAAGAGGAAGAGAGCAAGGAAGAGCGGAGCGCGAAACCGGCGCAGGGCATCCGGTGCGGTCATGGACGAGAGAGTAGCACGGCAACGCTCCGTCTTCGCGAACGCAGGATTGGAGATCGGGTAGCGACGTAGGGTGAAGTTCTTCCCGTTGTCGGGATGAGTTACGGCCAGCCTCCCATGGTGCTCGTGGATCGCGCGGTGCCTTGAAGGTCAGTTGCGTTTCGGCGGCCTGTCGCATGCTTGAGCCCTCCCCATCGCGGCTGACCCGCCCCCATGTTCCTGACGCGAACGACTCCTCGATCTGCTACGGGTTGAGCATCCACAAGCTGAAGTTCAGCACACTCGCGAACAGCACCCAGAGCAGATACGGCACGAGCAGCAAGCCGGCGCTTCGATCGATGCGATAGAACTTGATGAGCGTCACCACGATCACGACAGCGAGCACGACGATGTCGACGAAAGCCCAGCCCATCGCGCGTAGTCCAAAGAAGATCGGGTTCCACAGGGCGTTGAAGACCAGCTGCAGCGCGTAGAGCGCAAGCGCGGCACGTGCCTTGCGGAACCCGGCCCGACGCCACACCAACCACGCCGCAACGCCCATGCCGAGATACAGAGCTGTCCACACCGGGCCGAAGAGCCACCCCGGTGGCGCAAACGAGGGACGGCGCAGTTCGGCGTACCAGCCGCTGTCGGTCACGATCCCGCCAAGGGCACCGACGAGCAGCGGCAGCGCCATGGACACCGCGAGCATAACCCACTGCTTCGGCTTCCCGTGCTGCTCGCCCGCTTCGCTCATGATCGACATGGGCCGAGTATGGCGCCGGTGAGGCGCGACGTCACCCGGTCCCCACACGGCAGATTTCTTTGCTGGGTCAAGCACGAGACCGGCCTCGCGAATGAGCACGAGGTTCGGATCAGCGCCGTCGCCGCGCGAACCACAACCCGGCAAGGCCGAGCGCGAGCCATGCTCCGATTCTGCGCGGGACCGAGCCCACGACACCACATCCGCACCCATCGTCCTCGGGAGCGGTCCCACTTCGCACGGCGACTCCACCCTCGGGGCCCGCATCGCTCCCTGGCTGCGGGCCCGCCTCCGGTCCCGGCTCGACGCCCGCCTCCGGTCCCGGTTCGGGACCAGGTTCCGGCTTGGGCTCCGGAACCGCCTCCACCTCGAACACCACCCGCAACGTGCTCACCCCAGGCCCTCCGCGAAGCCGAACCAAAGCTTCGTGGCTGCCCGCGTCGAGCGACGCCGCGCTCGCCACCACGTTCAAGTCCGTCGACTGTCCCGCGCCCAGGCTCGGATCCCCAAGCGTTGCCTCGAGCCACGACGGGACCGGCTCCGACTCGATGTCGACGCTCCACGCCTTGCCGCAGTTCGATACCTCCACGCTGCCAGTGTCTTGCTCGCCCACTCTCGCGTGCAAGTGCAGCTCCGACTCCTGCAAGCACGGCATCCCGGGCGTCGTCGACGGGTCCACGTCGAGGTAGTTGACGTGCAGTGCGAAACACAGCCCCTGCAACGTCAGCGTGCAGTCCGTCTCCCGCGTGATCTTGAAGTACCCGCCGTCGCCCCAGTCGTCGCCCCAGCTGTTGCGCGCGATCCAACTGTTGTCCGCATCGTCCCAGCCGACGATCGTCACCACGTGCCAGCCGTCCGCCTTCGCGGAGTCGGCGCGCGAGTACACACCCGTCTTGTAGCCGTAGAAGTCCGTGTACACCTGCATCTGTGAGATGACCGGCGTCTTCACCAGCTGCGCCTTGATCTCCTCCACCGACCACGGCAACCAGCTCATGTGCCAGTCGTCGATGAGTACGCGACGTTCCTTCCAGTCGCCGCAAAGATCCGCGCAGGTCCCGTCGGTCGCGAGATACGGGTAGCAGGCCTCGTCCGTTGCTCCCTCGTTCTTCAAGCGGTTGCCGACCTCCTCCGCCGTTCCGCCGCTCCCGCAGCTACCGAGGGCAATGCAAGAGATGACGCTCTGCTCCGACAGGTCGACGTCGATCCAAGGGTTGCCCGTGGCGACCTTGAGCTGGCCTTCCAGCGCGCCGAGCGTTCCGAACACGAAGCAGCTTCCGCAGCTCTTCTGGTCCCGCACCGGCGTCATCCAGTCGTCGCCGCCATCGTCATGCCAGCTAAAGGCCGGATCGGTGGGCACGCCATTGGGCAGGTCTCGTGTCTCGGGCTTCAGGAGGGAAGGGTCAGGGACGTAAGGAGCGGGCATGAGCCGCGCCGATCGTTCCGCAGGCGACATCTTCGTCAGGTGGTTCTCGCACCACAGGAAGCTCGAGGACGCGCCTTGCACGGTGCGGCACCCGGGCGGCTCCGCGCTTGCAGTGGACGTCGGGGCGACGATGGCGAGGACGAAGGGCAAGGCAATGAGGAGCGAGAGCTTGCGCATGGGCTACTTCCGATACTCGAGGGCGTAGGATAGGGAGTAGCCGGGGGAGGGGAACGAGGCAAGGGGATGCGAACGCGAATGGCGCATCGGCCATGCGTGCGCCACGCTCTCAAAAGGGACGAATGGAGGGAGACGCGATCAGAAGAAGATTCCGCCGAACCAGCGGAGGGTGTGCGCGGCAGAGGTCTCCAAGCGGATGCTCTGGTTGGCCGCCTGCTCCTCCTCACCTGGCAGGTACCCTAGACCGCCGAGCGGGAACAGCACGCCATACTGCAGCATTGTGTAGAACCCGCCCATCTTGTCCGGATCGTCGTTGAGCGACCCGTCCTTGGACTGGAAGTACAACTGCAGGTCGATCTCGATGCCGAGGTCGCGCTTGTGCCCGGGAGCCTGCACGAACTCGCTGGCCCGGCTCCAGATGACCGCCGCACCGCCTCCAAACCTCTGCCCGTTCGGCTTGCGCGAGAAGTCGTAGTCCACCGAGGGACGGAAGTAGTACGTCCCCTGCACGCGGTTCAGGATGTGCCTGTGCAGGATGAGGTCGACCCGGTAGTCCGGGTGGAAACGGAACGTCGAGTCCGTCCGATCATCCGTGCGCTGCTGCTGCAGACCGTTCGACCCAGGCGTCAGACCTCCGACCTGCGGACCCGTGACATCGGGATCCCCCGACGCCCATCCGAACCCGAACTGCAAGCTGAGGCGGTCCTCCACCGTGCGATACTCGGTCTGGGTCGTCACGCCGTACTGACGAATCTTGTGTCCGTCGTCTCCCTCTCGCAGGTTCTCGTAGTTGTTCCCCGCCACCTCGGTGTTGTCGAGGGAACCCCGAACCATCACGGCTTCCGCCTCGAAACGCAGCGTCTTGTACATGAGCTGCAACCAGAGGTCCGGAATGATGATCTTCGCGTTGCGTCGGACGTACCCGTCTTGGATCGCGTCAGTCGATGCCCCGAGGTCCTGCGCGCTGGCCGTGTTGAACGTGTCGTTCGCCAGGAACTGGTGCCGGTAGGAGAAGTGCATGCCTCCGTTGAGCACGACGTCCCCCCGAGAGAGGGCGAGTCGCTGCAGCGCTGGGTGCTTGCGACGCATCAGGATGAGCACGTACTGGTTGACGTCGTCGAGCTGGGCGAGGTCGTAGGGTTGGCCCTGTTGCTGGGCGGTCTGGCTGGTCGCGCCTTCGCCCGGGAAGTCCCAGGCCGCACCGAAGTACAGGTCGAGCGTCTTGAGTCCGGTGATGAACATCAAGCGGTCGACCGTGGAGTGGTAGTCCGAGTCGAAGCTGTCGCCCGCGTTCTCGACCATGCCCAGGCCCCAGTGGGAGGGCATCCGGCCGAAGCGCAGCTGCCCGATGGGCGTGAGGTACTCGCCCCACACGCGCTTGACGGCAATGGCGTTGGCGTAGGAGTTGTTCCCCGCGATCGGCGGGTCCATGGTCTCGTTGTAGATTCCAAGGGGCGTGTAGCCGGGCGGTGCGGTCCGCGCGTAGCCGCCAGAGGCCGAGGGCTCGTTCGCGTAGCCGTTGGGCGTGGACCCGAGCACGACGTTATCGAGCAGGTCGATCTGCGACATGATCCGAAGGTTGTCGCTGATGTGCAGTTCGGGGTTCAGCCGGAAGCGGACGTTGGCGCCCGCTTGGGTCTTGTCGGTGCAGTACTCGGGGTTCGTGGCGGTCTCCCCGCACACGTGCGCGGCACGCTGCTGGACTTGGCCGTCGAACCAGCTCGTGTAGCTGTGGTCGGGCGGGCGGGGCCACAGCGCGTTTTCGTAGGGGTCGGAGCGGCCGAGGCTGAAGTTGTGCAACAGCTCGGCGCGCATGCGGAAGTAGCCGTGCAGCTCGAGCACAGGGCGGGCCATGTGCCACCAGTCCTCAGCAAAGACCTGCTCGCGGCTCTCGGCGATAGCCCCGGGTGTCTCGGCCTTGGGCGCGCTCTGCACCGGTGCAGACGGGGCAATCCCGCCGGCCGCGGTGGCGCCCAGGGAACCTGAAGGCATGAGCGGGGGACGCGCCGCAGTCGGGGGCTCCGGGGCCGGCTCGTCCAGCCCGTCGGGGTCCGCACTCGGGGGGTCTTCCGCGGGCGGTGTTGCGGGTGTCTCGGGGGCGGGGGGGGCGGGTGCGGCGGGATCGTCACCCGGCTTGGGTTGAGCCGCGACAGAGGCCGAAAGCAAGAGCATCGGGGCGACAAAGATGGCAGCACGACGGATGTGCAGCATGAAAGAGAATCTCCTCCGGGGCTATGAGCGGGGGGACCTTGCCCTTCGTTGACGCCGCAAGCAAGCCCCATGTGGCGGGACCGGTCGTGAAGGGGCAACCGGCCGAGCGTCGCTCGTTACATCGCACGGCAGCTCGCGCTCGACGCCTGTCGCTCCGCTACTTGACGTAAGCTTCTGCCAGCCGGTTTCTCATCGCGTCGGCATCGACCTGCGGAATCGGCTGCGTCCCGCCCTTCTTTCGGGGGGGGACCATCGCCGCGGGAACCATCCCGGTGGCCCGTCGCGCAAACTCCCGCTGTGCCTTCCACCCGGGGGTCTCCGGGATCCCGAGGGCTTGGCAGAACGCGTTGCCCAGCTCGATCGCGCTCGGGTAACGGTGGTCGGGATTCTTCGCCAACGCGCGTGCGAACAGCAAATCCATCACCGGCGGTGCCTGCGGAAGAAGGTACGTGAGCGGCGGGGGCGTGTCGTCCACCTGCGACGCTCGCACCATCAGCTCGCTCTTCTCGCCATCGTCGAACGGGGTTCGTCCCGTCAACGCCTCGTACAGAACGATCGCCGCGCTGTACAGGTCACTCCGCCCGTCGAGGTCTCGGCCGAGCACCTGCTCCGGGGACATGTACGCCCCCGTCCCGGGCTGGATCCCTCCGCTGCGACGGGCTTCGTCCGCGGGTAGTCGTGCGATCCCGAAGTCCGTCAGCTTGGCCAAGCCGTCTCGCCGGATCAAGAGGTTGGCCGGCTTGACGTCCCGATGGACGATTCCGAGCTCGTGTGTGGCCGCGAGGGCGCCGAGCAACTGTTCGAAGTAGTGCCAGGCACGGAGGAACGGCAGGCACGGCTGCCGATGGGCACGTGCCGCGGGGGCGTGCCGTCCGATGACGCCGTCGAGCGCCTCCCCATCGACGAGCTCGATGACCAGGGCGAGCTGGCCGGGGGCTTCCACCAGGGCGAAGAAGTGGACGACGTTCGGGTGGTTGAGGCGCTGCAGGGCTGTGGCTTCGCCGACGAAGAGCTTGCGGACGAAGTCGCGGGAGGTCATCAACGGGTGCAAGACCTTGACAGCGATCGGGTGGGGAGGAATGGCGCCCTGCGGTCCGTTCGGGTTGTAGTACATCCACCCACGATAAACGACGCCCATCCCGCCATCGCCGATGAGGTCTCCGACGACGACTTGGCTCCAGCCGAGGTCGAGGCGGGCTCCTGGGCCGGTCGTGGGCGAGGGGATCTGCGCGGGCGCAGGTGCGCCGCAGCTGGGGCAGAAGCGCCCATCGTTGGCGAAAACCGTCTTGCAACCGGCGCAAACCGTCACGGGGCGAGCATATCAGGTTGCGGGGCCGAGGGCCGAGCTTGGGGCGATTTCGTCCACCAACGTCCAGACCTGTTGATCGAACACGCTGCTTCGTGAGAGCCTGCTTCCACCCTGAGCCGACTTTCCGGTCGCTCGGGGCAGGGAAGTGGTGGCTGTCGAAAGGAGAGACCTGTAGATGAGACTGCGCCCTCTCGTTCTCTCGTGTGTTCTGGGGACGGGCTTCGTGCTTGCCACGGGTCTGGCGTCCGCCCAACAGGACGGTGAATTTTCCGTACAGCGGTTCGAGCCTGCTCCCGGACCCAACAACTTCGTGACCGTCGAGGGCGCGCGCGTCAGCGGCAAGATGGCTTGGTCCGCGGGCTTGTTCGCCAACTACGCGTTCCGGCCGTTCGTGGTGCGAAGCTGCGTCTCGGAGACCAACTGCGACGACGCCAATCAGTTGCTCAACGACGACATCGCCGTCGTCCGGGACCTGATGACCGCGGACGTGCTCGCGTCCCTCACGCCGATCCCGAAGCTGCAAATCGGGTTGCGCGTGCCGCTGACCTTCGTCAATGGCGACGGCATCGACACCGAGACCGGGCAGCCCGTGGACGGGGGCATGTCCGGCTTCGGCCTCGGCGACCCCACGCTCGAGGGCAAGTTCCGGTTCTTCGGTGAGCCAGACACCCCTCTGGTCCTTGCGGCCGGCGCCTTCTTCTCCGGACCCGTCGGCCATGCGATGGCGGAAGGAAAGTACATCGGCTACTCATCGCCCGTCGCCGGGCTTCGCGGCATCGCGGACTTCCGCGCGGGCGCCCTGTCCCTCGGCGGTAACCTCGCCGCGCTGTACAGGTCCACCACAACGCTTGGGTCCACCGAGCTCGGCCCCGAGTTCCGCTACGGCGGCGCCGTCGGCTACGACGTCAGCCCCGTGTTCAAGGTGATCGGCGAAGGCTACGGCGGCACCAAGTTCAGCACGAACAACGGGACCAACAGCATGGAAGCGCTGCTCGCAGCGCAGATCCATCCCCTGCAGTCCGGCTTCTCTTTCACCATCGGCGGCGGCGCCGGCGTCATCCAAGGCGTCGGCGTCCCCATGTTCCGCGGCTTCGCCGGCGTCATCTACGCCCACACGGCCGCGGACGCCGACGGGGACGGCATCACCGACGACAAGGACCAGTGCCCCACCGAGGCCGAAGACCGCGACGGCTTCGAGGACGAGGACGGGTGTCCCGATCCGGATAATGACGGCGACACCATCCCGGACGACCGCGACAAGTGTCCCAACCAGGCCGAGACCCTCAACGGCTTCGAGGACACGGATGGCTGCCCGGATGACGTCCCCGATCGCGACAAGGACGGCATCGCGGACAGCGAAGACAAGTGCCCCGACGCCGGCGGCGAGGTCATCCGCGTGAAGGGCCCCCACTACGGTTGCCCCGATCGCGACAAGGACGGCGTGCCCGATCAGTCCGACCAGTGCCCCGACGAGCCCGAAGACACCGACGGCTACAAGGACGAGGACGGATGTCCCGATCCGGATAACGACGGCGACGGCGTCCCCGACGTCGAAGACCAGTGCGTCGACGTCCCCGGCCCCAAGGACAACCACGGCTGCCCGCACGAGGACAAAGACAAGGACGGTATCCCCGACCAAACCGACAAGTGCCCCGACCAGCCCGAGAACTACAACGGCTTCCAGGATGACGACGGCTGTCCGGACAATCGCCCAACCCTCGTCACCCAGACCGCCGACGCCATCGAAATTCAAGGCTCCGTCGAGTTCGCCACCAACAGCGCCAGGATCGTCGGCGCCAAGAGCTTCCAGATCCTCGACGGCGTGGCCGCACTCATGGTCCACAACATGCGCATCCAGCAAATCGAGGTGCAGGGTCACACCGACGATCGCGGCGGGGAAGCTGCCAACAAGAAGCTCTCCCAAGAACGCGCCGAGGCCGTCGTGAAGTACCTCACCGAAAAGGGCGTCCAGGCCCCCCGCCTCACGCCTGTCGGCTACGGTCAAGAAAAACCCATCGCCGACAATGCCTCCACCGCTGGACGCCAGAAGAACCGCCGCGTCGAGTTCAAGATCACGCGTCAAGCCAAGTAGCCCCTGCCCGCACGCTTCTCTTTTCCTCTCCGCGTGTGCTACCCATGTCCCCGATGATCGGGGTCCACCTCTCACGCCTTGTGCCACGTGTCCTGCGTCCGCTCTGCCTCGAGCCCAGGGGAGCCCTGCGGCGACGCGCCGCCAGCAAGAAGCCAGTTGCTGTGACCCGGGCCGCTCGCTTCGCCGCAGCCCTCGCCGTGGCTACCACGCCAAGCCTCGCCCAGGACGCCTCTGCCCGGCCCGAGCCTGCCGCGCACTCGCCCCTCGTGCGCCTCTCCATCGAAGTCCCCCCCGCCCACGGGCTCTGGCAGATCGTCGTCACCAACCATGACCACGTCCCCGTGCGTTTGGCCGCCGACGCACGCCTGCTGTCCTTGCTCGTCCGACTGCCCGCGGACCAGGCCTACCTCCGGTGCAACCTGCCCACGGCGATGCTCGGCAGTGCCCGGGAGCGACAGCTCGTCCTCAACCCCGGTGACAGCTACGTCGAGCCTTTCGATCCTCGCATGTATTGCTGGGGCGACGACGCCGACAAGCTCGGACCGGGAGCGTCCGTGACTGCCTTCCTCGGTTGGAGCCCCGACGCTCGCCTCGAGAAGCGCTCCAAGCCCCAGGTGCCGCCTTTCGTCGTCGAGCCCGTTCTGGCCCCCGCGGCCTTCGTCCCCGCCAAGCAGATCGCGTCTTTCACGTTCTGGCGCCCTCAAGGTGACGGAGCGTCCCCTTCGGGTGTGCGCGAGCCTCCTCCTCGCTTCGTGGGCGCCCCTGACTTGCGCCTCAGCACACCGCGATGGTCCGACGCCGTGGACCACCGAGCCGCCCGCATCTCCGCCACCCTCACCAACGTCGGAGACCGCGCGGCCCTCGTCCACGTCCGCCCCGACGACCTCGAGGTGCGCGTGCAGCGCCCCGACGGCTCCTCCACCGTGTGTGGCCCCGGAACGAGCTACCGCGCCGCCGTGCGTGACTTCTTCCTCACCATCCAGCCCGGCAAGTCCGCTTCCGTCAGCTCCCTGCTCACGGAGCTCTGTCCGAGCGGGACCTTCGACCGACCCGGCCTGTACGTTCTGCACACGACCTTGCGCGTTCGCGACGACGGGTCTGCCTTCCGGCTCCAGGCCGTCACAGGCGACTTTTCCTCCCCCAAGTCCACCCTCCTGCGCGTTCGCTCCTCACGGCAACCCTATCACGCCGCTCCTCCCCAACCGGGTCGCCCACACCCGCCGCATCACGCGAAGTGACGGCCGCTCCGGTCGAGGGATGACGTTCGCCTGCGCGGTGCTATGTTGCCGCCCTCGCAACGCAACCGATCGCGAGCTTTCCCCCATGAAGATACTCAAGACCCTTGGTACACAACCGCCGTGCTTCGCACCGCGACGATTCCACGAGGCGGCCCTCGACTCGATCGTGGACGCGCTCTGTGCGGAAGACCGTGGCGCTTTGCGCCACATCAAGCGAACTCCCTGCGCGGAACCTCTTCCCTCCGCCACCATCGTGGCGTCCCTCGTGGAGCAACTCCGGTCCGTCATCTTTCCGGGGTACTTCGGCCTCGACGAGCCGACCTCGGAGAGCGTCCGGTTCCACCTCGGTCACATCCTCGACAATGTCCGCCGTGGGCTCCGTACCCAGATCAAGCGCGGCATCTGCTTCGCATGTGACCCCGCACGACCGCAGTCGGACTGTGCGGACGAGGCCATCCGGATTACCGACGCGTTCCTCGTGCGCGTGCCCGACATCCAGGCGGCTCTCATGGACGACGCCCAGGCGGCCTACGAGGGCGACCCGGCCGCGGTCTCTCCGGACGAGGCGATCTTCTGCTACCCAGGCCTGCGCGCCATCACCGACTATCGTATCGCTCACGAGCTGCACTTGCTCCAGGTCCCCCTGCTCCCCCGCATGATCACGGAGCACGCCCACGGCTGCACGGGCATCGACATTCATCCCGGGGCGGCCATCGATCGCCACTTCTTCATCGATCACGGAACCGGCGTCGTCATCGGCGAAACCTGCGTGGTCGGACGCGGCGTCCGCCTGTACCAGGGCGTGACCCTCGGGGCAAAAAGCTTCCCGCTCGACGAGAACGGCAAGCCCATCAAGGGAATCGCCCGCCACCCCATCCTCGAAGACGACGTCATCGTGTATGCCGGTGCCACCATCCTCGGTCGCGTCACGATCGGTCGCGGCTCCGTCATCGGAGGCAACGTCTGGTTGACCCGTGGGGTACCCCCCAACAGTCGCATCGCGCAGCAGGCGCCCCGTCAAGAAGTGTTCGTCGACGGCGGGGGAATCTGACCCGGACCCCGACGAAGAACTCCCCTCAGAACGTCCCTTGGACGGTGGCCATGGCGGTCCCTCGGCGCACGTCCAGCGAAGGCTGCCATGTCGATGCTCGATCGGGCACGGACGGCCGCGAGAGGTAGAAGTACGTCGCTGCGCCCAGCGACGCGAGTCCGACCCCCAGCGCCACGTCGCCGATGAGGATGTCGCGCTTCGCTGCGTCGACGTCGCTCCCGGAGCAGTAGGGCTTGCACTCCTGGGCGTCGAGGTCACTGCGCTTCGAAAGGCCGCTCGTCTCGAAGTACACGGACGTGGCCAGTCCCGCCACGCCAAGCCCTCCGAGCACGTACACCATCACCGGCACCGGGCGGGTCGGTCCGCGGTCCACCTCGGGCGTCGCTGCCAGCGCGTCGGGAACCGGCTTCTCCTTCCCCTCGAACGTCACCTTGATCTCGTGGTTCTTGATGCCCTCCCGGAACACCATACGCTGTTCGAGGGGCGGGTACCCTTCGGTCTCGAAGCGCAGCTCGTGCACCCCAGGATCGACCTCGATAGCGTGGCCGTCGAGCTCCGATACGATCTCGCGACCGTCCAGCAGCACACGGACGGCGAGCAGCTCGGACCCGTCCGGGCCGCGAGCCACGATGGACACCGTGGGGATGCTGCTGTTGACCTCCGTGAGCCAGGGACCGCACTCCTTGCGTAGAATCGAGGGGCAGGAATCCCGAGCGCACGTGAGAAGGCTCTGCCGCGCTTCCAGCAGCTTGCCGTCCTTGCGTGCCAGCTGCGCGTGCTCATGTGCCTCGATGCAGGCCTGTACGTCGTCTGCGCTGGAGGTCCTGGGTGTGAAAGCCGCTGCCACCCCGAGAGCGAGAAGGGGCACGACGCGGGAGCGTCTTCCGAATGTCGCCAGGATCATCGCAAGCACTCCGGTTTGAAACGTTTGATGCCCTCAGCGTCGACCGTGAAGGGCGGGTCGCAGTTTGCCGCGGGTGGTGGCTTCGCAGGCGGAGGCTTGGCGCCATCCGTCGGTGGCTTGAGCGGCACGGTGGGGACAAGGGCAGGTGGCTTGGTTGCCGCGACCCGCTTGCCGGCATCCGGCTCGGAAGCCCCTGCCTCCTCCTCCACCTTGGCGAGCTCCTCGATGCTCACCGTGGGAGGCTCCTCCATGACCGCCGTCGCAGACGTCGCCGCGAGGGGGGTCGAGGCCACTGTGTTCGGAGCATTGGGCTCCGCCGACCGCGGGGGCGTGCGCAACAGAACGAACGCACCGATGATGCCGAGCCCCACGATCCCGAGCGCCACCCCGGCCGACAGGATGACCACGTTGCGTCCCGACGATCGCGGCGTGGTCGGGACCGGTGAGGGGGCGACCGCAGTGGACGTTACCCCGGAAGGTGAGGACACGATCGACGCCGACGATACCGAAGGTGAGGACACGATCGACGCCGACGACACCCCGGAAGGTGAGGACACCAACGAGACGAGGGAGGGGGAGGTGACCTGCGAGATCGGGTCGCCGCCGGCGGGGCCTTGCACGAACGTGACCAGCGAAGAGATGCTCTCGATCTCTGCGATGCGTTCCGCCTTCTCCCGAAGCTCGTCGCCGACTTCGTCCCGTACCCAGTCGCCCACTTCTCGCGTGGAGGACACCACCAGGGCTCGCTCGATTGCGATCGCCATGTCCCGGGCAGTTTGCCAGCGGTCCTCGGGACGGGCCGCCAGACCGCGCAGCACGAGCCCGTCGAGCGCCTTGGGGAGCCCGGGGGTGAGCAGGCTGGGCGCCTCGATCTTTCCGTTGACCACCCGGTCCAGGATCTCGTGCATCAACGAAACGTCGTGCTGCCCTTTGAACAGCCTGCGGTTCGTCAGAAGCTCCCAGAGCACCACGGACACCGAGTAGATGTCCGCGCGCCGATCGATCTCGTCGCCCTTGATCTGCTCCGGCGGCATGTACTGCAGCTTGCCTTTGAGCGTCCCCTCTCTCGTGCTTTGCAGTCGTCCGGCTGCCTTCGCCACACCGAAGTCGATGACGCGTGCCACCCCATCGACGTCGACCAGGATGTTCTGCGGTGACACGTCCCGGTGGACGATGCCCAGCAGTTGTCCGTTCTCACTCTTCGCCTCGTGGGCGGCGTGCAGCCCTTGGAGCGCCCCGACGGCGATGCTCAAGGCGATCTTGGGGGGAACTCGCTTCTCCCCGGATCGTGCGGACCGTGCCAGGCGGGACACGGACGCCCCCTGCACGTAGTCCATCACGAGGAACACTTCCTTGCCCAGGACCACCACGTCCAAGATCGACACGACGTTCGGGTGTCGGACGCGGGACGCGAGCCGAGCCTCGTCCAGGAACATGGAGACGAACTCCGGGTCCTTGGCGAGGTTCTCGTGCAGACGCTTGATGGCGACCGTGCGTGAGAAGCCAGCTTCGCCGAGCAGTCTCCCCAGGTGCACCGTGGCCATGCCTCCGGACGCGATCTCGCCATGGATGGCGTATCGCCCAATCACGCGGTGCTCAGGCAGGGGGGAAGTTGAAGTCACGCAATCCCAGTATACGGGATGGGACACCTTGCCCGCAAAAGCCCGCACGCCATTCCCGTCCGCCCCCCCTCGGATGCACGAAATCCGCCGCGGTTCCTGCACGGTTGCCCTCGGAAGCCCGCTTCCCTGTCCGTCGGTGTCCGCCGGTGTCCGTCGCCAAGCCGGGCCCGGGTGCCGTCCCTCATCTCGCTCCCTCCCCAGCCAGTTCGTTGACGGCTCTCTTCAACTGCGACATCCTTCGATCAATGGCGCGAACACTGGATCGCAGCGCTGTCGTCGCTGGCGGCGTGGCAGCCCTCGGCATCGTCTCCGCCTGCACGCTCACCGGCCCTCTCGACGGCTATGCAGAAGGGCAAGCCCCCAGCGGCAGCGACGCCGGTAAGGACGCATCCGACGCGTCCGACGCGTCCGACGCATCCGTCGAGAACCAAGCCGAGGCCGACCCCTGTCCTGAAGGCTTCGGTGACTGCGATGACGACGTGAGCAACGGCTGCGAGACGGCGCTCGCTACGGACCTCGCACACTGCGGAGTTTGCGACACCCCGTGTGTCGTCGAACACGGGCAGGCGGCCTGTGTCGGTGGGGTTTGCCAGGTCGCATCCTGTGACCAGGGTTACGACGACTGTGACGGCCTCGCGTCCACTGGCTGCGAGGCGGACCTCGCTGGCGCCGAACATTGCGGTAGTTGTGACAGCGTCTGTGCTTTCGACAACGCACAGTCCATCTGCGATCAGGGGACGTGCCGCCTCGACCAATGCCTGGACGGCTATGGCGACTGCGACGACAACGCCGAGAACGGCTGCGAACAGGAGACGCAAACATCCGTCGGCCATTGCGGTGGCTGCGGGAAGGTGTGCAGCCAGCGGCCGGACGGCACGCCGCTGTGTGACGCTGGCGCCTGCACCCTGGACTGTACGTCGGGGTACGGGGATTGCGATGGGGACTACGCGAACGGGTGCGAGGTGGTGCTCGGGTCCGACGCTCTTCACTGCGGAGCGTGCGGCCATCCCTGTTCCACCCTCAACGCGGTGCCTGCCTGCGTGTCGGGTGCCTGTGAGCTAGCGTGCGAGGCCGGGTTCGACGACTGCGATGGATCGGTGGACACGGGGTGCGAGGCCGAGCTTCAGTCGGACCCGCAGCACTGCGGAGCGTGTGGTCAGGGTTGTCCTTCCGGGCAAGGCGCCGTGCCGGCATGTGTCTCGGGGACCTGTGCGTTGGCTTGCTCGAGCGGGCTGGGAGACTGCAACGGCAGCGACGATGACGGGTGCGAGACCAACCTGGCCACCGACACGTTGCATTGCGGGACGTGCGGTCGAAGCTGTCTCGGTGGGGCTTGTGTCGACGGAGCTTGTTTGGTGGAGCAGCTCGCGGCCAGCCTCAACCGTCCCTCGGGCATCGTCGTGGATGCGGCGCGCGTGTACTGGACCGACTCCTATGACAACAACGTCTACAGCGTTGCCAAGGGGGGCGGCGCGGTGCAAACCGTCGCGACGGAGGGGGCCATCGGTCCGATCGCGTTGCACGGCACGACGCTGTACTGGGCGACCGGACCAGCGATCGCGCGCATCGAAACGAACGGGACCGGTAAGCAGAACGTGGTGGGGGGAGAGAGTCTCATCGCGGACCTGACGCATGATGGGACGAACCTTTACTGGTTGCGTTCGGGGACCTGGAGCGGGAGCACGTACAACCAGGATGGGACGCTGGCGCGCGCACCGATGTCGGGCGGCGCGGCCATTCCCTTGGCGTTGAGTCAGAAGCAACCCAAGGCGCTGGCGGTGGATGCAACCCACGTCTTCTGGGTGAACGAAGGCTCCTACACGGGCGTGACCTACAACAACGACGGCTCGGTCATGCGGGTCGCGAAGTCGGGGGGCGCGGTCACCACCTTGGCCAACGCGCAGAGCAAGCCCTGCGGGGTCGCCCTGGGTGACACGTCGGTCTACTGGACGAACTGTGGCAGCGGTGTCGTGATGGCAATGCCCAAGGGCGGAGGTGCGTCCGAGGTGCTGCTCCAGGGCCAGAGCATCAGCGAGGGGCTGCGGTTCGACGCGACGGAGCTGTTCTGGCCGTACCGAGGCTCCAACCCGAACTTGCCGACCGGCGACGTGCGCAAGGCTTGGCTTGGCTCTGCGCAGGTGCTGGTCGTCGGGGCGTTGCAGACCCAACCGTTCCGGCTGGCCGTGGATGCCCAGCACGTGTACTGGTTGAATCTGGGTGGAGCGGGTGACCCGCCCCCCGGCAACGGAGCGGTGATGCGGGTCCCGCGATAGCCGTTGCTGCTTGCGGATTCCCAACGTGTCCGCGCCAGCCACGAGGACCGAAGGCCTGCTTGCGGAGGAGATCATGGCCTACTGGTTGTTGAAGACCGAGCCGGGTGCTTACAGCTTCGATGACTTGGTGCGCGACGGCGAGACGTCCTGGGACGGAGTGCGCAACCATCAGGCGCGCAACAACCTTCAGGCCATGAAGAAGGGCGACCGGTGCGTGATCTATCACTCCGTGGGCCCCAAGGAGGCGGTCGGGATCGCGAAGGTCACCCGTGCCGCCTACGCGGACCGGACCTCCGACGATGCGCGGTGGTTGGCGGTGGACATCGCCCCGGACAAACGTCTCGCGCACCCCGTGTCCCTCGCGCGCATGAAGGAGCATCCGGTCCTTTCGTCGATGGTGCTGGTCAAGCAGTCGAGGCTCTCTGTGTGTCCCGTCGCGGCCGACGAGTTCAAGGTTCTGCTATCCCTCGCCAAGAAGCCCTGACGATTGAATCCGATCGGCACGGGAACTTCCTTTGCGATCCAAGGTCTGCCGCTGCACACGGTTCCCAACGAGACCATGACCACACCCCGGCGCTTTCTGCTGCCCCTTCTGGCTGGATTCCTGGCCGGTGGCTGCACCTCGTCCAAGACCCCGGACCCGCCTAGGCTCGACCCCACTCCCGCAACGAACGTACCCGCTTCGGCCTCGACCATGAGGCCCGCGGGTGCATCCGTGGCCCTGGCCAGCCCCCGCTTCACCCCTTCCGACTACGAGAGCCACGTCGTCGAGCTTCGGAAGCGATTCCCGCTCGATCGGTTCCACGTCTTCGTGCAACCCCCGTTCGTGGTCGTGGGGGACGAGCCCGAAGAACAGGTACGGCTGCGGGCCGATCAGGTCGTCCGTTGGGCCGTGAGCCTGCTCAAGAAGGACTACTTCTCGCAGGACCCCGAGCACATCCTCACGATCTGGCTCTTCGCCGACGACTCCAGCTACCGGACGCACGCGAAGGCCTTCTTCGGTGACGCGCCGTCCACGCCCTACGGCTACTACTCTGCGCGACACAAGGCGTTGGTGATGAACATCGGCACGGGGGGAGGAACCCTCGTTCATGAGCTCGTGCACCCGTTCATGGAGGCGAACTTCCCTGCGTGTCCTGCCTGGTTCAACGAGGGATTGGGATCGCTCTACGAAGCCTCACGTGAGCACGATGGGCACATCTGGGGCTTGACCAACTGGCGATTGCCAGCGCTTCAGCAAGGGATTCGCGAGGGCCGTTTGCCTTCTTTCGAGCGTTTGCTCGCGATGACGGACGACCAGTTCTACGGTGAGGACTCCGGGACGAACTACGCCCAGGCGCGGTATCTCTGCTACTTCTTGCAGGAGAAGGGCTTGCTGGTGGCCTTCTATCGCGCGTTCGTATCCGGCCATGCCGATGACCCGACGGGGGTGAACACGCTACGACGCGTTCTCGGCACGACCGATCTGGTCGCGTTCCAGAAGCAGTGGGAAGCTTTCGTGCTCGGACTTCGTTTCCCTCAGCCGCCCCTCGAGTGAGGTTGCGGCCTCTGTCTGCCCGGACGGATACCAACTTCCGGGCACCTGTACTAAGGGAAGCGGAGCCATGCTGGACGACGACTCCCAAGACCGGCCGAGCCTGATGCCACCCGAGCGGCCGCTGACGATCACGGCGGCGATCTTGTGGTTCATCGCCGCCACCGTCGGGGCCATGTCGCTCATCTTGGTGACGCACAGCGTCCGACCGAGCTCAGAAACCGACATCGTCAACGCCGTCGCCTGCCAGGCCGTAGCCTACTTCGCCGCCATTCTGCTCGCGGTTCGGGTTCATGCCGGCAACCGAACGCTGCCGGACGTGTTTGCCCTCCGCAAGACCCACCCGGCATTCTACATGCTCGGCGCGCTGCTCGGCGTCTGCCTGCAGGTGCCTGCGGAGTTGCTGCAACGACTCATGTTCCACTTCCAGCCCATGGCGCCCGAGGTCCTTCAGCTGCAGGCCGAGATGATGCGCATGGACACCACCGTCGCGCGCATCATGATCCCGCTCGCCGTCGTGGGCTTGGGCCCCCTCGTCGAGGAACTGTTCTTTCGAGGCGTCCTGTTCGGTGGCATGCGACGTGGCAACGGCGCGGCAATCTCCGCATTCATCGTGTCCGTGCTGTTCGCTGGCGCCCATGGCAGCTCCCAACTCTTCATCCCTCTTCTGATCGTCGGGGGCGTGATCACGTTCCTTCGCGCAGCGAGCGGCTCGCTCTGGCCTTGCCTCATCGCTCACATGACTTTCAACGCCATTCCCGTCCTGGGAATGGCCTTCGGCTGGCTCCGACTCGAGGTCGACCCTGAGCCCTTTCCCTTGTTCTTCAGCGTCGGCGGTGTGTTCGCGTCCGTGCTGATCATCGCCGCCCTCGTCGCTCTTTCCCGCCGCAGTGAAGCCGCGCATCGTGCGCGCCAGGAGGACTCGTCATGACGGACACAACGGACGTTGCCGCGGATGCGCGCCCCAAGACGGCCATCTGCTTGACCGGTGGCGGCGTCACCGGAGGCTTGTACCAGCTCGGCGCCCTCTCCGCCCTCGAGACCGTCGTCGACTTCCCCCCCTTCGACCTCACCGTCGGAACGTCGAGTGGCGCCAGCGTGGCAGCTGCCATTGCCGGCGGCCTGCCCGTCGCTCGCTTGTACCGCGCCTTGCTCGACCCTGCAGACAACTACTTTCCCCTCGAGCGAAGCCACGTGCTGAGCCTCGACGTCGGTGAGTGGCGACGCACCATCGAAAGTGGCATGAGCGCCATTCGCCACGGCCTCGCCACTCTCATCGCACGAAGCCCCGCTCCCATGCCCGCCGACCTCTGGGAGCAGCTCGATCGACTCTTCGACGCCTTGCCCGCTGGTCTCCTGTCCCTTGACCGCTATGAGCACTTTCTCGCGGACTTCTTCCTCCGACGTCGTGTGCCCAACAGTTTCCGAAGCCTCCAGCGTCAGCTCCTCATCACAGCGACGGACCTCGATGGCGGCGACATCGTGCTGTTCGGCAGCCCCGACCACGACCATGTTCCCGTCTCCCTCGCCTGCGCGGCTTCCATGGCCTTGCCCCTGTTCTTCTCCCCGGTGCGTATCGGCGAACGCTACTACGTCGACGGGAGCGTGGCCCCCACCACCGAGATCGACATCGCCGTCGCGCAAGGGGCAAAGCTCATCCTGGTCCTGAACCCCAACGTGCCCATCCGCGTGTCCGCATTGCCCGACGGGGTCCCCACCGGTCACGGCATCCGGTCCAGCCTCCGCGACAAGGGACTGATGTGGGTCTACAACCAGGCGATGCGGACCTCCATCCACGCCCGCCTCGCCGAGGCCGCTGCCCGCGTCAACGCCCAGGGCAATGCCCACGTCCTTCTCCTCGAGCCGGAGCCTGACGTCGCCGTCCGATTCGTCAACAACGCCGCAAGCCCGCAGGCTCGGCGAGAGATCATGCACGCGTCCCACCGGGCCTCGCGCGCCAGGTTCCGCGCGTGGGCCAGCGAAAACGCCGACCTGTTGGCCTCCCATGGGTGGCGCTTCCGAGCGGACAACGAGCCCGAGAAGGGTGACGCACCTCAGGCCCAGGCCTGAAACGAACCTGCCCCATGCGCTTTCCGGACCGAAGAGCCTTCTGCCGTTCCCTCGTCGCTGCGGCAAGCATCCTCGCCTTTCCCGCTGGCGTCTTCGGTGCCTCCTGCAAGGAAAACTACGTCGTCGGGGACCACGTCCTCGTCGAGTGGGAAGGAAACGACTACCCCGCCGTCGTCGTCGAGGTGGAAGGCCCCGCACGCTATCGCGTTCACTACGATGGCTACGATGCCATCTGGGACGAGACGGTGAACGTCACCAGGATCAAAGGTCGGCTCAAGGGACCGGTCGTGCCCCCCCCTCCACCTGCCAAGGTGGTGCGCCTGGGCGGAGCCCCCGCTGCCTCCGCCTCGGCCTCCGACGGCCACACGCTTTCTCGCTACAAGCAAGGACAGCGCGTGCGCGTTCTCTGGCACGACCGCATCTACCCGGCAACCATCGTCGAAGTCTTGCGTGACGAACGCTACAGGGTCCACTACGAGGGCTTCGGTCCCGAGTGGGACGAAACCATCGACGCGTCACGGATCAAGGAGCCTCGTTGACCTGGGGCCGTTGCCGTCGATAATGTGGATGACGAAGGCATTCGTGTCCGGCATGTCCTGCCTGCAAAGATCTTTCCCGCCGCGGGACGTGACCGCCGCTACGCCTTCACTCCGGAGCAACCATGACAGACTTGCGATCCTACCTGTGCCCGTTCTGCAACGCGAACCTCAACCCGCGCGAGTACGTCGTCCTGCGTGGCGAGCTCAACGGGCGATACGCCCTCGTCTTCATCAACCCAACCCCCGGTGACTACACGACCATCGTTCCGGACGACTTCCCCGTGCAGAAGAACGACGAGGTCGCGTTCACGTGCCCCGTCTGTGGCCACGACCTCACGTGCGTTCGCGATCCCAGCATGGCGGAACTCCGTTTCCGCAAGGAAGACGAGCAAGGCACGGTCGTCTTCTCTCGCATCGCCGGTCGCCGCGCCACGTACTTCATCACCGACGGTACCGTTCATTCCTTTGGGGAACACGCTGACGCGGACGGCGTGAACTTCTGGGGCGTTCGGACGAACCTATGACCTTGCGGCCACCTGCAAATGGTGGCTGCGACGAAGTCGTCGTGCTACTCCCCTTGGCACGAGATCTGCTCCCGATCGTATGGGGTGTGTTGCCCCGGACTCGACGAGAGGTTGCTACATGCGCCGTTCCCATTTCCCCCTGATCGTGTCTGCTGCGGCTTTGTTTGCTGTCCTTGGGCCCGGTTGCGGGCGCTCGGACATGGACTGGGATGACCTGGACCCGTCGGAGTTGGGTCAGGGTGGCACAGACCCTGACACAGGAGGCTCGGGCGGTGTTGGCGGCACGGGTGGCTACGGCGGCACGGGTGGCTACGGCGGCACGGGTGGCTACG
>CAZAWR010000051.1:0-65808 GCA_964488865.1 uncultured Polyangiaceae bacterium | reverse complement strand
GGATGGCAAGTACCTGCTCCCGAAGGAGGCGTCGGACACGCTGCGGTTCGAGCGCGATTTCCATGCGGGGAAGAAGGAAGCGTTGAAGTAGCCGAGGCCGAGTTGAAGCCGACGGCTACTTGGACCTCGTGAACGGAGCCCGAAGACGCCGCCGGTTGAAACCGACGGCTAGTTGGACCTCGTGAACGGAGCCCAAAGCCCTGCGGGCTCCCGTTGTGCGTTCGACGGATGTTGGCGGCGAATGCGGGGGTGGGAACGATTGGGTCCACACGAGAGCCCGCGGAGCGGGCTTTGAGATGTGTCCAACCGGTGAACGTAGCCGTCGGTTTCAACCGGCGGCGTCACCAACCGGCGGCGTCTTTCGATCGGGCTTGGAGCGCGCCCGTGGTTGGTCCCGCGACCGTTGACAGACCGCTCGTTGGGGACGAACACTGGCCGGCATCATGGGCACCTCGATAAAACAACGATGTCGGCTGATCAGTGGCGTCGCGGGCGCCGGTCTGCTGCTCCTGGCACTTTCTTGTGGGTCGGACTCGTCGGACGACGCGCCTGGTCCCGTGTGCGAGACCGGAAAACAAGACGCCTGCACATGTCAGGGAGGGGCGATCGGTACGCAGGTATGCGATGGAACCAAGTGGGGTCCGTGCGAGTGCCCCGACGGCGGAAGCGCCAGTACGGGCGGAACGGGGCAGGGTGGAGCGAGCGGAAGCGGCGGGGGGCAAGCGGGCTCGAGTGGTGGTGGCTCCGGTGCTGCGGGAGCCGCTGCGGGCGCGGGCGGAGGAACCGGTGGCGCAGGTGGCGTCGCTGGGACAGCGGGCGCCGGTGGCGCTGCGGGGTTCGGTGCGAATGGGTTGGACCCGCTCCTCGTCCCGGGTGAACCCGGGGGGGAGCCTTGCGAGGTGTCAGTGTATAAGACCGCGACGGGCTGCGGGGACTACCGAGCGTGCCGGTTCGTGTCGCCGACAGCGGGATCCTGCGAGGATATTCCCATCCCCTGCGACGTCTACGGCGAATGTGCTGACGGCCACGCATGCACGACCAACCAGCACTGCGGCCAGATGTTCACTTGCTACGCTGGCGCCTGCCGGAAATTCTGTGAGCTGGACGGCCCTTGCGACAACGGCTCGGACTGCAAGAACGTCGGCCATGAATCGCATGGGGTATGTGCGCCATGACGGGCGTCTTGGACAGCGCTTTTTGATGGAAGGGATGAGTCACGTTCTGGCTACGCGATGCAAGGTCTCTCGTGCTGTTGGCTGCGACGACGGCTTGCCTGTGTCTGGTCGACTGCAAGCCAGATCCACTCGTCGATCCGGCGTCGGAGGTCGCTCCCACCGGCACGTCACTAGCTCAGACAGACTCGATCGCGATTGAGGTCGAGACCGGGGGAAGATGCGTGGCGCTTCGCGTCAACGAGGGTGTAACGGGCTACGAGATCCAGGGCGGAGCGATTCGCGCGGTCGTGACGGACCAGGGCGACGAACTGGCTTCCCTTGCGCTGGATGGCAAGTACCTGCTCCCGAAGGAGGCGTCGGACACGCTGCGGGTCGAGCGCAACTTCCACGCAGGGAAGAAGGAAGCGTTGAAGTAGCCGAGTCGTCACCCAAGCTGCGCCACGAGCCGGCCAGCCACGTCGTGCGCCTTGTCCTGGTCTCCCCCGTAGTCGAGCTCGGCGTAGAGCCGCGTGAGCTTCTCCACCTTGCTCAGACTCCTCTCCGGCCCGCGAAGGATCACCAGGTGCGCCACCAACAACAGTGAGTACCCCCGGCTCACCGAATCAATGGCCCCCACGTCGAGCCCCAACCACTCCCGCGCGAAACCAAGGTACGGCTCCAAGAACCCGTCGACCTCACGCCCGTGACGCTCCACCGCCTGCAGCACGGCCTCCGTCGTCCGCAGCCCGGACAGCCCGAGCATCGTCACCAAGTACGTCGGAAAGAAGACCTCCTCGACGAGCGGCTTCGCAAGTCGCCGCCCAATCCGTTCGTCCAGGGCTTCCACCTCGCGGGTGCGCGCCAGCGTCGCAATCGACACCGCGTCCAGCGGCAGGCAATGGCCTCCACGCGTAAGCTCTTCCCGAACGGTTCGCTGGTAGCCCTGCAGGTCGCGACGGATGGACACGAACTCTTGGTCCGCGATCTCGAGCACGCTGGCGATGCGGCTGAACCGTCGACGAATGATCTCGGGGACGGCCTCGTCCGCCTTGTACCCGAGGTCGTGCTCCACCTCGGCCCAAGCATGCTGCAGCGCGGTTCGGATCTGGATCTCGAAACGCAGGTCCGGGTGAGGAGACCAAGCGGCAGGCGGAGCGCAAACGTAGTGTAGCGAGCGGTAGCCGAACTGCCGGCTGTCCGCGAAGTGAAGGCGATCCGTCGAATTGCGCAGGTCCACCTGGAGCCGGTCCTCGACGAGCCTCGCCACCTCGTCGATGGTGTCCTCGAAGTACGTGACCACCCGCAGGCCAACCAAGTCGGTCACGTCCCAGAGACAACGATAGGTCTTGTCGGGGAGGGCGAGCTTGCGCTTCAGGCTCTCTTTCGACTTGAGACGCCAGCTCACGAACTGAACCTGCAGCCGGGCTTCGGCGAGCCAGGCCAAGAGGTCCTGCTCGGTTCTCTCCCCCACCGCGCGCAACGCGCCCCGCTGTTCCTCAAAGGTCGCCAGAATGGACTCGTTCGACATGGCGGACGCACGGGGTGTAGCGCATGGTGCCCCGTTCGCCAACCTCCAGCCCGAAGACGCCGCCGGTTGAAACCGACGGCTAGTTGGACCTCGTGAACGGAGCCCAAAGCCCTGCGGGCTCCCGTTGTGCGTTCGACGGATGTTGGCGGCGAATGCGGGGGTGGGAACGATTGGGTCCACACGAGAGCCCGCGGAGCGGGCTTTGAGATGTGTCCAACCGGTGAACGTAGCCGTCGGTTTCAACCGGCGGCGTCACCAACCGGCGGCGTCACCAACCGGCGTCACCAACCGGCCGCGTCACCTGCAGGTGAAGGTCGCGGCGTCACTCTCCATGTACATTTCGCCTCCGACCGCAGGCCGAACAGGCACGGGGTACTCTTCCGGTCTCGTGCTGTCCATGCCCCCCGATCCACCCCAAAAAAGCTGCGAGCAGCACGCATCGCTCCTCGATATCGCGGCCGGAGGCAGCGTACCTTCGCAGCGAATTGCCCGAGCGCAGATCGCGCCGGGTCGCAGGAGGACAGGCCATGGCGAACGATCACGACAGCTCGGACCTCGACGTATTCGACTCGATCGCACCCAGGACCCAGCCCTCGCCTGACGACCTGTTGGAGCCGGAAGAGACGACCGCGCCGACCCGTGTGATGATGGGCAGCGCCCCGCGCTCCGTGAAGCCGCCGCCTCCGCCTCCTGTTTCGCGACCCTCGCTACCCGCTGTGGACGCCGCGCGCATTTCCTCGCCGAACGCGTCACGCATGCCGCCACCGCCGCCCGTCTCGCGCCCCGTGCCTTCCTCCGCGCCCGGCAGCGCGGCCCTCCTGGCCGGATCGGGACGTGTCGCGTCATCCCTGCCGCCCCCGGTCGCCCCCCCCATGCGGATCGGTTCGGTTCCCCCGCCTCCCCGACGGTCCGCACCTGTGCCTCCTCCCCAGGCCGCCCCGTCGGCGCCTCCGCCTTCCGCGCCTTCCGCGTCCTCCGAGCCTCGGCCCCCGATGGGCAGCCTCCGGCCCATGACCTTGTCGTCGGCATCCGAACCGCCGATCTCCGACGTGCCCAGGCCCAAGTCCCGCGCCAAGCTCGTCCTGCTCGCCGCCGCCCTGCTCTCGGTGGCCGGCGTCGCCACCGGCGCCCTGCTCCTCACGCCTCGAACCGGCTCGCTCAAGGTCTACGTCGCCGGCCCCGGGGGAAGCGACGTCGGTCCGGTCGACATCTACGTCGGCGAGCAGAAGGTCTGCACTTCCTCTCCCTGCTTCGTCAAGGATCTCGAACAAGGCATCCACGACGTGTACGCCGAATCGATCGGCTACGCCCCCGCCGCGACCAAGGGCGTCGAAATCACGGCAGGCGGCACCGCAACCTTCGATGTCGCTCTCGTCGAACCCGGTACGGGCATCGAGGTCGCAGCCTCCCACGCCGACATCACCCTGCACATCGACGGCAAAGAGATCGGTCCCCTGCCCCAGAAGATCGGAACGTTGTCGCCCGGCGATCACACGCTGCGCTTCGTCGGCTCCGACCGGTACGAACCGGTGAGCCGGACCGTCACGGTGGTCCCGAACAAGCTCGAGAACCTCGGAGCCATCGCCCTTCCCGTAGCGAAGGGAAAGGCCACCTTCGACGCAGCCTCCGACGTGCGGGTGCGTCTCGTCCCCGCCGCGGGCGATCCGATCGCACTCGAGTCCGGTCAGGCGTCGATGGACCTCGACCCATCGAAGCAGTGGAAGCTGCAGGCGTGCAAGCCCGGCCACGACATGTTCGAGACGCCGGTGGTCTTCGAGGCAGGCAAGGCGGAGAGGACGTTCCGCGTCGAGCTCTCCGGCGACGGCAAGGATCTTCCGGACTGGTGCGGCTCGAAGGAGAAAGGTCGTGGGGCACCGACGACGCCGGCTACCCCTCCGGCGGCAGGGGATGGTCCGGGCAAGGTCAGCTTCAACTCCATCCCGCCAGGCGCGGCCGTGCTTCTCGACGGGCGCCCGGTGGGGCGAACCCCGGTGTCGGGGGTCAGCGTTCCTCCAGGCAGCCACAGCGTGGTGTTCATCCACCCTGAGAAGGGCCGGAAGGCCGCGGGAGTAACGGTGAAGGCCGGGCAGAGCACTGGCGTTGGCGTCCGGTTTTAGAGAGCCAATCGAGATCGGCCTGAACATTTCCCTGTGAACCGCGTGCTGGTTGGGATGGCGTCTCACAGGCCGCTTGCGCTGGTGTTTCGTGGACGATCCTGCCCGCCCTTGGCGAGCCGCAAGGTGGTACGATTGCGGCAATCGCAGGTCCTGAGCGGTCCTCGGTCCGCGCGCCACGCCAACGCGAGCAAGCCCATGAGAAACGAGACAGGTCCGACCTTGCATCTGTACCTTGCGCTTCTGGTCCTCGCGGCGTGCGGCGCGAGCGAGGAGGCGGCTACGAATGCCCACGGAGGCTCGGGCGGAAGCGCGGCGAGCGACGCGGGCGACGCGGCGGGCGGGGGCGGCGGACCGTGCGTGCCCTTGACCTGCGCGTCGGCCGGTGCGCAGTGCGGTGTGGTCTCCGACGGCTGCGGGCAGACGCTTTCGTGCGGCGGATGCGACACGGGGGAGGTCTGCGGGGGCGGTGGGCCGAACCTCTGCGGCACGAACCCTTGCACCCCCAAGACGTGCGGGCAGTTGGGCGCCGCCTGCGGCGTCATCAGCGACGGATGCGGCAACGTGCTGGACTGCGGGAGCTGCCCAACAGGGATGGTCTGCGGCAACGCGCAGGTGTCCTTCCAGTGTGTATCGGTCGATGGCGGGACCGGGGGAACGGCAGGGACGGGAGGCACGGGAGGCGGCGGTGGCGGTTGCACTTCGGGCGGCCCCTGCGACGATGGGAACGCGTGCACCCAAAACGACACATGCGACAGCTCGGGCCAGTGCGTGGGAGGGGCTGCGGTGTCGTGCACCAGCCCGCCCAATGGTTGCTTCTTGTCGACCGGCGTGTGCGATTCGCTGAGTGGATCGTGCAGCTATCCCTATCAGGCCAGTGGGATACCTTGCACCGATGAGGGCAACGCCTGCACCATCGACCAGTGCGACGGAGCAGGGCAGTGCGCGCACATCGCCAAGGCACCCGGCACACCTTGCGGCTCGGGGACCTGCTCGGGCGGCGTGTGCGTTGCGTCGTGTCAGGGAGGTGGGAACGTCACCTGGAGCCAGACACGTACGGCCTGGTATGGGAACCCGAGCACCGCGGGCACGTACCTGTGCGCGGCCACCTTGCCCACCGGCTCCTTCGTGCACGGGACGGCGGTCCAAGTGACCACGAATGCCCCCCAGAAGCGCGAGGGTGCCGCGACCGCGACCTGCTCGTCCGGCGTCTGGCAGGTCTCCGGTTCGTGCGATGGCAAGGTGGTCGACACGTTGATCAACGCGGAGTGCACCGCGTCGAGCCCCGCCACGCGGCAGATGATCGCAGGATGGTACGTGGCGGACTTGTATCGCTGCGCGGACTCCGCGGGGCTCGATTACTGGGTCAGCCAGTACGAGAACCCCTCGCCGACGGTATGCACGCCGGCCTCGAACTACGGGGGAACGGGCAGCAAGGAGACCTGCTGGCGAGCGGTGTTCCGAGACTCGGCCAACGCGGTGGAGAGCTGCTACGACCAGGCCCAGGCTACTGGACACATCTGCGATGGCGTGGTGGACAATTTCTGCGCCCCGGACGCGCACTATCCGTGGGCATCGATTGTGAGCACGGGAGCGACCTGCAAGTTCGGCCCGTAGGGCCACCACCTCCCGCGTCCCCACTCCGTCCCCACTCCATCCCCACAGCACCCGGTTGCGACAAGGCCCAGTTGGCCCCATGATTCCTACATGGTCTCTATTTGGTCTTCCGCGACGGAATCGGACAGCGCCCGGGTTCGGGACGCTCTGCGCCGCGCCGAACGCGCGTGGCAGGGCACCAGCCTCGGTCACGCGCTGCACTGGGTCGAACGCGCCGCCGAGATCGCCGCAGGCGAAGGGCGAGCGCAAAGAGCCCACGAGCTGACGGACCTCGCGCATGAGGTCGACGCGGAGATCAAACGGCGCTCGGGGATCCCGGCTGCATCCGACCCTGCGTGGGTGGAGGCGCGGCGAATCCAGTCGTCCCTCATCGAGGTCCGCGACTCGTGGCTCGATCCGGTCGAGATCCAGGCGGCCCCGTCCCCCCAAGACGCTCCGGTCTTCGCCATCGCGGAGGGCGCACGTCCTCCCGCTGTCACGCTCGATGACGAGGAGGTCATCATCCTGGACGGTCCCCCCCACGCATGGGGCTCGGACGCTCTACGCGCGACCGTCCCGGACGACGAAGCGTCCGCGCGGGCCAAAAGCATGCTCACGACCGTCGTCGGCGAGCCCCACTGGCAGGACGAAGCTGCCACGATCCGCCGGAAGACGTCGGTGCCCTTGGACGAGAGGGACACGGTACGTCCGCCCCTCGGCTCGCTCAACGAATTGACGCTGCTCAAGGACCTCGAGCGCCCCGGCATCGTCTCTTCCCACTTGCAGGAAACGCTGGAGCGCGACCCGGCGGAGGTCGTTCGCGTTCTGCGAGCCGCGGAGGCATTCGAGGACCTTTCCGACGACAAGGTTCAGGAGCTCGCACAGCAAGGGACCTTGATACGACTCGCCGGGGTCGATGCGTTGGTGGGTTGCGAAGCGGCGATCATCCTCGAGGGAGGCGTGTCGGTGATGGAGCACGCGGGCGGGGAATCGCTTCAGGCTGGCGTGGGCGACTCGCTGTGTTTCGACGGGTCCGTTCCAGATAGCCCGCGACCCGCCGTGCTCGCGACGACGGCAGCGAGTGTGGCCGTCGGTTGGGATCGCCAGACGCTGTCGAGGATCCTGGAGGTATGCCCCTGGGCGGTCGCGACGTTGCGAGCGCGTGCGGACCAGATGGCGACGCTGGCCGCTATTCCTCTGCGCAGGGTGGCGCGGCGCATGGGGAGCAGCTTCCGCGAAGACTTCGTGCGCGCCTCACGCGTGGTCGTGGTGCCTCCCGGGACGGTGTTGTTCGAGCAGGGCATGGAGGTCCATGCCCTTCTGGTGACGGGGATCGGCACGGTGCTGCGGGTCGGCGAGGCGGGGTCGATCGAGGCGGTGGACCCCGGGACGTTGCTGTTCGCGAGCGAGCTGGTCGATGGAGCGGTCGCGCCGTACCAAGTGCGCGTAGGCAAGCGAGGCGCCACGGTGTTGCACACCGAAGCCGTGGAGCTGGCGCGGTTCCTCCCCCACGTGCCGTGGCTGGATCGAGTGTTGTCCGACCCCGACTGAGCGAGCGCAGCGTTCAACACCCAAAAAAGCGCCTTCCACAGGTAGCCAACATCCCCACCTCGCACTACACTCATACGAGTCGGGCGAATCAGGTGAGGGCAACCCGAACCGTCGTGGAGAACCTCGACCGCAACCGTGCCCCGCAGGGCGCCGAAAGGAAGGGGACCATGGGACTTTGGAACACGTTGACGGGCAAGAAGACCCACTGTGCAGGGTGCGGGGCTGTCGTTCCCGTGAACCTCGAAAACCAGTTCGATGAGGTCTATTGCAGCGAGGCTTGCGAGCGAAACTTCAAGAGGCTGTCCTCGGCTCCCCCGCCGCCGCTGGAAGAAGAGATCAGCGAAATCCGAGACATCCCTTTTGCCCAGCCCCCATTGCCGCGGTAGACGCCTGGCTACCGGTCAATGTCCTTGAGTTCGATGAGCGTGGTGACGCCCACCGCGTCCGTCGACGGGCGCCCGACCACGCCGTCCTCGATGACCTTGCGGATGCAACGGACGACCGGGGGCGGGACGTTGCGTGCACTGGCGACGATCATGCCCGACGCTTTGTGGTTGGGGCGCACGAAGAACATCAGCTTGAGGCGCGCGCTCGCCACGCGGAGACCGCCATTCTCATCCACGCACGCGGCCATGTCGTCGGTCCGCGCCCGCAGGTTGCGGAGCGCGCCGCCCACGGCGCCGTTCTCGAACGACACACTGACCACCCGTGCCTTGGGGTTCTCCGCCTCCGCCCCAGCTTCGGGTCCCTCCTCCACGCCCCTGTCGGGAACGAGCGTGCCGGTCGTGGCGCTGAGCATCCCGAGTTGCTCGGCCAGAGGACGACTGTTGACGGTGACCAAGCGCGGTGGATTGAGCTCCTCCGGCGCCAAGCACCGCGTCGTCTGCGTTTGTGGATCCTTGCTCTCGCCGTACAGACAAACCAGGCCCGAAGTCGGGTACGGGATCGTGGGAACCGGGTCCGCCACGGGGCGCGGTTGCGGCGCTTCGGCCGGCGGGGTTGCCGCGCTGCTTGCGGCAGGTGGAGGGGACAGGGGTTGAGCGGGAGGCTTCTTTCGGACCTTCGCCGCATCCGCATCCCGCACACCACCCACGTGCATCGCCGCGACGGCGACCACGAAACACCCCGCCATGCAGGCGGGCTTCCACAGATTGGTGCTGGTCACGGGCGGGAGCTTGATCCGAATCTCGACATCCGTCGAGCAATTCTCGACAGAGCTCCCCCTACCCCATCAGTCCGTCGCGCGGGTCCGCACCCGCCGCACGCCACGCGGGGCCCAGCGCCCCCACGACCGCAAACAGCGCACCGAACCCAACGGCCCCTGCCATCAACCACCACGGCAAGGAGAAGAAGCTCTCTGGCTTGAACGGGAAGTCCGGCATCCGCGTCGCCGCCAGCCAATCCGCGAGCACCGTCGCCAGACACCCGAGTCCGAGCCCAGCCAGTGCGTACAAGGAGCCGACCACCGCTGCCAACGATAGCTGCCACGCAAGAACGTCCGAGCGTGCCGCTCCTACGGCCCGGTACAACCCAATTTCCCCCCTCCGCTCGGACAACAACGCACGAAACGTGTACGCGATGTTCGACCCCGCCATCAGCAGGATCACCGTCGCCACGAGCGACAGCAATGCCGTCACCCCGTTGACCAGCACGCTTACGTCCCTCGCGCGCGTGTCCCTGGGCATCAGCCCGAGTCGGTCCGCCCGGTCGATGACCACGCTCGCATCACCCGTGGATCGGGTCTCGACCAGCACCGAGGAGAACGCCCGGCCCGCCTCTGCCCCAGCAAACTCCTCGTTCCACCTTCGCACCGTGTCGATGGGAAGCGTCAGCCCGAGGTCGATCGCACGGGAAGAGACGCCCACGACACGCCCTCGCACCGTCCTTACCGCGCCCTGCTTCGACGCCCCCAACAGCGACTCACCCAGGCGCATCGTGAAGGTCACCCCGCTGGCTCGCTCCAGCAGTGCCGACCCCACGGGCGGGAGCCCATGGGCCGGCGCGATTCCCTTGTTGAAGAGCTCGACCAGATACCGACTCACCAGGACAGGAACAGGCTCGACGCACTTGCCGTGCGCCATGCCCGCGGGGTGCTCGCAGTACTTGTCGGCATCGCACTGCGCATCCGACGTGCACGCGGCCCCCGCTTGCTTCCACGGGTCCTCGAAGGACCAGGACGGGTGCACGTCCGCCGCGACCAAGGCAGGATCGACGCCGTCCCCCACCATCTCGCTCGTGCCGACATCTTGACCGATCAGGGCCTGTCCCCCCCGCGCGCTGCTCGGGAAGGCGAATCGCAGCTTGGGGTAGACGCGTCGCACCTCCGGCATGGCGCGCAGCTGTTCCACCGACTCCGGCTGGATCCTCGGCACCGACGAACCGCCGAGCACGAGAGCAAGCAACCCGGGGTCGGCACCGCCCTTGGGCTCCAGCTCGATCTTGTCCAACGGGAACACGTCGCCCAGCAACACGGCACGCACGCCAAGACCGAGGGACAGGAAGAACACAAGCGCCGCCGTGCCCGCAAGAATGCCGAAGCCGGCGGTCGAAAGGGCACCGCGCGTTCGACGCAGGTCCCGACCCACAAGGCGCCCCAGCTCACGCGTCCGCACGTCCCACCTCGTCCGTCCGCGCTTCGAGCCGCCCATCCCTCATGCGAACCGTGCGCGTCGCCACCTTCGCGATCCGCTCGTCGTGCGTGGCGCACAGGACGGTCACCCCGTCGTCCCGGTGAAGCGACGCGAAGATGTCGATGATCTGCGCGGCGGTGTCCGCGTCGAGGTTACCGGTGGGCTCGTCGCACAGGAGCAAAGCGGGCGCATGGACGATCGCGCGGGCGATGGCCACGCGCTGGCGTTGACCACCGGACAGGCCCGCGGTCAGGTCCTTTGCGCGGTCCTCGAGGCCCACTCGCTGCAGCGCGCGCAGCGCCGTGCGCCGCGGCCTGGATCGAGGTGTGAACAAGAAAGGCACCGTCACGTTCTCGATCACCGTCAGGTGGTCCAGCAGGTAGAACGCCTGGAACACGAACCCGATGCGCTCGCCCCGCAAGCGCGACAGCTCTCGGTCGGACATCCCTCGCACGTCGCGCCCGTCCAGCTGCAGCTGCCCCTCGAAGCCACGGTCGAGCGTGCCGACGATGCCAAGCAACGTGCTCTTGCCCGACCCGGAGGGGCCGAACACGGTCAGGAACTCGCCCGATGTCACGCTCAGGGAGACGCCATCGACGGCAACGCGCCTTGCGTCTCCCTGGCCGAACGCGCGACGAAGCCCTTCGGCTCGAACGACCTCCGCCACGTCAGCTCTTGCTTGGAGGGATGTCGAGCGCCGCCTGTTCGATCATGTCGTTGACATAGGCAGCGATGCGGGCCTCGTCGGGACCCTCGACCATGACGCGAAGCTTGGGCTCCGTCCCACTCCATCGCACGAGCACGCGCCCGTCGCGTCCGAGATCCTTCTCCACAGCCTGGATCGCGCGCTGCAACTTGGGCATCTCCTCGATGGGCTTTCGGGCCGAGAGGGACACGTTCTTGAGCAGCTGCGGGACCCGGTGCATGCAGCCCGGCACGAGTTCCGACAGCGCACGCCCGCGCCGAAGCATGATCACGAGAACCTGCAACGCCGCCACGATCCCGTCGCCCGTGGAGGCATGGTCGAGGAAGATGAGGTGACCGGACTGCTCCCCTCCGAAAGTGCAGCCGCTCTTGCGCATCTCCTCGACGACGTACCGGTCGCCTACGGCCGTGCGCACGAGCTTGCCCCCTGCGCCCTCGATCGCATGCTCGAGACCGAGGTTGGACATCACGGTCGCCACGACGGTCGACTTCGCGAGGGTCCCAGCCTTGAGCTGCTCGGTCCCGTACAGGGCCATGATCGCGTCGCCATCCACGATGTGGCCGGCGTCGTCCACGATGATGACGCGGTCGGCGTCGCCGTCGAGGGCGATGCCGATGTTGGCGCGGTGGTTGATGACCTGCTGCTGCACGGTGGCGGGGTGAAGAGCCCCGACCTGATCGTTGATGTTCTTGCCATTCGGCTCGCAGCCGACGGTGATGACCTCTGCACCTAGCTCGGTGAAGACCGAAGGAGCCACGCTGTAGGCCGCGCCGTTCGCCGCATCCACCACGATGCGGAGCCCATCCAGGGTGTATTCCTTCGGGATCGTCTGCTTCGCGAAGACCACGTAGCGCCCCTTCGCGTCCTCGATGCGGATCGCCGAGCCGATCCCCTCCCCCGTGGGCGCGCTAGTGTCCATGTCGCTCGAGCGCATCAACCTCTCGATCTCGGCCTCCTGCTCATCCGGAAGCTTGAAGCCGTCGTGGCCGAAGATCTTGATCCCGTTGTCCCGGTAGGGATTGTGGCTGGCGGAAATGACCACACCGGCATCTGCGCGCATGCTCACCGTGAGGTGGGCGACCGCAGGGGTCGGGATGGGACCCGAGAGCATGACCTTGCCCCCCATGGCGCAGATGCCCGATGCCAGGGCGGTCTCGAGCATGTACCCGGACAGGCGGGTATCCTTGCCGATCACGACCCTGGGCCGTCGGTTCTTGCCCTTGCCGGCCACGTAGGTGATCGCTCGCCCGAGACGCAGGGCAAGCTCGGGGGTCATGGGGGCTTCGTTCGCCACGCCACGGATGCCATCGGTCCCGAACAGCTCGCGGGTCGTGGAAGCGCTGGGGGAAGTTGCCATGTCCGGCACGGTACCTTTCCGGCTCGAGGGAGCCAAGGGGGGAGTGGCGCCCTCGTTTTCCATGCGCCGGTACTCGTCTTCGTGGACCTCGAACCTCGCCAGCCTCCCGGACCGGGCTCGCGGCCAGGCGGGCGAACACGCGAATCCGACGCGGCGGGGAGACCCACGAGACCGCCCGTTCGAACAATTGCCGTCTCATGGTATCCTTCCACCATGACCTATCGTTGGCTTTGGCTCGGGGGGACGCTGGTCGTGACTTCCATGGCAGGCTGCGCCGCTGGAGATGGGGGAACCGACGGCTATACTTCGCCGCAGCCCGACGCGGGCGAGGACACGGGTAGCGATTCCGGCGGAGATGCCCAGACCGACACGGATACCGAAGCGAACGTAGAAGCGGGACCCGATGTGTCCGACGAACCGCCCCTCGAGGACGCGGAACCGGACGCGGCCTCCGACGGTCCCGCTGACGGCCCAGTGGACACCGCGTTGGACACCGAGGACGCGCAGGAAGACGCGGAGGAGGCCGGCGACGCGGACGCCGGTTGCCCGGCGGGGTACACGGGGCCCGGGTGCGACGAATGCGCAGCGGGCTACGTTGCCTGCGACGAGGAGTGCGTCGGCACCTGCGAGAGTTGCACGGGAAAGAGCTTCGACTGCAACGGGACGTGCGCCGCGGACTGCAAGACCTGCACAGGGGCCACGTCCGCGTGCGACCAGGTCTGCATCCCGACCTGCGAATCGTGCGACAGCAAGGAGATCGACTGCAACGGCGTGTGCGTGGCGGGCTGCGGCGACTGTATCGGCGCTCCGTACGCGTGCGATGACGCGTGCGCGACTTCGTGCATGACGTGCGCGGGCCAGCAGGCCGCATGCGAGGCGACGATGGAATGCCTTGCCAGCTGCTCCGCTTGCACGGGCACGTGCCTCGAGTGTCCGACCGGATACCACGCGTGCACGGGCGGCTGCCATGTCGACGTGGCGGACGTTCCCTCGCTGGGCTGCGCGTACACGTGCGATGACCAACCCTGCGTCGCGCCTGCGAACGGTGAGTCGGTGTGCACGCAGGGGGCCTGCGACTTCGTGTGCAACACGTCCAGCGGCTTCCAGAAGGTGGGAAGCGCGTGTCTTTGTGACACGGCCAACGGGTTCGTGGAGCACCCGACCCTGCACATCTGCGTGTGCGAGACGGGAACGAAGGGGTGCGGCTCGTTTTGTGCGAGCGTGACGGACCCTGTCTACGGCTGCTCGAGCCCCTATTGCACGGCCTGCCCGTCGCCGGCTCACGCGGTCTCGACCTCGTGCAACGCTGCGGGGAGCTGCGACTTCACGTGCGACACGACCGCGGGGTACGTCAAGAACGCCTCGGGAACGGCTTGCGTGTGCCCCAACGGGATGGTGGACAACGGCGCGGGCTGCTACTGCCCGACCGGCCAGAAGCTCTGCGGGGGGGGTTGCGTAAGCGCGTTGACGCCAGACCATGGGTGCGCGGGCGCCGCCTGCGATCCGTGCGTGGTGCCACCGCATGCAGCTTCCACCCACTGCGCGGGACCGGGTGGCACCTGCGGCTTCACGTGTGACACGGCGAATGGGTACGTCGTGAACGCTGCCGGGACGGACTGTACGTGCGGGCCCGGGCTCGTGGACTACGGGACGTACTGTGGCTGCCCCGGCGGCGAGAAGTCCTGCGGTGGGGTCTGCGTGAGCACGAGCCTGCCCTCGACGGGATGCGCGAGCGCGTCCTGCAGCCCGTGCCCCGCGCCCATCCACTCCACCGCCACCTGCAACGGGACAGGGGGGACCTGCGGCTTCACCTGCGATGCCTCGGGACAGTGGGTCGCGAGCGGAAGCTCGTGCGTCTGCGACACGGGATGGAAGGACTGCGGCGGCGGCGCGTGCGTGCAGGTTTCGACAGCCACCGGCTGCTCCGCGGTTTCCTGCACCCCCTGTCCTTCGCCCGCCCACGCTACCTCTGTCAGCTGCACGGGTCCCGGAGGGACCTGCGCCTTCACGTGCGACACCGCAGGCCAATGGGTCGCCGTGGGCGACCAGTGCGTGTGCAACGCGGGATGGAAGAATTGCGGCGGCTCGTCCTGCGTCGACGCATCGTTGCCTGTCAATGGTTGCGCGGATGCGTCCTGCTCGACCTGTCCCCTGCCCGCCCACGCCACCTCGACCAACTGCAACGGCGCGGGCGGCACATGCGACTTCGTCTGCGACGGGGCTGGTCACTGGGTCAAATCCGGAAGCCAGTGCGTCTGTGATAGCGGCTACACGGAGGTGGGGGGGAACTGCGTGCCGGCGTGTCCGGGGTCGACCTACGGTGCCAGCTGCTACTGGTACGTTTCGGCAGCTGCAACGTGGGACGCTGCCCAGGCGAGCTGCGCGTCCAGCGGGGGGCACCTGGCGACGGTCGCCAACGCTTCGGAAAACAGCTTCGTGCGGGGGCTCGGAACGGGCAGCATCTGGCTCGGGCTGCGTGACCACTCCACCGTCCAGCAATCCATCGGCTCCGCGGACGACTGCACGGACAACGTCTGGCTCAGCGGCAACGGGGGGACCTACCTCGGGTCGACCGACGAGTACAACGACGTCGACCCGTGCGGGCTCTACTCGGACGCGGACGACATCTTCGGTCTGACCGTGTCGGTCCCCGGCATCTACGTGTTCTCCACGGCCAACACGGGCTGGGACACCATCCTGGGCTTGTACAACCGGATCAACAGCACGACGAGCTACACATCCTGTGTGGGAACCTCGATCGAGTGTGACGACGACGACGGCCCCGGGACTCGGTCTCTGATCATCCGGTACCTGAACGCGGGGTCGTACACGCTCATCATGGATGGGTACTCCGGGTACTACGGGAGTTACCAGCTCGACGTGCGTCGTTTCGACATGGTGGACGGAGCGGTTCACGGTTTTGCGAACTGGGCGACGGAGGAGCCGAACAACTCGGGGTCCTCGGAAGACTGCGTGGAGGTGAACGCGGCGGGCGGTTGGAACGACCTCGGCTGTTCTGCGACCCGCCCCTATGTCTGCGAGCGCCCGTTGTAGGCGAGAATCCAGAATGAGCTGAGGGTTGTCCAAGGGAATGATGGCCTGGGTCGCCTGACGGCTGGCAAGGGATGGCCGCTTGAGGCTAAGGTAGGCAAGGTTGGAACCGGGCTTGGTGCACGCGCCGAGCGAAGATGGGTCAAGAGCAAAGGGTCATGAAGCCGCAAACGGAGCCAAGGGACGGGGACGGATCCTCGAGTTCCGACGCGGACGCTTGGGGCACGTACTTCCTTGGTCCCTACCGGGTGGTGGACGAGATCGGCGTCGGCGGCATGGCTACCGTGGAGCTTGCGCGCATGGACGGCGCGGGCGGATTCCAAAAATGGGTCGCCATCAAGCGCATCCATCCTCACCTGACCGAGGACCAGCAATTCATCAACATGTTCCTCGACGAGGCGAGGATCGCCGCGAGCATCTCGCACCCGAACGTCGCGCAGGTGTTCGACCTCGGCAAGGACGCGAACACCTACTGGATTGCGATGGAGTACCTGCATGGCGAGCCCCTGCGCGAGATCATGCGGGTCAACGAGGAGCAGGAGACGGCCATCCAGCCGGAGGTTGCGGCGCGCATCATCGGGGACGCGGCCGAGGGGCTGCACGCTGCCCACGAGCTTCGCGGCAAGGACGGCAAGCCCCTGAACCTCGTTCATCGCGACGTCACCCCGCACAACCTTTTCATCACCTACGACGGCGTGGTGAAGGTGGTGGACTTCGGGATCGCGAAGGTGACGGGAAGCCTGTCCAGCACGCACGCGGGCACGATCAAAGGCAAGATCGCGTACATGTCGCCGGAACAGGTTCGAGGCATGCAGATCGACCGTCGAGCCGACGTGTTCGCGCTGGGCGTGGTGCTGTGGGAGATGACGACGGGGCAGCGGCTATTCCGTGTGGAATCGGACCTAGCGACCCTGAGTCGGGTGGAGGCATGCGTGGTTCCTCCCCCTTCCGCGCTCGACGCCGACTACCCGCCGGAGCTTGAAGCCGTGGTGCTCAAGGCGCTGCAGCGAGAGCCGGGCGCTCGGTACCAGACGGCGAGGGAGTTGTCGCGCGCGCTGCAGAAGTTCCTGATGGGGTCCCGTGTGTTCGTGGGGCCGGAGGAGGTCTCCGCCTACGTCACGGGCATGTTCGTCGACCGGGTGCGCAAGCGCGAAGACCACCTTCGCTGGGCCGCCGAAGTCACGCAGACGATCTCGATCCGTAGGGCGCTCACCCAAGAGGAGTCTGGGGACCTGCTGGACTTGTCGAAGCTGCCCAGAGACACCGGGGATTCCGATTCAGTCGAGTTCGACACCATCCGAGAGCAAGCCGCTCCAAGCGCCCGCGGTGTGCCGTCGCCCCTCGGCCAGCGCGCCCGCGCTGGCACAGAGATGGAGAAGACCGCGCACCAAAGACCAGAGGGTGTGGCCCAGGCGCCTCAATTCACGCCGCCCCCGCGGCGCGACCCAAGGTTGTCTGCGACGGAAGCCGTCATCATCTCGGACCCTGCCGTGGTGGTGTTGGACGACGAAGAAGAAGAGGACGAGGCCGCGACCTTGGTCGCGAGCTCGCCGTTGGCGATGGAAGCCCTGGCGAAGGGAATGCTGCATGGTTCGATGGGCAGCCCCCTGGGCACGCCTGTCCCCAACGACGCGATCGACACGCGCATCCGGGTCCCGAAAGCAGCTCCCGCACACGGCGCGCGTCCGGATTTCTCCCCCGGCAACGCTCCTGCGTGGGATTCTGCCGACCCGCCACGACCAGCCCAGCCGAGTGCGACCGACTGGGTCAGCCCGCGACCGCCCGGACAGCCAACCTTCGACATTCACTCGTCGCCCACCGCGCAGACCATGCAGCTCAGGGCGGTGCGACAGGGGGCATCTCCCTTGGTCGTGTTTGCGGCTGCGGTCGGGGCGGGGTTCATCGCCGCGGGCCTGGGCGCCATCTGGTTCGTCAAGAGCCGGTCCGATGCGGCAACCGCGGACAGCGCCGTCCCTGCCGTGACGCTCACGCAATCCGCCACAGCCACGCATCTCCCAGCTTCGACCGACAAGATTCCCGCCTTGCCCCCCCCGACCACGCCCGCCATGGTCGACCTTGTCCCGGACGGCGCGGCAACCGCCACGAAGACTGGGGATCCCACATCCGCCCCGTCGACTCGCAAGGAAAAACCGAAGGGCGCCGACGAGGACGGGACGGACGGGAACATCGTCAAGGGCCTGCCTGACTTGCCGCCCGATCCCACGGAGATCGACGAGTCGGCTCGTCCCGGCTTCCTGTCGGTGCACTGCAAGCCTGCGTGCGACCGCATCTTCGCGGGCGGACAATCCTTCTCCGGGTCGGTCTCGCGTGCCGCCTTGCCTCCCGGCTCGTACCGGATCCAGTGCGTTCGCGGCGACGTGACCAAGGTGCTGACTGTGATCATCGTCTCGGATCAGCAGAGCACGCAGGGCGTTCAGATGGAGTGATGCCGCGAGCCCAAGGCGGACAGCGGTTCAGCCCTTGAGCGCAGCGAGCTCCGCTTTCACCTTCTTGAGCTCCTGGGAGAGCATGTTGGAGCGAGCCCGCACGCCTTCCATCACGCGCTCGGACACCGCAACTCGCTCGTTCGCCGCCGCCACCTCCGCCCGCATGGTCTCGAGCTCTTCCGACGCGGCGGAGGACGCGACCTTCGGCAGCTCCTCGTGCTTGCGAAGCTCCGCATCGAGCTCACGGATCCTGCGCAACGCGTGGTCCCGCTCCTTCTCCACCACCTCGAGCTTGGTCGCGGCGCGCTTGGCCTCCGCGAGCTCCGCCTCCAACGACGACGCCTTCGTGTCGCCTCCTGCGGACTCGATCTCCGCGAGACGACGGTTCGCCTCCGCGAGACGCTTCTCGGTCTTGTCGAGCTTCTCGCGGACGATGGAGAACTCCTTGTCGGCCTCGTCGGCTGCGGCCTCGGCCTTCTTCAGCCTCGCCACCGTGTCCTCGAGACGGGCCTTGAGGGCATCGAAGGCTTGGTCGCCCTTTTCGGACTTGGCCATCTCGGCGCCGAGGGCCAGAGAGACCTTCTCGTCCGTGTCCACGCGCAGCGCCTCGACCTCCGCGCGAGCAGCGTCCCCCTTCGCGAGGGCTTCCTGCAGGCTCTGCTGCAAGGACGTGATGGTGGCTTGCGACTTGGCGTTGCGCGTCCTGCTCGCCATGTCCCCGAACGCCCGACCCACGAGCACGCCACCCACCGTGAGCAGGACGGCACAGCTCGCGCTGACGGCCGCGATCACCAACTCAGGGGCCATCCTCGCCCCCTTTCTTCGGCTGCACGAACCGAGGCTCGATCCGCAGTTCCACGGCCCCTGGCGGCACCTTGCTCACCACCCGGTCGCCTTCGACCACCGGCAACTCGATGCCGATTCGCGCCGCCGTGACCCCGTAATCCACCAGGAGCCGCAACACCGCGGCAGCCCGCAGCCGCCCCGTGCGGACGTAATCCGCCGCGATCATCCCCTCGTCCCCGTGACCCACCACCACCACCTTCATCCCGAAGTGATGGCGAAGATACGCCGCGATCGGCTCGACCTTCTTGCTCATCTCCGGGCTGAGCGCGCGGCTCTGCGGCTCGAACCGGATCGACGGAAGCTCGGTCCCGTCCGTCGCGGTCGTGGTCGACCCCGCCTCTTCGGCCGCCGCAGCATCTTCCGCACCCGCTGGGCCCGCCTCGAGAGAATGGGAAGCAACATTGGACGGCGCTGGCGTGGGAACCGGGGAAGGCTCTCTCTTGACCGCCGGGACCTTGGGCGGGGTCCGCATGGCGCGCTCGCCATCCATCGACGACCCTTGTGAAATGGTCGGCACCGTCCAAAGGTTCATGGCGATCAAGCCGGCGACCCCCGCCGTAATGAGCGCTAACCCTCCGAGAAAAGCTCGCACCTCCGGTCTCATCCCGATCTTTCATACACCGGATCGGTGGGCGCTGGTTCAACAAACCTGGACTCTGCACCCGAAGCAAGCGTGAAAGGTTCCGTCGCAACGCCTGCGGGGATGGTGCTAGGGTCTGCCCGCCGGCCCGACACGGGCCTTTCGGCGCAGGAGAAGCAGGTTGTTTCGCACGAACGCATCGGATGCCTTCTGGTTTGTGGCATCGTGCGGGTGGACCATGGTGGCCTGGGATGCCGTGGCGCTGCTACGAGCCCGACAGGCCGCACCGACTTGGGACTTCATCTCGGTCCTGATCGCGACCATTGCCCTGACCACCGCCCACGCGGTCGTCGCCGGGGCCCTGCTCGCCCCGGCCTACGCTTTCGCCATGGGGGACCGCCGCCTCGGAACGAGATTCGCCGACGCCAGCCGGTGGGTCGGTTCACGCCTTGGCGCACGCTCCCCGACCGAAGCGGTCTCGACGCACGCAACCCTGCTCGCGGCTCCGTTCGCCCTGATCGCCTACGTCGCCGTGGCCCTCCCGCTCGGCATGGCCATCCACGAGGACGTTCGGGTCGCGACTAACGCTGCCGGCGCCTCCATCCTCGCCCATCTCGTTGCCGCACTCTCCGCGGTCTTCTTCCTCGCGGTCATGCGCGGCGCTTGGTCCTTTGTGTTGCGACCCATCGCCTCCCGCAACGTCCTGTCGGGCTGGCTGGCGCGTCCCTGGATCACGGGCACCGTGCTGGCTTCTTTTGCGCTCCTCGCCCTCCTGCTCGCGGCCGTGGTCGGCCGTCGCACCCTCGCCGCGCTGGACCTGGCAGCCGTCTGGATGGGTCTCACCGTCACCGTGGCTGCGGCGACCGTCGCCACGATCAGAACCTTGCCCAGATTGCCTCTCGCGGCCCGACGGGCGATCGGTTGGTCCTCGATTCTCGCGGCCATCGTCCTCACCCTCGTCGCAAGCTTAGCCCTACCCTACTCCCCTCGCGCCCGATCGGTACTCGTCACCCACACGACCTTTGGGAAGGTCTTCCACGCGAATCACAACACCCTGCTCGACAGGGACGGCGACGGGTTCACCACGCTGTTTGGAGGAAACGACTGCGCCCCTCGCGACCCTGCGATCCATCCGGGCGCGGTCGACATCCCCTACAACGACATCGACGAGGACTGCTCGGGGGAGGACCTGAAGTTCGACGCGAAGCCGCCCACACGGCGCTGGGATCATCCTCTTCCGGACGCCGTGCCCATGCGTCCCCACATCATCCTGCTGAGTGTCGATGCGTTGAACCCGCACCATCTGGGGTTCAACGGCTACGACCGTCCGGTCTCCCCCCACCTCGACGCCCTCGCCAAGCGCTCCGTGCGCTTCGAGAACGCCTACGCGCAGGGGCCCAGCACGCGCCTGTCCGTCCCGTCGCTCTTCACGTCGCTGTACGACCCGCAGATCAAGCGATCGAAGCACGGACGCATCCCCCTTGCCGTACTGCCGGGCAACCTCACGATCGCTGAGATCCTTCAGAAGGCGGGCTATGCCACCGTGGCCGTGGTCCCCACCACGTACTTCACAGGCTGGAACGGCATCACCCAGGGCTTCCGCGTGGTCGACGACACGGCCGCGAAGGTCAAGGGACCGCACACGTCCCGCGCGGTTTCCGATGCCGTGATCGAGCGTCTCGAGCTCGCCACGGAACAAGAGCAGCCGGTGTTCCTTTGGGCTCACTACTACGACCCGCACGGCCCCTTCGACCAACCGCCGAACGCTCCCGTGTACGGGAAATCCTCGAAGGACGTGTACGACGCCGAGCTCCAGCACACGGACGAGCACATCGGGCGCGTGATCGCTTGGATCGACGAGAACATCCCTGCGAAGGAACGGCTGCTCATCGTCACGGCGGATCATGGCGAGAGCTTCGACGAGAGGCACGCCGTCAAGCATCACGGCTACGACTTGCACACGGACGTGCTCCATGTGCCCCTGCTCCTGCAGATGCCTGCGTTCCCGCCGCGCACGGTGCAAGGCGCGGTGTCCTTGCTGGACATCGCCCCGACGCTCGTGAACGTCGCACGCGTAGAAGGAGAGTTCGAGTTCGAAGGGACCAGCCTGGTTCCGGCGATGCTCCGTGGTGAGGGGTTGGAGGACCGGGTGACCTTCCACACGTTCTACCTCCCGGAGCTCGTCAAGAAGGACAAGGACCCGTTGCGCATCGTGGCCGTGCGCACGGAGCGTTTCAACCTGATCCACGACCGCGAGACGGGCGTGCATTCGCTGTACGACTTTGTCGCGGACCGCGGAGAGAACAACAACCTGTTCCACACGGAGCGGGAGGTCGCCGACAGGCTCGTGCCGCAGATCCAGCTCTGGTACTTCCGCGTCCTGGGTCCCGCCCCCGCAAGCGCAGCGGCTCCCGCCCCCGCAAGCGCAGCGGCTCCCGCGAGGTCCGCGGCTCCCCCGGATCTGGGGCGGGGCGATGGACGGGAACCCTGACGGGTCCGAGCATCCGCTTCGAGGTCGCGACAGCGACTTCGCTTCCGACACCGCGAAGCTCCGGCCGTACTTGCCGTACTCATGGGCCACGACGCCGTTCTTGGTCGACGCTGCGTAGGACGGCCCTTCGATGAGGGTCACGAGCGCGGAATGCGCAATGTGATCAGAGCGGCCGCTCGGTGATCGCTTCCACGTCCGAGGCCGCCCACCACAGACCGATCAGCACCACGCCGACGCCGACCGACACGACCGCGCGCAGCTTCATGCCAGCCCTCGCCCACCCCAGCATGTGCATCACGTACGCCGCCACCGCGAGGTTGAGCAACCCAAGGGCGATCGTGGTGCGTACCAACCCGAGCGTCGGCATCAACAGGAACGAGAACCCGAGGGACCCCGCGAGCGCGCCGAGGTAGTCGAACGCGAACCCGCGCGCGACGACGTCCGCGAAGCGCTCGCTCCGCTTCAGGATCCGCATGAGCAAGGGGACCTGTAGTCCGACGAGGGTGCCGATCACGAGGGTCGAGCCGTACAGGACGAGCCGGAAGGGCCCCTGGACGCCGAAGACCACGTACAGGACGGGGGCCGAAGCTCCGCCCACGGCCGCGGTCGCCATCGCGGCATCGACGAACCGCTGTTCCAGGTTGTGTTTGACCCAGCTGGACAGGTAGGCGCCCAGCCCGAGGGCCGCCATGTAGCCGCTGATGATCAGGGCGAAGTGAACGATGGGGTCGCCAAGCAGGAAGCTCTCGACCGCGCCGAGGGACAGCTCGTAAGCCAGCCCCGTGGCGGCCAGGACCAGCAGCACGGCGTACAGGAGGAGCGCCTGCCGCCTCGCGCGGGGATCGGGCGGGCGCGCGTCGACCTCACCGGACCGCGCGGCGGGTCCTGACGACACGTCGGGCAACGCGGGCTACCCGTGGATCGCAGCCGCGATGATGATCGCGAGGCCGAGCATCATGCAGCCGAGCACGATCCCCACCGCCGTGTTCTGGTCTTCCTCGAGCTCCTTGTGGATCGAGAACGGTAGGATGACGCCGAGGACCTTGTAGGCCAACGCGAACATCACCAGGCCCAGCAAGCTGTACACGACCGAAGCGCCGAACGCTTTGACGGCGGTGATGATGGCCCCCATGGACATCATGGCGTCCATGCCTTCGGGCTGCGCGGCGAGCATCAGGTTGTTCACGAACCACATCGGGTCACTCCTCCCGTGCAGCCTCACCGGCCTTGGTGTGCGGCCTCGAGGCGCGGGCCGTGGGGGAACGGCCCCGTTCGACGCGACGAACGGTCACGTCGGTTGCCCCCAGCGCTTTCTTCAATCCCCCGCTCCAGTCCCAAGCGCAGCCGGAGCGGCAGCAGTACAGGTTGAACGTCGCCACCGCGTGCTCGGGGTACGTGTGCAGCGAGAGGTGCGACTCCTGCAAGGGCACGAGTCCGGTCACGCCGCCTTCGCCTGGAAATGTGTGCCAGAAGCCATCGTCCAGCGCGTGCAGGGACACCTCGCGCAGGATGGTCTGGGCAATCGACCGCAGGCAGGCAGCGTCGCGCAGAAGGCGCGGGTCACACCCGAACGCGTCCACGATCCACTCTTCGCCCATGTCGAACACCGGCATGCGGGAACCCTAGCATGGCTTGCGGACCGGCCGGAAGGGGCTGGACATTGACACCGGCGAGACCAGGTTGGCACCATCAGCCGGGGAGCCAGTCTCCCCTCCACTCAGGAGAAACCAATGCACAAGACCCATGCTTGGGGCGTCCCCGCAGCAGGCAAGCCGCTCGCGCCCATGACCATCGACCGCAGGGACCCCAAACCCCACGACGTCGTCATCGACATCCTCTACTGCGGCGTGTGCCACTCCGACATCCACCAGGCCCGCGACGAGTGGGGCGGCGGCATCTTCCCCATGGTCCCCGGCCACGAGATCATCGGGCGCGTCGTGGGCGTCGGCGGCGAGGTATCGAAGCTTCGCGTCGGCGACATCGCTGGCGTCGGCTGCCTCGTCGACTCCTGCAGGGACTGCCCGTCGTGCAACGACGGCCTCGAGCAGTACTGCGAGACCGGGTGGTCGGGCACGTACAACAGCACGGAGATGGACCGGAAGACGCCGACGTACGGGGGCTACTCCACGCGGATCGTGGTGGACGAAGCCTTCACGCTCCGGGTGCCCGACGGGCTCGACCCGGCAGGTGCGGCGCCCCTGCTCTGCGCGGGGATCACCACGTACTCTCCCTTGCGGCAATTCGGCTGCAAGGCGGGCGATCGCGTGGGGGTCGTGGGGCTCGGAGGTCTCGGGCACATGGCAGTGAAGCTCGCCGTGTCAATGGGAGCCGAGGTCACCGTGCTCAGCTCCTCGGAGTCGAAGGAGGCCGACGCCCGAAGACTCGGCGCCCACCACTTCGCGCTGACGAAGGGCGGCGCGGCGTTCGAAAAGCTCGCCGGCAAGCTCGACCTGATCATCGACACCGTCTCGGCGCCGCACGACTACAACGCCTACCTTGGGCTGCTCCGTTCGCGGGGCGCCATGGTGCTGGTCGGTGCGCCAGCCACGGCGAGCCCGCTCAGCCCCTTCGCGCTCATCATGGGAGGCAGGCGGCTCGCGGGATCGCTCATCGGCGGCATCGCCGAGACGCAGGAGATGCTCGACCACTGCGGCAAGCACGGGATCGTCTCGGACATCGAGCTCATCCCGATCCACAAGATCAACGAGGCCTACGAGCGCGTGCTCAAGAGCGACGTGCGGTACCGGTTCGTGATCGACATCGCGAGCTTGCGGGAAGGGTCGTAGCAGGCCGTCTTCGGCCTTTGATCCCCAGCCCCAGTTCGGTACGATTTGCTGGGGTTACCGACCATGAAGGACATCCTCGCCGGGACCATAGCGACCGCAGCGGGCACGCTCGCATTGTTGATCGCCCTCGGGTTCACGGCAGAGCGCGAATCCACGACGGTCTGTCGGGACGCCGCCTCGTCGCAGCTATCCACGTAGGGATATGGACACACCGATGAGCCGACCGAGTTCGCGCACCTCGATCGAGCTCAAGTCGTGATCGCGGAGGGGCTGCATACAAGACCAAGAACCGTTTCATTTCCGTGGCCCTGCCCGGTTCTCCTTGACGGATCCGCACCTCCTTTGTCACCACAGAGCATCCCATGCGCTCCGGCCCGCTCGCCCTGCTGCCCCTCGCCCTCGCCCTGTGCTTCGCGGCACCGACGGCCAGCCACGCCAAGCCGGCCACCTCCACGTCCGCCGCAAAGGCGAAGAAGCAAACCAAGAAGAAGCCAGCCCCGGCCCCCCAACCAGCCGCTCCCACAGTTGCGCCCCCACGCCCGGCAACGCCGGTCCCACCCCCGCAGCCCGCCACCCTGGCCTTCCCCGTCGTCCAGCACACCCTGCCGTCAGGCCTTCGCGTGGTCCTGCAACCCGACCCCACTGCCACCGCTGTCGCGGTGTCCGTCGCCTATCGCGCCGGCTCCGCCTTCGAGGCCGACGGCCAGTACGGCTTCTCTCACGCGCTTCTCGAGCACCTTCAGGCTGCCCAGCCCGCGTCCGGCACCATCGCCCACGCGAGCCCGGACCTACTCCAACTCACCACGGTCGTCTCCCCTTCCCGCCTCCCCGTCGCCCTGTGGCGGGAAGCCCATCGACTCGCACGCCCGATCCAGGACGCCTCGATCCCAGCGCTCCGCGCTCACCTCGACGTCCTCGCATCGCCGTCCGCACGCGCCCAGCGGCTCGCATACCAGGGTTGCCCCCCGTACGGCCACGCTGCCCACGGCTGGACCGCTGACCTCCAGCGAGCCTCCGTCGCTTCCCTGGAAGCGTTCCGCCACCAGCACGTCCAGCCAGCCCACGCCATCCTGTCCGTCGCTGGACCGATCGACACCAGCGCCGTGTTGGAGCAAGTGAAGACCCTGTTCGCGACTCTTCCCGTCCTGCCTCCCACGACTCCCCCGGAGATCGCGCTCCCCGACCAGATCAACCAGCGCGTCGACGTCGAGCGGTTCGACGCTCCGCCCTCCCAGATGTTCCTCTACGGCTGGGCCGTCGCCCCCGCAGGACACGCCGACCTCGCGGCCATTCACCTGCTGGTCGAGACCCTCGCCGACCGCGCCGGCACCACGGGAACGCTTCGCAGCCCGCGGTTCGTGAAGCTCCCGCCCGAAGCCACCCTCGACGTCGACCTGGAAGAGCGCGCCGGCCCCAGCTGGCTCACCCTTCGGGTCGACTTGCCCTCGACCCTCGACATGGACCACACCCGCAAGGTCATCGACGACGCCCTGCTCGACCTCGCCAACCACGGGCCGACGTCGGAAGAAATGCACTTCGCGTGGCGCTCCGCGCAGGTCCGGTTGCTGCGAGACCTGGCGCGTGTGGACGGCAGAGCCTCGCTGCTCGCGCGCACCACCCTCCTCCAGCTCGATCCCGTCGCGCTCTTCCGACGCCCGGCGGACCTCGTCGCGATCAACCGCGATGACCTGCAGCGAGCAGCCCGCCAGTACCTCACCCCGATCCGTCGCAACCTGGTCGAGGTGCGAGGCCCGCGCGTGGAGCCGCCCAAACCCGAGACTCCGGAGCCCCCTCCCGCACGCACGACCAAACCCTCCACGAAGAAGTCTTCGGCCACCCGGCCCGCCTCGAAGAAGCCCACGACCCCACGAAGCTCAGCAAAGCCGAAGCGATGACCACCTACGCGCGATGCCTGCCGCTTGCCGTCGTGATCGCGGCGTGCTCTCCGATGCAACCCGCGCCGCTGTCGCCGCCCTTGCCCAGCCAGACGGCCACGGTCGCTGCCCCCACGTCCGCTCCTCTGCCACCCGCCCCCGCGGACGACGCCTTGCCCCTCGACCCCGTCCGCCTCGCGTACACAGCCAGCGAGCTTCGCCCGTCCGGTGCCACGCTCCGACACGCGCTCGTCTCCACCGTGCCCCTCGTCCACCTCCGCATCGTCTTTCCCACAGGCTGGCGCGCGGACGGACCCCAGCCGGGCATCACCGCACTCACAGCCTGGACCCTCGTGGAAGGCGCCGTCGGTCCCGACGCTCCCACTGGTCGCACCCACGGCATCGAGCGAGTCACAGACCTGTCCGCGAGGGTCACGCCGACCGCCACGGTGTTCTCAGCCACCGTCCTGAGTCACGACCTCGACGAGGCCGTCGAACATCTTCAGAAGATGATTCACATCCCGGGATTCCGGGCGTCCGCGTTCCAGCGCGCGCAAGGGACGGTGGTGCGGCAGCCGGCCACGACGCAGCGCGCGTCGGCCGAGGAAGCCGCGCTGTTCGGTCTTCCCGCGACGCCACCTACCGAGACCGAGCGATCGGTGTCTCGCCTCGAGCCTTGGCACTGCCGCGCGTTTCACAAGGCGAGCTACCGTTCCGATGGCGCCGTCGTGGCGTGGGTGGGCGACATCACCGCGGACCGCGCTCGTGCACTCACGGATCGGTTGTTCGCAGGCTGGAAGCCGTCGAAGGCGACAAACAAAGCGGAGCCGCTCCCGCTCGGACCGCCCAAAGGGGTCGCAAGCGCCCCGTCGACCGATCAGCGAGTGAAGGTGTCGCTGCTGGCGCGCGGCCCGTCGCTCGAGCACGAAGACTGGCCTGCATTGTGGGTGGTCGCAAAGGCCATGGGATCGGAATGCAGCCCCTTGCCGTGGAACACGGTGCCGGCGGCCTTTCGCGTGTGCAAGACGCTTCCGGCGTCGCAAGCCGACGCGTGGGTGGGCGAGACGCGAAAGAGGTTGGACGACATGGCCGCGCAGGGCCTGGCGCCTTCGGTGCTGGAGACAGCGAAGCGTGGGATCGTGGACGCGGAGTCGCTGCGCTTGTCCGACCCGGAAGCCATCGCCGACACGCTGGCGCGGTGGGACGCGTCGCTGATCGACGGGGTGGGCGACCGGCTTCGTCCAGTGACGGATGTGCAGGAGGCTGTGTCCCGGCACCTACGGGCGGAAGAGGTTCGGGTGGTACTGACGGCGGTGGAGTGAAGCCGCATCGCCCCTACTCGAACACCGTCGTCACGGGCGAAACCTTGCCCTCCGCGTCCACGTGAAACACGTATAGCCCCTTGATCGTGCTCAGGAACAAGAGCGCGTACTTCGACCCCGACAGCAGCCTCGTCGCCAGCAACGTCGACACGTCCACGTGCTTGCCATCCTGCACGAGGTCATCGAACAGGACATGGTCCTTGACCTTGAGCATGTGGTCCGCGGGTGCGAAGCGCATACGCAGGCCGCCCCGTTCTCCAGCCCCCCACAGCACCAGCAGCTTGCCGTCCAGCTCCGCGCTTGTGAGGTGTTTTTCGTCCTGCGGCTTGAGGTGCGGCACGTCCCGGAGCATCGCCTTGAAGGACAGCTCGCTGCGCTGGCACGCGGCGGGCGTGCACCGCGTCTGGTACACCCACGGCTCCGGCATCTGCGGTACCAGGTGCGTGACCACTGCCTCCGTCTCGCTGCACGTCAGGTCCCCTTCGGTCCCCATCGAGGCCACCGGCGGCTTCCACCCGTCGCCCAGATGGAACGCCGTGTACTGCTCGTCGCTGCCCTTCACACGCACCACGAAGGCCTGCTTCGTACGGCACGCGGTGATGTGCGGACGCGACTCGCCCGGCACGATCAGCGACCGCTGCCCGAGCTCACCCACCAGCTGCACCGGGTCGAGGTCCCCGCCCGGCTTCACCTTCCGCGCCTGCAGCTGAAGACTTCCCTTCACCCACGCCTTGTAAATCAGCCAGTCCCAGAACAACCCCGAGTTGTAATAGGGATTGCCAACCTCATCGTAGTCCAGGACCTTCGACTCCTTCGCAATGCCGTCCGCGGGGTGAATCGCGTACCAGACCTCCTTGCGATCGTCGTTCCACAACGTACGCACGAGCGACCCGTCGGGCAGCGCCGAGGCTCCGTACGTGAGCCCTTGCGCAACTTGCCTGCCGTCGGCGGAACGATAGATGCCCGCCTTGCCTCGATCCCCCGCGAACAAGAACGGCGGCACGGACTCCTCCGACGTTCCGAACAGCTCGAGCCCCGGACACACGCGCTGGAGGCTCTCCGGCAGCTTCTTGCACGTGATCCGCTTCGTCTCGGGATGCGCCGTGCACAGCGCCGGCAGGTTCGGCTGGTCCTTCGCGTCGACCACGAAGACCATCCTCCCGCTCGGTGTGGACTCCGTCTTGATCGATTCGAGCGGGATCATGCCCGGCACGAAGCGCGATGACTCCGGCAAGCTGTCCTGCGTCCACGGGCTCGCGAGGCCGGGTGGCCGGGGACCATCGATAGCCGCAGCCTTCAACCCGAGCGCCGCCGCGTCGCGCCACACCTGCATGACAAGGGTCGAGGCGTCCCTCGTGCAGCTCTCCGGGTGGTCGAGGCCAACCGCGAAAGCCTTCGACGACGCCGCGAGGCCCGATTCGCTCCCGGAGCCCTCGACCGCCTCCGCCAGCGCATGCAGCGGCTCGGAGCAACGGTCCGGCCACGCCTTCTGCCCCGGCTCCGCGCGCTTCTCCACCGCAAGCCCCATGGCCACGAGCTGGGCATTGCGAAACGCCGTGGCTGCCGCTTCGGAGCCATCCACCGGGTCTCCCACGATGCACGTGCTCGCTCGGTTCCACGCCTCCGCCAGGCGCGCCTCGTTGGCCGCAGACGCCTGCACTACCGCCGCCGCGCCCCCGCCGGCCACCAACACGGCCGCCGCGCCGACGGCCCCCAACACCAACTTGCGCTTCTTTGCCTGGCCCTGCTGCAATGCTTCCAGCTCGTTGTCGACGGTGTCGCTCATGGTGACGTTCCTCCGAGAACCGCCCGATCGTGTAGACGAACCCGCACGCGGGGGAAACAGCCGAGGTTCCCATCACTCCCGGAGCAGTCGCTCCACCTCGCGCTCCAACACCTCCGCCGCGTTCTCGATCATCCGCGTGTACGGCGTGCGCCCCGTGTTCCGCCGATACCACAGCCTGTCGGCCTCGAAGACGGCCTGCCCCGTCGCCGCGTCCTGCTCACCAGGGACATGCAACTCGACCTCGAACGCCACGCGCAGCGACAAAAAGGCCTGACCGAGGTCCGCCGACAACCAGACCACGTCGGTCCCACGCACCCGGTACCGAACCACGAGCCGCGCAGCCAGCTCCTCGCCATGCGCCACGACCGGAACCACGTGCTCGTCGAACACCCGATGAAGACCGTGCGCCGCCGACAGGCGCAGCACCCCCTCGATCGCCTCGGTCTGCCCCAGGTAGGTCTTCGGTGACACCCCGCTGCCGTTCCGCGCGAGAAACCCCTCGACCTGCACGTCGAACCCGGGCTCCGTCGAACCCGTTACATCGAGGACGAGCTTCTTGCCCTCCGCGAGTCGTCCCAGCATCCTCACCACGAGCTTGCGATGCTTGCGCTGCGCCGCCACGTCGTCGTAACGGGCAAGCTCGGCAGCGTAGAGTTTGTCGATCCTCCCACGCACCACATCCTTCACCGCCGGGTCCACGTCGGACTGCAGGTACGCACGCAGATCGAGCACTCGCCTCGGCTCCCGCGCAGCAGCCAGATCCGCCTCGGGCAGGAGCTTGCGACGGACCAGGTCGACGTCGCGGGAGGCCACGGCCAGATAGCGCTCGAAGTCCATCCGGGAGTTCGAGCGACGCGCGAGGTCGAGCAATCGCGCCTCGGCCTCGGCCCGGTGCAACGTACCTACCTCGAGGTACGACTCGAACGCGACCATCGTGTTCTGCTTGCTTGTGCGCTCAAAAAGCAAACGGTCTGCCGCGGCCTTGTCCGTCCCCTGCCGTAGGTACTTGAGCAGGGCGCGAGTGTCGTCGTCGCGGCGGGCCAGGTCGATCAACGCGCGGTCCGCATGCGACCGCATGCGCGGCGTGGCCTCCACGTACTGCCACAACGCCGCCGCATCCCCGCGGACATGCGCGCGGTCCACGGCGAGGCGCTCGCTGAGGTGCTCACGCGCTACGCGTCCGCCAATCCCCAGCAAGAACCCGGCACCCGCCGACAGCAGCAACAGGGACCGCACGCGCCGATGGGTCGCCATGGCGATCGTGGGGCCCCGACGATCGTCGGTGGCGTCGAAGTCCGCAACGGGCAGGGGCCGCAGCAGACGGAGGCTATCTTCGTCGCCCAACGCCTCCGCGCTCACCTCGCGTTCCCGGAAACCTTCGAGCTGGCGTCGAACCTCGTCGGGGGAGTCGGTCGTCGGAAAGGAGAAGGTCTCCCCATCCGAGAAAGAGAGGACCACCCGCCCGTCTTGCCCCGTCACAGCGAGGTTCGGATCCAGGTCCGCCAGCGGACGCAAGCGGAGCATCGGCCCTCGCGCGTCGACCAGCACCGTAGGCAGCACGTAGATGCCAGGCGGGAAAGGAAGCCCGCGAAGCACCAGCGCACGCCGAACGAACGCCGTGACACCGGTCGCGAACGCGATCGCTCCGAGCACGTAGGCAAGGAGCCACCCGTCCAGCAAGGGCAACGAAACCAGCTCACCCCATCCCGAAATGGCGGCCAGCGCGACCACCGCCCCCCCACACGCCGCGAGCCCCAACCATCGAGCAGGCTGTCCGAGGCGCGAGGCATCCGAAGCGAGCACGACGGGCGTCCCCCCACCCCCCCGCACGGCACGAACGAAGGCCTCCGTCGCGCCCACATCGAGCGCGTCGAAGGCGAGAACCCGAGTCCTGGTCAGTCGTTCGCGGTAGGGCATCGCAGGCATGTTACGTCGGAGGGGACAGGACTTCCTCCCCTTCCTAACGAACCTTCCTCCCGCTGCAATACTGACGAGCACCATGGCCGATCCTGCCCAACGTCGGACCACCTACGAGCATGTACCACGCGCGCCTGCTCACCTTCTGACGGAGGTGATCGACGGCGGCCACGGGCGCCCGGGGATTGGAAACCGAAGCACTTGGCCACTCCCTGTTCCCGGTTCCGCATTCACCAGTTTGACCTCGACTCCGCGTGATCCTGTTTGGATACGGCTCGCGAGCCCGCGCGCAGTGCCCTCCCCCTTGACGTTGCCCCCACGCGGGAGTTTCCTTCCCGCACGCGTCGCGTCAGGAGGGTCCCATGAGCAAGGAAGTGGAGAATCTCTGGAAGTCCGAGGACTACTGGGCGATCTGGTTCTCCGTCGTTCTGTTCGGCGTCATCTTGGGCGGCGCCGTCGTCTCCGTTCCCAAGGTCGGAAAGTGGGTGGCCAACCCCGTCCTGTCCCTCTCGGGACAGTACGTCGGCATCGCCCTGCTGTGCCTCGGGCTCGGAGTCCTGTTCACCGCGGGCATCGCCATCATGAAGGCGGACTGGAGGCACTTCCTCGGCGGCTATGTGGTCATCTTCCTCATCTCAATCCTCGCCCTCGTCGTCGCGGGACAAGAGACCCTTCACGCATGGGGCCTCGGCTACGCCCTCTGGGCCCTCGTCTTCGGCCTGCTCATCGCCAACACCGTCGGCACACCGCAGTGGTTGCTGCGTGGCGCCCGCTCCGAGATGTTCATCAAGACCGGCCTCGTGATGCTCGGCAGCGAGATCCTGTTCTCCAAGATCCTGCAACTCGGTCTCCCGGGCCTCATCGTCGCCTGGGTGGTCACCCCCACCGTGATCATCTTCATGTGGCACTTCGGTAACCGCGTCCTGAAGATTCCTTCCAAGACCTTCACCATCATCGTCGCCGCCGCTACCTCCGTGTGCGGTGTCTCCGCTGCCATCGCCGTCGCAGGAGCGTGCCGGGCGAAGAAAGAGGAGCTGACCTTGGCGATCGGCATGACGATGATCTTCACGGTGCTGATGATGGTGGCCATGCCCGCCCTCGCGAAGGTGATGGGCATCGACCCGCAGGTGGCGGGCGCGTGGCTCGGGGGAACAATCGACTCGACCGGCGCGGTCGTCGCAGCGGGCGCCCTGCTCGGCGAGCAAGCTGAAAAAGTCGCCGCCGTGGTCAAGATGATCCAGAACGTGCTCATCGGAGCCGTGGCGTTCGTCGTGGCCCTCTACTGGGTCGCACGCGTCGACCGCGACCCGTCCGCTCCCAAGCCCAGCGCCTTCGAGATCTGGTACCGGTTCCCAAAGTTTATCCTGGGCTTCGTGGGGGCCTCCCTCGCCTTCAGCTTCCTCCTGCTCCCGCTGTTCGGAAGCGAGACCGTCTCGACAACCCTCGACGTGAGCGAAAAGCTCCGCGGATGGCTGTTCTGCCTCGCCTTCGTCTCCATCGGGCTGGAGTCCAACTTCAGGGACCTGTGGAAACAGCTCGTGGGCGGCAAGCCCATCATCCTGTACATCGTCGGCCAGAGCTTCAACATCGTTCTCACCTTACTCGCGGCCTGGCTCGCGTTCGGTGGCGTGCTCTTCGATCGGGTGTTCCAGTGAGCGGGCGCTGGCAAGATTGGGTCAAGCTGGCCGTCGCCCTGACGCTGCTGGGCGGGGGAATTGCCATGTTGCACCTGGCAAGCCCCCACGCCCCGGGGCCCTTGGGACGAACCTATTCCCGCAACCTCGCCGCAAAGTCCGACCCCCGGGCTCTGTTCTACACGGAGGTGGGGAACGTCTCCGAGTTCCTGGACGCGGAGGGGCGTTACGGACAGGTGGGAAGAAGCAGCGCCGGTCGCGTCGGAGGCTACCCTTCCACCGCCTGCACGAGCCCCCATAACCCCGACGCCACGGCCACCAGCCCCACGCCGTAGTGGACCAAGTCGCGGCGGGTCGCGGGCTGCCCGTTCGCAGTCTCTCCCCCGAATCGATTGATGTCGAAGTACCGCGCCACGAACAGCGTCAAAACGACCCCAAAGAACGCCGCGTCCAGCACCGTGATGGTCCAGGTCGGCTTCTGGCTGATGAGCATCGCGAGAACCAGAAGGACCAGGTTCCCCAAGGCCATCCAGTAGAACCGCAGCATTCCGCTTCCGCCCCCAACCACGGGGGACGTCTCCATCTCTTGTCCGGCCATGTCTCAACCTCCGAGCAGATCTCTGCTCCGGTTGGCGGCCCGACCATCCTTTGTGCCTGCCGTGGTTCGCCCACGGCACCCTTTCGATTCGTTACTATGTTCTCTTTGCTTAAGCCCCGATCTCCCGACCCGCAAGGCAGAATCGGCACGATGCGACCGAAAGCTATAACGAGTGCTACATTCCCCGCGTGCGCTGGATCCTTGCCCTCCTCCTGTCCTTGCCAGCCTGCTCCGGTGGTCAGAAGCCTCGCTCCGCACCCAAGCCCGCCATCTACCGTTTCACCTTCGCTGGCCCCGAACTCGATTGCCCACCGCCAAACCACCCCGACGTGCCCTGCGCTCCCGACCACCTCGACGCGTGCGTGGAGGCGCTCCGCCAGGCCCCCCATCGAGACGCCCCCCCCTTCCGTTCTCTCTGGCACGTGCTCGAACGCGCCTGCGTGTCCCAGGGCCCGTGCGCGTGCGCCGCGTACGCTGATGCCCTGATGCTCTCGGCCAAGCCTGCTCGCCAACTCGAGGGGCTGCGCCTGCTCGACGCGAGCTGCAGCGCGGGCGTCATCCGGGCTTGCGATGAGGGATTGCTTCTCGCCACGATCTGCGCCGAGCTAGAGCAGAGCTCGCCCCTGTGCGACGAGCTTCGCGAGCAGAACGCCCTCCCTGTTCTTGCCCCGACCGGACGAGACAGCGTACCCCGATCGATGAGGTGAGCTTGCCTACTTCCCGGTCGTGCTCGCGCCTGGCCTGCGCTCTCGCAACGGTGATCGGACTCGTTGTCGTGGTGCAACCGGCAGGAGCCCAATCCCGTCTTGCCGGACGGACGGTGGACTACGCCTACGGGGCCACAGACGGTGCGACCGAACACCGGGCGTGGACCGGGCGCGCCTACCTGCACCCAAAGCTGCTCGACCACGCGGGCACCGCCTACCCGTTGGTCGTCTACCTGCACGGCATCAACAAGCAGCAAGTCCAGCACCCCTGGATGGGCGCACAGGGCTCCCCGGACCTCCGCTCCGCCTGGGACAACTACCTGCTCGAACGGCGGATCGCCCCTGTGGTGCTCGCCGCCCCTTCGTCCACTGTCGCCTGCAAGCTGCCGCAGGCGCTTTGGGACGGGTTCGACATGGACCGCTTCCTGGCATTCACGGTCCGGGCAACCCGCGACCACGTGCGCATCGACCTGTCACGCGTGGTGGTCATCGGCCACTCGGGCGCAGGCTGCAACCATCGTGGAGGTCTCGTCACCGCGCTGCAGTCGACCCTTCCCTTGGTCGGGGGTCTCGTCATCGACGTCTGTATGGATGAGCTCGACGCCCGGCCCCTCGCCATGGCCCGCCCGGACATGGATGTGGTGGTCACGTACCAGCGACGATGGCAACGGGACTTCCCGGCCTTCTCGAGTTTATTCGTCGAGGCGAGCCGAGCAACCGGGGCGACCGGGCTGCGTCATGTGGAGGAGATCCCGATCGTCTCGCGGCAGCCCCACACAGATATCGTGATGGAGTCCCTGGACCGCTGGTTGCCGCGGTGGTTTCCGCCAACCGGGTGAGCGCGAACTGCCGGTGCATGAGGGAGAGGCTCGGCCGGCTGTTCAGCCCCGCGTCTTGAGCCTGTATCGCTGTACCAGCCGGTGAAGGTGCATGCGATCCATGCCGGCCTTGCGCGCGGCGAGGCTGATGTTGCCCTGGGCAAAGGCCAGGAGCGCGCTGAGGTAGGCGCTCTCGAAGCTCTCCACCACGACCGCCTTCGCGTCCTTGAAGGACAACTCGATGTTGGGCTGGACGCCCTGGGACGAGTCGGAAAGGTAGGGCGAGGACATGCGCTGGGACGCCGGAGGGGGGTCCTCGAGCACGATGGCACGCTCGACCCAGTTCCGGAGCTCTCGCACGTTCCCAGGCCAGTCGTAGGCCGCAAGCCCCGCCAGAACAGACGGTGAAAACAGCGCCGCGCGATCCTCCGCCCCGAGCGCCCTGACGAACACCTGCACGAGCATCGGGATGTCGTCCAACCTCTCGCGCAGCGGCGGCACGCGGACCGTCACCACCGACAGGCGGAAGTAGAGGTCCTCCCGGAACCGCCCGTGGTTGACCTCCCGCTCCAAGCGACGGTTGGTCGCAGCGATGACGCGGACGTCCACCTTGCGTACACGGGAATCCCCGACGCGGCGCACCTCACGGGCCTCGATGGCGCGCAGCAGCTTCGGCTGCATGTCCAAAGGCAGCTCGCCCACCTCGTCGAGGAAAACCGTACCGCCATCGGCCAGCTCGAAAGCGCCCACGCGATCACGGTCAGCCCCTGTGTAGGCGCCCCGAACATGGCCGAACAGCTCGTTCTCGAGCAAGTTGGGCGACATCGCGCCGCAGTCGACGACCACGAAGGAACCGTTCGCACGGGGGCCGGTGCGAACGATCTCGCTCACGATGATCTCCTTGCCGGTCCCGCTCTCGCCCTCCACCAGAAGGGTGGAATCGCTCTGCGCGACCTTCACCAGCAGCCCGAACAGCTTCCGCATCGCGAGCGAGCTGCCGACCACCGCACCAAACGCTGGCCACACGGGCACGACCTCGTCCCCGGGCGACTCACGCTCCCGGATCCGAAGCATCGAATCGCCCAACCGAACTTCACACTCGGGAAGAGGGAGATCGCCGTCGCGCACTCGCACGCCTGCCACCACCGTCCCGTTCAGCGACCCCGTATCCACGACACGCCATCGCGCCGCGTCTCGAACGAGCTGGCAATGAAACCTCGACACCAAAGCATCGGCCACGACCACGTCGTTGCTCGGGTGTGACCCGATGCGGCAGACCTCCTTGTCCAGCTCCAAATGTCGGGTCGCCGGCTGACCAGCCTCGCGCTCCACCACAACCTCGATGCGAGAAATGGGCACAGCGTCCGTGAGTTGCCGCTTCGTCCTCGCCACTCGCGTAGGTGACGTGGCAACCCTCGCGTCGTCGGGTGGGGGTCGAAGAGTCACGACTTCATCCTAGCCCAAACCCAAGCACTGTTCGAAGAACGTGCTTGGGTTTGGGGCTATCCGAGCCGAAGGCGAGGCGTTTTGGGGTGAGCCGCGGTGAGCGCGGCGATCGATGCGGGTGGGTCCTCGGGATCCGTCATGTCTCCCCCCGGGCAATCGGGTTGGACATCGGCAAGGACGACACGAACGTTCTGTTCGAACAGCAACGCCGCTGCATCGAAGTGATGGGTGCACGCATCAATCGAGGACGCGCCCCCTCACCCCAGACACCCGCGAAACGACAGGGCATGCGACGAACGCGCAGGTTTCCCACGACCGGCCGTTTGGAATGGTCCTTGTAACAACGCCCTCCCATGAAATGGCTACCCCTCGCGCTCCTCGTGCTCGCCGCCTGCGGTTCCACGGACGACGCCAAGACGGAGACCGCGGCGCCCTCCACGCGGATCCTGGTCGGAGCGGAGCGTTCGCCGGACGCGTCCCAGCTCCCACCCGGGCCTCCCGTCGGCCTGCCGTCCGCCATCGAAAAGAGGACCCGGTGGGGCCATGTCTTCGTCCCCGAGGGATTCTGGTCGAACGACGGGACCTACGATCTGATGATTCACTTTCATGGAGCGCCCGCGACGGTGGAGTCGGCGTTCCGGCGATCGCAGGTCAATGCCGTGCTGTATGTGATGAACCTCGGCGACGGGCCCGGCCGCTACGAGGATCGGTTTCAATCGGCCGAAGCGCTCACCGACCTTCTCGCGTCCCTTCAGGATGTAGTGACCAAGCTGGGGGTCATGGACACGCCGACCGTCCGACACGTGGCCTTGAGCTCGTGGAGCGCTGGCTACGCGGCGACCCGAAAAATCCTCTCGCATGAGCTGCCGAACAGCGTGGACGCCGTGCTGCTGGCGGACGGCATGCACGCGCCGTTCGTGGACAAGCGTGCCCGAAAGGTCGACGCACCCAGCATGGATCCGTACGTGGACTTCGCGCAGGCGGCCGCTCGAGGGGAGAGGTTCATGAGCGTGGCGCACTCGGGGATTCGCACGGCCAGCTACGCGAGCACGAGCGAGACGTCGGCATACCTCACACGGGCCCTGGGGCTCGAGGTCGCGAGCGGAGAGTTCGATAGCCCCGCGACCCTTCGCCTCACGTCCATCGCAGGTCGAGGCAAGTTCATCATCCGCGGCTACGAGGGGAACGACGAACAAGCGCATGCCGAGCACTTGAGGCAAATCGACGCCACCCTGTGGCTGGGCCTCCGAGAGCGATGGACGTCCGTCGCCCTGCCCGAGACGAGCACCGAGCAGAGTCGAGAACCAAACCGATACGCGTGGCACGGCATGAACGACAAATGACGGCCACTCTCCTTGCAGGTCGCGTGGCACAGACCATGGGTCCGCCCGTGTGGATGTCGAACCGCGACGGGACCGCCGCCCCCTGCTAGAAGGACTTGGCGGCGTTCTGCCGCTCCCGAGCCTGAACGGAACCGCCCATGCGAACGCTCCCCCCTTCCTGGCAAGCTGCGGTCGGCAGCGAGCTCGCGAAGCCGTACTACCAAAATCTGGTTGCCTTCGTGGACGCGGAACGCGCGACGAAAACCGTGTTTCCTTCGGAAGAAGACGTGTTTCGCGCGCTCGAGCTCGTGCCGTTCGACGACGTACGAGTGCTCCTGCTCGGCCAGGACCCCTACCACGACGACGGTCAGGCGCATGGGTTGTGCTTTTCCGTGAAGCCGCCCACCAAGCCGCCTCCCTCGCTGAGGAACATCTTCAAGGAGCTGGAAGCCGACCTCGGGATTCCTGCCCCCGGCCACGGCGACCTGACCGCGTGGGGCAAGCAAGGCGTCCTGCTGCTGAACACGGTGCTGACCGTGGAGGCGCACAAGGCCGCATCGCACGCAGGCAAGGGCTGGGAGGTCTTCACGGACGCTATCATCGTCGCCTTGAGCGCACGTCCCAGCCCGCTCGTCTTCTGTTTGTGGGGGGGTCACGCGAAGAAGAAGGCCAAGCTCATCGACACGGAGCGCCATGCGGTCGTGCACGGAGCCCATCCTTCCCCGCTGTCGCAGAAGGGGTTCTTCGGATCGAGGCCGTTCTCGGCCATCAACGCGGCCCTTGTCGCCAGGGGCCAGCCTCCGATCGACTGGCGACTTGCGTGAGTCTCACGAACCGCAGCATCCCTCGGGCAGCTTGCCGTCGGCACGCGGCTCGCACCCGACCACACGGCTCCGCGCGTCCAGGGCAATGGTGCAACAATCCTCGAGGGCCGACCTGAGCTTGCGACGGCCCCGCTGCACCCGGGACTTCATGCCGGACACCGAGATGCCGAGCATCCGTGCCGCCTCGACCTGACTGAGCCCTTCCAGCTCCGTGAGCGTCAGCGCCTCGCGGTAGGGCGACGGCATCATCGCCACGAACAGGGCCACCACCCCCGCCACCTCGCGCTCCACCTCGCGGTCGTCCTCCGGCTCCTGGGCCCCGTGCTCCGGCGGCTCTCCGACCGCGATCGGGTGCCGCGCCGAACTGCGCAAGTGGTCCACGACCGCGCTCCGCGCCACGTGATAGGCCCAGGCCCCGAAGCGTTCCTCGTCCTGCAAGGCCGGCAACCCACGCTGCATGCGAAGGAAAATGTCCTGCAACACGTCGTCCACGTCGCTCTCCGGCACCCGCCGGGCCACGAACGGCCTGAGCTTGGCCCGTACCTCACGCCAAGCCCCTCGCTCCGAAGGGTCGATCATCCTTACGTCTCCGGTCCACAGCACGACGGGCCACAGCAGGGCAACCCTCCCGGCTTGCGGGCCTCAATCGTGGCCGAAGCCACGTACTTCTCGATGCCGGAACCTGGCATCCAGTCCCGGATGAACGCGCGACTCTCCTCCTTGACCGTGATGCAAATGCTCTGAAAACCTGCGATTCGAAGGTACCCCTCCAGCGTCGCCACCTCCGCCGCTCCGGCCACGCACCCGGTGAGCGCGGCGGTGTCTGCCGCCAGATCCTCCGGCAGGGCCGCCGTCGCCACGACGTCGGAAATCGCGAGCCGCCCCCCGGGCCGCAGCACACGGAAGGCCTCCCGAAACACGGACTCCTTGTCCGGGCTCAGGTTGATCACACAATTCGACAGGATGACGTCGATGGCGCCATCGGCCACGGGCAAGTGCTCGATCTCGCCGAGCCGAAACTCGACGTTCGTGGCGTGCAAGGTCTCGGCATTGGCGCGCGCCTTCGAGACCATGTCGGGCGTCATGTCGACACCGATGACGCGTCCCCGGGGCCCGACCTGTCGGGCGGCGAGGAAACAGTCGAAGCCTCCCCCGGCCCCCAGGTCGAGCACGGTCTGTCCGGGCTTGAGAGCGGCCACCGCCTGGGGGTTTCCGCAACCGAGGCCCATGTTGGCCCCTTCGGGCACCGCCGAAAGGTCGTCCGCGCTGTAGCCTAGCTGCAAACTCACCTCGGCTTTGGGTCCACAGCAACCAGGGGCGCAACACGACGTCCCGGGGTCACGCGCCACGCTGGCGTAACGCTCACGCACGGCGCTTCGCACTTCGTCTTCACTTCGTCGGCTCATTCGGTTTCCTCCTGCACCCAAGGACGACTGCCCCACCGGGAAGGACGCAAACTTTCGTCCGCCATCACAGCGGCACCACCACATACGCCTGGGTCCCCCAGATGACATCCCAGTTCAGCGCCGGCAAGTCGATGTCCTCGTCCTCGTGGTACTGGGTCTTCCAGAAGAAGAACGTCGCACCGCCCACGGTCGCGTCCAGCCCGAGCAACAACATGGGCCGAGTGCGCCGAAGCGGGTACAGGTAGCCCACCGTCAAGTTCCCCTGCGCGAACCCGATGTACGTGTCGTTCGCCACGACCTCGTTGAGCGTCAGGTCCGACAGCAAGCGCACTTCCCCGAGCCCCACCATGCCCGCGAAGTCCACGTGGAACCGGTCCGGCAAGGTCGGTGTGGTGAACCCCATCGCCATCCCCACCCCCCGAAATCGCGCGTCGAACACGAATTCGTCGAGGACCGCGTCGCGCACGTTGAACTGATACGGCTTGCCGAACTGGATGAGACCCACCCCAAGGTAGGCCGGGGGCACGTCACCGGGGAGCCCGATCTTGCTCCCGTTGCTCGGGTTGTAGCGACCAGCCACGATGAAGGTCTCGTAGGTCGAGGTCATCGTGAGGGGTTGCATCGTCAGAGGGAACTCGTTGTTCTGCTGGCTCGATCGCGCTGAACGAGGAATGAGGCGGACAGGCCGCTCGGGCGTTGCCGTGGTCTCGTGAGCGCGGGTCTCGTATCTCACGATGGGCTCGACGACGTAGTCCAGGTCCAGTCCAAAGATGCCCAGCAGCCGAGCGCTCTTCGGTACGAAGCTGCCGACCTGTGCCGCTACCGAGGCGCCGGCATGGCGTGGGGCGGACACGCCGTTCGACTCGTAGTAACCGCGGTCGAGTGACACCAAGCGGAACAACTTCGCCTTGAGCTGCACCGCCCAGGTGGCGTAGCTCTGGTTGGTGACTTCGACCGTGGGGTACTGCTGCGCGTACCAGCCCTGGTATCCGGCGCCGATCTGGGGGTCGAGTTGCAGGTCGGCACCGATGACCCGAAGGACGGCGGGGTCCTTCCGTGGGGTGGTCTCCCGGGTCCGTGTGGACGTCGGCCGGGGCGGGGGAGCGTCCGACGAAGGACGACGGGTTGTCCGCTTCTTCTTTGGTTTGCCTGGGGAAACGTGCTCTTCGACGTGTTCCCGGACGGCCCCTCCGAGTGTCTCAGCCCAGGCTGGAGAGGCCATGAGGAGCGGAGCGGCAACCCAAACCGCGCTGCGAGCTAGCTGCGAGACGGCGATCAACGAAGGGATTGTCACGCCGTTCGGACGTCGTTGCCAGGTCTTAGTTGGCCCGGGTCCGCGTTCGCGGTCGCCGGTCTTGCGCGTCGCTCTCTATCCGAAACGGGATGGTCCGGGCCGTGCGAAGGCGGGTTCACACTGCGCATCGGGAAGGCGCGACGAGGTCAAGCCCCATCCGCAGGACTCGCACAACGCCGCACAACACATTGATATCAAAACTCTTATTGATATGAGGAGGCTAACATTTCGCAGACGAATCAATTTGCGTCTTGACACCCTGGTTGGGTGGACCCGTGTTCAGCCGGTCGGGCGTTCAGGGCTTTGGGCGGTCGGCTGTACTCGCTGGTAGAACGGGGGGTTACGCGACCCATGGTGGTTTGCGCTTGAAGGGGCACAATCGGTAGGGTATCAGGAGGGTCTCGGTCTTGGGACCGCCTGCACACCAGTATAGGTTCCCGTGTGTGGTTTGGGCGGGGGGCCAAGGCTGTCTTCTGAACGGGCTATCATCCTTATAGAAGCCTGAATTGCATGGTGGGGTAGGGGACGTTTTGTCCATCTTCCTCGTCTGGGGCGTTGGTGTGCCCCACGGAACGCACAGGGAGGCGAAAGCATGTCGCAGTCGACCACGGTCGAACACCTCGGAGCCTTGTCCATTCAAGCCGACAAGCGGCACCAGAAACGAGGACCCCGCCGAGCAAGGAAGCTGGAAGTCACCAGCGGCCTGGCCGTCGAGCGCCGACTCACGACAGCCGGAAGCCCGCCCCTGCAGTCCACGCCGTGGGATGAGCGGACCTCCACCATCACCAACCCCGACGGCACCGTCGTCTTCCAGCTCGACAAGGTCGAGGTCCCGTCGTCCTGGTCCCAGCTCGCGACGGACATCGTCGTGTCGAAGTACTTCAGGAAGTCCGGCCTGTACGGACGCAAGGATCTGGGGGAGACCAGTGTGGCCCAGGTCGTGGAGCGTCTCGCCTCCACCATGCGTGAGGCAGGGGAGCGTCTTGGCGGCTACTTCGCCTCCAAGGCCGATGCCGACGCGTTCCAGGACGAGCTGGCCTACCTGCTCGTCCACCAGATTGGGGCTTTCAACTCCCCCGTCTGGTTCAACTGCGGGCTCTGGCACCGGTACCAGATCGACGGCAGCGGCGGCAACTTCGCCTGGGATCCCGGTACGGATAGCATCGTGGAAACCGAAAACGCCTACGAGCACCCGCAGTGCTCCGCTTGCTTCATCCAGAGCGTCCAGGACGACCTGATGAGCATCTACGAGCTCGTCCGGACGGAGGCTCGCCTGTTCAAGTACGGGTCGGGCACAGGCACCAATTTCAGTGCCCTCCGTGGCCGACAGGAAAAGCTCTCCGGCGGCGGCACGAGCTCCGGTCTCATGAGCTTCCTCGAAGTCTTCGACCGCGCGGCGGGGGCCACCAAGTCGGGCGGCACCACCCGGCGCGCCGCCAAGATGGTCACCCTCGACATGAACCACCCCGAAATCGTCGACTTCATCGAGTGGAAGCTGCGCGAAGAACGCAAAGCCCAGGCGCTCATCGCACAAGGCTACGACGCCGACTTCAACGGTGAGGCCTACCACACCATCAGCGGCCAGAACTCCAACAACTCCCTGCGCATCACCGACGACTTCATGCGCGCCTGCGCCACCGGAGCCCAGTGGGAAACCATCTCCCGCACCACCGGCGAGGTGGTCGACCGCCTCGACGCTCGCGAGCTTTGGGGCAAGGTCGCCCACGCCGCCTGGGCCTGCGCCGACCCCGGCGTCCAGTTCGATACCACCATCAACCGCTGGCACACCTGCCCCAACAGCGGCCGCATCAACGCGTCGAACCCTTGCTCCGAGTACATGTTCGTCGATGACTCGGCCTGCAACCTCGCCTCCCTCAACCTCGCGAAGTTCCGACGCGACGACGGCTCCTTCGACGTCGACATGTACCGTCACGCCGTCAGGGTGTTCTTCCTCGCCCAAGAGATCCTCGTCGACTTCTCCTCCTATCCGACGGAGCGCCTTGCCCGCAACTCGCACCGCTACCGGCCCCTCGGGCTCGGCTACGCAAACCTCGGCACGCTGCTCATGCTCGAAGGGCTGCCCTACGATTCGGACGACGGACGAGCTCTCGCGGCGACGCTCACGGCGATCATGACGGGAGAGGCCTATGCGACCTCCGCGGAGATCGCCCGGAGCAAAGGGACCTTCGAAGCTTTCTCGCAGAACCGCGACCCGATGCTCCGGGTCATGGGGATGCACCGCGACGCAGCCTACGCCATTGACCGGACCAAGTGCCCCCAGCCGCTCTGGAAGGCTGCCTGTGAGGTGTGGGACGTGGCGGTCGAAATGGGCGAACAGCACGGGTACCGCAACGCCCAAACGACCGTGCTCGCCCCCACGGGCACCATCGGCTTGCTGATGGATTGCGACACCACCGGCATCGAGCCCGACTTCGCCCTGGTCAAGTTCAAGAAGCTCGCAGGCGGCGGCTACTTCAAGATCGTCAACCAGGCCGTCCCGGGCGCGCTCCGAAAGCTCGGCTACTCCGACGCCCAAGTGCAGGACATCGTCGCCTACGTGTCCGGCACCGCCACCCTGACCGGCGCACCCCACGTCAACCGCGCATCCCTGGCCCAACGGGGGCTCAACGAAGAAGACCTGCGCCACGTCGAGGCCAGGCTGGCAGGCGTGTTCGACCTCTCCCAGGCCTTCGCCCCCTGGGTCCTCGGCGAAGCCACCCTCGCGCGCCTCAACGCCGCCTCCGCCGCATCCAAGCCGGGCTTCTCCTTGCTCGAGCACCTCGGCTTCACCCCCGATCAGATCGCGGAGGCCAACGACGTCATCATCGGGCGCATGACCATCGAGGGGGCGCCCCACCTCAAGCGCTCACACCAGCCCGTCTTCGACTGCGCCAACCGGTGCGGACGAGAAGGCAGGCGGTTCCTCTCCGCCTCCGCTCACCTACGGATGATGGCCGCAGCCCAGCCATTCCTCTCCGGAGCCATCTCCAAAACCGTCAACGTCCCGAACGAAGCCACCCCCCACGACATCAAGGCCCTCTACGAGGAAGGCTGGCGCCTCGGCCTCAAAGCCGTCGCCATCTATCGCGACGGATGCAAGGCCTCCCAGCCACTCTCCTCCTCGAACAAGACCTCTGCCAAGAAGGAAGAGCAAGAAGTGGCGACCGTCGAGGCCTCTCCGGTCACCGAGATCCGAACCGGTCCTGCACGCGGCCCCGGCGTCCGCGTTCGCTTGCCCAAGAAGCGCAGCGGCTTCACCCAGGAGGCACGCGTCGGCGGACACAAGATCTTCCTACGCACTGGCGAATACGCCGACGGCACCCTCGGCGAGATCTTCATCGACATGCACAAGGAGGGCGCCGCCTTCCGCTCCGTCATGAACTGCCTGTCCATGTCCGTTTCCATCGGCTTGCAATACGGCGTCCCGCTCGACACCTACGTCGACCAGTTCACGTTCACGCGCTTCGAACCCCAAGGCATGGTCGAGGGCCACCCGAACGTGAAGTTCGCGACGTCGATCGTGGACTACCTGTTCCGCGTTCTCGGCATCGAGTACCTGCATCGGTACGACCTGGCGCACGTCCCGCCGGCGGACGCCGCCACCATTCAAGACCCGACGGAGACCAAGAACCAGGAGCCGCTCACCTTGCCGCCGCCCGAGCAGGGAGCCCTCGCGCTCGCCCCGCCCCCCACGCGCTTCCTGTCTGAGGGCGTGGGCAACCCCCAGAACCAGCAACTCGGGCGCATGATGGGCGATGCCCCCCTCTGCGATAGCTGCGGCCACATCACCGTGCGAAACGGGACTTGCTACAAGTGCCTGAACTGCGGAAACTCCATGGGCTGCTCCTAGGCCGCAGCCACCACCCCCGAGGAGGGCTCCTTGCGAAACCGATCCCATATCCGGTACGTCACCGTCCTGGCCGCTCTCGCGCTCGCCGCGTGCTGCAAGGAAGGCGCGGAAGAGAAGGAGGCGACCCTGGAGGCCGGACAGGAGACGAGCGAGGCGCCCCCCGCCGCAACCACAGAAGCCCCCTCAGCGGCACCATCGCCCGCTGCTGCCGACCCGATGAGCCCTGATGCCACAGTTGTGCCCACCGACGCAGCCACGGCCACGCCGACGGTCACAAGGCCCCCCACAGCCTCGGGCGTCAACCAGGTGAAGGCTTGTTGCTCCTCGCTCCAGTCCGCCGCCGGTAAGGCTTCGCGCGCGGACAAGCCCACCTACAGCGCGGCTGCCGCGGTTTGCTCCGGCATGATCAAGTCCGTCGAGAAGGGCATCATCTCGGCGAGCGGCGCCAAGCAGACGATCCGCGCCCAGCTTCAGCGCGTCACCATCCCCTCCGCCTGCCGCTAAACAGAATTTCGCTGACAAGGAGCCAACGGACCGGAACCCCGGTTCCGCATCACCAGTTTGGCCTCGGCTCCGTGCGATCCTGTTTGGGGAGCTCTACTCGGACCCGTCGCGCTTGACCTCGTCGAGCAATGCCATGATCCGGGACTGCTCGTCGATCGCCTCGTCGAAGGAGAAGCGGAAGTCCGGAGCTCTGCGGAGTCCCAACCGGGAGGACACCAGCTTGCGAATCCGTCCCTTGGCGGACTCCATGCCGCGCAGGGCCTGCTTTCGCTGGTCCGGCGTGTCGAGGTGTCCGAGGCCCAGGTACACCCACGCGATCTGCAGGTCTCCCGACACCTCCACCCGCAGCACGCGAAGGCCTTCGAGCCGAGGGTCCGAAACCTCTCGCGACAGCACCCGTGCAAGCTCCTCGCGTACACGATCCGCAACCCGCGCATCCCGCCATCCGTCACCGGGCATCTTCTTCCTCCTCGTCCTCGCTCCAGTCCGAATCTTCCGAGAGCCGTAGCTGCTCGATCCCCCCGCGAATGCCCGAGCCGCCGTGCCCGTAGGGAACGACCTCGGTCGCGCGGTCCGCGAGGACGGCGTTCGCCAAGGTAGACGCCATCGTAGCGGCCTTCGCCAGGACCTCGTCACACACGGCGGCATCGTTCGACACCACGGCCATCGCAACGACCGCATAAGACGGGCGTTCGAGGTCGCCCACCTCGGCCACGGAGATGCGAAGCCTCGCCTGAACCCGCTCCTTAAAACTGCGAACAACCTGGCGTCGATCTTTGAGAGATCGAGCGCCCGGAATCTGGAGCACGAGCCGTTGGACACCTACGAACATGGTGTGAAACCTGCGGTGAGCGGTGGGACGGGGATCGAGAGGGTGAGGGGAGAGCGCGTGCCGATACGCCTCAAAGAGACGCTTGGACCTCGGCAACCTCGAAGCACTCGACGACGTCACCCACCTTGATGTCGTTGTAGCCATCGATGGACAGACCGCATTCGAAGCCCTTGTCGACCTCGCGCGCATCGTCCTTGAATCGCTTGAGGCTCGCGAAGCGTCCCTCGAAGAGCTGGACGCTGTCGCGTACGAGCCGGAGCTTGGCGTTGCGGCGCATCGTGCCTTCCTGCACGAAGCACCCTGCCACGGTGCCGATCTTCGCGATGTGGAAGGTCTGCCGCACCTCCGCCTTGCCGAGCAGGCGCTCTTCGTAGGAGGGACCGATCAGTCCCAGCATCGCGCTCTTCACGTCGTCGATGGCGTTGTAGATGACACTGTAGAGACGAATCTCGATGCCTTCCGAATCTGCGAGCTGACCCGCCTTGCCAGCAGGCCGCACGTTGAAGCCAACGATGATGGCTCTGGAGGCCACAGCCAGGTTGACGTCACCCTCCGTGATGCCGCCTACGCCTGCGTGAATGATCGCCACGCGCACCTTGTCCGTGGTCAGGTTGGCGAGCGCGTCGGCGACGGCTTCGACAGAGCCTTGCACGTCTGCCTTGATGATGATGCGGAGCTCGAGCAGGTCGGCCTCGGCGATACGCTTGGTAAGGTCTTCGAGGGAGACCTTGGCGCTGGCCGGGATCAGGCTGCTCGAGACCTTCGTCCTGCGCTGCTGCGCGAGGTCCTGCGCGATCTTGACGCCCTTGACCACGTGGATGGGATCGCCCGCGCTCGGCACTTCCGACAAGCCCAGGATCTCGACGGGCATCGAGGGGCCCGCACTGCGAACCATCCGACCCCGGTCGTCCGTCATCGCACGAACCTTGCCCCAGGAGGTGCCCGCAAGGATGACGTCGCCCGTGCTCAGCGTACCGTCGGTGATGACCACGCGTGCCACCGGCCCCTTGCCTCGGTCCAGAAGCGCCTCGATGACGTTTCCGATGGCGGGCTTCTTGGGGTTGGCGCGAAGCTCGAGCAACTCGGCCTGAAGCGCCGTCATCTCGAGCAGCGCGTCCAAGCCCTCGCGGGACTTGGCGGAGACGTCGCAGAAGATCGTCTCACCGCCCCACTCTTCGGGGACGAGACCCAGGTCGGACATCTCCCGGCGGATTCGCTCGGGGTTGGCGCCTTCCTTGTCGATCTTGTTCACCGCCACGATGATCGGAACCTGCGCCGCGCGAGCGTGACTGATGGCTTCCCGCGTCTGCGGCATGACGCCGTCGTCCGCCGCAACCACGAGGATGACGATGTCCGTCACCTGCGCGCCACGGAGACGCATCTGGGTGAAGGCCGCGTGACCCGGCGTGTCGAGGAAGGTGATGTATCCGCGCGAGGTGTTGACCCTGTAGGCGCCAATGTGCTGCGTGATGCCGCCAGCCTCCGCGGCGACCACGTTGGTACGCCGGATCTGGTCGAGCAACGAGGTCTTGCCATGGTCGACGTGCCCCATCACCGTGACGATCGGAGGACGTAGCTCGAGGTTGGCTTGATCCTCGTCCGTGTCGTCGCGCGCCATGTTGAGCGCATCTTCCTCGCTCACGGCGACGTCCTCGACCTCCCAGCCGAACTCGCTTGCCACGAGCTTGGCGGTGTCCGCGTCGAGAGTCGAGTTGATGTTGACTCCCGGCATGCCCATGGACAGCAGCTTCATGAGCACTTCTGTCGCCTTCAGGCTCATGCGACCTGCCAGCGCCTGAAGCGACACCTGAGCTTCGATCTTGATGATCTTCTTGTGCTCGGACATCTCTTTGGTCGACGGGGCGGTGGTCTTCTTCATGGGCATCGCGGCAGCAGCACCGCGCTTGCCGCGCGCGGGCCAGGCACGACGGTTTCCCGCGGCGCGCGGATCGGGCTTTGCGGCCGCGTTGGCACGCGGGTCGTACTCACGACGCCGTACAGGACTTCCTGGCGTGGTGGGACGAGGCTGAGGAGGTTGTCGCATGGGAACGCCGGGGCGACCTTCCCACACGTCGATCCCCGTACGCTGCTGCTGCGGCCGAACCGGTGGCTGCGGAACGGGGGGCGCGACCCGCGTCGGCGACGCCGGTCTCGCTGGAACGCGCGTCGGCGCGTCCACCAGAACTCTCGTTGTCACAGAAGACTCCTCCTCGACATCATCACCGGCGACATGGTCACCGCCTTCGTGCTCGGCGCTAGATGGCTCCTGGACCCGTTCGACCGGCGGAGCCACCGCCTCGGTCTGTTCGGCCACAGGGCCCGATTCCGCCGGGCCTTCTTGGCTCAGCGCAGGTACTTGGATCTCACGTTCCGGCTCCGCGGAAGCGGGCGTCGGAGGCTCGGTCGCATCCACACGCAGCTGGACGGGCACCTCGGGCAACGCAGTGGCGGGAGGCTCCGCCGATGCCTCCACAGTCGGTCCGGGCGCAGCTTCCAGCGATGCGTCGGGAACTGCGGGGGCCGCGTCGTTCGAAGGTTTCGCGGGTGCTCCTCCTTCGAGCGATTCGCCCGCCAGCCAGGCAGCGACAGCGGCGTCGACGGGGGACTCGATCGCCGAAGCCGCCGGCTCCGGCGCATGCACCAACGTGGGCTCGACCGACCCGGCTGCAGCGGCAGGCTCTCGAGCAGGTTCCACAGACGGCTCGCCCTGGACCGGCACGTCCGGTTCCGACGTGACCACAGGATTCGGATCCACGGGCAGAACCGGCGCCGGCGGCTCCACGACGGCCGGAGCGGGCTTCGCCTTGTCCGCCGCCTTCCGCTTTCGAACGGGCGGTGCAGCCGGCTTGGTCTCCACGACCTCGGGGGCGGGAGGCGCCACCGGTGCGGTCGGTGTCGAAGGACGCGTCGGGGCTCCCACCCGACGCCGCTTGACGACCGTCGCACTCAGGCGTTCTTCCACGACCTCAGGGGTCCGTTGCTGATTTTCGATGTGACGTCGCACGCGCTCGACCGCATCCGCATCGACCTTGCTCATGCGGTTGCGCACATCATTAAACCCCAGAGACTGCAGAACACCGACCAATTGGTCCTGATCCACGTTCAGGTCTCGCGCAACCTCGTACACCCGAACCTTGCTCATCGAACCTCCGAACATGACCGCACACCGTCCGCGATACGACACACCTCGGCAATCGCCTTCCCCAGAGAGGGACTGCGAATCCCGACGACGGCCACGTCACTACGTCCCAACGCGGCACCCAGTTGGACCCTCGAGCCCCAGGCCACGGCGCGGCCGTCAGCGATAGCTCGCATCAAGGCTGGACCGGGGGCATCGCTTGCATCACAGGCCATCAAGATGAGCTCGATCTCGTTTTTCCCGAGCCCGGCGTCAACAGCCTGCCGACCGAGCACGACGTTTCCACTTTGGAGCGCCGAGCCCAGAAGACCTCTCAAACGTCGTTCCACAGCTTCCGCGAGCTGGTCGCGGAGCGCGGCCGGATCACACGCGACGTTCGTGTGAAACGCTCTTGACAGGCCCTTGCGGGCCGCAAGGTCCAAGCACGCCGGCACGGGGTGCACATGGGCCCCGCGTCCGACCGCATGGTTCGCCAGGTCGAAGGCGACCTGCCCTTCAGGTCCCAGCACCAACCGAAGTAGGTGTTGGGAGGCATCACGCTTGCCGCAGCCGACACACGTCCGCTCCGGCGCACGACGAGCGGGCGCGGAAGACGGAGGGGCGGTGTCCTGCGGCTGCGCCATGAGAGTCAGCTCTCCTCCCCACCGGAGGGGACGGCAGCCGCCTCAGCCTCGGCCGCAGTCCGCCTCGCCTCCAAGCGCGCGGCCTCCAGGACCTTCTGCTCGCTCTCGACGAAGTACTGAGCGCCCTGCTTGATGAGACGCGCCTTCTTGATCCCGAGCCCGGTGCGAATGGCGAGGCGATCGATGTCCTCTCGAAGCACGTCTTCCACCGTCCGGTACCCAGCTTCCTCGAGGAGCTGGAGGGTCCTCTGCCCGACCCCGCGGATGAACAGCAGCCGCTCGCGATCGGTAAGGGGCTCCGTACGCTGAGCCGCAGCACGGATGCGCTCCTGCCGCAGGCGCTCCATCGTCTCCTCGGCGCTCTGCTTGATCTGGGACGCGACGTCCTGCCCACCCAAGCCGGGAATGGCGCCGAGCTCGTCCGTGCCCGCTTCGGCAACCTCCTCCAGAGATCGGAAGCCAAGACGGTACATCGACTTCGCGATGCTCTCGGAGACTTGACCGATCTGCTGGAGAGCGGCCATTGCCTCCTCCTCGATCTGCTTGAACTTCGCCTCGCTGATGATGTCGAGCTTCCACTTCGTGAGCGCGGCAGCGAGCCGCACGTTCTGGCCCTTCTTGCCGATGGCAAGCGATAGCTTCTCGTCGGGGACCACGAGCTCCATGCGACCGTCCGCTTCGTCGACGATGACCTTGGTCACCTCCGCCGGTTGGATCGCCGCGATCACGAAACGCGCGGAATCGCGGTCGAACGGAACGATGTCGATCTTCTCTCCGCGCAGTTCCTGCACAACCGCCTGCACGCGCGACCCCTTCATGCCCACGCAGGCCCCCACGGGGTCCACGTCTGCATCGCGCGACGTGACGGCGATCTTCGAGCGCGATCCTGGCTCACGAGCCACACCCACGATGCGCACGATGCCTTCGTAGATCTCGGGAACCTCGGACTCGAAGAGCTTTTCCACGAGCTTCGGGTCCGCACGGGAAAGGATGATCTGAGGGCCCTTGGCCTGGGGGTCGATCTCCTTGACGTAGGCGACGATGCGGTCGCCGGGCCGGTAGGTCTCTCGGGGCGTCTGCTCGCGATAGGGGAGCACACCCTCGGTGCGACCGAGGTCGACGATGATGTTGTTGCCCTTCTCGAAGCGGCGCACGATGCCTCGGATGAGCTCGCCTTTGCGGTCCTTGTACTCGCCGTAGATGATGTCCCGCTCGGCGTCGCGCACGCGCTGGAGCAGCACCTGTTTGGCGGCCTGCGCAGCGATCCGACCGAAGGTTCCACGAGCTTGCTTGAGCTTGAGCAAGTCCCCGAACTGGTCGTCCTGCCTGCGCGCTCGCTCGCCGTCCTCGGGCCGCCAGAACACCTGGAAGCCCAGCTCTTCGCCGATCTCGGCGGTCAGGTTGTAGCGCTTCGCGTCCTCCGCAGACAGCTCCCGCTCGGGCTCCGTCACCACATCCACGATGGTCATGTACTGATAGAGGTCGACCTGTCCCGACTCCTCGTTGAATCGTGCTTCGAGCTCTCGCGCTGCGCCGAAGGCACTCTGCGCCGCCTTGTGAATGGCTGCCTCGATGGACTCGATCAACACCTGCTTGTCGATGCCCTTTTCTTTGGCAACTTGCTCGATGACCAACCCGAGGGTGGGGTCCGTACCTGAAGCGTGAGGAGGGGCTGCCATGATTCGTGCTCCGTCAGTCTCGCCGCTCCGTGTCGGAACGACGCTTCTTCTTCGAGCTGCCCTTCTTCGGTTGAGCGGGCAGCTCGTAAACGAGGTTCGCGCGCTTGATGCCCGACAGCGCCAAGGAGAGGGGCTGTGGCTGTCCCACATCGAGCAGCACGAATTCACCATCCACACCGGCAAGCGTGCCTCGCAGTACCGCGCTTGCACCTTCGGTCGGTGCGAGCAAAGTCACCTTCGCTTGCTTGCCTGCGAAACGCGCGTAGTGCGCAAGGGTCCGCAACGGTCGCTCCACGCCTGGCGAGGACACCTCGAGCGTGTAGGCGTGCGGCAAGGGATCCGCTTCGTCCAGCGCAGTGGACACGTCCCGCGCAACACCCGCGCAAAGATCGAGCGTCACACCTTGATCCGGTGCCGCGTCCGACACCGTGTCGACGGTCACGCGAAGCACCCAACCCCCTTGCTCCAGACGAAAAGACAAGTCGAACAGCTCCAGACCACGAGCCTCGAGCACAGGACGAACCACGGCCTCGACATCGCCAAGTATGGCGGCCTCTCGGGTCTTCGTCGTGGTATCGCTGGATTCGGCCAAGTCTCTCCTGACAGGCTGCACAGGCGTGCCCCGCTGGCTTGCCGGGTCGGGTGCGGGGCAAGCATGCGCTGCGGGACCGAACAAAAAAAAGCGGACTCTCTGTGGGGAGCCCGCGACGGTCCACCCGGCAATTGCGGCGGGAAGATAGCCGGTGGACGGGCCATGTGCAACTGGAACTGTGGGTAACGGTCAAATCATCGGCCCGCCGCGGGAACCGAGGCCCTGAACACCCGTCCCGCCCGCCCCCGCGCTACCGGACCCGGGCCGCCGGTACCACCAACTCGACCTCGCCCCGCGGGGCCTTGCCCTCGAACACGGCACCTCGACGATCCGTGAGCCCCATCCGCATCAGCCCCCCAGAAAAAACCAGCGCGAACGGCGCACGCCCCACAGGCTGCGTCCGCCCGTCGGGAACCACGAAAACCACCACAGCATCGGACTCGCCCTTCGTCGCTCCCGGCGCCTCCCGACACGCAATCGCCACCTCCCCGCTCCGATCGTCGAGCAGGCAGCGACGCAACCCCCGCTCGTCTGCGGCCGGCGCGGTAGAGGGCACCGTCCACAAAAGCTGCGCCGTCCGAACACGGACAAAGGAAGAAGCGTCGGAGCCGAGCAACTCCCGCTCCACCACCCCGTCACCACACCGCTTCCCAGATGCTCGCAAGGCAGCCAGCCCATTCGCACGCACGTACGGCCTCGTGTCCCGAAGCGAGCTGCACAAGGGCTCCACCGAACGCATCACGCCACGTTCCCAAAGCCGCCCCATCGCACCGACGGCATTGCCCGCCACGGCAGCATCGCGATGCCCAACGAGCGCCACCAGCCGGGCCACGTCCGAGCCGTCACCCACCGTCCCCAAAGACCACGTCGCGTTGGCTTGCACAGAGGGATCCGCGTCCCGAAGCATCCCTCGCACCGTATCCACACGGCCAGGATGACCTGACAACGCTTCCGCTACCTTGCGACGGTCATCCACCGAGGGACTGACGGCCAGCGCCGCAAGAGCACGTCCGGCCGAATCCACACCCATCCGGCCCAACCCCTCGAGCAGTACGTCGCGCGTCTCCGGCCGAACGCGATCCATCCCCGCCACCACCTCGCTCACCAGCGCTTCCCCCGTCGACCGCGCCAGTGCCCCGGACAGGGCAATCCCCAACGCCGCCCGATCCTGCTCCGACGCCACCGTCAACCTCCGAAACAACAACTCCGCCGTCGCAGGCGCTGACGCCCGCGACAGAGCGATCGCTGCAGTCAGCCGGACCGACGGCTCCGTGTCCCCCAGCGCCTCGAGCAGGACCTCGTCCTGGCCTGCCGGCCCGATGTCTCCCAGCGCCGCCATGGCCGCTTGCTTGAGAAGCAAATCCTCCGAGCCCGCCATTGCGGACAAAGCAGCAGCCGCCCGCGGAGAACCGGTCCGACCCAGCAATCGGGCCAATACCACGCGCTCCTCGACACCAAGGCCAGGCTCCGACATACGCGCGACCAGCGGGTCCACCGCACGACCGTCGCGCCGCGACGAGTCCAACAACTGTTCCGCCGCCGCCATGGCCGCTCTACGCACCGCGATCGAAGGAGCGTCGAGCATCTCCAAAACGTAAGGCACAGCGGACGGGCTCCCCAGGCTCGCCAACGCCACCAGCCCCACACTCTCCGGCACCTTGCCCCGCTGCATCGCTCCGACGACGAAGGGGATCTGTGCTTCCGTACCGACTTCCCCGAGGACGAGAACGCACCCCGACACCACGTTGGGATGGGGCGACTGGGAGATCGCGGACATGAGCCGAGGGATCCCCGCGGTACCCGCCCTCGCCAGCGCTCGCCGCACGACGGACCGCTCACTCGAAGGGTCATCCTGCTCGAGCGCCACCAAGAGCGCTTCCATGGCTTCGTCGCCCCCGATCCTGCCCAGCGCCTCGACCGACGCATCACGGACCAGGAGGGAGCTGCGTTCCTGGGTCAAGGGCGCCAAAGCGCTGACGGCGTCCTCGGCGCGGAGCCTGCCCAGCGAGTCGATGGCCTCGACACGTACGTCGTCCGCTTTGTCACGGAGCGCGAGCATCAGCGCGCTCGAGGCACGTTGGCTGCCGAGATCACCGAGGACACGCACCGTCATGCGGCGGACCTCGACGGCGTTATCCTGCACCTTGCCGAGAAGCGGAACGACGGCTCGATCGTCGCCGATGCGCCCGAGCGCCCCTACGATGGCGGTGCGCACCTCGAGGCTCGGGTCGTCCAGGTGCCCGAGCAGCGCGGACACCGCGTCGCGATCGCCCATCATGCCGAGGGTGGCCGCGGCCGCCATACGGACCTCTGCGTTCGCGTCACCGAGAACTCGCGACAGAGAAGCCAAGGCACGAGGCGTGGGGGACAGGCGAAGCACCTCGCAAGCCATGAGCCTCAACCGCACGTCGCCCTCTCCCAGCCAATCGACCACGCGCTCCCCCGCCCCCGGCACGCGCAGCTCGGCGGCGGCTCGCGCTGCCGTCAGCCGCACCTCCGGGTCAGCGTCGTCCAACGCCGTCAACACGTGCGGCGCAGCCATGCTCTCAGGCAACTCCTGAAGCCTGCCGGCGGCAGCACGACGCTCCGACACGTCGTCAGCCAAGAGCCCTTGCGCGATCTCGTCCGGAACGTTCGGCCAGATGAACGCGGCAGACGGGACGGCGCTCGTCATCATCGCGCCGAGCAAGGCGACAAGGGAAGCTCGTTTCACGGGCGCAAGCCTACCATACCCCTGCTCGCGATACGCAAGGTTGCCCTGACTTGCATCACCACTTCGCTGGTGGGAGCACGGGACGCGGACGCGTCCCGCCTCTTCACATGGGCTGCGCGTTCACGCGAACCGCCGCAGTCGCGCCGTCGAGCGGAGTGAGTCGCAATACCGCCAGACGCATGGCATCCACGCACCGACGGTTCTGATCCTCATCACCCACCGTCACGCGAACGTAACTGTGATCCGCATGATGAACGGCCAGCGAGCGAATCAGAACCCCCTCCGCGAACATGGACTGCACGAAGGTTTCCGGGTCGATTCCGGTGTGGTGGGTATCCACGAGCACGAAGTTGCCGTCGGTAGACAACACCCGCAGGCCGGGCACCTCGGACAACTCCTGCACCAGGTAGTCCCGCCCGCTCCGAAGCCGCCGCATCCGATCGTCGAACTCGGCCATGTCGTCGAGCACCGCCGTGGCCGCCGCGATGGTGACACCGTTGACGTTCCACGGAAGCTTCAGGCGGCCGATGAGCCGCGTCACCACAGGGTGAGTGAAGGAATACCCGAGCCGGAACCCCGCCAACCCGAACGCCTTCGAGAACGTTCGCAGCACGATGGCGTTCGGGAACTCCGTCAGCAAGTGCGCGAGCGTCTGCGGGTTGTCCGCGAACTCGTAGTAGGCCTCATCGATCACCGTGGGCAACCCGAGCCCCAGCACACGACGAACCGATGCCTCGTCGAGCCTCGCTCCCGTAGGGTTGTTGGGCGTGCAGAGGAAGATCACCTTCGTCCGTTCCGTCACACTCCCCACGATGCCATGCAGATCGAAGGTGTTGTCCTCCGTGATGGGCACCATGATGGGAACGCCGCCGACCGCACGCGTCCGGGCCTCGTACATCGAGAACGTGGGCACGCTCAGCAGCACCTCCTCACCCGGAGCAACGAACGTCCGAATGACAAGGTCAATGAGCTCCGTCGACCCCGTTCCCAAGGTCACGTAGTCGTCCGCGAAGCCCTCTCTGCGGGCAAGACGCTCCCGCAACCCTCGGGCACCATTGGGATACACGTTTCCACTGCGCGCCGCTTCGATCACGGCCCGGATCACGCGCTCGCTCGGCGCGTAAGGGCTCTCGTTGGACATCATCCGCGCGACGCCCTCACGGGAGGCAGCCACCTCGAAGTGCTCCTCGTTGTAGGGCTGCACCGCACGAACCCACGACGGGGCAAAGAACTCCATCGCCTCCGGGTCCACGGGCACCGGGCTCGACCCGGGCTCGTCCCCCAGCGTGTCCCCGAACACCCGGATCATCGCCTCCGCACGCTGCAAGGCCTGCGGCGTGTCCACGTCGATCCACCGCGCATCGCCTACGTCGCAAACCAGGAACTTGCCGCACTGCGCCATCGCGCGAACCCCGTCCGACAAGGAACAATCCCCGGTCTCCGCCCGCACGCGCTCGAGCTCACGAATGAACTCGGGCCCGATACGAAACACGCCGGTGTCGATGCAGTCGTACTGGTCCAGACTCTTGTCGATGTCGACAATCCGAGAGCCGGAAACCCGCACCTTCGTCGCATCGTCGATGTCGAAGCAACGGTCCACGTCCCGATCCACACCGAGCACGCAATGCCCGACCGGGAGGTCAAACTGACGCACTCGACGCACTAGCTCCGGCGAGTAGAGGTGATCCGCCATCGACAAGATGCAATCGCGGTCCACGTAGCGCGCGGCTTTCAGGAGGGAGACGCCGTTCTTGAGGTCGAACTCGTCGTTGTGGACGAAGCGCAAGCGCAAGACGAGGCTCGGCTCTGCGAGCAGAAGGCGCTTGATTTGCTCGCCGCGATAGCCGGTGACGATCACAGCCTCGCGAATGCCTTCCATCTGCAAGCAGCGGAGGACACGTACGAGCAGAGGCACGCCGGCAACAGGCTTGACCGGCTTGGGAAACACTTCGTCGGCGACGAGGCGTGATCCCATGCCCGCGGCAAGAATGACGGCCCTTGTTGGTCCTCGCTGACCCATGCTCACTGACCTTTCCTAACGAAGCTCACAAGGTGAATCCGGCGGCCTTTACCACGCGGCCAGCCAAATGGGGTAATCTTTTGCGACAATTTCTGCTTGTGTCTCGGCACGTTACACGTCTGCTGTGTCTCCGACGCACCACACCCTGTTGCACAGGAGTCACACCTGGGACCCCAAGGGCACTCGTGCACATTCCACATTCTTCTAATTCATTGCCTTACGAAGCGCTCTCTCAGCTTGCCCACGTCTCCGTCAGAGACGGTCGTGAACACCGGTTCACTTCGCTGTGTGACTGTCTGATTCCGCCCGAGGTCAAAGCAACGAAGGTGCCAGCACCAGGTGCTACTTTTATTTCGCACCTCCCCCTCACCCCGCCCAGCCGACTACAACTCCCCTGCCCTCACCATCGCATCAGCACGGGATAGGTCTTGCGCCGTGTCCACCTCGGTCCAACCAAGATCGCTCACGTCCACGGCCTCCGCCTTCAGCCCGCGCTCGATCAGCCGGCCGTACACGTCCTCGTAGTACAGGTGCGTCTCCCCCGCCTCCCGGGCCTCCCGCAGACCGTGAAAGAGCAACGACACCGCGACTCCGTTGACGCGCTCCACCCCGATGCTTTCCCCCTGGCACGACGCCGGCTCCAGCCCCTTGCCGAACGCTCCGATCGTGCGCCCATCCCCCCGCAACCGCACCTTCATCTCCTCGTGGCCCAGCTCCACGGCCGTGTCCACCGCCACCGCCAGCTGCCCCCCGGCCGCATCCAAGCGCGTCAGAACCTCCGGCTGGAACAACAGGTCCCCGTCCAGCTTATAGAACGACCTGCCCGCCACCACCCCCTCACAGCCAAGCAGCGACATCGCGTTCTGCGTGCTCCGGTAGAGCGGGTTCGGGCAGTACGACACGGGCACCGAGACGTCCCGCATCGCTTCCCGCACCGCCCCCTCCTCGAACCCCGTCGCCAGCACGATCTCCTCGACCCCGTGCGCGACCAGCATCCGTACGCTCCGGGCCAGCATCGACTCCCCTCCCACCTCCACCAAGGCCTTCGGCCGGTGCAAGGTCAGCGGATGCAGCCGCTCCCCGATTCCCGCCACCAACAACACCGCCACGGGCGCAGACGCCCGCCTCGTCGTGTTCGTCACGTCTGCTCGCTCCATTTCTGATCCGGCATGCGTATCCCCATTTGCTCGAAAGCCCGTCGGGACGCACGCCGCTGCGCAGGGCGCAAGTACAAGTAGAAGATCCCGTTGAGTACGACCAATCGAAGGGCCAGGTACACGTCCGGCCGCCCCAGCGCGACGAACACCGCAAGCCCGAACACCAAGGACCCGAAGCCGAACATGCTGCGCCACACACGCATCACGCCTTCGTTGTGCTTCCGGTAGATGGCGGCTCGCTCCGGATCGTGCGGAGGAAACGCGCCCAGCCGCACGCTCGTGTACGGGTCGAACCCCGCCACGTAGTCCGCCTGGCTCTTGATATAGAAGAGGTAGATCCGCCAGGCGATCCGCTTCCACCCAGGCTGGCCCGCCGACGACGTCTCCCAGCGCGCCCGCGCCGTCTCGTAGTCTTCGCCGTCCTTGTAGGATGCGTGCGTCATGTGCAGGTAGACGTTCTTGTAGTGGTCGTACATGCCCGTGTGAAACGAGCTGGTCACGATGGTGCAGATGCCCAATCCGACCACTGTGCCTGCGAGCCACGGGTCACTGTCGTACAGCTGCCACAGAAGGTAGACCGTCGCCGGCACCACCGCCGAGGTCACGAACAAGTCCGCAACCCCGTCGATCATGCGACCGAAGGCCGACGACGTCTTGCGCATGCGAGCCAGCTGGCCGTCTGCGCAATCGAGGACCGCGGATGCGAAGATCAGCAGCCCCGCCACGGGAAGGTGGTAGGGGAAGGGCCATACGATGCAGAGCCCGGCCGCCATCCCCACCACGATCGAAGCTAGGGTGATGAGGTCCGGAGAGACCGGCGTGCGGAACGACGCGAGCGCCACCAGGTAGCCCAGCGGCCTGTGCACGAACACGTCGATGGGCTCCTCGACCTCGAGGGGCTTGAGTGATGCTTTGTAGCCGTCGATCAGGCTCATACAGGCGCGCGACTTACACGTTTCGCGCCAGCACGCCAAGGGACGAAACGAGCCGCCGCTACCTGAACGCTCGGTTCGCTCAAATCCAGCCCCCGGGGAAAGACAGGTCTCCCCAAAGCGTCGAACCGGGCGTAGGCTGCCCTCGTTCTCGTGCCGCGGCCCCCTTTGTTGCCGATTGGGCCGACGGCATCGGGTTTGCTAGACACGCGGCACGCGGCACGGACGAACCCCTCGCCCATCCCCAAGCCGCCCGCAACTCGTTGAGGTCACCGTGAAAAAGCCTTCCAAGATCACCCCCCCCGACGGCAAGCTCGGCATTCTCCTGCCTGGCCTCGGCGCCGTCGCCACCACCTTCATCGCTGGATGCTTGCTCGCACGCAAGGGCATCGCCAAACCCGTCGGATCCCTCACCCAGCTGGGCACCATCCGCCTCGGCAAGCGGACCGACGACCGCGTCCCCCTGCTCAAGGACTTCCTCCCCCTCGCAGGCCTGGACCAGCTCGTCTTTGGAGGATGGGACATCTTCCCGGACAACGCCTACGAGTCCGCCGTCAACGCCCAAGTGCTGAAGCGACGGCACATCGACGCAGTGAAGGAGGAGTTGGAGAAGGTCCAGGCGATGTCGGGCGTCTTCTACCCCGAGTACGTCAAGCGCCTGAACGGGACGCACATCAAGCAAGGCAAGACCAAGGCGGACATGGTCGAGCAGCTTCGAGAGGACATCCGCACGTTCAAGAAGGACAACGGGTGCGACCGCCTGGTCGCGGTGTGGTGCGGAAGCACGGAGGTCTACATCGAGCAGGGCCCGGCACATCAGTCGATCGAAGCCTTCGAGAAGGCTCTGCTGCAGAGCGACCCGACCATCTCCAACTCGATGATGTACGCGTGGGCCTGCCTGAAGGAACGAGTCCCCTTCGCGAACGGCGCACCGAACCTGACCGTCGACACCCCTGCCGTCCGCCAGCTGGCCCGTGACATGGGCGTCGGCATCGCCGGCAAGGACTTCAAGACCGGCCAGACGCTGATGAAGACCATCTTGGCGCCCGGCCTCAAAGCCCGCATGCTCGGCCTCAACGGGTGGTTCTCCACCAACATCCTCGGCAACCGGGACGGCGAAGTGCTCGACGATCCGGGTTCGTTCCACACCAAGGAGGTATCGAAGCTCGGCGTGCTCGACACGATCCTCCAGCCGAAGGTGTACCCGGAGCTGTACGGCAACATCCACCACAAGGTTCGGATCGAGTACTACCCGCCGCGTGGGGACTCCAAGGAGGGATGGGACAACCTCGACATCTTCGGGTGGCTCGGATACCCGATGCAGATCAAGGTCAACTTCCTGTGTCGCGACTCGATCCTGGCGGCACCGATCGTCCTCGACCTCGCGCTGCTCATGGACCTGGGCAACCGCGCCGGCTTCAGCGGCATCCAGGAGTGGCTGAGCTTCTACTTCAAGAGCCCGATGACCGCGCCGGATCTCTACCCCGAGCACGACCTGTTCATTCAGTCGATGAAAATGAAGAACACCATGCGCTGGATGATGGGCGAAGAGCTCATCACGCACCTGGGCAACGAATACTACGACTGACCCGTCTACGGCCCCTCCACAGGGCCCGCAGACGGCGGTCCCGCAGGCAAACCGTCGCGGAACCGTCCACCCGGACCACGCCCCCTTCCCTTCCACCCTTCTCGTCCCCCGCTGCGGAGAAGCGTGTCCTTGAGAACCGCTCGCTGCGCTGGGGTCATCTGCTTCGCTGCCTCGATCAGTGACTCGTGCATCGTGTCGTGGGCGACATTGGTCTCCGCACGGAATGCCTGGAACGCCTCGCGAGCCTTGGCTTCGTCGAACTCCCGAGCGCACAGTGCATCGATGGCCGCCAGGCGCGCCCTGCCGGCCTTCGCCATCGAACGACGAATGCCCTTGTGGTGCTGCTCGCGCGTTCGGTCCACGATCTCCCTGGCGGCTGGGTCGAGGTCCTGGGTTGAGCGCAGCAGCGAGATGGGGCCCACGTTAGCAGGAGGCCTGTCGGGCCGAAACGTCCGGCCCAGGAGCAACCCGCCGAGAAACAGGTTCACGGCCAGGGAGAGCAGAGCCAACACGGCCCACGGCTTGGCATTGTGCGCGTTCATGGCACCTCGTTCCAAAACTCCCCCAGATCGCCCGTGTCCAACATGACCTCCGCGACCACCATCTCGCCTTCCGACGACACCTCGGTCTGTTCGGGAGCCGCCAGACCGAAGGTCAATCCCAGCACCGCTGCGGCCGCGAGCGCGGTCGCGGGCTGCCATGTTGGCCCAAAGGGCCAGATCGTCGCGATCACACGCGACCAACGCTCGGACCAGGACGTCTCAAGCTTCGGAGCGGCATCCAGGACCCGGGCTCGCAGTGCAACCGACGGCTCCACGTCTGGCGCTTGGTCCAACCACAGGTCGAGCGCCTGGGCTTCCTGATGCATGCGCACGGCCTCCGCGCTCTGCTCTAGCAGCCAGAGCGCCCCCTCCCGCTCGTCCTCAGGCCAGCCGTCCGGGCTCGCGCCGTAGGACTCGACCAGCACAGCGAAGCGCTCGAGACCAACCTGCTTGCCGTGACCAGCTTCGCTCTTCATGACCTCGTCTCCCTTTCCCCGGGCATCGTCTCACCGTCTCCGGCCAGCCGCTTGCGCAGCGCACGCCTGCCCCGCGCCAGCAGCGATTCCAGAGCATCCACGTCGACCCCCAGCACGTCCGCGGCTTCCCGATTGCTCAGCCCCTGGTAGTACACCAAGGCGATGGCCGCGCGCTGGCGCTCGGCCAGCTCGGAGAGCGCCTCCTGCACAGCACGGTCCCGCTGCCGGCTCTCGAGCTGCGTGGAGGCGCCCGGTCGCGAGTCCGCATGATCCGGAACCTCGCCAGCTGCCACCTTGCGACGAGACCGCAGTCGATCCACGCACAGGTTTCGCGCCACGTGATGTAGCCACGTCGTGAGCTTGGCCCGGGGCTCCCAACGGTCCGCGTTCTTCCAAAGACGAAGGAACGTCTCCTGCGCCACATCCTCTGCCTCCGCCACGTCGCCCAGCATCCGGTACGCAAAGCTCACGATGGACCGCAGGTGCCGGTCCACCAAGGCTCTGCTGGCTTCCTTGTCCCCCGCCGCCACCCGCCGCACGAGCTCGCCGTCGTGCTCTCGTTGCGACAGGGGTTCGGTTTCGTCGGTGGAAGAAGCCATGCGCATGGTTCAACGGCGAGTGGCGGAGGAAGGCAGGGTCCAACACGGTGCACCTGGTGTCAACGCTGGGGACCGGGCCCTCGCATGGGCCGATGAGCCCGCATCTCCTCGAGAGTCACCGCACCGTCGCCGTTCCCATCCATCCGCTCGAACCAACCCGCGTGCCCCGCGCCGAACTCCGCCACCGTCACCTTGCCGTCACCATCCGCGTCCATTCGCAGCACGCGGGGAGACTTGCGACCTGCCCCGGCCTTGTTGGCAGCCTGGTGCGCAGCGATCTCCGCCGCGTCCACGACGCCATCCTTGTTGGCATCGATCTGCTCGAACTTCGCCTTGTGGCCTGCCTCCGCCTCCGCCTTCGTCACCTTACCGTCGGAATCCTTGTCCAGCTCGGCGAAGCGCTTGTCCACATTCATCTTCGGCCCGCCAGGCCCACCCTTGCCGGGGCCACCATGACCGAACCCCCGCATACCCTTTGCTCGCGAACCGATCTCCTCGAGCGAGACCGCCCCCGACCCAGACTCGTCCACCTTCTTGAACAGCGCCACATGACCGTCCACGAACTCCGCTGACGAGACCTTGCCGTCCCCGTCCGCGTCCATCCGAGCCATGGGGCCCATCCCTTCCCCGGGGCCCCTGCCTCGTCCCATCATCCGGGGCGGCGCGTTCCCATCACCCGCACGTGCTGCCCTGTGCGCCTCGAACATCTCCGTCCGCTCCTGGTCATCGAGCTGGCCGTCGCCGCTCTTGTCCGCCGTCCGGAACTTGGCCTCCGCAACCGCACGAACCTCGGCCTCGGTCACCTTGCCGTCTCCGTCCTTGTCCGCCTCTCCGAATAGCCTCAGGAACCCGGGCTGCCCCTTGGGTCCACCTCCCGGCTGCAACTCGGCCTTCGGAGCCTCCGCGACCACCGAGGCCGCAGTCGACGTCGTGCTGTCCTCGTCCTGGCCCCCCTCGTTGCACGCCATCAGGGCCATGCCTGCCAGAACCATCATCGCTCGAGAAACGTGGGAGGAATTCATCTTCGACCTCTCGTGAGCAAGGGCGCTTGGTGCGCCGTAATTGCCTGTTTCAGTCACCGTTCAGAGGCTCGAACGCAGGCCTCGAACCGATCCGTCGGTGCGCACGAAAGAATTGTCAGGCCATCCGGGCAACGCTCCACCTCGGCCCGCCTCCGCCCCTCCATCATCCTTCTCCTTCTGTGCTGCGGCTTCTGTGGTTGGTTCCTCTCTCTTCGGCCGACAAGCCGAGGCGACCGACGCCGAGGCACCGCTTCCGTTACTGACAGTCGCCGAAGACAGCCCGGGCCAGCGCCTCCGCCACGACTTCGTGCCCCGCCTCGTTCCAGTGAACCGCGTCGTCCAGTCGGACGCGGAAGCGGTCACACAGGGCGTCCGCATCCCCACAGGACAGCAGGGGATGAATGTCGACGGCGAAGTCGACTGCGCCGGCTGCTGGCAAGCTCAAGATCCATCGGTTGAGCGATCGCGTGACCTCTGGACGAAGGTCGCGGCCCGGGGCGTATCCCCACGGCGGTAGGGTGAGCGCCACGACCTTCACCCCCCGCGATCGGGCCGCTTGATACATGAAGGTGAGGTTGCGTTGGATGTCGTGGAGCCCCACCCCCGTGGTGGGCGCCGCCGAGAGGTCGTTGATTCCGCCGAGCACGATGACATGGGTGTAGGCGGGCTTGGCCGCCCGGCGCGGAGCACCCACGCCGAACACGTCCTCGAGAAACCGCCAGCGCATGTGGTTGGTTCTCTGGCCTCCCACCCCGTACGGGTCGAAGCGGCTCTGAGGACAACGCCGGGCGAGCGCGTCAAGGTACCGCCCCCCGCCCACGCGCACGTCGGTCAAGGAGTCCCCGATCGCAGCCACCGTGTAGGTCCGCTTCTGAGAGGCTTGGCAGGAAGCCATCCTTTCACAGTCGACCATCGCCAAACACGGGCGCGAGAGGGCTACCAAGGGGAGGGCAAAGGCAAGCAAGGGTCGGACGCGCACGACGCGATCCTACCGGCTCCGGGACGCGGATACGTTCCAATAGTGCTTACGGTGTTGCAACACTTGGAAACACGAAAGGGGCTGCCTAGAGAACATCTTGCATCCTCCTGCCGATCAGCAGCTCAAACGAATGTGGAACGGTTCTTGTTACAAGGTGAGCTATGAACGCATCGAAGACCATCCTGGTGCCCATCGACTTCTCCGACTGCGCGATGGATGTGGTGAGGCAGGCATCGAGCCAAGCGGCGCAGGAGGGCGCGAGCGTGGTGTTGCTGCACGTGATGACCATGCCCGAGGGCATGGGCCCCGACACGCCGGTGGAGCCGGAGGGGGCTTCGGAGCCGTTGTCGGCTTCGGAGCACTTGAGGCGCGAGGCCGAGCGGTTGATGCCCCGTTATGTGGAGGAGGCGACGCGAGCGGGCGTGCAGACGGACGTTCGGTTCGAGACGGGCGATCCGGCCCGAGCGATCGTGAAGGTCGCGAACGAGTTGGGCCCGACGCGGATCGTGATGGGGACGCATGCGCGCAAGGGGTTGTCCCGCCTGGTTCTCGGGAGCGTGGCGGACGCCGTTCGCAAGCAGGCGACCTGCCCGGTGGAAGCGATTCCCACCGTGATCAAGGCGCACTGCGAGGCGAGAAGTTGCGCGTGGTGCGCGACACACGACTCGCCCGCCCTCGTCCAACTGCGCACGGAGCAATCGGGCTAGTCCCAATTCAAGCGCTGTTCGAAGAACGTGCTTGGGTTTGGGGCTATCCGAGCTGAAGGCGAGGCGTTT
>CAZAWR010000050.1:0-66079 GCA_964488865.1 uncultured Polyangiaceae bacterium | reverse complement strand
CCACGCGTGGGCAAGGATGTAGTAGGCGTTGCAGGACACCGGTGTCCAGAGAACCTCGTAGTAGGACTGGCCGCTCAGGAAGAACGTCGTGTCGGCCCCGTCCGGAAGCAGCGCCCACGTCTCGTCGTACGGGGCGGGACCGTAGCTCGAGTGGGTTTTCCAGTACCCCGGGGTCAGCGTGCATCCCATGAGACAAGGAACCTCGATGTTCACGCTCGCGCTATCGGACCCCGTCGTAAGCGACGAGTTGGTCGTGAACGTTGCGGTGTTGTCGACCACATGCGAGCCGCACAACGCGAAGGGTCCGACGGTATGGGAGTACAGGAAGGCCACAGCGCCATCCGCGGCGCAGACCTGCCCCAGGACGCCGTGCATGGTGTCATCGACATCCACGCAGTCATCGACCTTCGAGATGGTGGCGCTGGCGAAGTCGACCACGGCCTGACCCTGGCCGCCGCCAACGGTCCCTGTCGTCCCCACGGTGGCGACGTTGACCTTTGTCACGGTGTCGAACAGATTCGCTGCATAGGTGCAGGTGAGCGTCGCGCCCGGGGCCAGGTCGAACGGCATGGCGACGCCGCAGTCGACTGGCACGCTCGCACCCGCCATCGTGTCCGTCACGCTCTCGATCGTGGCAACGAACGGTGACGGGTTGACGATGGTGATGTCGCCTGAAGCGCGGAAGTTGTCGTCCGTGAACCCCGTGGAAGCGACCGTGACGGTGTAGCCCACGTCGACGCTCTGGCCGACGGAGAGCAACAGGTCTGAGCTCTCTGCGGACTTGTCAATGGACCATTGCCACGTGCGGTCGAGCGCAGGCGCCGCGGATTTCGAGACGACTACCTCGTAGTCGTAGCAGAACGAGATGTGGCTCAGCTCGTAGGGTTTCGCCGTGTTGGGGTTGGTGGGAGCGCTCAGACCCGTGGCGCCGTTCGCCTCCGGAACGTACTGGTAAACGCTCGCATTGGGCCCGCCCTTGGCGATGACCGCATCGATCCCCAGCGAGGCGGACCAGTCGAAGAACGTTCCGTCCGTGGTGATGGTCACTGAGTTCACGCCATCGCCGATGGGGTAGGTCCCGGACTGGAGAAGCACTCCTTCGAGCTTGAACTCGAACTCCCCCAGTCCGAGATCCGCGCAGGTCGGGTTCACGACCTCCTCGTCGCAGGCGGATTCGGAGGTGTCCGTGGGATCCGGCTCGACACCACTACACGACAACAGCATGCCACCGAGCGTTGCGACCACGGTACCCAGCAGTTGAAGGTTCTTCCTCATGGCCCCTCCCTTCTTCGCAGGTGGTGCAAATACACAATAGACACATAGCTTCATGGCTCTGCCCCCCTCCCATTCAGGTAGTAGTGAAACAGAAGGTAATGTGTGTCAAGCTGTGATTTGTATCAATATGTGATCAGAATACAGTCGCAATGCTACGCATTTGTCCTCTACGGAATCCCCCGTAGCGACCCGACGCGGTGACAAATCGGGCGGAACTCCCTACAACCTGACTCGTCTTGGGAAACCGGGTCGCCCCTTCACCGGGCACTTCACCCCGGCCCCGTCCGCCGTAGTTCCGCAGCCCTCGCCGTGTCCCCGGACTGCTCCAGCGCCTCAATGAGCAAATCCAAAGCCCTCGGTTGCTCACCCGACTCCGCCGCACGCTCGAGGGACGGCACCGCCTCGGCAGGCCGGCCGACCGCAAGAAGGCACGCCCCGTAAATGAACGGGTCCACGCTGTCCGGCGGCAACTGCTCGAGCGTCTCGAGGGCCTTGCCGGGCTCGCCCCCTTCCGCCTGCGCGATCGCCACGATATGGATCGCGGACATGCGCAGAAGCTTCGTCTTCGCTCGCTCCGCCACACCGGACGCGAGGCGACCAGCGCGCTCCACGTCCCCGTCGGTGAGGGCCTGATGAGCTTGCTCGAGTTGCTGGTCGAATCCCTCGCTCTGGTCGGCCCGGGCCCGGGACACGTCGATCAGCTGCTTTCCTGCGGAGAAGGTGAAGAAGCCAAAGAGCAGGGCGGCCCAGGTGAGACCGACCTGCCAGCTCGCGATGCCCACGACCGGTCCGACGATCACGGACACCCAAAGAGCCCGGATCAACCCCGTCTCCTGTCCCGGCCCGGACAGGGCGGCGCGTAGCAGGTTTCCCCCGTCGAGCGGCAGCACCGGCAACAGGTTCACCAGGCCCCACCCGAGGTTGATCCAAAGCAGAATGATACTGGCCGTGAACGCCGTGGTGTCCTTGGCGGGTTGGTAGGCGAGCAGGAACGCGAACGTGAGGCCCGCCACCACAAACCCTGCCCCGGGCCCAGCGATCGTGACGAGGGCCGAGCGAAGTCGTGAGTACGCCTGCCCTGCCGGAAACGCGCTGCGCGTCACGCCCCCCATCATGTACAACGTGATCTCTGGCGTCGCACCGAACGCACGCGCCATGAACGCGTGTCCCAACTCGTGCACGAGCACGCCGAAAAACACGGCGGGCACCCAGACAAGCAGCTCCTTGGCGTCGCCGGACATGCCCAAAAGCAACGCGATGAGCCAGAACCCCGGCTCCACGAGCACGGGAATTCCCGCCACGCGAAATCGCAAGGCGAGACGGCTCATGGCGCGGGCCTCGATGGGCAAGGAATCGTCTTCATGGTCATCCAAATTCGATGCGGCTCCACATGTCGCGTCGCATGCGCGCACGACGATTGTCCGAGCCGGTGATGATCCGAGCCACGCCCCATGCGGCGAGCAGCTCGCCTTCCTGACCGAGGCAGGGCAACACGGACCGCCCGGTGAGGAAGCTTCTGGGCAGAGGCCCGCGCAGGGGTTCCCCAGCAAGGCCCATGTAGCCCGGCGGCTCCACGGACACGACGGGCGTCATCGATTCCGCGCCGCGCAGCGTGCCGCGAGCCTCGAGCCGATCGACGGTCGTCCGCTTTCCGCCTACGTACAGCCATACAGGCAGCCCATCCTGGGTCGAGTCGACCACGACCAGATGGGACGACAGGAAGGGCAGATGGGACTGAAGGATGGACAAGACAACAGCGCGGGCCTCGCTCACCGCGAGGGTCCCCGGCATCGGCAACAAGATCTCGGCAACGAGAAGGATCGTGTCGGCGTCGGCGGTCGGATCGTCTTCCCCTGCCATGCGGTCGCACCGTTGGAGGTGAACGACAGGGAGCAGGGGGTCGGGGGGAGCCCCCGGCATGCGGGGGAAGAGGAGGGACTCGGCCCCGAGCGCCTCGGGCAGCCCGTCCCGCCGCACGAGGATCGATACGGTGAACCGCCCCGTGCGCTCCGAGACCATGGGCCACTCGCGCTGAGCCTTGCGCAGGATACCCTTTCCCTGGGCCAGGTGCGCCAGGCTCTCTCCAGTCCCGTCGGTCACCACGAAGGTCGCCCCCAGCACCGTCGTCCCGCCGTCGAGGACCAGGTCGTGGTTGTCCTTGCCGGCAGGGTTGATACCCACCACGCGGTCCGAAAGCATCACTTGTCCGCCCAGGGACGTGACGCGCTCGTGGAAGAAGGAGAGCACGTCGTCCTCGCCGGCGGCGATGCCGAACGGACCCCGGGTCCAGGCACCGTGCAGGCGTCCGACGGCGAACGGAGGCAAGGGCCGGCTGCCCGCCATCAGGTTCGAGGAAACCTGCGCCGACTGGGTCACGATTTCCACGTACGGGTGGTTGGGAGGGAACCCACCGAGCAAAGCGCGCGGGTCCCCGCGCAGGTGGGGAAGCGTCGATGCCGCCGCGTTCGTTTCCCGCGTCTCCCAGAAGGTTCCCGGAGGCCAGCACAGGTCCCGCTCGAAAGCCGCGTCGGCCGCCGCGTTGACCCGCGTCAAGTCAGCGTAGAGGTCGTCGATGACCCGCCGCACTTCCGGGAACTCCCGGTCGATCTCCCGCTGCAGAAGCTCCAGGTCGGGCGGCAGCTCGAAGCGTCGGTCCGGCAGGAGCACGCTGAGCATCGGGTCCAAGGGGACGAGGCGGCGCCGGAAGATCTGGGATTGGGCGAGCTCGGACATGATCCGCTTGAACGCCGGAGACGTGGCGGCAAGCGGTGTGAAACACCGACGGCGCAGGGTCAGGTCGCGAAACGCATAGTCGGCAGGACGGGCGCCCTGGCCGATCACCATGACGCTAAAGTCTCGTCGTGTCAGCAGGGCAGCCAGGGCCATGGCGCCGAGGGAGCGGCCCAGAATGACCACGTCGTAGTGCTTGTCGCTCACCGCGCCCCCGCCACGCCCACGCACGCACGAACGCCTTCGACGCGCACCGTCGCGCGGCCTCCGGCTGCGACAGGGGGCGTCACGTGCACGCGGCCGTCGGCGATCCACTGCAGCACTTGCGGGAACAGCTGGTGCTCCCGTGCGATGATGCGCGCCGCGAGAGAATCGCGCGTGTCGTCATCGCGGACATCCACCACGGACTGCGCGAGGATCGGTCCGGTGTCCGTGCCCGCATCCACGAAGTGCACGGTGCAGCCTGAGATCCGAACCCCGTAGTCGATCGCCTGCTGCTGGGCGTCGACCCCGGGAAAGGCGGGGAGCAGGGCCGGGTGAATGTTGAGCACGCGGTAAGGGAACGCCTCGAGAAACGCGGGGGTGAGCAAGCGCATGAACCCGGCGAGGACGACCCATTCGACCCCGGCCTCCCGAAGAGCTTGCACGAGGGCGCAGTCAAACGCTTCGCGAGAGTCGAAGTCCTTGTGCCGCACGACGGCCGCGGGCACGCCTGCCCGCTCGGCCCGATCGAGCGCGAACACCTTCGGCTTGTTGGACAGCACGAGACGCACGCTGGCGTTCAGGCGCCCCTTGCGGATGGCGTCGAGGATGGCCTGCAGGTTGGACCCGGAGCCAGAAACGAGCACACCAAGCTGGAGAGGTCGCATGGGTCACCGGATACGGATTCGAGGTTCGGACGCCGCGCCCAAGGAGATGATGCGGCCGAGGGACCACGCGGTTTCGCCGGCCTCCCGGAGCACCCCGAGAGCCGCGTCTGCCGCGTCCGCCGGCACCACGATGCACAGGCCCACGCCGACGTTGAACGTGCGGAGCATCTCGCATTCCTCCACGGGTCCTGCTTGAGCCAGCCATCGGAAGAGGGCTGGACGCTCGTAGGTGCCGAGGTCGAGGTCGGCCCCAAGCCCGTCGGGCAGAATCCTCGGCAGGTTGCCCGGAAGCCCACCCCCGGTCACGTGGCAAACGCCGCGCACCGACGGCCCCAGGGCTTCTACGAGGCGCTGGAGGCTCTTGGCGTAGATGCGGGTCGGCGTCAGAAGTGCACGGCCGACCGGTCCGCCCAGGGCATCGACGTGTTTGTCGAAGTCGCCCTCGAGGGCGTGCTCGACGACACGTCGGGCGAGCGACAACCCGTTGGAATGGATGCCGGTGGATGCCACCCCGATCACCGCGTCTCCCGCGGTGATCGTGCGCCCGTCGATGATGGCCTGTCTTTCGACGACGCCCACGGCGAACCCTGCCAGGTCGTAGGTTCCGGGCTGGTACATGCCAGGCATCTCGGCGGTTTCGCCCCCGAGCAGCGCGCACCCCGCCTGACGGCAACCCTCGACGATGCCACGTATCACGGCCTCGCCCACGTCGACATCCAAGTGACCGGTGGCGAAGTAGTCGAGGAAGAAGAGCGGGCGGGCGCCGACCGTGGCGATGTCGTTGACGCACATGGCGACGAGGTCGATGCCCACGGTGTCGTGAACACCAAGCTTGAAAGCGACCTCGAGCTTGGTTCCGACCCCGTCGGTGCCGCTGACGAGGACGGGATCGCGCATGCCCGAGGGCACCGAGCACAGGCCGGCGAAGCCACCGATCCCGTCGAGCACCTCGGCCACGCGGACCTGGCGGGCCAAGGGCTTGATGCGTTCGACCAGTCGATCCCCGGCGTCGATGTCGACCCCGGCGTCCTTGTAGGAGATGGGCATGACCCGCTCCTAGCCGCTTCCGCGGCAGAAGTCAGCCACTCCCGGACGGCCCGGGCATGCGTGCCACCACGAGCCGTTCCCATCCGCGAGCGTGGTGGTGCTCGGAGGGGGGCCAGTACCGTTGAACCCACTCGGTTGCGCTGTCATCGGAAACGACGTCAAAGCCTCGTCGACGGACGGCCTCGTGAACCTGAGCCTGCGACATTTCCCCGCGAATCGATTCTCCCACGACGCGCGCTGCGAGACGCCAGTGCAGCGTGGACCGCCGTCCCTGGCCGAGGTTCAGGGGGGTGTAGGTCGCGAGAAAGGTGCTGCCCGGCCCGGAAAGGCCTGCGATCCCGTCCAACGCGCGGTCGATCGCCGTTCGCGTCAAGTACATCGTCACGGCTTCCCAAAGCCATACCGTCGCGGCGGAAGGATCGAACCCGGCCGGCAGGAGCGCATCACCCACGGTTTGGCGCTCGAAGTCCACGGCGAGCATGTGGTGAGAGCGTGGCTGAGCGGTGGAGCCGGCGAGCCTGAGGCGCTTGACGCGATGAGCACCCGGACGGTCGACCTCGAAGACGGCACAGGGGGCGAGCTCGGGCATGCGCCACGCGCGCGCATCGAGCCCAGCACCGAGAAGAACGACCTGCGTTGGGTGGTCGCGCAGTGCGGAGCGGAGGACTTCGTCGATGGCGGCCGTTCGCAGAGGCAGATTGGTGGACAGCTCGCGCGTGACGACGGCAAGGGCGCGGTGAAAGGCATGAGCGAGACGGGGGCGGGACTCGGTGAGGGCGATGATCCGCGCGAGAGGTCGGGGGATGAGCTTTCGGGCGAAGGGGTCATGAACGATGCGCAGGGGTGGAGGGGCGCAATCGTACGTTGCGCGCAGCGCTGCGACACAAACGGCAGTGACCGAGGGACCGGGGGCCATAGGCGGGTGTTTCGCGGTGGACCCAAGCTGGGGGCTCAGGTGGCGCGGGTCGCCAGCTCCCTCTGGCTCTCGTTGAGCTTGGGGGAATGGGCGCCGCAGGACTCCATGTCCGCAAGCTCCTCGGCGGACGCTGGATAGAAGCCGAACTCTTGCAGGACGCGGAGCTTGGGACGAATGTTGGTCTCCAGCCCAAGGTGGAAGAACCCGGGGAAGATGTCTGGATGGGCGCGGATGAAGTCGAATACCGCGGCGTGTTCGGGCCGTATCTCGATGTGCGCGTGCCGGCTCACCTCGTGCCCGGTCACCATGTACTCAGGAAGAAGGTCCGGCGCGAACTCGAGCTTCGCCGGGTCCACGTGCTTCTGGTAGATCTCCGTCTGGGGCAACAAGCAAAGCAGCGATGGCAGGATGCGTGCGCCCATCATCCGGAAGGACACCATCTGGAAGATGGATTGATAGAAGTCCTCCATCGTCTCGTACGGATAGCCCCACACGTAGAACGCGTCGACTCGTCGGAAGATGGTGCAAGCGCGGCTGACGACGTCCACGGCTTGGTCCGTGGTGAAGCCCTTGCGTGTGAGCTCGAGGATGCGGTCCGAGCCGGACTCGATGCCGAAGCGGATCTCGACGCACCCTGTTTCTTCCATGGCGCGCATCATGTCCTCGTCCGTGAGGTTGACGCGACCGAAAGCCTTCCACTTGATGTCGAGTCCGGACCTGGCGAGGGCGTTGCAGAAGCGCAGAACGCGGTCGCGACCGGAGACGAAGAACTCGTCCTGGAAGAGGATGAGCTGGGCGCCTCCTTCCTCGTGCAGGCGCTTGATTTCCTCGACGATGGACTCGGGGGATCGGAAGTAGGAGCGCAGGTCCCAGATGGGAGCCACGGAGCAGAAGGTGCAGGGGTAAGGACACCCCCGCGAGGTGATCATGCCGAATCCGGTGTATTTTCGCAGGTCGATGTGGTGATAGGCCGGGGCGTGGAGGGCGTCGAGGTCGACGATGCGTGGGGGTCTGTCGTTGTGGACGACCTGCCCATTGCGACGGTAGCTGATGCCCGGAACGGAGGAGAGGTCACCATCGGTCTTCAACGCGGCGAGCAGCAAGGGGGCAGTTCGCTCGGACTCTCCGCGAACGATGACGTCCACCCAGGGGAAGCGCTCGAGGATGAGTTGTTCGACGGCCTTGGGCCCGACGCCCGCAAGGATGAGGGTGCGATCAGGCCAGGCCTGCTTGAAGTCCCGCATGGCGAGGAGGGTGAAGGGGAGGAGGTTGGCCATGCACGAGAATCCGACGATGGGGGCGGGCTCGCCGATGAAGGCGAGGATCTCCTTGCTGGAGAACGGGTCCTCGGCGTCGTGCATCTGGTAGTCGAGGTGCTGCACGGAGTAGCCGGCCAGTTCGAGGGCGGCGGTGACGTACAGGGTACCGAGGGGCAGGTGGCGCTCTCGTTCGACGGTGTCGAAGTAGCGCACGAAGAGCATATTGAGGTTGAGGATGGTGATGTCGGGCACGCGGGGACCTTTCGTTTCAGTCGCCGTTACCTTCGGGCGGCATGTCGGGGGCACTCCCGCCCATGCGAATGGTATCGGGGTGTTCTGGGCGCTCGGGCGGGATGTCCGGCCGGATCCCGCGCGTCGGGTTGGGTCGTCCTGCGTCGTAGTCGGGGCGAGCGCCTCCGGGAGCCATATGGTTGTGGTCGGGTCGCGGGGGAGGCGGTGGTTCGGGCTCGGGAGGCTCGTCGGGGGCGGCGCCCCCTTCGGACTGCATGTCGTTGTGGTCCGGGCGCAGGGGCTCGTCCTCGGGAGGCGGCTCGGCGAACGGCCCAGGAGCAGGCGTCGTGGTGGACGTGGAAGCGGGCCCCGGCGTCGCTGTCTGCTGTTTGCCGCAACCGGACACGCCTTCGGCGAGCGTGGCGCCGCCGAGAAGGACGACGGCGGAGGCGGCGGACTGGCGCAGGAACTCCCGACGGTCGGGGCTGGGCGGAGGGACGCGGTCGATCATCGCCTCGAGTTGACGGACCGGGACGGCAGCCAGGATCGCGTTTTCGGAAGCACTCAAGTAGATGCCGGCGGCGGCGGCCACCTCGCCGCGCTGGGAGAGGAAAAGGGTGCGGAACCGCGCGTCCTCCCGCGCGAGACGAAGCAGGCGCTGGATCCCGGTCGGCACGGGAGGCAGGTCGCTCCGGTTCTCCGGCGGCCGTCCGCCTACGATCGTGGTGCGCGGTGAGGGGTTCTGCCCCCCGGCCGGATCCTCGTGATCGAACATCCTCGAACGTCCCATGACCACCTCTGGCTGCTGGCTCGCAGACGTCAGCAAGCATGCACCACGCACACCCATTGGGCAACGAGAGATCCCGCACGGAAGCGGAGCGCGCTCGTCGCGTTTTCGTTCGACAAGGCCTCGGCACGCGGGCATGACTCCGGCCATGGCATCCGTGGTCGATCTGCTCGGTCCAGAGGGTCCCCTCGCACGTTCGATGCCGGGGTACGAGCACCGAACAGGCCAGCTTCAGATGGCTGAAGCCGTGGAGTGCGCCCTCGACCTCCGCCACGTCTTGCTGTGTGAAGCAGGCACCGGCACCGGCAAAACCCTCGCCTACCTCGTCCCCTCCATCCTGAGCGAGCAGAAGGTCGTCATCTCCACCGCAACCAAGGCCCTCCAAGACCAGATCCTGTTTCAGGACATCCCCGCCATCGAACAGCACCTCGGCCTGCGACCCCACGTCGCCGTCGCCAAGGGTCTCTCCAACTACCTGTGCCGTCGCCGCTTCGAAGCGTTCCGCGCCAGCCCGAGCGCCATGGACCTGCACCACCGCCGCTCGCTCGCTCGCATCGAAGCGTGGGTCCAGACGACCGAAACCGGGGACGTGGCCGAGCTGTCGTGGCTGCCCGAACGGGATCGAACCTGGCAAGAGGTGTGCTCCTCGGCGGAGACGCGTCGAGGCGCCAAGTGCCCCTTCCATCGTGACTGCTTCGTGACACGGATGCGCAGGCGGGCGGAAGCAGCGCGGATCGTGATTGCCAATCATCACCTCGTGTTCGCAGACCTGGCCGTGCGACGCGGCTCCGACGACCACGGCGGCGCCTTGCCCGCCTACGAGGCCATCATCTTCGACGAGGCGCACCAGATCGAGGACATCGCCAGCGACTTCTTCGGGCTGCGCGTGTCCACCGCCCGGCTGGACGCGCTCGTCCGGGACGCGGACAGGGCATTTCGAGCAGCAGGAATGGCCGACGGGCTGCTCGGCGGGAACGCGGGCGCCACCCTCACCGACCCCGTCCGCACCATGGGTCGAGCCTTCTTCGATACGCTCGTGCTGCGGGTTGCGACGAGCACGGACAACGGGAAGCAGGCCCTCGAGCGGGACGTGTGGTGTGGAGAGCTGCGGGAGCAATACCACCGCTTCGATGCGGCCTTGGACGCGCTGCAAGCTTTCGCGGACAAGCCTTCGGCGAGCGACGACGTGCAAGCGGTCGGTCTTCGCACGCTGGATTTGCGCGACGACCTTTCGCGGATCGTGGACGGAGAAGCGGGAGCGGTCACGTGGCTGGAGGCTCGGGCTCGCTCCGCCGCGGTGGGGGCCACGCCCATCGAAATCGGCCCGACCCTCCGAGACCTCGTGTTCGAGCGAGTCGGAACGTGCGTGCTCACCAGCGCAACCCTGACCACGTCGACGGGGTTCCAGTTCTTTCGGTCGCGCATCGGGGCGGACGGCGACACCTTCACGACGCACGAGCTGCAGGTCCCCTCACCCTTCGAGTTCTCCACGCACGCGCTTCTGTACACTCCCATTGACGTATGCGAGCCCAACGATCAAGACTTCCCGAGGCAGGTGGCCGAGCGAGCCGCAGAGCTCATCGCGATCACGGACGGCGGGGCGCTCGTGCTGTGTACGTCGAACCGTGCGATGTCAATCATCCACAACGAGCTATCGCGGCGCCTGGATCACCCAGTCATGGTGCAGGGAGCCGCACCGAAGACCACCTTGCTGGACCGATTCAGAGCGTCGGGCAGCGCTGTACTGGTGGCCACCATGAGCTTCTGGGAGGGAGTGGACATCGCGGGTCATGCCCTCCGCCTCGTCATCATCGACAAGATTCCGTTCGCCGTTCCGAGCGACCCGGTGGTGATGGCGCGGTGTGCCGCGCTCGAGCAGAATGGGGGCAAGCCCTTCATGGACTACCAAGTCCCCTCGGCAGCCATCACCTTGAAGCAAGGATTCGGTCGCCTCATCCGCACCCAGCGTGATCGCGGGATCGTGGCGGTGCTGGACCGTCGCATCGTCCGGCGCGGGTACGGCAAGTCGATGCTGGCCAGCCTACCGCCGGCACGGCGGGCCACGACCCTGGAGGAAGTGCGCGCATTCTGGGGGAGCGCCCCATGACCCTGTTTTTGCCTCTGTTCCTCACCCACCACCCCCAACACTCCGTCTTCAGCCACACCGGCGTCTGCTCGGGCCGGCCTTCGGCGCCCTCGCTCCGCTTGCATTCGTCGTGCCTCCGGATCTGGGCCGCTGGCCTGTGCATTGACGGCTCCCCGGTCAAGCGGTACATCGCCGATCGGGAGAGGATGCTGCATGAACCGAAAGACGGACCACGACTGTCTGGATGATGCTCCGCCCGAGTTGCCGCGACGCGTGGCGCTTCAGGGTGTCATCGCGATCGGAGGCTTGTGGTTCCTTCCGACGACGGGGTGCACGCCTCCGCCCGGGCCCGCTGGGCCCCCACCGCCTGCCCCCCCGGATCCCTCGTCCCCCCCAGCGAACGAACAGGAGCTGCCCATGCCGTCCGAATACAGCCTCGCCCCGCTTCCGTATGCCTACGAAGCCCTAGAGCCCCACATCGACGCGCAGACCTTGCGGCTGCATCACGACATGCACCACGCGGGGTACGTCAAGGGGGCGAACGCGGCGATGGCTGCCCTCAAGCAGGCTCGCGAGAGCAGTGACTTCAAGCTCGCGGACCACCACTCGAAGAAGCTCGCCTTCCACGTGTCGGGTCACCTGCTTCACACGCTCTTCTGGGAGAACATGGCGCCCGTAGGCAAGGGCGGCGAGCCGTCCAAGCCGCTCGACGCCGCCATCCGTACGGCCTTCGGAAGCCTCGACGCCATGAAGGCGCAGATGTCCGCCGTGGCCGTGTCGGTCGAGGGAAGTGGGTGGGCCGTGCTTGGCTACCACCCCTTCGACCAGCAGCTCTCCCTGCTCCAGTGCGAGAACCATGAGAAGAAGGTCGTCTGGGGGACCATTCCCCTGCTCGTGGTCGACGTGTGGGAGCACGCCTACTACCTCAAGTATCAGAACAAGCGGGCGGAGTTCGTGGCGGCCTGGTGGAACCTTGTGAACTGGAACGACGTTTCCGCGCGGTACGCCAAGGCCAGAACGCTTACCGCCCTGCGCTAGACCCAAATCAAGCGCTTCGCGCGTTTTTCTAAGGGGGCTTTCGCAAAGCCCCCTCGCCGCGCTCAACGCGGCTCACCCCAAAACGCCTCGCCTTAGGCTCGGATAGCCCCAAACCCAAGCACTGTTCTACGCTTGATTTGGGGCCCCCCCGGGGTGTGTCACTTCGCCTCGCGCGGTCCGGTGAGGCCCATGGAGGCGCGGCGCCGCGATGCGCCCGGCATCAGACCTTCCCAGGTGTTGTTGAACCGGTTGTTGAAGGTAAAGAGGTCGACGACGGCGCGGACCTCCTGCTTGACCGGCTCGGGGAACGTGCGATCGAACGCCTCCACGACGTCGGGAAAGTCGCGTTCCAGGTCCGCGGTGCGGATCTCTGCGTAGCGCAGGAGCAATCGCGTGCTTTCGTCCTGCTGTTCGTCCGCCAAGGGATTGCGGGCCTTGCGGATGTCGTCGTCCGTGAGTCCCTCGAAGCGAGCGACGCCACCATGAACGGCGGAGCAGATGGCGCACTGGTTGATGGACGAGACGCGGAGAATGAGCTGTTCGCGGAGCGCGGGGCCGAGGCTCTTGCTTCGCAAGGCCCATGGGCGGGACAGCGCGCGGCCGAGGCTGCGCAGGGCGTAGGCCGAAATCATCGGAGCGGTCATGGGATGATTCTAGCCCCTTTCTTGGGAAGAACCTGCTAACAGTCGGACATCGTGACGACCTTGATGATTGGCGTAGCCGGGGGCACCGGCTCAGGAAAGACCACGATCGCTCGAGCACTGCTCGATGGGCTCCCGCGAACGCGTGCCGTTCTCCTGCAGCACGACGGCTACTACCGTGACCATCCCGAGCTCTCGTACGACGAGCGGTCCGGACTGAACTACGACCATCCCTCCGCGCTCGAGACCGAGCTCATGGTGTCTCACCTCGACGCGTTGCGGAAGGGCAAGACGGTCAACGTCCCCGTGTACGACTTTGCGTCGCACCGGCGTCGGGAAGAGACCACGGCGGTGGACCCGGCCCCCGTGATCATCGTGGAGGGGATCCTGGTGCTCGCCGAGAAGGACGTGCGGGATCGTCTGGACATCAAGCTGTTCGTGGACACGGCTGCCGACATCCGTCTGATGCGGCGCGTTCGGAGGGATCTCGAGGAGCGAGGTCGGACGTTCGCGCAGGTGCGCAAGCAGTACTACGAGTCCGTGAGGCCGATGCACCAGGCGTTCGTGGAGCCGTCGAAGTCACACGCGGACATCATCATCCCCGAGGGTGGGAAGAACCTGGTGGCCGTGGACATGGTGGTGGCGCGCGTTCGTCAGTGGTTGCAGCAGTTCGGCGTGTAGCCAGGCACCGGTGAGGGGCTGACCGTTCGCCGGGTGGCGTTCGCTGGCGAGTTGCGCCAGGGCGGCTGACGGTCACATCCCGTTGGGAAGACGCCCCAGGTTTCGTCTAGGACTGTTCATGGAACGGAACGTGGTAACGTTTCGGCGTGGCCAGTTCGATTTCGTTACCATTTCTCGGGCTGCGACCCGCATAAGTTGCCGAAATCACGCAAGGTCAGGGTTGGCACTTGTGTTGCTATTGTCTTAGACAAACACTGTCCAAGAAGGCGCACCATGTCATTGCCTACTCCCCAGATCATCCACAACGCGCAGAACGGGGACCGAGCCGCCCTCGATTCCATCGTGACCCAGATCCAGCCCGTCGTGCAGCGACAGCTGGCGCGCTACCCGGTGACCGAAGAGGACCGCCGTGACCTGCTCCAGTCGACCCTCCTCCAGGTCGTCAGGCGACTCGATTCTTTCCGCGGAGAGTCCTCCTTCTCCACCTGGCTGTTCCGTGTCACCGCCAACGAAGCGCTGATGCTGATGCGCAGCCAGAGGCGGCATCGGTCCCGCCTCGTGGACGGGCTCGAGGACGACGAGCTGGATGCGATCACGAGAACGGGCGCCGACGAGCCTCTCTTCTCCGAAGCCATCGACCGTGTGCAGCACCTTCGAGCCGCCTTCGATTCCCTGCCGTCGGAGTACCAGACCGTGGTCAACGCCCACTACGGCATGGACCTGGGCCTGGAAGAGATCGCCCGGCGCTACGACATGACCGAAGCATCCGTTCGATCGCGTCTTCATCGTGCGCGTGCCCGCCTGCGCACGGTGCTGACCGAGAACCGATTCGAGCTCGCCGCGTGACGAACGCCATGTCGTCGGGCTTGCGCTTCGACGAAACGGCACAACAGAAACAGCCATCAACAGAACCCATCCGACGATCCGGAACCCAAAGGAACGACCATGAACAAGACCACCATCCTGCTGCTTTCCTCCGCGCTCACCTTCGCCTACGCCCTGACCGCGTCGCACGTGACCGAGTGGAGCTCGAGTGACACCGTCGCCTGCGGTGACGACGCCAAGAAGAAGAAGAAGGGCAACAGCGACGAGGACGAGAAGTCCTGACCGCGCTTTCGAACCGTCGCGAGGGCGCGTGACGGTTTCACCTGCTCTGCAGGTTCCCTCCTCGATCGTTTCTTCCCACCAGCCCTGTCAGCGAGAGACGAGCGAGCAGACGCCATCGACACAATCGCAACGGCCCACGTCCACGGACTGGCACACCAGGTTCATGGTGCACTGAGCGCCCGCGGGAAGCGTAGCGGCTTTGGCCGCGGCGACGCACGAGGTCGCGTGGCAGGGCGTTGCGGGTGCGCAATCACTCGAGCTCTGGCAGGAGTCCTGGCTCTTGACGGTGGGGAAAGACCCGCAACCGAACACCGGACGACCGCCTGCGTCAGCCCCCCGTGTCTCGGGAGGAACTTCTGTCGGGCGAACCGGTTCCGGTGGGGGTGGCTCTTCCAGGAGGGGTTTGCCTTGCACGGGAACGCCGACCGTGGCGGCGGTCGACGACGGAGGTGCGGGGGCGCAGGAAGCGAGCGCGGATACGCAAACCATCCCGGTTCCTGCGAGACGAAAGAGCATGCCAGCCATCCATGCTTCGTACGCCCTCCCTTGGACGATGTCGAGGGCGGTCCGGTGGCAATGGACGTCGCGCGCTCCGAGCGCTACGAGGGGGCCACCGACAACCCAACCGAGAGCGAGCCATGTACACACCCGTTGCGAAAGAGTCGCGTCCTGTCGAGCTTGGACGGCCCATCTCCATCGAAGACCTCGATGACGTGGCCCGTCGTGGGAGGCCCGTCGCGCTCTGCGATTCTGCGCGCGAGAAGATGGCCCGATCGCGGGCGGCCATCGAGGCGATCGTGTCCGGGGGCAACGACGCCCCCAACGTGTACGGTGTGAACACGGGGTTTGGTGCGCTCAGCGAGACGCGGATCGATGCGGAGAACATCCGAGCGTTGCAGCGCAATCTCGTTCGGAGTCATGCGTGCGCCGTGGGCCCGCAGCTCGACGTTCCTTCCGTGCGTGCGATGACGATGCTACGCGCACAGGTCTTGGCTCTGGGCCACTCGGGGGTTCGCGTGGAGGTGGTGGAGCTGCTGATGGAGATGCTGAACCGTGACGTGCATGCGCGGGTCCCGTCCCAGGGGTCCGTGGGCGCGTCGGGAGACCTCGCGCCCCTGGCGCATCTGGCGCTCGTTCTGCAAGGGGAAGGGGAAGCCGAGGTGGAAGGGGGCGAGCTGCCGGGAGGAGATGCGCTTCGTCTGGCGGGGCTCGAGCCGCTCGAGCTCCAAGCCAAAGAGGGGCTCGCCCTCATCAACGGGACCCAGATGATGGCAGCTCTCGGGGCCATCGCCTTGATCGAATCGTCGATGCTCGTTCGCTATGCCGACCTGGCTGGCGCGATGAGCCTGGAGGCCCTCAAGGGATCCCGCAGGCCCTTCGACCATCGCATCATGGCGGTTCGCTCGCACCCGGGCCAGGCGACCGTGGCAGGCAACCTTCGAACGCTGCTCGTCGACAGCCAGATCATGGAGAGCCATGCGCACTGTCACAAGGTGCAGGACCCGTACTCGTTGAGGTGCATGCCGCAGGTGCACGGGGCGTCGCGCGATGCCTTGTCGTGGACGCGTGACGTGATCGGGCGCGAGCTCAACGCCGTCACGGACAACCCGTTGGTGTTTCTGGGCGACGATGGGGAAGCGGAGCTAATCTCGGGAGGCAACTTCCACGGGCAGCCGTTGGCGCTTGCGCTCGATCTGGCCGCGATGGCGGTGGCCGAGCTCGCGAACATCAGCGAGCGTCGCGTAGAGCAGTTGGTGAATCCGGCGCTGTCGAGCGGGTTGACCCCGTTTCTCGCCCCCAACAGTGGTCTCGACAGCGGGATGATGATCGCCCAGGTGGCGAGCGCCTCGCTGGTGAGCGAGAACAAGGTTCTGTGCCATCCCGCGAGCGTCGACTCGATCCCGTCCAGCGCTGGGAAGGAAGACCACGTCTCGATGGGATCCGTCTCCGCCCGCAAGCTCATTCAGGTGGTGGAGAACGTCTGGATGAGCCTTGCCATCGAGGTGTTGAGCGCTTCGTTCGGGCTCGATCAGCGAAGCCCGCTGCGTCCGGGGCAAGGCGTTCTGGCGGCTCACCGAGCGGTTCGAGAGGTGATCGAGCCGTTGACGGGGGATCGCCCGCTCTACAAGGACATCCAACGGGTTGCCACGTTCATGCGCAAGGGCGAGTTGCTCCGACGCGTGGAGGCGGTCGTGGGCCCTCTCGGTTGAGGCACAAAAAGTCGACGGTCAAGCACGTAGGGAGGGATGTGCCTGACCGTCGCGAATGTGCGATTCGGGAGTCGTTGGAGGAGGTTCCGCACAGTCAATAGATGAGATGACGCGGCGGCCCGAAGCGTTGCGCGAAGTGGGCCGGATAGTTGTCCGTTAGGGGAGGGTTCTGCTTGGGTGAGGCGAGCATGCGGGTCGGTGTGATCTCCTGCGCGTGGCGGTGCCGACGTCCGTGGGACTCCGCACGCTTCGTTTCAACATGCGAAGGCTCATGGAATCCTGGAAGCGGTGGGTGACGGTCGCGGTGGCGAGCGGGATGGCGCTCGTGGGCACTGGGGTCCGAGCGGAGGAGTCGAGCGTGACCATGCGAAGCGTGGGCGTGGACGTCGCGAACTTCCGCGTTGGGCCGAGTCTGTCGGACCGGGTGCTGTATACGGCGGATCTGTACTACCCGGTGCAGGTGCTTCGATGTGAGGGGGGATGGTGTCGGACGCGAGACTTCGAGCAGGACGTGGCGTGGGTGGCCGAACGGTTGTTGAGCGACCAGCGGTCCGTGGTGATCAACGTGAACCAGGCGAACGTGCGGGCGGAGCCCTCGACCACGGCGCGGGTTCTGTTCCGGGTGGACTGGGGGGAAGCGCTCAAGGTGACCGAGCGCAAGGGCGAGTGGGTGTCCGTGGAGGACATCACGGGCGAGCGCGGGTGGCTGCACGTGAAGTTGACGTGGGGGCTTGCACCGGAGGGACAGGCTGAGGACTCTGGTGATGCAGGGAAAGCGGTGACGCCGTGAAGCCCGGTCTGTAGGTTGTCGTGGTCGGTCTCGTGGTAGCCCCCACCGGGTTCGAACCGGTATGCCGCAGTAGCGGCAGCGAGTTTTAAGCCCGCCGCGTATGCCAATTTCGCCAGGGGGCCAGGATCCGAGCGAATTCGACGCCAAACTAGGTAGCACAGCGGGGCCGCATCGGCTTCCCATTCACGTACTCAGCGTGCTTTGCTGAACATATTGCCAGGTGAACAAGCAAGGTACTTTGCGACCACCGATCGAGGTGGAAGTGTTGGGCGCTTTCGAACATACTCCAGGCGCGACCGTCGGCCGGGAGGCCGAAGATGGTCGTGCTTGACCGCCCGAACGGATTTGTGCCACAGGCACCCAATCCGTTGCTTGGAGTGTGTGAGGAGGCCCGGATGTTAAGAGCTCGATGGTACGCAGTAGCGGGCGCCGCGCTGGTGCTTGTTTCTTCTCTTGTCGGTGGATGTGCTGAAGGGGGTGATGAGCCGTCGGGCTCAGGCGCCACCTCGGGCGCTGGGGGGTCAGGAGGGACAGGCGGGGGAAGCTGCACCTGCCAGCCCGGCACTACCGCCCAATGTTCATGTGCCGGCGGTGCTGTCGGCACGCAGACCTGCCAGACGGATTGCATGTCGTACACGGCCTGCGTCTGCGGCGATGCAGGGGTTGGCGGCACGGGTGGAACGGGCGGTACGGGCGGTACGGGAGCCACCGGAGGCACGGGCGGTACCGAGACGGGCGGCGGCGCGGGAACGGCCGGTACGGCGGGGAACGCTGGAATGGGTGGCGCCGCGGGTGATGTTGACGTGTGCCCGGGCGAAGAGATCGCCCTATCCGGATCCGGTACGGCGCCTCGCACCGGGTCGGCGAGCGGGGACACCTCTTCCCTCAACCCCGACTACGTCGGCAACTGCGGCTCGGCCCTCTCCAAGGAGGCGGTCTACGTCGTGACGCCGGACGTCGATGGGACCTTGCGTGTGGACCTCGGTGGCGAAACGGCAACGCCCTTCGACTCGATCCTGTACGCGCGGACGGACTGCACGGACAAGGACTCGGAGGTCAAGTGCCACGACGACTACAAGGACGGCAGCGAGACGCTCGAATTCGACGCGACAGCGGGGACCCCGTACTACATCTTCGTCGACGGTTACAACACGGAGGCCGGGTCCTACGAGGTCAACGTGCAGTTGGTCCCGAAGGGCTGTGGGAACGGCATCAAGGAGACCGGGGAGGACTGTGACGACGGCAACCAGGTCGACAACGACTGGTGCAAGAACGATTGCACGGTCAACCCGACCCCGGCGGGCGACACGTGCCCGGGGATGACGATGACGCTGACGGGCACGGGGACGCAGGACCGTGTGGGGACGTTGTCGGGTGACACGTCCAGCTTCACGGCTTCGTATTCGTCCAGCGACTGCGCTTCCACGTACACTGCCGCGGCCAAGGACTTCGTGGCGGTGGTGACGCCGGATGTAGATGGGACGATGACTTGTGACCTCGGCGGGTCGTCGGTCACGCCGTGGGACGCGGTGCTGTATGCGCGCTCGAACTGCACGAACGAGAGCAGCGAGGTGGCGTGTCACGACACGGGCACCGAGGGGGGCGACAAGGTGACCTTCGATGTCGCGAAAAACACGCCCTATTACGTGTTTGTGGACGGCTGGGGAGCCAGTGAGCAGGGGCCGTTCGGTCTGACCTGCACCGTCAAGGTGCCCTACTGCGGCAACGGCGACAAGGAGGGGATCGAGGAGTGCGACGACGGTAACAACGCGCCGAACGACGGGTGTGATGCCAACTGCAAGATCGAGCCGAAGGGTCCCGCGGACGTTTGCCCGGGGACGAACCTGCCGCTGATGAACTCGGGCGGGACGTACATCGCCTACCTGACGGGCAGCACTTCGGGACAGACGAATGCGTACACCGGGACGTGCAACAGTACGTCCACCGCGCCGGATCAGGTCTACCAGTTCAACTCCGGGCCTGGTGGCAACGTGACGGTGACGGTTCCGGCGGACGGCACCACGTTCAACACGGCGCTGTACGTTCGGCAGGGAGCGTGTTTCGGGCCGAACGCGGTGCAGGTCGGTTGCAAGGACTCGAGCTACGGAAATGGCAACGAGACGGTGACCTTCCAAGCGCCACCGAACACGACCTACTGGGTGATCGTCGATGGGTCCAGCAGCGCCAGCGGCAACTTCTCTCTCGAGATTCGGGTCGTGCCGACGTGTGGAGACGGGACCCTGGACGTGGGCGAGCAGTGTGACGACGGCGACAAGACGCCCGGTGACGGCTGCGATGCGAACTGCAACATCGAGGCGACGTGCGGGGGGCTGACGGAGACCGAGCCGAACCTGTACAGCACGCCCAACGTGATCCCAGCGGCTTGCGGCACCTTCGTGATTCCGAACGCCTCGATCTCTGCGGTGGGGGATTCGGATCACTTTCGCATCAACAACTTGCCTGCCGGGGCGAAGGTGGATGCGTACGCGTACCTCGACACCTTCGGTTCATGCTCGGGCGGGTCGGTTCTGGTCGTGTCCTTGTGGAAGATCCCGATCACGACTCCGGGCTCCGACTACGGCTTGTGCACCGGTCAGGGCGCGAGCGTGGCGTGCTCGTCCAGCGCGACGGATGGCAACTGCGCCAAGCTTTCGCATACGGTCGCGAGCGGGGCTGTCGGTGACTACATCCTGAAGGTTCACGGCTCGAGCACCGTGACCAACGTGCCGAAGTACGGGCTTCGGGTGATGATCCACTGACGCCCCGAGCTTCCTCCTTCTCGAACCTCCGTTCTCCCATCTCCAGCTTCCCGCCGTGACCCGCGACCAGCAAACCTGGTACGCTCACTCGATGCTTGTGCGTGACGTCGTTGCGCTCGACTGTGTTGTCCTGTTCGACATCGACGGGACGCTATTGACCGGTCCTGGGCGTAGCCCCACACCGGGCATGGTGGCGATGGACGCGTCGGCGCATCGCATGACGGGCCATGCGGGGCTGCATCAGCGGGTGGAGTTCGCCGGGCGTACGGACCGGCAAATCGCGAGGGACTTGCTGCTCGCCGGTGGACGCGGCGACCCTACGGACGAAGAGGTCGCGAACCTCATCGAAACCTACCTCGAGGCGCTCGAGCGAGGTGTACGGCAGCGTGCGTACCGTCCCCTCGGGCAGGTGCGTGAAGCGGTCGAGGCGTTGCGAGGAAGAGGGGCCGTCGTTGGGCTCGGAACGGGCAATGTGGTGCGTGGGGCGCGGGTGAAGCTCGAGAGTGCGGGCCTACTCGACCTGTTCGATCTATCCCTCGGGGGATACGGCGACGATGCGGATTCGCGGGACGGGTTGCTTCGCGTGGGGGCGCGTCGATGCGACCCCGCAGGGCGGCTGCCCGTCGTGGTCGTGGGGGACACTCCGCACGACGTGCGCGCGGCGCTGGCGATCGAGGCCCGATGCATCGCCGTGACCACAGGCTTCTACGATGCGCAGGTGCTTCGAGCGTCGGGGGCCGATGACGTGATCGACGTGCTTGACGCCGGGATCGTGGTGCGACTCGAGAGGATGTTGGGTGCGGGATGAGCGAGCGGACGGAGGCACCGACCCCGAGGCGTCTGGAGCGGGCGCGCCGGGAGGGGAACGTGCCGATGTCGACGGCGGTGTTGCAGGCCGTGGGAATGCTGATCGCGCTTGTGCTTGCCCCTTCGGCTCTTTCCGCGACGGCGCAGCGTGCCACGGAGATGTTTCGTTCTGCGCTCCAGCACATGGACGAGCCCATGGCGGTGATCCCGGCGTCGCACGTGCCGTGGGTTGCGGTGGAGCTGTCGTTTCCGCTGCTTGTGGCGGTGGCAACCGTGGTGGCGTTGGCGGGTTTCGTCCAGACGCGGGGCGTGTTTGCGCTCGGCAAGGTGGCGCCGGATCTGGGCCGGATGTCGCCGTTGTCGTTGTTTCGCAACCTCGCGTCGTCGCAGCGTGTGTTCGGGATCGTGCGGGCGATGGTGACGGCGCTCGTGGTGGCTGCCCTGGTGGTTCGGCGTCTGGAGTTGCACATGCTCGATCTGGCGCGAACGGCGGGTCGGATCGACGAGGCGGTGGCGGTCGCGGGAACGCTGGTGGTCGGGGTGACCCGGGACGTGGTGATCGTGCTGTTGGTGTTGGCCGCGGCGGACATGGTGGTTGCGCACCGGGCGTGGTGGTCGAGGCTCAAGATGACGCCGTCCGAGGTGAAGCGAGACCACAAGGAGTCGGATGGGGATCCGCAGGTGAAGGCGGCGCGGGAGCGGGCGCACCAGGAGGTGCTGCATTCGGCTGCCATTCATGCCGTGCGTGACGCGACCGTGGTGATCGTCAACCCTACGCATCTGGCAAATGCGATTCGCTACGTGGAGGGGGAGGACGATGCGCCGGTGTTGCTTGCGAAGGGAGACGGAGACCTGGCGCGACGCATCGTGGAGGCTGCGCATGCGTGGGGCATCCCGGTGGTGCAGGACGTTCCCGTGGCTCGAGCGCTGGCGGAGCTCACGGAGGGGGAGTCCATACCACCTGGGTTATACGAAGCGGTGGCGGCGATCCTGCGGGACATGATCGAGCAGGAAGAAATGATCTCTGGCTGAGGGACGGGGGCGATCAGCGAACCTGGCGCGGCCTCCAACGGGAGGCGTTGTTGCCGCTTTGCCCGTCGTAGAGGGTGCGCAGGAACGTGAGACAGGCGTCTTCGGCCTTGGTGTCACCCGCTTCCCTTGCCCGAGAGAGCGCCTCGATGCCTTCGATCAAGGCTTCGAGAGGGCGAGCGGCTTGATCGAGGCCGACGGCGAAGGCGAGGTGGCTGCGGGAGCGCTCGACGGCGGACAGGGAGCGTGCTTGCTCGCAGGCGTTGCGCAGGACGCGGACCGCATCCGCGTGCTTTCCGCGACGCAGCTCTGCGAGGGCGCGGACGCGTTCGACGAGGCGAGAGCTGCCGGTGCCTTGCTCCACCCAGGCCTCGACTTCTTCGGAGCTTCCTTCGCGCAGGACGCGAACGATGCCGGAGCCGGCTTCGTCGGTGAGGCGAACGTCTTCTCGAGGGTTGTGGTCGTCGATGAGGGTTCGTTCCGAGCTTGGGTCCTCGTCGTCGATGGGGACCAGGCGCAGCGCGATGGCGTCGTCCGCGGTGAGCTCGTGGATGGAGCCCATGGAATCGCGGCCCGCGTGTCGGACGGTGGGCGGATCGGTGTCGTGCCCTTCGAGGGGTTCCAGCTCTTCGACCAGCTCGAGGACGGGTCGGCGGATGGTGCCGGGGGGCGTGAGGCGACGCGGGGGAGGAGGGGCAAGTTTGGGTGCGGCGTCGGAGTCCGGGATGGACTTGCGGATGTCGTCGGGGCCGAGGATATCTGCGGGGGGCGGGTTGGAGCCTTCGGGGGGGGCATCGGAGTCGGCGAGGGCGCCTGTTTCGGAGATGGCGACGGGGGGGAAGGTGAAGCGGCTGGGGCGCTTGGGGCCGCGGGCGGCGAGGGCGACGGGGAAGATGTCTTCGGGGCTTCCAGGGGAGGACGCCATGGGCAGGCGTGGGATGAGGCCGGAAGGGTCCGATTCGATGCGAGGCCGTGGGGATGGGTCATGGGCGCGAGCGAAGGCCTTGAGGTCGCGGGAGGCATTTTCGAGGCCGGTGGTCTGGGCGATGGTGGACGCGAGTTGTGCGAGGCGTTGTGCGCGCGCGCGGTCGTTGGCGGCAGCGGCATGCCAGGCTGCTTCTGCGAGGTGCAGGTGTCCGAGGGACTCGGCGACGGTGCCTGCGGCGCGATGCCATGCGGCGCGATTCGTCTCGGGGATGGCGTGTCCGATGACGCGAAGCTGGGTGCGGGACAGCAGGGAGAGCCAGCCTGGCTGTGGGGATCGCAGCCATCCGTTCTTGGATAGTCGTTCCTGCTCGAGCTCGAGGTCGACGGGGATGTCGGCGCAGAGCTCGAGGACGCGTGCGATGTGTTGGGTGGGGGCATCCCCGCCGAGCACGGCGAGGGCAAAGAGCGTGGCGCGGGTGCCAGGGGTCACGAACCGGAGGCGTTTGGCGACGGCGAATTCGGGGGAGGAGACGCTTGGCGCGGGGGGCGGGATGGACCGGGGCCTTGCCCCTTCCCGTCCAGCGACGAGAGCGCCTGTGGAGAGAGCCTCGGCGAGGACTTCGCCCAAGGCGAGGGGATTGCCGCCGGCGTGGGACGCCCAGGTGGCCGCCTCGGCGGCGGTCATGGCGTTCCCTGTCCAAGCCAGCACGAGCTTCGCGGCGTCGCCATCCGCCAAGGGGGCGAGGTCGACCTCCGGCCCGGGGGGCAAGGGGGCAAGTTCGGCCGGAAGAGGCGAGTCACGGTCGAGGCGCGCCACCACGCGAAACGGGTTCTCTGCGCCGAGCAAGGCGGTCGCCACGACCTCGAGGGTTGCGTTGTCCACGTCGTGGACGTCGTCGATGAGCAGAAGCCCTTTGCCGGCTGGGTGTGCCAGCCACCGCTCGATCAGCTCCGCCACGGCGGCGGGAGGGGCGCCGAGTCCCTCCGCGATCTTGCGCAAGGTCTGGTCGCACGCGTCAGGTAGGCGAGGCGTCACGCCAAGCGCCGCTGCTCTCGTGAAGGCGCGTCGCAGGGAGCCGAGGGGCTCCATGCGATGGCCTACCGGAAGGAGCCAGAGGCAAGGCGCGCGCTTGTCCCGTTCCGCCACGGCGCGAAGGAGCCTCGTTGCGCCGCAACCGGGAGCGGCTCGGATGGTTGCCAAGGTCCCGACGGGGATCTGCAGGGTCGCAAGGACCCCGTTCCGCCCCTGCAGGCTCGGCTCCGTCAGTCGGTCGGCGTCTTGGTCTGCCCGCGCTCGAAGTGGGCTCTCCACGTCGATGGCGTATGCCCGAACCGGGGGTGTTCCGGAGGTGGTGCGCGACCCACGGGTGACCAGTCGAACGTGATGTGTGGCGAGCGTTTCTCTCTCGAGCAAGACCTCGCCGGGCTTGGCAAGCTGGGCGAGGTCGAGTGCTTGCCGCAATGCCGGGCCCCACCCGAGCTCGATCTCGGCGTCGCTCGTCAGCAATTCCAGCGTCCCTCGTACGATGCCCACGCCGAAGGGGCGGGCGAGGCTGCGCGTGTCGGGACCCGTCACAAAGCCCACGGCCTCCTCCAAGTCGTCCACCTGGAAGCTGAACGCCAAGGAGCCGACGGACCAAGCGCAGAGTGTGGCGCCGAAAGCCTTGGCGCGGAGCATCAGCTCACGAGCCCGAGCGAAGAAGCTGCAGCTGCTCGCCGACGCGATTTGCGCAGCGGGCTCGCTGAGACAGACGACGATCCGTTCGGTCATCGACTCCCGTTCCGGTACCGTTCAGGGGGCGACGCGGAACTTCTTGCGCAGTGCTTGAAGCTCGTCGTCCACGTCGTCATCCCCGGAGGCTTTTTTGCCACCGGTCGCACCGTTCTCGAGGTCGGCGAAGCGCGCCTCGATCTCGCGCTGGGTCATCTTGCTTCCCGTGGGTCTCTCGAGCACGTCGCGGGCCTCCTCCATGGCCTCGGCTTCTGCTTCGGTGCGCCCCATCTTCTCTTCCACCCGGCGCAGCTCGTCGAAGGGGGTAGGGCCGTCCCCGTCGGCGCCGAGCGCTTCGGCTCCCCCGCCCGCACGTGCCTGCTTGTACCGAGCGACGATGGTTCCCTTTTTGGCGTCGAGCTCCTTGAGCTTGGTGTCAGCGCGTTCGAGGTCGTCTTTGAGTTGCATGGCCTGGGCACGCTGCTCGGCGCGGAGAGCTTCCGCGCGGTCGCGCTCTTCTACCAGCCGTTTCTTGAAGAGCAGGGCTTCTCGGGCGAGGCTCTCATCCCCTGCCTTGACCGCCAGCTCGGCGCGTCGTTGCCACTTGTCGATTTGTCCATCGATCTCCTCGACCTTTGCGCGCAGGCGCTTCTCTGCGGCGACGGCGCTGACGACCTCCTGGCGGCCGCGTCGGATCTGCTCGCGCATCTCCTCGATGAGCAGAGCGACGGACTTCTGGGGGTCCTCCGCCTTGTCGAGCAGGGCGTTCATGTTGCTCGAGATGACCTTGCTGAAGCGATCGAAGATTCCCATTCGAGGTCCTCGATGCCAACGTGCCTGGATCCTCGCCGAGTGTAAAGCCCCTCGGTGCCTCCCAGATCCGGAGGCACGGCGCGTGCTCCCCGAGCCACAATCCCCTTGCTGTCTCGGCCCCCATCCCAGCCTTCCCCGCCGTCGCGCCGTCGGGGGAAGGAGCCCTCGCACGCGCCGCCCACCTCATTGGCGGCAGGTCGCCTTGCCATTCGCAGAGCGAGACCCAGAGGTTACTCTCTCGGTCCGTCGCTTCGCTCCGGATCAGGGTGCCTGTGGGGGAAGACGCTTGCGAGAGGGGTCCCGATCGGGCCAGACCCTGTGTATAGATAGGCCACGATGATGAAGACAACCTTCGATGCCGTGGTGGTCGGTGGCGGACCTGGGGGCTATGTCTGTGCGATTCGTCTTGCGCAGCTGGGCATGCAGGTCGCTTGCGTGGAGAAAGAGAACGTGGGTGGCGTGTGCCTGAATTGGGGCTGCATCCCGTCGAAGGCGCTCATCTCCGTGGCTCATACCTACGAGCGGGCGCTGCACGGCGCGAGCATGGGGTTGAAGGTTCAGGGCATCGAGGTCGACGCGGTAGCGATGCAAAACTGGAAAGACGGTATTGTCCAGAAGCTGACGGGCGGGATTCGCCAGCTCTTCAAGGCCAACGGGATCACGCTGATCGAGGGGGAAGCTCGCGTGGCGTCGGCTCGAACGGTCGAGGTTGCCTTGAAGGGGGGAGGTTCGAGCGTGCTCGAGGCTTCCCGCGCGATCGTGATCGCGACGGGGGCTACGACGATCGAGATCGGGTCGTTGCCGATGGATGGTGAGCAGGTCATTGGAGCGCGAGAGGCTGTGAGTTTGCGGGCGGTACCGAAGCGGTTTTGTGTGGTGGGTGGGGGGGTGATCGGTCTGGAGCTCGGGACGGTGTACGGGAAGCTGGGGTCGGAGCTGACGGTGGTGGAGGCACTTCCCCAGCTGCTCACGGGGGTCGAGCCGGATTGCACGCAAGTCGTGGAGCGCAAGCTGAAGAAGTCGGGGGCGAAGATTCTCAAGAACGCGAAGGCGCTGGGCTACGAGCGGCAACCCGATGGCAGCCTTTCGGTTCGCGTGCAGGTTGGAGAGAAGACGGAGACCATCGTGTGCGACGTGTTGCTCGTGGCGGTGGGGATGCGGTCGAACGGCAAGGGGCTGGGGCTCGAGCAGGTGGGAGTCCACGTGCAAGACAATGGAGTGGTTCCCGTGGACGTGCAGGGGCGAACGAACGTGGATGGGATCTACGCGATCGGTGACGTGACCGGTCCTCCCCTGCTTGCGCATCGGGCGTCGAAGCAGGGTGAGGTGGTGGCCGAGGTGATCGCGGGGCACAAGGCCGCGTGCGACTGGGTGACGATCCCGGCGGCGGTGTTCACCGACCCGGAGATTGCGTCGGCCGGCATGACGACGGAGCAAGCGACGTCTGCGGGGTACGAGGTCAAGGTGGGCAAGTTCCCCTTTGCGGCGCTCGGCCGTGCGCTGGCCATGGGTGAGTCCGACGGTTTCATCAAGACGTTGATCGACGCGCGAACGCAGCGAGTTCTCGGCGTGCACATCGTGGGACCGTCGGCCAGCGACCTGATCGCCGAGGCGACGTTAGCGCTGGAGGTGGGAACGGTGGCGGATGACATCGCACTGACGGTGCATGCGCATCCCACGCTGGCGGAGGGGCTGATGGAGTCCGCGGCCCATGCGCTGGGTCATGCGATTCACGCGGTCAACCGGTAGGCGCACTCGGAAGACAGGCGCCGAGCCAATCGGGGGCGTCGTTGAGTACTTGGCAGGATTGCCCATCGGGGCACCCCCCCTCGCCGGGGCCCGCGTTCGGGGAGCCGGCGTCCCACGGCGAGACGCCGCGCTTGCACAGGTATCGGCACACGCTGGGCGAACTCCCTTGAGAGATGCAGCCTTGCGAATCGCCGCAGTCGTTGCGCGCGCTGCAGGGATCTCCTTCGTCAAAGAAAACGCCCGACGACGGCGGTGAGCACGACGCGGACCCGTCGGAGATCAGGGGGTTGCAGGCTTCGCCGTCGGGACAGTCGTTGACCCAGATCGTGCAAGGTTCGGAGTAACTGCAGACGAAGACGTGATGTTGGGGGCCGAAGGTGAGGCTGAGGTTGCACTGGCCTCCGGGGCCGCAGATTTCGTATTGGTGTTCCTTGCAGCAGAAGGGGGTGCAGTTGCCGGCGAGGCACGCGAGGCCGCTGGCGCACTCTTTGTTGGAATCGCACAGGGCGCCCCGGATTTTGGCCCCATACCCCAGATAGGTGCAGCTGGTTCCGGGGATGCCGTTGACCATGTTGGGATAGCAGGTCAGCAGCTTGCTCTCGCAATCCTGATCGATGAGGCTGCACTGGGTATCGTGCATGTTTCCCCAGGATCCGGGGGGGCAAACGGCCACCGTCGTCTCCTCGACTAGCTCGTCAGACGCCACGTCATCGGGGGTCTCCGAAGCATCGTCGGTGTCGGCCGTGGACCCGTCGATGGGGGCAGCGTCGGGAGGCGGTGAACCGGAGGACTCGGATTCCGAAGAACAGGCGATGATGAAGGCGAGTCCGAGGCATGGACCGACGGCCGCGATGGGTCTGGGGAGTGCGTGCATGGCCTTTCTCTTGAGAGAGCGAAGTGTAGCGCGAAGACTGCACCAACAGAAGGCGCCTCCACCGTGTGTCGTGCTCTTCCTTCGACGGGATTGGCGTGATGAGCGCGACGTTTACCGGCTCAGGTCCCTCCGCCGGCACCGCTTGCACCAGCGCCACCGCCTGCACCACCGGCACCACTGGCACCGCTTGCACCGCTTGCACCGCCCGCACCACCGGCACCACCGGCACCACTGGCACCACTGGCACCACTGGCACCACTGGCACCACTGGCACCACTGGCACCACTGGCACCACTTGCTCCGCTAGCGCCACCGCCGGCACCGGCCGCGCCGCTCGCTCCTCCTGCGCCCGCGCTTCCTGCTGCCCCCGCGGCACCGGCCGCGCCCTCCCAATAGCCGTACTCGTAGTTGCACACGCCGCGTCCCAGACCATCCACGTTGTCCGTGTTGCATCGGACGTTGGCGTACTTGTCCGCGTAGGCTGAGCAGTCCATGTCCACATCGCACATCTGCAGGCAGAAGCCGAGGTCTCCTGCGCCCGCTGACGCCGCCGAGAGAAGGCAGATGGCGGGGGCGGACTGGGGGTAATTCCGGCTGTAGCCGCAGCTGTCGAAGGTGTTGACGATGCAGGTCTCGGTGCAGAAGGCGGCCAGATTGAGCGGGTCCGTGTTGCTCTGGGCAGCCTCCTTGCGCAGGGTCACGCAGGTTCCCGCGCAGGGGTCCGCGGACAACGTCTTGTCGATCCGGTAGTCGCCGCAGGACGCACCCAGCTCTCGTCCGTCGGTGAGGGCGTTCTCGTCTCGACAGACCTTGAACCGTGGGTCGCACTTGCGCCCGGCGTTTCCGCAGTCCTGGTCGCGCTGGCAATGGGGCATGCAGACCGGCGTGCCATAGGCGTTGCCGTAGCTGTCGATCAGTTGCTGGCACATGAGTTCGCGTCGGCCGTAGCACTTGTCCGGGTTGAGCTCGTCGAGCGTGGCGGTGGACCAGTCCATGGGAGGGCCCAGCATGCAGCCCTTGAGGCAGTAGGCCTTGGTGACGACCGAGGTCGAGCCGGCGGTGGTGTAGCAGAGGGAGTCGGCGCCGAAGTCTCCGCAGGGGTTGGGGAGGGAAGGGTCGTTGGCGTACTGGGTGCAGTCCAGGGTGCAGTAGCCGTTGGCGGGGCCACCCCCGCGAAAGTCACCCGCCGACGGGAGCAGACAGAAGCCTGTCCGGCATTCGGAGTCTTCGGAGCAAGAGGCCCCGAGGGGCGATCCCGTGAGCCCGCCGGTGCCGCCCGCGCCGCCGGTGCCGCTCGTTCCGGCGCTGGCCCCCGTGCCCCCCGAGGGTCCGGCATCCGTTCCCCCCGTGCCGCCGGTTCCTCCCGGTCCCGAGGTACCGCCCGTGCCACCGTTCCCGCTCGGCTCGTCGCTGCCGCAAGCCGCCGTCCCGAGCGTGGTCGCGACCACGGCAAGAAGTCCCCAAACCAACCACGTCCTGGACATCGTCCAACCCCTCCCAGGGAGCCCGACCTCGCGACCCGTTTCTTTCATCACGGTGGAAGGATGACGGGGCGGCGAGTCCGCGTCAACGAGCCAGATCCTGACCTCGACGGGGAGGGGAAACAAACATCTTGGGGGATCACACGTACATTCGGACGCCGTGGGCGGGGTCCTTGGTACCGAGTTCGAGGGCCGCGCACTTGGTGGTGAGGTCCACCGGGTCTTGCCCCGGAAGCTCGACGCGGAGGCGTCCGTGACCGATCTTCGTGTTGAGGCAGTAGGTCATGGATCCATCCGGATTGGGATAGTACAGCCCCACGAGGTCGTCGGTCTGTGCGGAGAAGTCTCCTTCGATGCAGATGCCTCGGTGCTTGGCGCCAAAGAACCACCTGCGGGGGTGAACCTCGCCGCGGTTCGTCATCAGGTGGCGCGGGCCGGTGAAGAGGTATTCCTGGCCGAGGTGGCGCACGCAGACCATGGTGAGCAAAGGGGTGAGCACCGGGCCCACGCGCACGCGTGCGCTGACGGCCTCCACCATGGTGTCCACGTCCTGCTCCCACTGATTGCAGTGTCCCCAGGCGTAGACGTCGGCGTGTCCCCGGCCCCAGTTGTGACCTTGCATCCCGCGCCATCCCGAAAGGTCGAGGGACTGTCCGTTAACGGATAGGGTGCCTTCCACGCGCAGGTCAGGAAAGGGGGAAACGAGCTTGGACTTGGGGAAGGGGCCGGTGTACATGGCCTCGAGGGGGAAGTGGACCAAGGCCTCGCCGTGACGCGTCCAGCGCAAATCCCAGATGATTTCCTGGTCCGCCCTCCCAATGGCGCCGCGGGACCCGTCGGGATCGAGGTGGAGGAAGCGGCCCACGTCGATCGCGAGGCCATCCCGAGAGAAGCTAGCTTCCCCGAAGGGGATGGCTTCCTTGACGGCGGTGTGGGACCCGTGCCGGTCGAACACGATGGCCCAGGCTTCCGCCATGGCGTGAGCGGGCCGTGCGCAAGACGCGATGATCGTGGCCTTCAGCCACAAGGCGCGGCGCCCCTCGGCGTCGTTGGCCTTCACGAAGTAGCTTTCGACGTGTCCTTGCGGTTTCTGCGAATCGTAGCGAACCGCATTCCAGTCCGGCAGGCCCTGCATCGGCATCTACCCTCCTCCGTCGATCCGAGCATGCAGGAGTTCGAGCGCCTCGTCGACAGCTTCCTGCACGGCCTTCTCGTGGTCTCCGCGCATGGCCTCGATGACCTCGATGGCCTCGGCGATTCCAGCCTGCCCGGCAGCGGTCACGGCGGCCGTTCGCTGGTCGCGAGACCAGGAGCTAAGGTCCGCCAGGATGGCGTGCCGAGCACGCTCGTGGCCCAGCCGAACCAGCGCGACACGCGCCGACCAGCTGTGTCGCTCCTTCACCCAGCGCGTCAGACCGAAGGCACGACGCTCCAGACCCGGGATGGCTTGCTGCAAGCGCAGCATTCCAGCCAGATCGATGGCCGCGGCCTCGTCTTCGGGCTCGAGGGGACGAATCTGGTCGTAGATGGCGTCAAGTAGGTGATCGGCGCCCGCATCGTCACCACACCTGCCCAGAAGGATGGCAGCTGCCAGACGAACGTGAGGGTCGTCGTCGTTGAGCCAATCCGGCGCCAGCGAGGCCACACGCTCCGGCAGCGCAGCAGTCACGCCTGGCTCGAGGTCCTTCGTGGCGATCTCCTCCACAGCTCGCACCGCGATGTACCGAACGTGGTGATCCTCATCGCGCATGGCCCGCAGGACCGCGTCGATGCCGCTCTCCGGGGACACCCGTCCCAGCGCGATGACCGCCTGGAACCTCACGTCCGGTCGGTCGTCCTCGAGCGCACGCATCAACCGCCCCGTCGCACGCGAATCGCCGATGGTCCCCAGCGCGTCGATGGCAGCCTGACGTACGAGCGAGTGAGGGTCGTCGACGGCGAGCAGCAGCGCAGGGAGCGCCCGCTCTGCCACGGCGTCTCCCAGACAGTAGGCGGCTTCCGTGCGGACCAAAGGGTCCTCATCTCGCAGGGCATCGAGCAACGCGTCGATGATCGGAGGGGTTGCCTCCTCTCTGGCGTGGCGCCCGAGGTCCTGGATAGCCGAGCGCCTGACGACGGCGTTTTTCTCCTTCAGATCGCGCAGGGCCGCGTCGAGGGTTCGCGGCAGGGGACGGTGGAAGAGCGCCATGGGTGACCCCGCATGGCCCGGAGGCTCAGGACTCGTCCTCGCTGTCGGGCAGGGACTCGACGTCAGATTCTGCGTCCAGCGCAGGTTCGCCGTCGACGTCCCCGTCGGACGCTGCGTCTTGGTCGGGGGTGCCCGAGGGGGCATCCGGGAATCCGCCGTCGTAGGGGCTGCATACCTCCGAGAGGCCTTCACCCGGGGCCGACCCTGACCACGGTGCGATGCAGACCTTGGTGCCTTCCGGATCGAGGTCTGCGATGCGCGCGCCCCAGGGGTTGGGCGTGGACTTCATGTCGAAGCAGACGTAGTTGGACCTGCAGTCCCCGTTGTCGCTGCAGCGTCGCATGCAGAAGGTTCGCTCGAAGCGAGCCCAGCGCTGATCGTTGCAGGCGGGGTCGAGCTCCGTGTCGAAGGCGATGCACTGCGCTTCCTCAGGACACGTGTCGGGCTCGCAGTTGAAGATCGTGCAATAGCCGCCGGGCTGGGTGGTATCGCAGAGCCGATCGCCGTTGACCGAACAGTCCGTCGACGTGGAGCAATCGTCGCCGATCTTGGGGTTGCAGCCCAGAGCGAGGCCGGCGAGAAGCAGGGGGAGCGAGAGCAGGAAGGATGGCGGGTGAGCCATGGTGGGCGCAAGGTAGCCCAATCCGGGCAATCCGCAAGCTGGATAGGGGAATGTGGCGCGGCGTTGACAGGGCAGCGCTAGGATTCCTATGGACGAAGGGGACGTACCCGCATGCGGCCCGAAGCCGAGCCATGGCGTTATTCATCACCGACGACTGCATCCTCTGCGGTGCTTGTGAGCCTGCGTGCCCGAACGAAGCGGTCGGGTTCCGGGGGGACATCTATGTCATCCATGTCGAGCGATGCACGGAGTGTGTGGGGTTTCGCGACTCGCCCGCTTGCCAGGAGGCTTGTCCGGTCGACTGCTGCGCTTTGGACCCGGACCATGCGGAGTCCGAGGGTGACCTCGTGCGAAAGGTCCTCGCGTTGCATCCGGACGACGAGAGCTTGCGCCGCAGGGTGGAGGAAGCTGATGTGCCATCGCGTTTCCGCAGGTGAGCCGGGTTGCGGGTGTGGGCTGGCCGTGATGGCGATCGGGCTGTTTGCGTCCGCCTGTGCGGGGGGCGGGCCTCTGATGCACCCGGCGCACACGTTGCCGGACGGTCACGTTCGGTTCGCGGGGGGTGCTTCCGCGAACTTCGCGCTGGGGGCGCCGGCCGATGCGATCGATGCGGCGGCGGCGGAGCCGATCGGCGTTGTGGCTGACCGACCCACGGAGACGTATACGCGAGGTGCGCTGGCGGCCGCCGCGATGGCCCCTGGGGTGTCGCCGCTGGTGGCAGGGCGCGTGGGGCTCGGGTACGACGCCGAAGGGGGGCTTGCGTACACGGGGCGCGCCGTGCGGATCGATGGGCGCTGGGCGTTGGAGGGCGAGGCGGTGGCGTTGTCCTTCGGGGCTGGCGGGAGCGCGTTGTTGTCGCGGCGTGGGGCTTCGCCGGACGCGCAGATCGCGGGTTTGAACCTGGACGCGACGACGGGGTGGGGGATCGACGTGCCTGTCGTTTTTGGGTGGCGGAGCGCGGCGGAGGTCGTGTGGTGGTGGACCGGCGTACGGGGTGGGTACGAACGGTTGCGCGGGGATGTGGGGTACGAAGGGCCGGCGCCGGCGTTGCCGATCGATGGGGAGATCGAGGGAGAGCGCCCGTACGTGATGGGACTGATGGGGATCGCGGTGGGGTTTCGTCACCTGCACGCGGGTGTGGAGGTGCAGGGCGGGTACAACTGGGCGAAGGGCAAGCTCTGGGGGACCGAAGTCGAGGTGCACGGGGCGACGGTGAGCCCGGCTGCCGCATTGATGGGCAGGTTCTGATCGCTGGCGCAGGGATCGAAGTCGCCCGGGACGGACTCGGTGGCTCGATGGCTGGAATTGGCAGGCTCGCGTTGGCGCCGTCGTGCTCGGGGCGGTAGGCTACGAGGTATCGAGCCACGGTTCCGTGGCTTGCACAGGGGGGGTGAGCCATGCAGACTCGAGTCCAGGTGGGCGTCGACGGGTCCGACCATGCGCTGGCGGCCGTGTCGTACGTGGGAGGGATCGCGGTGGACGTACCCACGATCCTCGTTCGGTTGGTCCACGTGATGGCGCCCTTCGGGGTGCCCTTGTGGATGCACGACGCGCGAATTTCCTACGAGCCGTTCGGGGGTCGGCTCGCCGAGGACTTCCCGGCGCGGATCGAGTCTTGGCGAGGGGACCAGCGCAAGCGTGGCAAGCGCATCCTTGAGCAAGCCCGCGAGACGCTCACCCTGATGGGGGTACCTGCCAAGCGGGTCGAGGTAGCGTTGGAGGACGGCGCCACCCATCGAGCGAGCCGTGAGTTGCGCGCGGTCGCACAGCGGGATGGGTTCGACACCATGGTGGTCGGACGACGAGGCGTGTCGATGTGGCGCGAGTTCGCGTTTGGCGGGACCACCGAAGACCTTCTGCGGTATCCCATCGGTCGCCACCTGTGGGTCATCGAGGAAGAACCGTCTTCGAGTGGCATGCGAGATCTGCTCGTGGGCATTGACGGGTCTGACAACGGCATGCGCGCAGTCGATTACGTGGCCGCGACGGTCGGCGCGTCTGCGTTGTTCAACGTCGTGCTGGCGCACGTCCCGCGGCGTCGAACGATGGAGGATGCGCAGCAGGTGCTCGACGATGCGTACGACCGGCTGCGCAATCGGGGGTTCGCGCCCGAGCGCATCGAGACCCGGATCCTGGACCCGAGCATGAAGACGGCGGATGCGCTCGTGAAGGACGCGCGGGACAACGATCGCGAGACGATCGTGATCGGTCGCCGGGGGCGTTCGACCATTCGGGAGTTCATCTTCGGTGGCGTGACGGAGCGGCTTTTGCGCTACCCGATCGGGCGGAGCGTGTGGGTGGTGGACTGAGGTCGGGTCCGTTCACTCGCGCTCGCAGATTGCCCCATACTTCGAGTCGCACCCGCGATCGCCCCAGGTCCCGTTGGGCCGGATGCGAGCGCAGGCATCGCCGGACTCGTTCGGTTCGCCCTGACCCCAATTCTCGAAGCCCGTGGGTTCCCCCGTGACCCACTCGAATTCTCCCCCGGTGCGGTGATAGCCGATCCAGCGATCCTGGTCTTCGACCAGGGGAGCGACGAAGCTCTGCTCGTCCTGCGAGGTGATGGTTACGAGGTAGGCGCCGCTCGATGCGCAAGCGTCGCCCTGGCTGGACCAATCGTTGGCTCCTGCGTCGAGGACGAAGTAGCAGTGGCCGTTCTTGGACCAGAGTTGCGCGCCGGGTTCGTCGCAGTCGGTGGTTCCGCCCCCTGTGCCACCGGTGCCTGCCTCGCCGGCGGTTCCGCCAGTGGCTCCGGTCCCGCCGGTGGCTCCGGTCCCGCCGGTGGCGCTAGCCCCTGCATCCCCCGACGTTCCGCCCGAACCGCCTCCCGAGCCGCCGGAGCCCCCCGACGCGCCGGGTCCTGCCTCGGCCACGGCGCCATTGGGCTCGAGCGCGTCCCAGTCGTGGGAGCAGCTGGACGCGAGGGGCAGGAGGATGGCCACCAGCGAGGCGGCAACGTACTCGGAGTGGGTGTCCATGTCTTGTGGATTGTAGCGACGAATCGTCTCCACGCACAGGTTCTGCGGGGGCTGTGCCCCGAGCCTGCCTGGAAGGAGTTGCGGGGCAGGTCGTGGAAGTGGGCACGGGTGCCGCGCGTTTGCTATAGGAACCGTGGAAATGATGCGTGCGACGAAGAAGGCCCCGAGGCGTAGATGGCGGACGGCGGTGCTTACCGTGCTCGCGATGGGACCGGTCTTGGTCGTGGGGTTGTGGGTCGCGATCCACCGGGTCCCCTGGCTTGGGCCGCTGCTCGCGGACACGGCGCGGTCCGTGGTGGGGCCGGGCCCGATCGCGAAGCTCGAGGACGTGGCCTACGGCGTCGAGGATCGGTGGAACCGGGTGTGGCGGCGGAACGAGGTGCCGGAAGCCTACTGGGAGGTTCCCGAGCCGGTCGCGCCGCCCACGAGCGAGGCGGTGGTTCCGCAGCTTCCGCCGTTCCGAATGCAGGATGTGCCGCCCATGCACAAGGCCTGGTCGGCGCCGGGGGATGGTGTGTGGGTGCCGGTAGAGGACAAGCTGCAACCGGGTGCCTCTCCCCGCATGTTCAAGACGTTGCTGCACCCGGACCGGAACCGATCTTGGACGGCGGTCACCGTGGTTGCCGTCGACCTGAGGCAAGTGCGGCTTCACCTCGTGGCGGGGCGGTGGGAGCCGAAGGCTACGGAGAAGGATGGGCTGTCGTACAAGCGCACGGGGATCGTCCCCGACAGTGCTCACGACGACTTGCTAGGGGCTTTCAACGGCGGGTTCAAGCTCGAGCACGGCCGCTATGGCATGCGGGTGGACGGGGTGACGCTGGTGCGTCCTCGCGCGAAGGCGTGCACGATCGCGATGGACAGGGAAGATCGCGTCGAGGTGGGTTCGTGGGAGCGCTTCGCTGAGCGACACGAGCAGCTGACGTGGTGGCGTCAGACGCCAGCCTGCATGTGGGAACAAGGCAAGCTGCACGTGGGGCTGCGCGTCGACGACAACACGGCGTGGGGCGCCACGGTGGATGGGGATACGATCATTCGTCGTTCGGCGCTTGGGGTGCGCGAGGATGGCGAGGTGCTGTACGTGGGGATCGGGGACTCGACGACGGCGCGTGCGATGGCGATGGCGATGAGCCATGCGGGGGCGCACGAGGTGGCGCAGCTGGATGTGAACTGGTCGTTTCCGAAGTTCTTGACCTTCGAGCGCAGGGATGGGGCAGGGGAGTTGGTGGGGGTGCCCATCGCGAAGGGGTTCGAGTACGAGGAGGACGACTTCGTGCGCAAGCCGTATGCGCGAGACTTTTTCTACCTGACGCGCAAGTCGACGGAGGAGATCGCGCGGGTGGCGGGGGAGGGGACGTGAGCGAGGCGTGTGAGGTGCCGGACGGGCAGGTGCTGGTGGAGCTTGCGAGGGCGCGGATGCCGTTTGGCAAGTACGCGGGGCGACGGCTCATGGACTTGCCGGAGGCGTATCTGGTGTGGTTTGCGCGCAAGGGGTTTCCGCCTGGGAAGCTGGGGGAGCAATTGCGGTGGATGCATGAGCTGCGAGAGGCTGGGGTGGCTCATTTGCTGCGACCATTGCGGGATGGATGAGCTTCCTCCGCCACGCCGCCATCGCCACGATGGAGGCCCCGATGGATATCGATGACTTCTCGGGCGTCGCGGCGGATGTGGCCTGCGACGCGATCAAGGGTGCTGCGGGTGAAGTGTTCGGGATCGGGGGTGAAGGTGCGGGCTCGTCGATCATCCGGGCCGCGGCTTCGGTGGGACCGGGTATCCTGCAAGGCGATGCGTTCGTCGAAGGGGCGACGGGGACTGCGCCGATCAGTTGTACGTAGTCTCGCCGACGAGTTGAATCGGAGGAAGTCCATGTACAGCAGACGTAACGGACCCGTGTTGGCGATGTCGTTTCTTGTGATGTGCGCGGGGTTGATCGACTGTGTCCGCCAACCCACCTTCTACGTGACGGGAGCATCTGATCAAGGCGGGACGGCTTCGTTCGCGCCGGGAGACCGTGTCGAGTGCAACTGGCGTCAGCTGGGAACCATCTACAGCGGTAGCGTCGCCGGGATCCGCGACGGCAGGCTGAGCATTGCGTACGACGACGGCGACAAAGAGGACATCACGCCAAGCCTCTGTTCGAAGGTCGGAGGCTCACCGGTGTCTGCTACTCCGACGCCTGCAGCGCCTCCTCCTGCTTCCGGCGGTGGCCAAGGCGAGTCCTGCACACGGGACCGCGAATGTAGCGGGGATCTGGTGTGCGAAAGCGGGAAGTGTGTGGCGCAGTGATCGCCCGTTGCCCTGTAATGGTGGCTGACCCGTCGGTCTCAGCTTCGCTTCTTGCTCCCCACCGCGAAGGTGCCCTGCCCGAGCGCCACGACCGTGCCATCGCCCGCGGTCACGGACATTCGTGCAGTCGCGATGCGAGAGCCCATGTGCGTCACGCGCCCCTCGGCCACCAAAGGACCCGCGGATGCCGGGGCGACGAGCTGCACGTGCAAGTCCGCCGTGAGCAGCCACATGTCGCAGCACGCCGCCGCCGCGAACCAACCCGCCGTGTCCATCAGCGTCGCGACGATGCCCCCGTGCGTGATGCCCAGGGCGTTGTCGAAGGCGGCGTTCCCGGGAAATCGCACGATCGCCTCGCCATCTGGGCCGTAGTCGAGCGTCGTGCCGAGCGTGCCTTGCACGGGGGAGCGAGCGAAGAGAACCAGCAGTTCAGCGATACGGGGCGTGGTCGTGTTCATGGGAATGGCTCGCTCAGTTTCGCAGGTACCACCGCCCGTGGACGCGGCGAAACCGAAGGCGTCGAAGATCTCCTTCTTCTGGGAAGGTAACCTCGCTGCCGTCCTCGCTGCGTTCGGGCTCGACGCCGCGCGCTGCCTCGAGCGCATCGAGCAATTGCTTCGGCTTCTCCGAGCCCGCGAAGTCCTGGACGATGGCGTCGAGGTCACCCCGCTGCCGGAACCGCTCCCTGTCGTCGGGGTCGAGCAACAACTCGATGACTCCGCGATGGTTCCGCTCCTGCAGTAGCCGCAGCGCCTGTTCGATCGTGGCCGCCAGGGAGTCCACGACTGGCTCTTCGGCCCCTTCCGGGACCGAGACCACGCGCGGGTCCGCATCGCTTGCAGAGGGAGGCGACGTCACGGGCGCGACCGTGGCAGGGGTCGAAGGGGGCTGCGACGTCTCCGTCGGCGTGCATGCGCAAAGGGCCACAAGAACGGTGGCAAGAACTGCCGTGCGGGAGGGTGAGCTTCTCACCATTCCGGCTGTAGCACGGGGCGCCAGGGGTGGGTACGCATCCCCGCGTGCGTCGCACCCCATGCCTTCCGAACCGACCGGGCGCGCGTTGACGGTGGCGTCGTGGGGTTGCTACGGTCAGAGCTTGTGTTCGAAGGTCGACGAACGTGAGGTCGCGATGAAGCGCTTGGGCTGGCTTGTGGGTTGTTTGACGTGCGGGATCGCGGTTGCTTCTTGTGGAGGCGATGATGCCGCCTCCGCGCTCGAGGCCAGCCCGGACGGCGAGCTGGAGGAGGCAGCGCCGGGAGGAAAGGCCGACACCGTTTACGGATCCTGCGAAGTGCGCGAGGTGGTGGCCTGGGTCAACGACCTCGACCTGACCTACGAGGTGATGCGCGCTGCGGGAGTCCACACGCGGGCGGCACGCAACGTGATCGCGCACCGGAATGGCGCGGATGGGGCCGCGGGCACGGCGGACGACGACTTCTTCGACGGCGTCGAGGAGTTGGACGGGGTGCCGTACGTAGGGCCGACGGCGTTCCAGCAGATGGCGAGCGCGGTGAAGCATCGGTGCGAGCGAGCGCCAGAGGTCGAGGTGATCTTCTCGCCTCAGCTGTACGGCAACAGTCACCTGGCGCGGGTGGCGAAGCTGATCGACGCCGCCGAGCGTTCGATCGACATCGCGATGTACAGCTTCAGCGACAGTGGGATCCGGGATGCCTTGCAGCGTGCCGTCCAGCGAGGCGTCTCCGTTCGCTTCCTGTTCGAAACCGCCAGCGAGGACCGCAAGGACCCCGCCGGCACGGCCTCGGCCAAGCTCGAGGACATCGGTATCGACGTCCGGTACGTGAACAAGATCATGCACCACAAGTTCGCGTTGATCGACGGGCCGCGCGAGGAACTCGACCACGCGTACACAGCGACCCTCGTGACGGGCAGCGGCAACTGGTCCCATTCAGCGGGCACCAAGTACGACGAGAACACCGCCGTGGTGCGGTTCCATGGTGAGCTCGCGCTCCGGTTCCAGAAGGAGTTCAATGGCCTTTGGGACAACTCGCGGGACTTCGTGTGGACGGACGGAATCACCTTCCAGACGTCCAAGCCCATCACGGACTGGGTCATCCCTGACGACCCCACCCTCGATGCGTTTTTCACCTCCGCGAACTTCGACGTGAAGACGACGTCCTATGGTCCGACGTTTTCGGTGGTGAGCGGGCGCAACGAGGTGGCGGATCGATTGGTGGCGTTGATCGGCGAGGCGTCGGAGTCGATCCACCTGGCTTCGGGGCATCTGCGTTCGAGGAGCGTGGCGGAGGCGCTGCTGGCGAAGGCTGAGGCGAACCCCCAGATGGACGTTCGCGTGTACCTTGACGGACAGGAGTACATCAGCGCGTGGTACGACGCGCAGCAGCAGACGGATCTCGAAACCTGCCTCGCCGCGGCAGGGGACAGCTCGAGCAAACAGCAGGCCTGTCTCGACAAGGGGTTCTACTACAGCTACCGGCTGCACGCGGCCGGCGTGCCGCTGCGGTTCAAGTACTCCTGCTATCGATGGGACTACCACTACGCGGTGCAGATGCACCACAAGTACGCGCTCTTCGACGGTCGTCGCGTGGCGTCTGGGTCGTACAATCTCTCGGACAACGCGGAGCACAACACGATGGAGAACGTCGTGCTCTACGATGGCGGAGCGTTCGCGGGCCTGGCGGGCCAGTTCGAGCAAAACTTCGAGACGATGTGGGTGACCGGGATCGAACAGGCTCGTTACGAGGCGCTCGTCGACCTCATCCAGAACACGGACGAGGACATCCCGCTGGTGTTCGAGCCGATGTCGCTCACATGGCAGCAGGTCACCGACCTCAAGGACCTCATCCGAACGCACTGTCCCGCTGTGGATTCCGACGCCTACCGGCAGGAGCCGGAGAAGCACACGATCTGCCCGCGGTAGGGCACATCGACGGTTGCGGAGCTCTGGGCACTGGCGTCGTTCCGTGTTCGCATTCCCGTGTTCGCCGTTGCTAGTTTGTGCGTAATCCCTCCGCAAAGTCTTCGCCCCTTTGAGCGGATCACGGAGCGAACGCCACCGGCCACGCCGGTGGATTCTTATTCCTCCGCCACGTCGACCAGGACCTCCCCCGGCCGCACCGTCGCTCCCACCGACGTGTGGATCGCCCTCACCACACCCTTGCGCGGCGACGAAAGCGTTGCCTCCATCTTCATGGCGGAGACGATCACGAGTGCCTGTCCCTGATCGACCTCGTCCCCCACCTGCACCAGGATGCGGACCACAGTGGCGGGCATAGGTGGCGTCACCGCACCGGGAACGTGGTTGCTGGTGCGGGTTCGCCGACGTGGCCCTTGGCTGTCTTCCACGAACCGCGCGCGTCCCTCGTGCCACACCCAGGCGCCAGCCTCGGTGCGCACCACCGTGACCCGCTTCTGGCCGCTGCTCATGCGAAGCAGCAGCTCGCTGTCGCCCAGCCGTCGAACGCCCACGCGCCCCGCGTCCCCGTCCGTGTTTCGCTCCGCGTCGTCGAGGTCGTACAGCTCGATGGAGCTCTCATCCCGGGGCTCGTCCGTCATGATCGCCTCCTCACGCCATGTCCCAGCGGCCGATCCGCATCCAGGGGGAAGGGGTCTCGGTGGATTGCGCCGAACCGTTCGAGGTGGCTGGCACGCTCGCGAATCGCGCAGCTGCCTCCGCCACCCGTGCGATCTCGTCCGCCTCCGGGCTCGGCTGCCAGCTCGCGAAGTGGTCCTGCAGAAACCCAGTGTGCGTCGCTCCCGCAGCGAACGCATCGGACCCGATCACGTCGAGCATCAGCTCGATCGACGTCGGGACGCCGAGCACCACACACTCGCGCAGCGCTCGCACCATGCGTCGGATGGCGGCGTCTCGTGTCTCGCCCCATGCGATGAGCTTGCTCAGGATCGGGTCGTAGTGGACGGGGACATCCATGCCTGGTCGGATGCCGCAGTCGTAGCGAACGCCTGGCCCGGACGGGATGGCGGCGGCAAGGATTCTCCCGGCGCTTGGGAGGAAATCCGCCGCGGGGTCTTCGGCATAAATGCGGCACTCGATCGCGTGACCGCGCTGGCGAAGGTCTGCCTGCGTGAAGGGCAGGGGCTTGCCCTGCGCGATCTCGATCTGGTGTCGCACCAGGTCGAGCCCGACCACCATCTCCGTGACGGGGTGCTCCACCTGCAAGCGAGTGTTGACCTCGAGGAAGAAGAACTTGCCCGTGGCATCGAGCAAGAACTCCACCGTGCCCGCGTTCTCGTAGCCGGCGGCGCGAGCGACCGCGATCGCGGCGGCGCCCATCCTCTCGCGCAGTTCGGGCGTCAACGCCGTCGAGGGAGATTCCTCGATGATCTTCTGATGCCGTCGCTGAATCGAGCACTCGCGCTCGAACAGATGGACCAGGTTGCCATGCCGGTCCCCAAGGACCTGGACCTCGACGTGGCGAGGCCGATCGATCGCCTTCTCCAAGTAGATGGATCCGTCGCCGAAGGCGGCTTGCGCCTCGCCCGACGCGAGCTCTGCTGCCGCCTCCAGCTCCACCGAGGACCGGACGAGACGCATGCCCTTGCCACCGCCCCCGGCGGAGGCCTTGAGCAACACGGGGTAGCCTATGACCTCGGCAGAGTCGCGAAGCTCGCCGACGCTCGCGCCTGCCTTCGTGGTCCCCGGGATGATGGGGACCCGCGCCTTGGTGGCCAGCTGCCGTGCGACCGTCTTGTTGCCCAGCTGCCGCATGGCCGCCACGGGCGGACCGATGAACGTGAGCCCCGCTTCCGACACGCGACCCGCGAAGGTCGGGTTCTCGGACAAGAAGCCGTAGCCGGGGTGAATGGCATCGCATCCCGTCGATCGCGCCGCCTCGAGGATCGCACCCATGTCGAGGTAGCTGCGGGACGGCTCTGGCGCACCCACGCACACAGCTTCGTCCGCCGTGGCCACGTGCAGCGAACCCGCGTCCGCTTCGGAATACACAGCGACCGTTCGGATCCCCATCTCCGACGCGGTGCGCATGACCCGCACCGCGATCTCGCCTCGATTCGCAACCAGGAGCTTCTTCATCTTCGTCCCCCTACATCCGGAAGGTGCCGTGCCCCTGGTGGCGGTCGTCCAGAGACGCATGAAGGGATACGGAGATGCCGAGCCCGAGCACGTCGCGCGTCTTGGCGGGATCGATGATGCCGTCGTCCCACAGGTTGGCCGTGCTGTAGTAGGCGTCGCCCTGCTCCCGGGATTTTTCGATGATGGGCTTGCGAATCGCCTCAGCGAAGTCCGGCTGGATGGTCTGCAAGCCTTCACGACGAAGCTGATCGTTCTTGACCGAGACCAGGACATCGGCCGCCTGCTCGCCCCCCATCACGCCGATCTCCGCGTTGGGCCACATCCAGAGGAAGCGGGGGCCGTAGGCGCGCCCGCACATCGCGTAGTTCCCGGCGCCGAAGGATGCGCCGATCATCACCGTGAACTTCGGTACGGTCGCGGTGGCCACCGCGTTGACCATCTTGTGGCCGTCCTTGGTGATGCCGCCTCGCTCGTACTCACGCCCGATGATGAAGCCCGCGATGTTTTGCAGGAACACGAGGGGGATTCCTTGCCGGTCGCAGAGCTGGACGAACTGCGTGGCCTTCAAGGCGCTGTTCGAGAACAGCACGCCGTTGTTGGCCACGATCCCCACCTGGTAGCCGTGAACGTAGGCCCACCCGCACACGAGGGTGGGGCCATACATGGCCTTGAACTCGAGGAACTCGGAGCCGTCGACGATCCGTGCGATGACCTCCCGCACGTCGTAGGGCTGGGAGATGCGTTGCGGCACGATGCCGTAGATTTCCTTGGGGTCGTAGAGCGGGGGACGAACGGCGCGGGTGGGGATCTGCGCGCGCTTGGCGGGCGGTAGCATCTGCACGATGTCGCGCAGGATCTGGATGGCGTGGGCGTCATCCTCGGCGAAGTAGTCGGACACGCCCGACTCCTGGCAGTGCACGATCGCGCCGCCCAGGTCCTCGGCGCTCACCTCTTCGCCCGTGGCCGCGCGAACGAGGGGAGGCCCGCCGAGGAAGATGGCGCCGGTACCCTTGACGTGGACCACGTGGTCGCTCATCGCGGGGATGTAGGCGCCCCCGGCGGTGCAAAGGCCCATGACGGCCGTGATCTGGGGGATGTTCATCTTCGACATCCAGGCCTGGTTGTAGAAGATGCGGCCGCCGTCGTCGGCGTCGGGGAAGATCTCGGACTGCAGAGGAAGAAAGGCGCCCCCCGAATCCACGAGCAAGATGGAGGGGATGCGGTTCTCCATCACGATGGTCTGGCAACGCAGGGTCTTCTTGACCCCCATGGGGTAGATCGTACCGCCCTTGATCATCGGGTCGTTGGCGCTGACCAGGACCTCGCGACCCTGCACCACGCCGATGCCCGCGCGAGACCCTGCCCCGTGCACCCCCCCGTCGTACATGCCGCGCGCCGCGAGGGGAGCGATCTCGAGCCAGGGCGTGTTGCGGTCGAGAAGCAGATCCAGGCGCTCCTGCACCGTCAGCTTGCCGAGCTCCTCGTTTCGCTTGCGCGCCTTGTCGGAACGCTCCGTGCGCGCTTTCTCGAGCTCGTCCCGCAGCCGGGCCACGAGGTCCGCCGTGCGACGGGCGTTGTCTCGGAACTCCTGGCTCGCCGTGTCGATGTTGCTGTGGATCACGTCCATCCGACCGTCTCGCCTCCGTGTTCAGCCCCTTCGCGCCCGACCGACCCGAGGTGTCCGCAGGTCATGCCTGCGCCATCCTACCCGGTCTCAGGTGCCGCCGTCACATGCGGAAACCACGGGAACGAGCACCGCGCTTTGAGGCGTCTGCACCCGCTTGAGTTCGAACCACCCGCCGAAAGACAGGAAGTCACACGGCTCGCCTGGCTTCACGAACGTGTCACTCTTTGCCAAATCCCGGTTCGGCAAGAACCTCGCCATGGCCATGCTCGTCAGCATCTCGCTACAACCGGTCGCCTCCATCATGCCGGCGCGCAGGAAGGGCTCCAGTGTCTGCGTGTCGATGACGGCGGAGAACATCGCGCCCCGCGCCTCCACATGGTCCTCTTCCAAACGTACGGCGATCGTTGCCGTCTCCGTGGGAACGGGCGCCACCCGGCCCAACACCATCATCGGCATGACCGTGGGCGGGCCGCGGAAGTCGTCGTTCATCCACACGTGGTTGCGCACGAACCCGCGCGGGGCCGTGTACTTGGGCTCGCCAACGCTCCCGTTGAGCACCGCGTCGCTGTCGATCAGGAGCACGTCGTTTCCGTCCCAGAGCATCGGCTGGCTCGGATCGCGCGGTGCGGTCACATACAGACGCCCGGGCGCATAGGGGTCGTCAGGTCCTTCGTCCAGGTCCTCGATCAGCAAGATCATGGTGGGCTTGGTGCAGTTCCAGGTGCCGTTGTGCGCCTTCTTCTCGAAGCTCGGGTCCAGCATGGCCAACGCTTGGGACAACAAGTTGCCGCCGAGATTGTCCCGGCACTTCTCGCCGTCTTCCAGGATCGTGGGGTCAGCCCCCGTGGGCAGCTTGCACGTGTTCGACAGGTCGTCTTGCGACTGCTGCTTGGTCGTGCACTCGCCGTCGTAATCAAATCCGAGCTTGCGCCAGGCGTCGAGGTCGTTGTCGTCCGTGTCCGGGTCCACCGTGCCGATGAAGTACCTTCGCACCGCGAGTGTGAGGGTCCGCCCAGCGTCCGAAGGCGACGCGTCCCCCACGGGGCGCAGGGGCGGTCGGGCGAAGGCGTTCGCGTCCTCCTGCCCGGCGTCCGACACCTCCGCGGTCACGTCGCTCGGGGCGTCTAGCGCATCGGTTCCTGTCTCCGCGCTCGCTTCCGGGCCAGCGTCCGCGCCCGCTTCGCCGAGCGCGGGGTCGAGTTGCTTGTCCTCTACGCCCGCGATGGAGTGGCAAGCCGCGACGGTTGCCAGAGCTGCCGCGCAACCCAACCACGCTGTCGTTCTGCGTGACCTCACCATCGTCCACTCATGACGATAGCAGCTTGTCCGGGCCCTGCGACCGGCGTCCACCGAACCCGTGCTTCGTCCTTTGGTGGCTCCGCCTCGTCCTTCGGGTCCGTCAGGAGCAGGTAGGTGCCTACCCCTACGCCGACGAGCCCGAGACCGATCGCCACGTTGGAAATCGTGGCCGCGCTCGACGCCTCGTCGTTCAGGTCGAGCCCGTTCTGGTCGCAGAGGGTGCCGCTGCAGTGGTCATCGCTCTCGCTGCTGCGGGAGATGGCACGCAGGCCGTAGAACGAGCCGACCCCCAGCGCGAGCAAGCCCGCACCCCCGACCACGTACGCGGTGGTGCGTCGGGAGAAGCCTTTCTCCTCGACCACCACGGGCTTGGGTTCAGGTTCCGGTTCGGGCTCCGGTGGAGGCGGGGGTACAGCTTCGAGTACGGGAACCACCACGGTCTTGTCCTCGCCCACTTCGAGGGTCACGGTGCTCTTCCACCCGACCATTCCGGGGGCGGCGGCTTCCAGCTCGTGGTCCCCGGGGTCGACCGGCACGGGCGTTCCCCACGCAGGCTGGGCGATGTTCGCGCCGTTGCGTGACAGCACGAACCCCTCCGTGACGGCGCTGGGCGACACCTCGATGGTCAGGTGCGGCACCTTGTCCTGCAGCTCCTTCACCATGCGGCTGGCCAGGTTGATGCGGTCCCATCGCTTGGCGTCGCGCGCCGCGGCGAGCGCCTCCTGGAACTCCATCCACGCCGTGGCGAGCTTGCCTTCCTTCTCGTGGCACACGGCCAGGTTCAGCAGGGTGCCGTCGCGTGGGTCGAGCCGCTGGCTCTCCTCGAGCTTGCGGCAGGCTTCCGCGTACTCCTTCTTGTTCATGAGCCCCTTGGCGTCCCGGAAGAGCGCGTCGGCCACCGCGCGATCCTCCGCGCTCGTGGCCCCTGCTACCGGCGACCAGGCCCCGACAACCCCCACCACGACGAGCCATCGCGCGCGTCGGAGCAGTGGTTCAATAGCGGTCTCCCAGCGGGTCACTTCGAGGGGCTCCTGTCCTTCTGGGCGCGGGCGCCGAAGAGGAAGAAGAAGACACTCTAGCAGGACTCGGCCCGTCGTTCCCAGCATCCGGCCCTGCGTCGGGGTCGGTGACGGTGGCGGCCGAGCTTGCGGCCGCCGCAGTGGCCGAGGGACGCTGGTCGGAAACCGAGGCTGTCGACGGATCGCCGGTGCCCCACGACCTGACCAGCAACCAGACGCCGCCAAGCACCAAGGCCACGGATGCGCCCATGGCGAGGCCGAGCAAACCTCCTCGCAGGTTGCGCCGAAGCGACTGGGTATTGCCCCAAGCGTGGGGCTCTTCCTCGAGGAGGGAGGGCCTCAGGCCGCCGGTTTGGTACGGCAAGCTCGCCTGCTGCACGATTCGCTCGACGCGTGCGATCCAGCCTTGGGTCACGGCCGGCGCCAGGGGGGAGAGGGCTCGCGCAAGCTCGAGAATGGATGCAGGGCGGCGATCGGGGTCCTTCTCGAGGCAACCCAGGACGACGGCGTCGAGACCGGGGGGCAGGTCGTTTCTCCTCTGGCTCAGCGGCGCGGCGGGGTCGGCGACGATCTTGGCCGACAGGGCAGGCAAGCTGTCCGCCCAGAAGGGGGGCACTCCCGCAAGAAGCTCGTACAGGACCACCCCGAGCGCCCAGATGTCGGTCCGCACCGTCACGCTCTTCGTGCTGCGCACCTGCTCGGGCGACATGTACATGGGCGTGCCGAGGGTATCGGCGGTGGCAGTCAGGTCCGGGTTGTAGCCGGCGATCCCCAGCAGCCACTCTGCCTTCGAGATGCCGAAGTCGAGGACTTTGACCAGAGGGGAGCCGTCCGCGCGCGCGGTCAGGAAGAGGTTGGCCGGCTTGATGTCCCGATGGACGATGCCCCGAGCGTGCGCTTCTGCGACGGCTTCGCTGGCCTGCATCACGTAGTGAATGGCTTCGTCCACGGGCAGTGTGCCGCGAGAGGCCAGCAGATCCGCAAGGTTGGTCCCCTGCAGGTGCTCCATCACCATGAACGGAAGGCCGTCGCCGTGCCGGCCGAAGTCGAGGATGCGCACCACGTGCTCGCTCTGCAGCGCCGCCGCCGCCTGGGCCTCGCGCAGGAAGCGAGCCACCGCCTCCGGGTTGCGGGCGGACGACGGGTACAGGATCTTGATGGCCACCCGTTGGCCGAGGCGGCGGTGGGTTGCGGCCACGACCGCACCCATGCCGCCGTGACCGAGCACGTTCTCGACGCGATACTTCCCGGCGATGACCGAGCCTTCGCGGGCGATGCTGTCCAGTTCCTTGGTTCGGTCGGCGGCCACTGAGGATCAAGGTACCCAGGGATGGGGGTTGGCACAAGGTGACGTGGGGTTGCAGGGCGCGTGGGGTGACCAACCGGAGCGGATCGAGGTGTGCTCCCGGATCCTCGGACTGGCGCGTGATCGCTCAGTCCGATGCGCCTTCATAGCGTGTTCCGTCGTCATCGAGCTCTGTGCGGCTGTCGCGCTCATCGCGTCCGGTGGGGAAGATCCAGTCGTAGCCGTCGCCCGTGCCCCCTGGGGGGGCGAACCGGGTCCCGCCTTCCGGAACCATCGAGGGGTCCGAACCCGGTCCGCGACCGCCTTCCGGAACCATCGAGGGGTCCGAACCCGGTCCGCGACGTCGCAACGTAGCACGGTCCACATCAGCGCTTCGAAGGCCTCCCGTCGTGGGGGCCGAGCTCCCGGTGAGGCACGTCCTCCCACCACTGGCTCCAGGCTAACTGACGTCGCCGCTCCGGGTTGAGGGGGTAGTAGATCTTGTTCTTTCGTTGAGACGCTTCCCCGCCGACGAGCAGCACCGCGTCGCGCTCCCCTTCGTTAATCATCGTGTGACTGATCCCGGTTCCCGCCGGAAAGGCCGCTAGGTCTCCCGCTGTCATGCGATGCAAGCGACCGTCGACCCAGGCGTCGATCTCCCCTTCGAGCACGTACACGAACTCTTCCTCGTTCTCCTCGGCGTGCGGGTACGACGTGCGATGGCCGGGCGGGACCCGCTCGACGTGCAGCCCCAAGCGCAGGAGTCCCGCTGCCTTGCCGATGGCCCTTCCATGCGACAGGACCTCCTCGCTCTGGGGGTACTGACCGGGCTTTTCGGGAACGTCATTGGCAGACACGATGAAGGGGGGGCGAACGACTGGGGGAATCATGCGGGGAGGGTAGTACTTGGTGTTCGAAATCGCTACGGGTTGAGGCCCGGTGCCACCGATGCGCGGATGCCATCGCCGCAGCAGGAGCACACAGAGCCGCGGCCAAACTGGTGAATCCGGGACCGGGAACAGGGAATGGGCAAGTGCTTCCTCTGCTCCCGCATTGATCCGACACCCCGCCGAACCCTTCGGGGTCACACAGACGCCCGCAGTGTCGTCACCACGGGCGTGTGGTCGCTCGACTGCTTTCCTTTGCGTGCGTCGCGATCGATCGTGACCGACGCGATGCGGTCGAGCAACGGCTCCGTCACGTAGACGTGATCGATGCGAAGCCCATGGTTCTTCGGAAATGCCAAGGCGCGGTAGTCCCACCACGTGAAGGCGACGTCGTCGGGACGGACGGCCCGGAATGCGTCGTGAAGCCCTAGCCCGCGCAGGGCAGCGAGCGCTTCTCGCTCCCGATCGGAGCACAAGATGTTGCCTTCCCACACCTCGGGGTCGTGGGTGTCCCGGGGCTCGGGCGCGACGTTGAAGTCGCCGCACAGCACGACGCGGGGGTGTTTCTCGATCTCGCGGGCGAGCAGGTCGCGAAGGTCGGCCATCCACTGCAGCTTGTAGGCGTACTTGTCCGAGCCGACCGCCTGCCCGTTCGGGAAGTAGGCCGAAAACACGCGCACGTCGCCCACCGTTGCGCCGATCAGTCGCGCCTGGGGGTCGCCCTCGAGGCCTCGCACGACGTCGTCCATGTCTTGTCGGCCGAGCAGGGCGACGCCGTTGAAGGACTTCTGGCCGTGCAGGGCCAAGCGGTAGCCGATCTGCTCGAAGGGGGCCGCGGGGAACTGTTCGTTGGGAGCCTTGGATTCCTGGACGCAGAGCACGTCGACGGGGTTGCGTCCGAGCCAGTCGAGCACGCGATCGAGGCGGGCGCGGATGCCGTTGACGTTCCATGTGGCGATCGTGAGGCTGGGGGTCATGACTTCTCCTCGGGCATCGGCGGCGCCATGAAAGCGGGGCCGACGGGGTCGGTGACGTGGCGGGCCACGATTTCGTCGATCCACCGGAGTTGGTCTTTCGCCAGATGCCAGCCGGTCACGCCGTCGAGGGGATCGAGCTGATCGGGTCTGCGGGCGCCCCAGAGCGCGATGTGGGACCCGGGCTGGTCGAGCACCCAGCGCACGGCGAGCTGGACGAGGGATTTTTCGAGGTCCTGGGCCAGGCTCTCCAGCTCTGCGAGGGCGGCGAGGTACTGTGGGAGCCTCATGGGACCGAACTTCGGGTCGACCCCGCGGATGTCCCCCCCCGCGAACTTCGTCTCGGCGCCGATACGACCGCTCAGCAACCCGCGGCACAGCGCGCCGTACATCAATGTGGTGATCTGGCGGCTCCGGCAATACGGCAGCACGTCCTTTTCGATCTCGCGCTCGAACAGGTTGTAGGGAGGCTGCGACGTGTGCAGAGGGGCGAAGCGTGCGAATTCGGTCATCTGTTCCGGGGAATAGTTGCTGACCCCGACCGCGCGGATCTTTCCTTGCTCGAGAAGACGCGCCAGCGCCTCCGCGGTCTCCTGAGCCGGGACGTTCGGGTCGGGCCAGTGCACCTGCTCGATGTCCAGGTGGTCCAATCCGAGGCGCCGGAGAGAGCTCTCGACCTCGTCGACGACACGCTGCCCGCTCGCATTTCGACGCACCCTGTCGTCGTCGAGCCATTCGAGTCCGAGCTTGGTGGCAATGACCGCGCGGGAGCGATGGGTCGAGGTGGCGAGGGCCTTGCCCACGATGGTCTCCGCCACGCCGAAGCCGTAGATCGGGGCAGTGTCGATCAGGGTGATGCCGTGATCGAGAGCGGTGTGGATCGTGCGGATGGCCTGCTGCTCGTCCGTGCCACCCCACAGCCAGCCGCCCATGGCCCAAGTCCCCAGTGCGACGCGGGAGACCTCGAGGCCGGTGCCTTCGATGCGGTGAACCTCCATCGCTACTCCTGTCGGGCCATGGGATGCAGCGTGACGAGCGTGGCACCCCAGCTCCCGCTCCCGAGTCCGCCGAGCTGGTAGTCAGCCACTTCGGGGAGGCGATCGAGGATGGCGTGCACGGACTTGCGCAACGCGCCCGTCCCTTTGCCGTGGATGATGCGAAGCTCGAGAATGCCTCGCTTGCGGCATTCCTCGATGTAGTCCGGGACCAGGTGTTTCACGTCGCGGGGCTGGAACGTATGCAGATCCAGCACGCCATCGATGGGCATTTGCACGACATCTTCGGAGTCCGTCATCACGCCTCCATGGTGCCAGCCCTAGCGCCGCGGGTCCGCCGCGGCAACCCGGGCCGGTTCCTCCCCTTTGCGTCCGGGTGTACGCTCGACGCATGTCTCGCTCCCATGGGCCGTGCTTCGCCTCGCTGGTGCTTCTCAGTGTGCTCTCGTTTCCGGCACGGGCCGAGCAAGCGATCACGAAGGTTGCGCTGCACGGGACCGCGATGACCACACGCCACGAGGGCGCGCCGTTGCAAGTGTTCGCTCAGGACGAGCCGGACATGCTCGAGGACGCCGACGTGCACTTCTCGGAGGACGGCATGACGCTCGGTGGCGGGCTGTCCGGGAGCTTCATGATCGACGGCACCCGTCTGGGCCTGGGCGTCACGATCTTCGGCGTGCAGGGTACGAGCATCGCACATGACACGCTCCCAGCGGGATACGCGCTGAAGGGCGGCAAAATTTGGGGCGAGACCATCGATGTGCGGCTCGGACGCGAGTTCCAACTCGGGCCTGTGTTCCCGTACCTGGACTTGCGGCTCGCCTTCACCATCATCGCGGCTACCACGGGACTTCGCGACGACGCGCAAGGTCATCTGGGCACCACGAGTTACACCCGGATGTCCGTGGGCCTGGGTCCTGTGGTGGGCTTCTGCCTCCCCCTGAGCGACGAGTTGTACGCAGACCTTTCTGGGTACGCAGGCGTGATCGGCGACGAGAAGTTGGGTGGGACGCTGGGTCTGGGGGCTTGGTTCGAGCTGTGATGCGGGTCGGCCCGGGCGTGTGGCGCCTGCATACCCGCGTCTCGAACGTATGGGTTGTAAGATTGGGGGACGGGTTTGGGGTGATCGACGCGGGGCACGCGCTCGAGGGGCGCGCGATCCGACGTCAGCTACGGTCCTTGACGGGGATCAAGGCGTTGTACTTGACGCATGCCCACCCCGACCACGTGGGGTGCGCGAGTTGGCTGCAGGCGCGTGGTGTTGCGGTCGTGTGCCTCGAGGCGGAGGCCGCGGTGCTCGCGAGGGAGGACGACCCTGGTCGGCTGCCGTTCTGGCGGCTGGGCCCGGTCGACGGGTTGGTGTTCGGGATCGCGTACCACCTCTCGGCTCGACCTCCTGTCTTGGCAGACGTCCGTCTGCGGGATGGGGACATGCACCTCGGGATGAAAGCCATTGCCGTTCCGGGGCACACGAAGGGTTCCACTGCGTGGCTTCACGAGGCCTCGGGCGCCTTGTTTTGTGGGGATGCGCTGCTGGCGGCGCGACCTCCTTGGACGTTCCGCCAGGGATTGCACTTGCCGGCTCCGGCCTATTGCGAAGACCACCCGCGTGCGCTCGCCTCCCTCGAACGGTTGCGTGCGCTTCGGTTCGACATCCTGTGCTCAGGGCATGGAGACCCGGTGGCGGAGCGGGCGAGCGAGAAGGTGCGTGCCTTCCTGGATCTTTCCGTGCCCGCCTGCGACCCGGGATGACTTTTTGCGGAAATCGTCCCCGCGCGTGTCACACTTCCATCGCACGGACGGATGTGCGTTCCACATGGTTTGCCAGGTCCCAACCCCCGAAGCGACCGTGCGGCAGCTGAGGCTGTGCGACCACGATCTGCGTCGCTCGCTCGTCCTGTTCGCGCGCAAGCGGCTCCCCGATGGCGACGCCGAGGACGTCGTACAGGACACGCTCACGGACGCTCTGGCCGCGTCCCAGGCCCCGGAAGACCCGCTCGAGCTGCGCAAGTGGGTCTTCGGCATCGCGCGAAGGCGGGTGGCCGATCACGTGGCCGGAATGCCGCGCGGCCAGGTCATGGCTCAGGACCGTGATGCGACGGCGTTGCCGTCGGGGGAAGTTGACGCTGTGGACCTGGTGCGGTGGGCGCGTTCGGAAGTCGAGGGCAACCCCGAGGACCTGCGGACGCTCGGCTGGATCGTGAGAGAGGGACTGTTCGGAGACAAGCTGGCCTCGATAGCCAAGGAGAGCGGTCTGCCCCAAGCGCTCGTTCGCCAGAGGGTGAGCCGTTTGCGAAGACTCTTGCGGCAGCGGTGGGCCACCCAGGCCGGGATCGCCGCGGTGCTCTTGCTGGCGCTGGGATGGTGGGGCTTCGGCTCGGTCCCGACGACCGAGCGTGCCGACCCGGACGACGTCATCGCGGCGTCGCCTGCGCATCGCGCCACGTCGTTGCGCGACCAAGCGGAGGCCGCGTGTCGTGTGCGTGACTGGTATGCCTGCACGCAGTACCTCGACGAGGCCAAGGTGCAGGACCCCGACGGTGAACGCTCCGAACGCGTGGTGCGCATGCGAGCCCTGCTCGAACGGCACTTCGTTGTCCCTGCGCCGACCACGAGCGGGTGGGACGAAGTGCCCGACAGGACGCCTCCCCCGCGGAACTGGAAGGCTCCGGCCCCCCCGGGAGCGCAGGAGAAGACCGAGTCCTGCGTGTGTCCCGACTACGACCCGATGTGCGGTTGCTTGCCCGGCATGGGGCGGTCCGTCGTGCCCCCCGACCCCTGACGAGTCCACTGCGGAACCTCTTCGTTCGGATTCCTGCGCCATGGGAGGGCGCTGACGATGTCCTGCGATCGAACCACCCGGACTGTGCCCCCGTTTGTCGTCTTCGCCCTGACGATGGTTTGCCTGGTGCTGGCCGTGGGATGCACCAGCCAGGCGACCTTGCCTCCCCGGCCTCCCCCCCATCCGGCTCCGCTGCCTGACCAAGCTCGCGCAGAGTTTGGCAGGGGGATCTCGCGGATGGTGCAGCACGACCGGCAGGGGAGCTGGGAAGACGGTGCCTGCGCCGAGGTGGCAGCCACGTTTCTGGCCGTGTCCGAGGCCCACGAGCGGGCACGAGGCACCGCCCTCGGTCCGGCGCTATACAACGCGGGGCTCGCCAACCAGCGCTGCGGGTGGCATGGCAAAGCCAAGCCCCTGTTCGAGGCCGCCCTTGCCGCCGAGCCCACCCTACATCGAGCCGACGTGCAGCTGGCTTTGCAGACGTACCGGGAGCGTGGGGCTCCCGCTCTGGATGCCGCCATCGATCGCATCCAGGCCGCCGTCGTGCGCGCGGAGTTCCAGGACGTGGATGCCCTCGTGAACCTCGCGTCGTTGCAGATGGTGCGCGACGGGCGCCATCCCCAGGCGGGGTGCGAGGACGACATCAGCTGCGCGAAGCTCAACATCCAGCGAGCTCTCGCCATCGACGACGGGTACATGCCTGCGTTCAACCAGCTTGCGCTGCAGTACCTTTCGCGGGCGAAGAGGAAGGCCGGGAAGCTCGAGGGCCGTCGGAGCATGCACACCACGAGCGAGGGGCGGACCGAGGTGAGCGCGCAGATGCTGGACCTCGCAGCGCTCGTCTGCTCCCAGGCGATCCGGCGGAACGCGCGCTACGCCCCGATCTACAACACGCTGGGGCTCATCCAGGTGGAGCTGGAGGACACGACGGGCGCGGCGCGGTCGTTTCACACCGCCAGGACCCTCGACCGCAACTTCTTCGAGGCGCACATGAACCACGCCGCGGTCAACCTCTCCTTCCGGGGGTTCGAGGAGGCGGAGAGGGCGTATCGAGACGCCCTGCGCATTGCCCCCAACGACTACGAGGCCCGCTTGGGGCTCGCCTTGGCCGTGCGAGGACAGATGGACGCCTCGAACGTCGATCGCAAGTTCGGTCTGGTACAGGCGGAGCTTCAGAAGGCAAAAAGCCTGGATGGGTCGCGGCCCGAGGCGTACTTCAACGAGGCCATTCTCCTGCAGGAGTTCGAGGCGAAGTTCGCCCTGGCCGTTCCGGACAAAATCGCGGCGTACCGGCGGGCCATCAGCGTGTTCCAGGTGTTCCTCGAGAAGGCCGGCACCGCGCCGGAGTACGGGGACGCGATTCGCCAGGCGCAAGAGCGCATCAGCGACATGATCGAGATGATTCGGTTCTTCTCGACGTCGGAAGCGGGGACCACCCCGTCATGATTCGTCGTTCGCGGTAGCGTTCAAGGGGGCGACGCGCAAGACCACGCGCGTCCCTTGCGAAGGGGCCGAACGGATCTCGAGGGACCCGCCGACCAGGCTGGTGCGCTCTCGCATGCCCGTGATCCCCACGCCTCCGTCCGCCGATGGCTCCTCGACCTCGAACCCCCGGCCGTCGTCATACACCGAGAGCATCACTTCCTTGGAGCTGCCGACGAGAGACACGTCCACGCTGCGAGCGTCGGCGTGCCGGCTGATGTTGTTGAACGCCTCTTGCGCTATGCGATACGCGCACAGCGCCACTTCCTTGCTGACGTCGATGCTTTCGTCCATCTGTGTCTCGAGGTCGACCTTCAACCCCGTCCGCTCCTCGAACTCCTGGGCGAGCAGCCGGATGGCAGGCTCGAGCCCGAGGTCGTCGAGCAAGGGGGGACGCAGTCCCCGGCAGATGCGGCGGAGCTCGTCCGCCGACTTCTCGACCGCCTCGACCGTCCGACCCAGCGCGTTCGACGCTTCCTCCGGCATCTCGGCGGTGTGTCTCTGCAACCATCCAAGCTCGAAACGGCTGGCGGTCAAGAGCTGCCCGAGCTCGTCGTGCAAGTCCCGCGACACCCGTGCGCGCTCCTCCTCCTGCGCCATCAGCGCCTTGCGCGAGAGCAGTCCCAGACGCTCCACCACCCTCTTGCGCTCGGTCACGTCCGTGACAATCGCGAGCATGCGGCGCTCCGCGTCCGTCGAAAACCGGCTGCCCCGCACTTCCACGTCGATGAGCGTACCGTCCTTGCGCTGGTGAACCGCGTCCGCGCGAAAGACGCCAGCGCCCTCCTGCCTGTCCTTGAACGCCCGGTACAGATGGCGCGATCCGGGCGTGATCAGCTCCGTGATCTCCGTGCCATCCAACGCATCGGGCTCCCAGCCGTGCATCCGACACGCCGCCGGATTCGCCTGCAAAATCCGATCATCTTCGCCGATCAGCAAAAGACCGTCGGTGGCCGAGGAGAAGACGCTCCGGTAGCGCTCTTCCGAAACGCGCAACGCTTCCTCGGTCCGCTTGCGCACGGCGAGCTCCTCCATCGCCTGGTCGTGCGCCTTGCGGTACATCTCCATCCGACGCGCCAGCAGGTTCACCAGCGCCGCCAGCCCCGCGGACAGGATCAAGCCAAGCACCAACACGGGGATGCTACCGAACTCCGTCGCCGCGGTCGCCAGCCCGCGACGAGGCACGACGGTGAACTCCCACGTCCTGTTGCGCATGGAGAACTGCCACGCTGCGCCGAGTTCACGGAACGGATGGGTTGCCGAGGGCCCCTCCGGAACGAACTGGTAGATCGACGTGTCGCCGTCGAAGACCTCGAAGTCGAACTCGGACCGGATGCGGTCCTCGAAGCCGTCGTCGATGAGCGCGTGGACATCGAACTCGACGACGAGGCTTCCGAGTGGCTTCTGGTCTGCGGAGAGAGGGAGGACGGCGAAGAACCTGGTTTGGCCGGAGGGCAGGCGCACGGGGGCCGAGAGCAGAATGGAGTCTTGCGCGCGAGCCCGATCGAGTAGGTCGGGTTCGGTGTGCCGGGCCAGTTTCCAGGCGCCGTCGGCGGTGGGGGGCGAGATCCATTCGGGTCCGCCTTCGGGTGGGATGAGCCGTGCATTGCGCACACCGGGCACTTCAGCGGCCATGGCGGTGGCGAAGTCCTCGAAACGCTCTCGCGAGTCGTCCCGATTTCCGTGCGAGGTCCAACGGCGTGCGAAGAGCTTGGCGGCGGTGAGGCCCCCTTCGACCACGACCTCCAGCCGGCGCGAAGCTTGCCGGCAGACGTCCGAGGCGTGCGTTCGGACGGCTTCGCGCCTGTGCTGGCTCTCGTTCCACCACACCACGACCGTGGCGGTGCTCATCACGACCAACACGATGAGCGCGCCGAGGCGCCCCATCCAGGGCGAGGCCGGCTCGGGCAAGCGCCAGCTCACGCGTGGCTCCTGGATTCAGCAAGGGTGTCCGTCGGACGCAGGGCGGGAGCCCTGGTTCTGCGGGTCGAACCGCGCTCACCGCGGCTCACCCCAAAACGCCCCAAACCCAAGCACTGTCCTTCGAACAGTGCTTGATTTGGGCCTAGGGCGGAAGACCGCGATGGAACCATAGGGAGCACCGATACTCGATCGGGCCGCAATCTACCAACCACTCGTGTCGGAACCGACGCTCTCGGCACGATAAGGCAAGCTCACGCTTCACTCCTCGAGCGTGGACACGTCGCCTTCCGGCAATCCCAGCGCGCGGGCCTTGAGCAACCTGCGCATGATCTTGCCCGACCGGGTCTTGGGAAGCGCCTGCACGAACTCGATTTTCTCGGGCTTCGCGATGGGCCCGGTCTCCCGCCCCACGTGACGCGTAAGCTCCTCCGCAAGCTCCGGTGACCCAGCGTGGCCCGCGCGAAGGATGACGAACGCGTGGATCGCGTTGCCCTTCACCTCGTGTGGCATCCCGATCACCGCCGCCTCCGACACCGCACCGTGGCTCACCAAGGCCGACTCGATCTCCGCCGTGCCCAGTCGATAACCGGACACCTTGATCACATCGTCCATCCGGCCGATGACCCAGAAGTACCCGTCCTCGTCGACCTTCGCGGCGTCCCCCGTGAAGTACTTCCCCGGGAACGTGGACCAGTACTGCTCCACATAGCGCTCCGGGCTCTTGTAGATCCCGCGGAGCATCGAAGGCCACGGGCCCTCGATCACCAGCTTGCCCTCCTCCCCCACCGCCGCCTCCGTCCCGTCGTCGCGCAGCACCTTCGCACGGATCCCGGGGAAAGGCTTGGTGGCCGAGCCAGGCTTGAGGGGCAGCGACGGCACCGGGCAGATCATGAACGCCCCCGTCTCCGTCTGCCACCACGTGTCCATGACGGGACACTTCCCGCCGCCGATGACCTGGTGGTACCACCGCCACGCCTCGGGGTTGATCGGCTCACCCACGGAACCAAGCAGCCGAAGGGACGACAGATCGTGCCGGTTCGGCCATGCCTCTCCGAACCGCATCAGCCCCCGGATCGCCGTGGGCGCCGCGTACAGGATCGAAATCCCCTCCTTCTCGATGATCCTCCACCATCTATCCGGATAAGGATAGGTTGGGGCCCCCTCGTAGATCATCGACGTGACCCCCAAAATCAGCGGTCCGTACACGATGTAGCTGTGCCCCGTGATCCATCCCGGGTCCGCCGCGCACCAGAACCGGTCCTCCGGGCGGATGTCGAACACGTAGCTCATCGTCGTGGTTATCCCGACCTGGTACCCGCCATGGGTGTGCACGATCGCCTTCGGTGTGCCCGTCGTTCCCGACGTGTACAAGAGGAACAGCGGGTCCTCCGCGTCCATCACCTCGGTCGCGCAGCGGTTGCCGTCCGCTGCCTTCGCGATCGGCAAGGACATGAGGTCGTCGTAGTAGAAGTCCCGCCCCGATTGCATCTCCACCGGCTGCTTCGTCCTGCGGACCACGATGACGTGCTCCACGGTGCCCGCCCGCTCGAGGGCCTCGTCGGCGATGGCCTTGAGCGGCACGACCTTGCCACGCTGGAAACCGCCGTCGGCGGTGATGAGCACCTTGGACTCGCTGTCCTGAATGCGCCCGTGCAAGGCCTCCACGGAGAAGCCTCCGTAGACCACCGAGTGCACGGCCCCGATCTTGGCGCACGCGAGCATCGCGATCGGAAGCTCGAGGATCCGCGGAAGGTAGATCGTCACCCGGTCGCCCTTGCGCACGCCCATGCTCTTGAGCACGTTCGCGAACTGACAAACCTCCCGGTTCAGCGCGAAGAACGAGAGCGTTCGGATCTGCCCGTCCTCCCCCTCCCACACGTACGCGAGCTTGTTCTGCGTGGGCGTTCCCTGGTGCCGGTCGAGCGCGTTGAGCACGATGTTCGTCTTGCCCCCCACGAACCAGCGGAAGAAGGGAGGGTTGTCGTTGTCCAGGGTCCGGGTCCAAGGCTCGTACCAGGACAACTCCTTCGCCCTCTCTTCCCAGAACGCCACAGGGTTGCTCGCCGCTTGCTCCCGGAGCGCGTCGTAGTCCTTGACCCGCGAGGTCGCCCGCACCTGCTCCGAAGGTTCAAACCACGTCTGCCGCCCTTCGTCCTTCGCTTCCGCGCCCATGCTCTTGCCTCCAAGCCCCGCACCGGGACAATTCGTGCCAGGTGAACCACATGGGCGCGAAAGCGCGGACGCGCAACCCCCCGCACCTCTCATGCGGCTGCCACCGTCACGGGGCTTGGGCGCCTACGGGCCGGGCGCGTGCGTGATCACAAGCGTGTGAGATTGGGCGGCCAGCGCAACCTGCGGCAGCCGCTTCATCCGGAGAGGATCAGGGATTCGATCCGCCGGCCCGGCGGCTGGAGACTCTCATGGAACCCACCCTGCACACTCGGTCTCGCAGTGAGCCGCCAGACAGGTGAAGGCCGGTTCGGCCGTGGCGGCGCCATCGGAGAACGTGGTCGCGCAGTCGTCCTTGCAGGTCTGCTCCCCTCTGCAGAGCCAGTCGCAAGTGTTGAACTGCATGCATTCCCGATCGTCCCAGCAGGCCTTTTCCTCATCGCAGCAATTCGATTCGCGGCACACGGGGCAGGGCTCCGAGGGATCCGGGAACAAGTAGTTGCCGCATACGGGGGCAGGGTCGATTTCGCACTCAGTGGTGCATGACGATTTGATGCAACTCTCGCCCCAAATAATCAGCGCGAGACCGTCGGGATAGGACCTATCACACGCGAGGCCGCACGCTTCGTCCCCTTCGTCGCAGCCCCCCCAGCAGTGGTAGCGCGCCCAGAACGCGACGCTTTGTCCCGCCGCTTTGAGTTTCTCGCAGCAAGCGGTCTCGATACAGGGGGCACACGTGGGGTCCGTGGAGCCCCACCCACGGCCACCGCAGGGTGGAGAGTCCGGCCAAATCTTATTGCATTCGGTGCTGCAATTCGTCTCCAGGAACGGCGTGCAGTCCGTGGCTTCTGGGCCACCCCGCAAGAGTCCGCGCGATGTGCTGCACGCCGACTGGCATTCATCGTCCCCGGTTGGACAGGCGTTGAAGCAGGACGCGCAGCGAGATGCGCCCCTGCTCTTCCCTCACACGGCTTCGACCGTCACGGGGCTTGTGCGCCTACAGGCCGGGCTCGCGCGTGAGCACAAGCGTGCGAGGCTGGGTGTCCAGCGCAACCTGCGGCACCGTCACCGACCCGTCGGCGTTCGCCTCGACCGTCCCCGATTGCCCCTCGAACTCCCACCGAACCTGCTCACCCTCCAGACACTTGAACGCGCGCACCCGCCGCAACGTCACATCGACCTGCACCGGCAGCGTCCCGTCGAACCGGTCCCCACGGCTCGGATAGCCCGCCTCGGGCGCGTCACTGCCCTCGCCATTCGCCACGAACAGCGGCATCTCGAGCCGATCGCGCTCGTCCACCACGCCGTTCGTGTCCCATCGCAAGAAGCGGTTGAGGGCCCCGGCAATCTCTCCGGACCAACCCGTGTCCCCCGCCGTGCTCACAGTACCCGCATACCCCGCGTTGTCGCTCCACGTTTGCTTGCCATTGCCCGTCCCGTCCCCCGGATCCCAGTCGTGGCTCGCCCCCGCGAAGGCAGGGAACGCGCGGTCCCGACGCAGGTAACTCACGCTGTCGAACAGCAAGCTGAAGTCGTCGTCCCACCAGGAAGCTCCCATCACCGGGTCCTCCGACCCGTGCCCCCCCTCGTCCCAGACCGCATAGTGCCCGATCGCTTCCTCCTGCACGGTCCGGTAATACGACCGCTGCGTCAGGGGACTGTCGTGCGTGACCGCGCCGAAGTGAATCGTCGGGTCGTCCTTGCCGTGCTTGGTGAACACGAACTGGTCCCTCGCTTCCGGCATGTCTCGTAGCGCGCGGCACAGGTCCTGCCGGTCCCAGACGCCCATGCTCATGCCGTCCTCGAGAAAGGTCCCATCCAGCAGGTTGTCCTCGGGGCTTCCCCAGAGACCTTCGAGCTGCGAGATTCGTGCGGGGCGGTGGTTGCGCGGGACCATCTGCCCGATCGTCGCCTCGACGAAGGCGAAGTGCCGCGCATACAGCAGCCCGAGCGTGGCCGCCCCCGCCCCGCCCATGGACCCGCCCGTCACGTACACCCGATCCGGATCGGCCCCGGGATGCGTGCGAAGCACCCATTCCAGGAGGTGCAACACCCGACGCTGCGTGTAGTTCGGCGCACCCGCGGAATCGCCGCCAGGCAGACCGTCGCCATAGCCCCACCAGTACGTGTTCATCGGGTCGTGCGGGTAGATGCGGAACTGGCCCCCCGAGCTGGTCCCGTCGTACGGGGAGCCGCCGAGCCCGTGGAGGTACACCCGCACCGGCATGCGGTTGGAGGCCGATGCCCCCTCGGGGACGTACACCCGCGCGGAGAACGTGCGACCCGCGTGTCCGCCGCTGTCCAGGTAGGCGTCCGTGGTTTGCGTGACCGCGAGCTTCGTATATCCCGATCCGGATACCGTCGAGTCGATGCTGGGCAAGGGGGGGGTGATGGTGTCCTGCGCGCTGATCTCGAAGGATGTGGATGCCGACCCCGCTTCGTTCGACGCGTGAACGGTCACGGTCCAGGCCTCGCCGCCTTGGATGAAGTCAGGCGTGAACGTGATGGTGCGCGTGGTTTCGTCGAACCGCGCGCCGGGGGGCAATCCCTCGACCCACACGCGTGCCGCAGACCCTGTCGACGTCACCGTGAGGGGAACGAGGAGCGTTGCGTCTTCGGCCACGGTCTGGTCTCCCAGCGTGAGGATCTCGGGTGGCAGGGGCGCGCTACCTCCGGTCCCTCCCGTGCCCTCGCCCGCGCTGCCTGCCTCGCCTGCCGCTGCGCCTGTCCCGCCCGTTCCCGCTCCGCCGGTCCCGCCTGTTCCGCCCGTTCCGCCGGTCCCTGCCGTCCCGCCAGTTCCCGATTGCCCCCCGGACCCGCCCGACGCATCGCCGTCGTCCCCCCCGCATGCGGGCAACAACCACACAGCGTGCACAGAGAACAGCAAGGGGACGGCACGGGAGAGGACACGAACGAACGACGCCATGATCGGAGTGTAGCGGAGGCTCGCGCGCCCACCAACACACACGGGCCCCCGCACCCGCCATGGTCGCGTCTTGATGTTCGATCAGAAGGCCTGTCCCACGGCGACAGAAAACGCGATCGGTTGCCCGAAGATCTCCCCCGGGTCTCGCTCCTCCCGCTCGAGCTCTCCCCCGACCTTCTGCATGCCGGGCACGCGATAGCCGACGTCGAGACGGATGGGCCCGACGGGGGTGTCGTATCGGAGTCCCGCACCCGTGGACAGATGAAGGTATTCAAAGTGGAAGGTGGTTTCCTCGCGCGTGACGTCGGAAGCGTCGGCGAACACGGCGCCGGTGAGGGGGCCGAGGATGGGGTACCTCACTTCAGCGGATGCCTCCCAGAGGGTGAGGCCGCCGAGGGGGATGCGGCACGCGTCCGCCGAATAGCCAGCGCCGCATCGGTCTCGAAACTCGGTGGCAGACAGGTTGGGAGCAAGGAAGGCGCCGGGGCCGTGGGGGCCCACGGCACGGTAGGGGTAGCCTCGGTTGGAGGAGGGCCCGCCCGAGAAGAACGCCCGGAAGTACAAGAGCTGCTGGTCGCGCGTGTCCTCGTCCCGAAGCTCCTCGTTGAGCGCTTGGCCGTAGTCTCGCGGGAACAGGAACCCCACGGTCGTGCGGACCGCGAACGTCACCGTCGAGGACACAGGCGCATACAAACGCAACTCCGGTTGGACCTTCACGTCGGACACGCTTCCGCCGAGGAAGCCCCCCGCGAACTGCAAGGAGTTGCTCAGAAACATCCCCTCGTGCGGGTGAAGCCCGTTGTCTCGGAAGTCGAGGTGGGTCGACAGCTCGACATAGCGAATGAAGACCCGACGAAGGTCCTCGTCGAGCACACCCACGTAGGTGAACGGGTAATAGGCCTGGCCGTGGACGAAGGTGCCGACGAACAGGTGGTTGTCGAGAAACGGACGCTCGACGCCCACCGCGCCCTTGAGCTCGCGGTAACCGAGAATGACGTCGTCCGTGACGGTCTGCAGCAGAACGGGGAAGATGCTCGCGTTGCCGCGCACCACACCTGTCATGCGGGGCTCGACGAAACCGGGCTGTCGGAGCGAGGCCAGCAGCTTGCCCTCCGGCAGCAAGCGATCGGGGGAATCGAACTGGCCGACCCTCGTCGGAAACAGGACGAGGCCGGGCTTCGCGGTGATCGCAAACTTGCGCAACCCGCCCAAAAAGTTTCGGCTCTCCCAACCCGCCACGGCGTGTACGTCCGCCCGGATGGTGTCGAGCTCCGTCCCCACCCCCAGCTTGATCGTACGCAGAGGAGCCGGCGTGCACCGCACCACCACGTCCACCGCCGGACGCCCCTTCTTGTCCTGTGGAATCCCGCTGGCGGCATCCGCCTTCCCGCGAGGCCAGGACGTCTGCGCGTCGGCCAGCACCCCGAGGTCCAGCAGCGCCGTCTTGCCCGTCTCGAGCTCCTTCGCCGAGAAAGGCTCCCCAGGGGTCACGTCGAACACACGACGGATCGGCTCCTTGGGCAGGTTCCCCAGCCCGAGAAACGTGACCGACCGCACGAGGAAATAAGGGCCAGCGTCGACCTGGTACGCGACGGTCGCGCTCTGGTCGAACAGGTTCACCTGCACCCGACCGTCGACCTGGGCCCACGCGAACCCGCGGTTCAACAGCTCGGCTCGGATCCGATCCTTCGTCTCCTCGTACTCCGTCTCGTCGAAGCGGTTGCCGATCTTCGGTCCCTTCGCAATGGCGTCGAGCACCGCGGCCTGATGCTCGAAGGGCACGGACGTGAGCCCGACCGGCTGGATGGTCTTGACCGTCGTTGGAGGCCCTTCCCGGACCACGATCTCGACACGCACATGCCCTTGTTCCCCCGTGGGAATCACCCGGGCTGCCCGCACACGCGCGTCGTAGTAGCCCTTGGACCGGTAGAACCTCTCGATGCGAGCCAGGTCCTGCTGCAGCACGAAGCGGTCGAAGTACTCGTACTCGAAGGCCACACCGTCCCAGATGCCGAGAAATCGAGGACTCGGCGCCGTTGCGATCTTCTCGGTGATCTCGTCGTCGTTCACCTGCGCGTTCTCGAGCACGTCGACGCTGTCCACCGCTTGTCGGCCGGAAGCGAGTGTCGAGCAACCCGACAGAAGCCACGCCAAGCCTCCTAGCGCGAGCGTGACCCATCCCACGCGCGCCTCATGTGCGGCACGGTGTCTCGGCTGGATGCGCGTTGGTGTCGACTTGCCCACGTTCACGACCAGTACGGCTCTCTTCGTTGCGGCACCACCCTGTGGGGAACCGCGCTGCTACCATCCCAGGGTCGGCCCCTCGGGTCCAGCCCCGAGAGAACCCGTGGCTCCCATCCCACCCTCCTCACGCACCACCCACCTCCTGGGTGGCAGGCCGCCTCGCCATTCATAGAGCAAGATCCGGAGGTTACTCTCTCAGCCCGTGGCTTCGCTCCGGATCAGGGAACCTGCTCGTGGATCACCCCCTCTTCGCTACCGTCCATTGCAATTCTCGCCCCATCCACCTACGACCAAGGCCGATGACGAATGTTCGACGATGCCCCGAGCTCGACGATCTGGCTGCGTGGAGTGTGCGTGAGAAGCAGGCCTCGCCCTGCGCCGTGGTGGCGTGTGCTTACCGGTCGGCCGACGGTTGGCGCGTGGACGAGGGGGCCGCGGGACACCTCGCCCCCGGGCAGGAAGAAGCTAGCGTCGATACGATCTTCGACCTCGCCTCCCTGACCAAGCCGTTCTCGGCCCTCACGTTCGCGCGTCTTGTGCGAACGGGCCTGCTCGACTGGCACATGCCCCTGGGTGTCCCCCTGCGCGACGCCCATGGGACTCCCAGCGACAGGGTGCCGTTGGCGTGGTTCGTCGCCCATCGGTCGGGGTTGGACGGCCATCGACCGCTGTACGCGCCGCTCGAGCGGGGAGGCGAGGTGGATCGGTTGCAGGCCCTTCGCCAGGCGGGCTTGGCCCGCAGGCCCGAGTGCGAGGGCGTCTTGCCGCAGGCCGAGGGGTTCGCTCCCATGTACAGCGACCTCGGGTACCTGCTCTTCGGGGAAGCCATGGCGCGCGCCTCCGGTGTGGTCCTGGACGACCTGATTCGGCAGGAGGTGTGCGAGCCGCTGGGCCTCGCGGTCGGTTCGGCCAGGCAGTGGCGCCGGTGGGACCCTTCCTTCGACGAGCGGGTTGCCCCCACCGAACACGTGGCGTGGCGGGGCGGCGTGATCCGTGGCGCCGTGCATGACGAGAACGCCTGGGCGATGGCCGAGGACGGGGCGTGTGCGCACGCGGGCTTGTTCGGGGCCGCGCGAGACGTGGCGCGGTTTGGAACGGCGGTTCTCGATGCGTGCCGGGGGGACCGGTCCGACTGGCTGAGCCCCGAGGACGTGGAGCCTTTGATCCGCGTTCGGCCTGGAAGCACGCTTCGCGCAGGGTTCGACGGCAAGAGCTCGAACGGTAGCAGCACCGCGGGCAAGCGCTGTAGCTCCCATACCTTCGGTCACCTGGGGTTCACGGGGACGTCGGTGTGGATCGACCCCGACGCGGAGGTGGTGGTCGTGCTGCTCACGAATCGGGTCTATCCGACAAGGGATAGTGCGGCCATCCAAGAGGTGAGGCCGCGGGTGAACGACGAGCTGTTCGCGTGGGGGATGAGCAAGGCCCAAGGCTAGTCCCAAATCAAGCGCTCCGCGCTGCTTTGGGTCTAGGTTCTTCTAAGGGGGCTTTCGCAAAGCCCCCTCGCCGCGCTCACCGCGGCTCACCCCAAAACGCCTCGCCTTCGA
>CAZAWR010000049.1:0-67801 GCA_964488865.1 uncultured Polyangiaceae bacterium | reverse complement strand
TCGGATAGCCCCAAACCCAAGCACGTTCTTCGAACAGTGCTTGGTTTGGGACTAGTGAGCCTGGGGACGCGACCTACTCTTTGCGAGTAGCGGGCGGCATGTTCATCCCCGGAGCGCTGCTCTCCCTCGCCAGCTGAAGGGCGTGCAGCTTCGCATACAAGCCACCACGCCCGATCAGCTCGTCGTGAGGCCCCTGCTCCACGATGCGGCCATGGTGCAGCACCACGATCCGATCGGCCGAGCGGATGGTCGACAGGCGGTGCGCGATGATGAGCGCCGTTCGCCCTTTCATCAGCTCCGCGAGCCCAGCCTGCAGCCGGGCTTCCGTGGTGCTGTCCACGCTCGCCGTGGCCTCGTCGAGAAGCAGGATCGGGGCGTCTCGGTACAGGGCTCGCGCGAAGGCCACGAGCTGTCGCTGCCCGACGGACAGGTTGGCTCCGCGTTCGTCCACGCGGGCATCGATGCCCCCGGGGCGCTCGTCGATGAGCTCGCCGCCGCCCACGCGTCGCAGCACCTCTTCCACGCGAGCCCGGTCCGGTTCGTCCTGGCCCACGGCGATGTTCGAGGCAATGGTTCCCGAGAACAGGTAGAGCTCTTGCGGGACCACCGAGAACCATCGTCGCGTCTCGCGACGGTCGCCCGCTTGCACGTCGCGACCTGCCACCCGCACCACCCCCTCGTCCACGTCGTAGAGGCGCAGCAGCAGGGAGGCGATGGTGGACTTGCCCGAGCCTGTGGGGCCGACGATGGCGATCTTTTCTCCTGAGCGCGCGTGGAGGGTGACGTCGTGCAGCACGTGAGCGTCGGGCCGGTAGCCGAAGGTGACGTGATCGAGCTCGAACGCGAGGTCGTCTTTGCCGTGGCGTGTATTGGCGGTCTGCACGACGGCGTCGGGTTCGGGGTGGTCGAGCAGATCGAAGACGCGCTCGGCGCCTGACATGGCGGACTGGAAGATGGTGTAACGGGAGCTGAGGTCGCGGATCGGGCCGAAGAACTGTTCGATGTAGGCGACGAAGGCGACGAGGGTTCCGAAGGAGACTTCGGCGCCGAGGGTTCGCAAGCCGGCGTACCAGAGGATCGAGGCGATGCAGATGCTCGACACCATCTCGATGGTGGCGTCGAGGGAAGCTTCGAAGGAGATGGCTCGGAAGTGCGCGTTTCGGTAGGCGAGATTGATGTCGTCGAACTCCTGCGCGCTCTGCTTTTCGCGGCAGAAGCTCTGGACGATGGCGATGCCTTGTACCTGTTCGTTGAGGAAGGCGTTGAGGCGGGCGAGCTTGGTTCGGATGCGACGGAACGCGGTTCGGGCGCCGCGTCGGATGAGCTCGACGAGCAGTCCGATGAACGGGACGAGGGCGAAGGCGATGAGGGACATGCGCCAGTCGAGGGCGAGCATGAGCACGACGATTCCGACGAGGCGCAGGATGTCGCCGAAGGCGTTGAGGGCGCCGGAGCCGAAGAGTTCGCCGATGGAGTCGGTGTCGTTGGTGACGCGCGTGACGAGGCGTCCGATGGGGCGACGGTCGAAGAACTGGAGGCGCTGGGCGTGGAGGAACGCGAAGACGCCGCGTCGCAGGTCGTGCATGGCGCGCGCTCCCACGATCTGCATGGAGTACATCTGCGCGAAGGTGAGGAGCTGCTCGAAGACGACGACGCCGAGCAGGAGGAAGCCGGCGCGGGTGAGGTCGTGCGACGTACCGCCTTCGAACGCGCTGCGCATGATGAGGGGACGGGCGAGGGCCAAGGCAGAGATGAAGACCAGCAGCCCCATGGAAACCAGCAGGCCGGTCCGCTGTGGGCGCACGAAAGGCCACAGTCGCATCACCAGACGTCGGTCGATGACGCCGACGAGGTCCGATTCTTCGTGGAAGGCGCGAAGCACGCGTTCGGTGCGAGAGGCGGGGGCGCTCTTGCTCATGGCGCCACTCCCGTCGATCCTGCGCTGAGCGCTTCGATTTCGCCCTGCAGGCGTTGCTCTTCCGCGAACCGTGCGTAGATGCCGCCCGCCTGGACCAGCTCGTCGTGGGTTCCTTCCTCCACGACGCGTCCATGGTCGAGCACCACCACACGGTGGCATCGTGCGGCGGCGGAGACGCGGCTGGTCACGAGCACCACGGTGCGTCGCTGGGCCTGTCGGTCGATGGCTTGGAGGATGGCGCGCTCCGTGCGGGCGTCGACGGCGGACAGGGGGTCATCGAGCAGGAGGATGGCGGGCTCGTACAGCAGGGCGCGTGCGAGCGCCACACGCTGTTTCTGTCCGCCGGAGAGCTGCAGGCCGCGTTCACCGACCACACTGTCCATGCCGTCGGGCAGGCTCTCGACCTCGTCGAGGATCTGGGCTTCGGACGCCGCGAGCCGGACCTTCTTCAGGCTCTCGTCGGAGTCCGGGTCATCGAGGGCGAAGGCGATGTTTCGCGCCACGGTGGTGCTGAAGAGGAAGGCGTCTTGCTGGGCGTACCCGATGGCGCGGCGGACGGTGGACAGGGGCAGGTCGCACACGTCGTGATCGTCGAGGAAGACGGTGCCGGCGGGCGTGGGGAGCAGCCGCGCGGTGAGGGCGGCGAGGGTGGACTTTCCTGACCCGACGCGTCCGACGATGGCGAGGGATTGTCCTGCGGGGACGTGGAAGCTGACGCCGGAGAGGACCTGGTGTTGACCGTGGGCGAACCGCAGGTCTTGCACGCGCAAGTCTCCCCGAACGCGGGGGAGTTCCAGCTCCGGTCCGTCGACGACGTCCGGCTCGACGTCGAGGATTTCCTTGATGCGAGCGTAGCCTGCGCGTCCGCGCTGGACGATGGAGATGACGAAGCCGAAGGCCATGATGGGCCAGGTGAGGCGTGCGAGGGCGGCCCAGAAGGCGATGAAGTCGCCTTCGGTGATGGAGTCTTGCAGGACGAGGTGTCCGCCATACCAGAAGACGACGAGCATGCCGACGGCGCCGATGGCGCCCATCATGGGGACGAGCATGCCGCGGGCGCGTGCGAGGGCGAGGGCTTTTTCGAGGTACTGTTCGCTGGCGTGGTCGAAGGCTTTGCGTTCGGCGTGTTCGAGGGAGAAGGCGCGGACGACGCGGACGCCGGCGAGGCTTCCCTGGACGCGGTCGGCGAGCTGGCCGAGGGCTTTCTGGTTGGCAGTGGTTCGGGCGAAGACGATGCGTCCGTACAGTCGCGTGACGAGGATGAGCAGAGGGAAGGGGGCGAGGGCGGCGAGGGTGAGGCGAGGGGAGACCTCGATCATCACGGACATGGCGCTGATCAGGGCGAAGAGGGTGTTGATGACGTTGAGAGCGCCGAAGCCGAGCAGGAGGCGGACCTGGCCGAGGTCGTTGGTGGCGCGGCTCATGATCTCGCCGGTGGGCATTTTCTGGAAGAACGAGAAGCCCAGTCGGTGCAGATGGCTGATCAGGTCGGCACGCAGTTGGTACTCGGCGTTGCGGCCTGCGTGGAAGATCGTGATGCGTGAGAGCACACGGATGCCAGCGGCGACCACCACGAGGCCGAGAATCCAAAGGACCGTGCGCGTGGTGGCGGACTCGTCGGCCGCGATGGCCGCATCGACCCCGACCTTGAACAGGCGGTCGCGCACGCTCATGAGCGTCTGGAGCACGGCGAGGAGGACCGCCCCGCCGACGTAGGAGGGCAGCTGTCTTCGCAGCTGGGCGCGAAGGGTGTTTCGATCGGAACGGGCGTTGCTCACGGACTCGAGCATGGGATGACCCGCTCGACCTTGGGGTCGCTCCGTTACTTGCCGGACCGCCCGAGCAAGCCGTTCTTCCGGTGGGAGGACTGGATGGAGGGTCGGTCCTTGGCTTCGACGACGGCCTCGAGCTGGTCGGTGAGCAAGCGGGTGGACAGCAGGCCGAGAAGGACGCGTGCGCTCCCTCTGCCATCGACCTCACCGATGACGCCGACCTTGCCGGCGAAGGGCCCGGAGAGAACGCGGACCTGGGCTCCCTTGTCGATCGCTCCCCCGGCGATGAACGCGGGCGGGGGAGCAGGTCGTTGCGGCGGTGCGACGGCTTCCTGCTGACGAGGGGGCTTCGCGGTGGTCTTGTCTCGAGGCCGTGGGGCGTCGTCGCGGCCATGGGGGAGGGCTGCCGGAGGAACCGGTACGGCGTGATCTGCAGGCTCTGGTGAGGCGCCCGAGGCAGCGGGGGCAGCCGGCTTGAAGAGCGTGGCGAGCGTGGGACGCGCGCGGCTCGTGTCGTACTCCACGCGCTCCCTGGTTCGTTCGCGGGAGCGTTCGGTCTGTTCCTGCCGGAGACGCTCGGATTGCTCTTGTTCTTTCCGTTCCGACTCGGTGCGGCGGGCTGCCGCTTGGGACAACTCGGTGCGCATCGACTCCAGCGTGTGGCTCAGACCGGAGGTGTCGTCGTCCTTGCGCCAGGCGAGGTGCTGGTACACGGGCCCGAGGGCGGCCAGTGCGTCCTCCAGTTGCTCGTCGAGAATCTCGAGGTGTTCGACGGCCACGCTTCGGGTCACGGACCAACCGACCCAGAACGCCGCGCCCTCGGGGCGCAATCGGTCGGCGAGCTCACGCAGGGTATCGGCGGAGGCGGCCGTGACGGGCTCGGTCGCGCGACCGGAGATTCCGAACTGGAACTGCTCGGGGAGCGCGAGGAGGGCGTTGACGACGGTTGCTGCGCCTTGCTCGACGGCGAGTCTTGCGCGGAACGCTTGGAAGTCGACCCAGGCATCGGGGTGCAGCTGGGCGCAGACCTCGATCTTTTCCGAATCGAGGCGCAGGGCGAGAAAGGCATGCCGGTAGTAGGGGGACGGGTCCCGCAACGTTTCCGCGATGCCGGCGCGCTGGTCGAGCAGGGCGTCGAGAGCCTGGCGTTGCTCCAGGGACCGCCAGAAGAAGACCCACTGGCAGTCGACCCGGTGTCCGTTGCGGACGCTCGGGTGCTCATCCGAAGCGTGGACGTCCATCGGGATGTCGAGGGCTTGGAGCCGGTCGACGACGTGTCTTGCCCAGCCCAGTGCGCGTTGCTTGAATTCGAGCCGCGGACGGGAAAAGGCGTTGGAGCTTGCCCGCTCCGGGAGGTAGGCGTCGAAGTCGCCTGCAGTCAGCTCGAGGGAATGGGATGACATCGCGTATGGGTGCCCCTGCACTAGACGGTTCGGACGGTGCGTGTCAATGGCGGCGCCAGCGTTGTCGAAAGATGAAGTTGAAAGATGAAACAGTGGCTTGACCGTTGGCGCGTCCGTGGCAGGCTCCCGGACGGCCTCTGAGCCGCCTCGGTATGCTCGGTGTCCTCCTCCCGAGCGACTCCACCCAGCTGAGCCTGACATCATGGAAAACGAATTGGATATCGTCTGCGAGGACTGCGGCGTCACCTTCGTGCACATGCCGCGCAGTGATCGGCCGACGGATGCACCCACGCGATGCAGCTTGTGCCGTTCGCAGTTTGTCCGGTCCAAGGCGACGCCGGACAAGCCCCAGTACACGGGTGACCCCAACGAGTATCGCAGCCCCATGGCGGGCGACTTTCCGGAGCCGCGTCGTTCGGGCCGCGATGGGAGAGGTCCTGTCGAGCGCACCGGCGGTGTGGGATATGAAAGCGGGCGAGCGCGGCATCGCGCTGCGCGGCCCATGTTCGCCGCGGTCTGCTCCAAGTGCGGGTCGACGGCCCACGTCCCGTTTCAGCCGAGCAAGTTCCAGGAAGTGCTGTGCCGAACTTGCTACCAGGAGAAGCGCGGCGTGCGTTCAGTGCCCCCGGGGGAATCCTGAGCGTTGCCTCTGCGATCAAGCCTTGCATGATGGTACTGTCGAGGGCGTGACACGGAAGCGTGAACGGAAGCGTGCAAGCTCCCTCGAACCCAAGCCTCGAAGAAGGAGTGACGTGTGGCGCCGCGCGTGAGGAACAAGTCGGAAGCCCGTCCCAGTGGGCGCGTACCGGGAACGCGGAAGGCAGCGGTGTCTCGGGAGACCGTCGAGCGCCAGGAGCAGGAGCAGGAGTCGTCGGACGATGGGCAGGACGAGGACGACGGGGACGTGATCGAGGTGTCCGCGGAGTTGGTCGAGGAGACGCCCGAGGAGCCGCTCTCGCTCGGCGCTCCGGAGCCCAGGGTGAAGGAGTCGAAGTCGTCGGCGATCACCCACTTCGATCCGCTCCAGGCCTACCTGCGCGAAGTGCAGCGGCACCCTCTGCTCACGCCCGACGAAGAGCATTCCCTGGCCGTGAAGTACTCCGAGACGGGCGACGTTGAAGCTGCGGCCACGCTGGTTTCGTCCAACCTGCGGCTGGTTGTGAAGATCGCGTACGAGTACCGTCGTGCCTACCGCAACATCATGGACCTGATTCAGGAGGGGAACATCGGGCTGATGCAGGCGGTGAAGCGGTACGACCCGTACCGCGGCGTGAAGCTGTCTTCTTACGCAGCGTGGTGGATTCGCGCGTACATCCTGCGCTTTGTTCTCAACAACTGGCGGCTGGTGAAGCTCGGGACGACGCAAGCGCAGCGCAAGCTCTTCTTCAACCTGAACAAGGAGAAGGCGCGGCTCTCTTCCATGGGCATCGAGCCGAGCGCTGCGGAAATCGCCAAGCGCCTCCAAGTCGAAGAGAACGAAGTCGTGGAGATGGACCGTCGGCTCGCCGCGCGGGAAGCGTCGTTGGATGCACCCGTGGGCGACACGGACGGTCGGCCCGTCTCGCGCGTCGAGATGTTGCCGTCGGGGACGATGGGGCCCGACATGCAGCTCGCGGAGGGCCAGTTCCATGCCATGGTGCGTGACCGGATGAAGGACTTCCGCGCCACGTTGCACAGCCCGAAGGACATCGCGATCTTCGACGAGCGCCTGATCACGGACGAGCCGTTGACGCTGCAGGAGCTGGGGTTCCGCTTTGGCATCTCGAGAGAGCGCGTGCGACAGCTCGAGGCGCGGTTGATGTCCCGGCTTCGGGACTACCTCAAGGAAGAGTTGGGCGACGCCGTGAGCGCGCGCTGACCCGGGAGGTCCGATGCAAGGAGCTGAGGAAGAAGCCCGGCAGCCAAGGCTAATCCTGGTTCCTACCCCCATCGGGAACCTGGGGGACATCACGCTTCGGGCCGTGGAGGTCCTTCGCGATGCGGGTCGCATCGTGGCGGAGGACACGCGTCGCACCCGCAAGCTGCTCTCGCACCTGGGGCTCGACGCGCGGAGGTTGCAGAGGCTGGATGCGAACGCGTCCGAGCACGACCTGGACCGTGTGGTGGGGTGGATGGTTGCGGGGGAGGTCGTCGCCCTCGTGACTGACGCGGGCACGCCTTCGGTGAGCGACCCGGGAAGCGCCCTGGTTCGCTGCGCGCTCAAGGCGGGGATCGAGGTGACGTCGCTGCCTGGCCCTTCGGCGGTGACCGTGGCCGTGGCGTCGTCCGGGTTGGTGGACGGGCCGTTCAGCTTTTTTGGGTTTGCCCCTCGCGGACTGGCGGAGCTGACGAATTTGGTGGAGACGCTGGGGCGCCGGGCGGAGCCGTGCGTGCTGTTCGAGTCTCCGAACCGTCTCGGAAAGACGCTGGATGCGCTGGCGGATGCCATGCCGGAAAGGCAGGTTGTGATCGCTCGGGAGCTGACCAAGCTTCACGAGGAGCTTGTTCGGGGAACGGTGCGAGAGGTCGCGTCGATGGGGCGGGAGTGGGTCGGTGAGATCACCGTGGTGCTCGGGCCGTGGGACGAAGGGCCCAAGGGCGAGGTCACGGACGAGCAGGTCGACGCGCGCATTGACGAGGAGCTTGCGGCGGGCGTGCACACGCGCACGGTGGCGGGGAAGGTGGCGGCGTGGAGCGGACGGAGCCGTCGTGACGTTTACGTGCGTGTGGTGGAGCGGATGGAGATGTTGCGGCGGCGGTAGGGGGTTACGCGGGTGTTGGGAATCCCTGGGGGCGCAGGCGTCCCACCTGCATGTCGCATCGGGTGCAGGCCGGGTTTGGTGCGGTCGTCGAGGGCAGGCTCGGAATGGCTGGATGAGAAGAAACGTGGTAGAAACGGAATATGAAAGTCCGCTTCCCCTCTGCCCTCGCCCTTGCTCTCACGGTGTTGACGGGCTGTGATGGGGAGAGCGAGCCCAGAGCCACGGGCGGAAGTGCCAATACCGGGGGCCAGGCGGGTTCGGCGGGAGCGGCGGGCGGGTCGGACACGGGTGAGGGTGGGACTTCGACGGGGCTATCGTGTCCCGCACGTCCAGGGCCGCCCATGGTGTTGGTGAGGGCGCCGAACGGTACGCCCTATTGCATCGACACGACCGAAGTGACCCAAGCACAGTACAGCGAGTTCTTGACGAAGGTCGCCGCCAAGCCGGGGACCGAGCATCCCGAGTGTTCGGCCAATGAGAGCTACGTCCCGGAGAGCCACCAGCCGGATCCTATCGACTCCATCTCTTGTGTTCTCACCTACACCCCCGACGAGACCCCGAACCGGCCGGTGGTCTGTGTGGATTGGTGTGACGCGACTGTTTATTGCTCCTGGGCGGGCAAACGGCTCTGCGGCAAGGTGGGCGGGGGAGACGGCTGGGTCAGCTCGGAACTGTTCGGGAAGGACGGGGACCCTGCGGTGGACGCCAACCTGAGTGAGTGGTACGGCGTCTGCTCCCAGGGAGGCAAGACAACCTATCCCTATGGCGATACCTATGCACCGGGCCGGTGCGAAGATGCCACCGTGTCCCGCGCGTCGGATGGTGGATGGCTGCCCAAGGAAGACGTTGCGGTGCAGGACCAGTGCGTTGGCGCCACGGACCCCTTCTCGCAGGTTCACGACATGAGTGGCTCGGTCTCGGAGTTGACGAACGAGTGTGGCGACACCGGCGTTCCCGGGGTTTCGAAGTGCGCGGTTCGAGGTGGCGACCGTGCGCGCGGCGCGGAAGCTCTTTCCTGCCGCGCCTATGGTGCGGTGTATCGGGTGGGGCAGCGCCACCAGGGAACAGGTTTCCGTTGTTGTGGAGACCCCGGTTGAGATGACCTGGTTCCTCTCCGCCCGGCGCATAGCGGCTCTCATCGCGGCTCTCATCGCGGCTCTCTCGCTGTGGACGGGCTGTGATGGGGAGATCAAGCCCAGAGCCACGGGCGGAAGTGCCAATACCGCGGGGCAAGCGGGTTCGGCGGGAGCGGCGGGAGGCTCGGAAACGGGTGCGGGTGGGACTTCGACGGGGCTATCGTGTCCCGCACGTCCAGGGCCGGTCATGGTGTTGGTGAAGGCCCCGAACGGAACGCCCTATTGCATCGACACCACCGAGGTGACCCAGGCGCAGTACCAAGAGTTCTTGACGAAGGTCAGTGGCAAGCCGGGGACCGAGCATCCCGAGTGTTCGGCCAATGAGACCTACGTCCCGGAGAGCCACCAGCCGGATCCTATCGACTCCATCTCTTGTGTTCTCACCTACACCCCCGACGAGACCCCGAACCGGCCGGTGGTCTGTGTGGATTGGTGTGACGCGACTGTTTATTGCTCCTGGGCGGGCAAACGGCTCTGCGGCAAGGTGGGCGGGGGAGACGGCTGGGTCAGCTCGGAACTGTTCGGGAAGGACGGGGACCCTGCGGTGGACGCCAACCTGAGTGAGTGGTACGGCGTCTGCTCCCAGGGAGGCAAGACAACCTATCCCTATGGCGATACCTATGCACCGGGCCGGTGCGAAGATGCCACCGTGTCCCGCGCGTCGGATGGTGGATGGCTGCCCAAGGAAGACGTTGCGGTGCAGGACCAGTGCGTTGGCGCCACGGACCCCTTCTCGCAGGTTCACGACATGAGCGGCTCGGTGGATGAATTGACGAACGAGTGCTCCCCCACAGGAACGCCCGGGTCCTCGCTGTGCACGGCTCGCGGAGGCGACCGTGCGCGCGGCGCGGAAGCTCTTTCCTGCCGCGCCTATGGTGCTGTGTATCGGACGGGGCCCCGCCACCAGGGAACAGGTTTCCGTTGTTGTGGAGACCCCGGTTGAAAAGGCTGTTGTTCGTTTTGGCTGCGCCGGTGGTGGGTGCCTGTTCCGGCTCGGAGACGAGCGATCCTGTCTCGACCTCGCTCGAACGACGAGCCAGAAGCCCATCCTTCTGTGCCTTCTGCGCCTTCTGTGGTTTCTCCCATGCCCGGTTCGCCAACCGAGGCGGGCGGGCTCGGGCTCGCACAGCAAGACCCCGCGGCACGAGGATGCACGCGAGGCCTCGCGTGCTACTCTTCGTGGGTCTTCTTATTCCTTTCCGCTCCTTCGAGGGGCGCTTGGTCGAGGTTGGCTCATGGGTTCGTTCCTGTGCGGGGATGGTCTGCGAGGCGCATGGCTCGCGGCGGTGGGGTGCATGGTCTTCTTGCCGGGGTGTCCGTCGACGGACCCTGACCCTGGTGATCTTCCGCCTCCGGTTCCTGGGGACACATGCGACCCGGGGGCCCAGCGGTGCGGTGCGGCGAGCGACAAGAGTTACGAAGTGTGCCGCGCGGACGGCAGAGGGTGGTTCGAGAAGGCGTGCCCGACGGGGTCAGCATGCGACCCGGCCAGCGGGGCTTGCGCGAGCGTGAGCGCGGGATGCGAGCCGGGGGCGGCTAAGTGTACGGGGAGTCCGGGAACGGCGGCGAGGTCCGTGTGCTCGGCGGATGGGGCGGGCTGGTCGACCGAGCCGTGTGCGGGCTCGCTGGTTTGTGACAGTGCCACCGGGGCTTGTGCGGAACCCGTTTGCGCCCCCGGGGAGTCCCGGTGCGAGGGAGGACCTGCGGACCCCGACCGCTCCACCTGCTCGCCGGACCGGCTCTCCTTCGTAGGCACGCCCTGTCCGAGCAGCACGGTGTGCGTGCCCACGACCGACAGCTCCAAGTGCGTGTCGCGCGCGTGCACGCCCGGATCCAAGCAGTGCTCCGGCGACTTCACGCAAGTGATGGTCTGTGACCCCACAGGGACATTGCTCGAGGTCGACGCGACCTGCGCCGAAGACGAGGCGTGCGCCAGCGGCGCCTGTGAGACGTCCGCCGCGCCTCTGGGGGAAGTGGTTCGCGTGAAGGGTGTGGGTGCCACGATGGCGTTGAGCCCGGGGAGGTACGCCGTTGCCGTCGTGCACACGGACGTGTCCGCCGACGACCTCATCGACTATCCCCTGAGCATCTCCGGTGCGGCGACGGACCCGACGTCTCTCGCTTCTCGCGCTGCGCAGCTTCCTTTGTCCCGTGCAAAACGGTCCGGCACGGCGGCCATGCTGGCCCGGATGCCTGTGCAAACCGAGCCCGCCCCGCATGCGCCCAAGCCACTCCCGGGGCCCGTACCGCAAGACACGGGCGACCGCGTGTTCCATGTCCCAGACTACGATGCGGGTGGTGCGGTCACCCTGGCTCGCACCGCCAAGCTTCGCGCCTCGGGCCAACACGTGCAACTCTGGGAGGATCAGACGTCGTCCCCTCCCGGCTCGCAGCTGCCCGACGCGATCCTCTCGGACCTGTTGCAGCGGCTCGACCAAGCGGTCCTGCCTCGCGCCGAGGCGATGGTGGGCGAGCCCACGGACGTCGACGCCAACGGCAAGATCGACATCCTGTTCACGGACGTGATTCCCGCTGCCGTGGCTGCGTTCAGCTACCCGTCGGCCACGCTGTTCGCCCCGGGGACGTTCCCCGTGACGTACGACCATGGCGAGGTCGTGTACGCCCAAGGCGTGGACGTGGCGATTCCCACATGGGAGACGGCGACGTTGATGTCCCACGAGGTGGCGCAGCTCACGTACTTGGGCCGTCGGATGGCGCCGTTCTTGTCGGACCCGACCACGGTCCCTGCGTGGGTCGACGCGGACATCTATGCGGTGGAGGGCCTGGCGAGCGTGGTGATGGGGTGGAGCGGGCAATCGTGGGCGTGGCCTGCGGTGGCGGCGCTCGAGCACCCGGAGGAGATGTCCCTGTGGCGTCTGATGGCGCCGGGCTACATCAAGGAGCCTACGGCGAACCTTGCTTCCTACGGCTTCGGCTCCCTCGTGCAGGAGTATCTGTTCGATCAGGCGGGGGCGATGACGGTGAAGGGGGGAGGCACGGTGATCGAGGACGCCGGGGGACTCGCGTACATCCAGGGGTTCGCGTCGAGCGAGTCCGGTTGGGACCGCCTCCGCCCTGTCGACGGACGCCCCTTGTCGGAGTGGTACGTGGACTTCGCGACCGCCTTGCTGTTGGTCGGCCTCGAGGGGAAGGTCGCGACGTCGACGACGGCGGACGAGCGGTACTGGTTCGTGGACACGATGGAGGACACGGGCTTCGGCGGGAGCATCGGGCCCACGCTGCGGTGGGAGCACGTGCGCGACGCCACCGAGACGGGACCGATCCTGCGTCCCGTTGCGTGGTCGGAGAGGCCGTCGCAGTTGCGTCGTGGCGGTGCGAGCTGGGTTGCGGTGAGCGTGGGGGAGAGTGGCGCGATGATGAGCGTGTCGGACGCGTCGACGACGGTGGTTGTCGTGCGTCATTTGCCCTGATAGCCGCGCACAACGCTGGAGTCGGCAGTGCCGAGTCGCTACGGCGGCGGAGTTGTCACGACCCTGCTTCACGCGCGCTGCCAAGCTCCGCGACAACCCCTTCTGTGCTTTCTGCGTCCTCTGCGGTTCTCCGGGATCGGGCTCGGGATGAGACGCTACTTCGCGGTGATGTAGCCCTCGTGGGTCAGGAGCTCCGCGGTGAGGACGGCTCCTCCGGCCGCACCTCGCACGGTGTTGTGCGAGAGGGCCACGAACCGGTAATCGAAGATCGAATCGGTTCGCAGGCGTCCCACGGACACGCCCATGCCCGACCCGAGGTCACGGTCGAGCCGAGTTTGCGGTCGCGTGTCGTCGTCGAAGTAGGTGAGGAACGGCTTGGGAGCGCTCGGCAGGTCGAAGCGCTGGGGAGGACCGGCGAAGTCCCGCCAGCGAGACAGGATCTCCTCGCGGGCAGGGTGCCTCTCGAACGCAATGAACACCGTGGCGAGGTGACCGTCGGTCACGGGGACCCGAATGCACTGTGCGCTGAGGAGAGGCTCGGTGCAGGGGACGATGACGCCGTGGTCGATGCGGCCCCAGATCTTCATCGGCTCTTGCTCGGACTTCTCCTCCTCGCCCTTGATGTAGGGGATGACGTTGTCGGTCATCTCCGGCCACGAAGCGAACGTCTTGCCGGCGCCGCTGATGGCCTGATAGGTGCTCACGGCCACGCGTTTGGGGTGGAAGTCCATCAGCGGGTGAATCGCGGGTACGTAGCTCTGCAGCGAGCAATTGGGCTTGACCGCGACGAAGCCGCGGGTGACGCCGAGGCGCCTGCGCTGGAAGGGGATCACGTCCGCGTGGCCGGCGTTGATCTCGGGAATCATCATGGGCACGTCGGGTGTGGCGCGGTGGGCCGAGTTGTTGGAGACCACCGGGGTCTCCGCCCTCGCATAGGCTTCCTCGAGCTGGGCAGTGGCGTCCTTGGGCATGTCCACCGCGCAAAAGACGAAGTCGACCCCAGGGGCGATGCTTGCCACCGCCGAGGCATCCTGGACGGGCAGGGAGGCGAAAGCGGCTGGAAGGGGCGAGGCGAGGGCCCATCGGTCCTTCACGGCCTCCGCATAGGTCTGGCCGGAAGATCGCGTGCTCGCGGCCACCACGGCCACGTCGAACCACGGGTGGTTCTCGAGCAGGGCGAGGAATCGCTGTCCGACCATGCCGGTGGCGCCGAGGACGGCGACGCGAAGCTTCTTTTGACTCATGTCCATGTTTCTGGCCGCGAAAGCTATCACGACGGGTATCGTCGGGCCAACGAGACGGGCCAACGAGACGACGCAGAGCGCGCCAGGAGTCGTCCCGCACGCGCTCACGAGCGGCGGGGGGCAACGTGCGCAGACGAGCCGTTGCTAACGTCGCGCGCGTGCTGGCATACTGCGTCGGTGCTTTCGAGCACGCCTCGCGACGCATGACCATCATGGCCCCCACGTTTGGTGCCCCGTTCGTCCGATCGAGCATGGAACCCTTGCGGGCGGCAGTGGAGAAGCTTGCGCGCGGGCAGGTGACCGAGGGGCTCGAGGCCCTCGGGGCGGATCGGCTGAAGGCAGGATACGAGAAGGGCATCGACGACGTGACGCGTTCGCTTCGTCTTCCGCGCGACGTGGTGGAGAGGGCGATGCCGGCCGGTGACGTGGCGACGCTGCTGCAGGAGGTGGCGCGCTGTCAGGCAGTGGCTCGAGGCTCGGTGGGACAGTTCGTGGGGGCGCTGGGGTCCCTCGTACCGCCGCAGACCAAGCCGGAGGCCGCGAGCCAGCACCTGCGCGCCATCGCGGCGCGCTACGCGCTCGACGAGCACATCGCGCAGCCCGTCAGCGCGCTTGCGGAGGCCGTGGCTCGTTGGGAGACAATGATCGACCAGGCCGGCGCCTCGCTCGCCGACGACCCTGCGATCCGCCGGGTCGTCTTTCGTCGGCGCATCGTGATGGCTGGTGGCGTGGGCGCAGTGGTAGCCGTCCTTGCGGCGGTAGCCTCCGCTTTCGCGTGGCATCACGTCGTGGTGGCCGGTGCCCGTGACCGGATCGCGAGCGCGGTTGGGAATGCAGACCCATGCGCGGGCGAGGTGGATCCGAAAGACAAGGGGCACGCGCTACCGGAGCAGCTCGATGCGGTGGCGAAGAGGGACCAGGAGTGCGCCCGAAAGAGAGAGCGAGAGGCCTACGTGGCCGCCTGCTCCGTCATGGCTGAACGCGCGGTGGCGGGACAGTGGGACAAGAACGACGAGCCACTGGCGGGACCGTCCCGCGAGCTGCTCGTGCGGGTGACGTCGAAGGGCTTGACCCCGAAGGACCTGCTCGTCGGCGCGTCGGCCATGCCGTGTCAGGACACCCCGAGCGGAGAGCGGTTCTGGAGGGCCTACGTAGCGAGCGCGACGGGATCCGTCGCGTTGTGGGGCGAGGCGGACGCGATGTCGGCCCACGTGAAGACGTTGTTGACGGGCGCAGGGGTGTCTCTCTCACCGGAGGCAAAGGAAGCACTCGTTTCGCGGGTGGAGGCGGACACAAAGCGCGCGATCACCAAGGGCCTCGAGCCGGATCTCGGCCACGCGCGACGCCTTTGCGCTCTGGTGGACCAGCTAGGGTATCCCAAAGAACCGTGGTGCAAGGCGATGGACCGGATCGACAAGAGGGCAGCGGCGTCCGCACCGTAGGTCTCGGTTTCCGAGCATCAGCACGAGCACGAGCATGAGCACTGCGGCCCACACGACCGCCTCGCCCCGAGGCTCGCTCCGAGGTTGCACCGATCCCCCGTTGCCCATAGCGTGTCGGGGTGATGGCACTCCTGTCTCGACGCTGTCTTCTCGGGTCCCTGGCTCTCGCGCTCTTGTGGGGTTGCGATCGCACGCCCCCCGAACCGGCAAAGACTGCTCCCTCGTCGACGACGCCGCCTGCGGAGTCGGCGCGCCTCGAGGAGACGGACACCTCGTACCGGTTCCGCACCACGGGACGGGTGGTCGCGGTAGGAGACTTGCACGGGGACATGGACGCCACGCGCCGCGCGTTGCGTACGGCAGGCGTGATCGACGACAAGGACGCGTGGTCTGGCGGCAGCACGGTGCTCGTGCAAACGGGGGACGTGCTGGACCGGGGCGATGACGAGCGAGCCATTCTGGATCTGTTCGACCGTTTGGGAGACGAGGCGAAGAAGGCAGGCGGCGCGGTGTACGCGCTGCATGGCAACCATGAGATCATGAACGTGGCGGGCGATCTTCGGTACGTGACACGTGGCGGTTTCACGACCTTCGAGAACGTCACGTCGCCGCCAAACCCGAGACTCGGCGAGCGGTTCGAGCAGCACGAGCGGGCGCGCGGGCTGGCCTTTGCGCCCGGCGGCCCCTACGCCTTGCGCCTCGCCCGCCTCGACACCGTGGTGATGGTGAACGACACGCTCTTCGTCCACGGCGGCGTACTGTCCAAGCACATCCGCTACGGGCTCGGAAAGCTCAACCGCGAGGTCAAGGCGTGGATGCGCGGTGACCGGCCCAACCCACCGCCCATCATGGATGGCGAGGACGCGCCAACCTGGAACCGCCGCTACTCTTCACCCGACGTGGACGCTCGGGACTGCCGCGTGCTCGCGACCGCTCTCGACCACGTGGGCGCCAAGCGCATGGTGGTCGGCCACACGCCGCAGAAGGGTGGCATCACCTCGGCTTGCAACGATCGCGTGTGGCGAATCGACATCGGGCTCGCTTCGCACTACGGGTCCGCGCGGGCGCAGGTCCTCGCCATCGACGGGGACAAGTTGAGCGTGCTCCGCGAACAGCGCGACTCTCCTTGACGCAGCCTTCGTTCGAAGATGTCGCTGGCAACGAACAACAACCGAACGGTTGGACCGGCCTGATGAAATCGTGAAGCGCAACAACGTCGGCATGGACTCGACGATCGAGGGCGCGTCACGCATGTTCAAACACGAGTGGTTTCGACGCGAGCCCAACCATGACGCTGCATCCCGACGCGAACCTCGTGCGCACGATCCTGGAGAACCTCTCGGAGGCCGTCTGCGCGTTCGACCTCCAGCGGCAGGTGACGTACTGGAACCGCGGGGCCGAGGCGATCACGGGGTTCGGTGCGAGCGAGGTCGTCGGCAGGAAGTGCAGCGCTGGCATCCTGGTCCATGTGGACGAGCGGGGCCGCTCGATCTGCAAGTCGGGATGCTTGCTCGGCAGGGCCATCCAGGATCGCCGCACGAGCGATGCGGAGCTGTTCATCCGACACAAGCACGGCCACCGTGTGCCGGTGCACGTGCGGTTCGCGCCGCTCCTGGACAACGCGCACAACGTGGTTGGGGCGCTGCAGGTGTTCCGGGAGGGAACGACGGGAATGGCGGTAGCCCAGCGCATTCGCGAGCTCGAGAAGCTATCGTTCCTCGATCCGCTGACCAACCTTGCCAACCGTCGATACACAGACCTGACCCTGCGATCGCTGTGCAGTGAGCTGTCACGTGGGGGCGCGCCCTTCGGGGTGATTTTGCTCGACATCGACGACCTCAAGGAGATCAACGACAGCCATGGGCACGACGCGGGGGACATCGTGCTGGGAGCGGTGGCGAAGACGTTGCTGGTCGGGTCGCGGCCCTTCGACGTGAAGGGGCGGTGGGGAGGGGACGAGTTCATCGCCATCGTGTCGAGCGTGGACCAGCCGGGGCTCGCGCAGGCCGCAGAGCGGTTCCGCGCGTTGATCGAGGCGACGTCGGTCCCGTACGGAGAGCGCGAGCTTCGCACTACGGTGTCGGTGGGAGCGACGATGGCGAGGCCGGGGGACGACGAGAGGTCGCTCATTCGCCGTGCGGACGAGGAGCTGTACCAGAGCAAGGCGAAGGGGAAGAACCGGGCTTCGATCGACGGCGTGCGGATGATCGGGTGACGGGGTGCAAAAAGATCGGAGTTAGGCGCGGACGAGCTCGATCAGAGAAATCTCTGGCGGGGCGCCCACCCGCAGGGGCGGACCCCAGAACCCCGTCCCTCGGCTCACGTACAGCAAGGTGTCCTCGACCTGGTGCAAGCCCGACACGTAGGGCTGCTGCAAGAACACGAAGTGATACCAGGGGTAGATCTGCCCACCGTGCGTGTGGCCCGACAGCTGAAGCCCCACACCGTGGCGCACGGCGTCCCGGATGCTGCGCGGCTGGTGCGCGAGCAACACGACCTCTCGCCCCGGGTCCAAGCCTCGCACCGCAGCAGCCACGTCGTGCCCATGTCCGGCGCCGTGACGAGCCGCCTCCCAGTCGTCCACCCCCGCGAGATAGAAGGCGTCCTCCCCTTCGCCGATCGCCACGTTCTCGTTGCGTAGCACCCGGATCCCGAGCCGCTCCACCTCCGCGATCCACGCGTCCGCCCCACTGTAGTACTCGTGGTTTCCCGTGACGAAGTACACGCCGTGCTTGGCCTTCAGCTTGCCAAGGGGAGCCACGTGCTCACGCAGCGCCTCGACGGAACCGTCGACCAGATCACCCGTGATCACGATGACGTCGGGCTGGATCGCCTGCACTTGCGCGACGACGCCCTCGACCCAGGGGCGTTTGAGGGTCGGTCCGATGTGCAAGTCCGTGAGCTGAACCACACGAATCCCACTCATCTTCGAGGACAGGCGGCGAAGCGGGATGCGAATTCGCTCGACCGGGATGGCGCCGAGTGCGGAGACGGCCCCCGTGGCGGTGCTGGTGAAGCCCGTGAACGCGACGGCGCCGGCGATGATGCGCGCGAGGGTGAGCCTTCGCTCCGGGCTGACGGGATGGCTTCCCGCCACGCGACGCACGCCCCAGACGCCCAGCTTTCCGAGGTCCGTGACGAGAAGCATCATGACGAGCAAGAACGAGGTTCCCAGCCAGCCGAAACCGATCAGGTAAGCGGGGCGGAGGGCGCCGACGGGGAGCGACCGTCCGGCGATCATGGCGGCGGGGAACGCGACGGCGAGCACGACGAACAGGATCTTTCCTGCCTTGCGCCAGCGGTCCGCGGGCTGGACGTCGCGCACGAGCCTGGCCCAAAGGTAGTAGTGCCATCCGACCACCACGGCGGTGGCGATGGCGAGGAAGACGACGAACAGCACAGCTCGGGGCATGTTGCCTTGGATGCCGGGGAGCGCGTCTTGGTCCCACGCGCGGGCGGGTTACTTGAGGATGGTCTTGCAGCCGAGAAGGACTTCCACGCCCTCCTCGCTGAGTTTGACGCCTTCGCACGTGGCCGGGCAGAGCAGGATCTTGGTGGGGTTCACCTTGGTGGTGTCGTCGTAGTACCAGCCGCCCTCCACGGGATCGCAGGACGCTGCGTCGCCCACGTACTTGACGGCCACCTTCTCGGTGGACGTCAAGGGCGTGTAGTAAACGTTGACGCGATCGTAATCGAGGGTCTGTCCCGCTTCGGGCTGCGGGATCTGGAACTGGCAGGCGCCGTTGGCGCGGATCTCGTTGAACACGGTCACGAGCTTGGCAGCGACGGTGGCGCCGTTGGCGAGGTAGGCTTCCCCCGTGCCGCCCGCAGAGGCAATGGCGTTCAGGTCACCGAGGTCGCCGATGCCGAGCACGAAGGTGGGAACGGCCGGGGCGTTGGCGAAGGCCGTGGCCGCCGCAACCGCCGCACCGTCGATCGAGTTGAAGGTGCAATCGTTGGGTGCGCCGTCGGTCGCGAACAGCACGTGCACGAGACGGGTGGGGTTGTCCTTCGCGTACTGCTTGGCGTAGATGAGCGTTCCCTCGAGGGAGGGCTGGGTAGGCGTGGCGTCGCCATCCGGGTCCTTGTCGTTGATGGCCTGGTTTAGCGCGTCCTTGTTGCCGGGCAACGGGGCGATGGGGACGACGGGGTGCCCGTAGTCCAGCGGGTTGCACGAGACGTTGGGAACGAGGGCGCCGTTGCAGATTCGCTTGTTCATCAGGGGCATGCAGGGACCGTAGAGCCCGCAGTCCGCGTTCGTGGTGCAGGCGTTGGTGCAGGCGAATCCCGCGCCAAGGAATTCGCACGGGCCCAGGGCGCCACAGTCGATGCCGGGGCCGCACGCCCCCGGAATCACGGTCCCGGGCGGGGGCTTGTTCGGCAAGAACGTGAGACCCACACCGATGCCCTCGGTCATCGGGTCGGAGATGATGTCCTTGAGGGCGGCGACCACGTCGGGCCACACCACCGGCATGTCGTTGGTTCCGGTCATCGACGCCGTCGCGTCCAGCAGGATGTACACGTCGAGGGGTGCGAGCTTGCCGGGGAACGACTCGCCCACGCACGCGCCTTGTTCGTCCAGTGAGCCGTCGCCGGTGGACGCGTCGAACAGCGTGCCAGCGCCGCTGCCACCCGTACCGCTCGTGGCGCCCGTTCCGCCCCCGCTGCCCCCGCTTCCACCTCCGTTGCCGAAGGACTTGTCCTCGGAGTTCGCGCTGCACGAGGCAGCAAGCATTGCGGTGAGGGCGACGGGGACCGCTGCTGCCAAGCCGGCCCGAAACACGAAGGAAATGCGCATCCAAGCCTCCACGCCCCGGCGTTCAGCAACCCGTGTGCGTGCCGGAACAAGTCGATGAAGCATACCTTGCGCGGGACAGGGCGGGCAACCGCGGCAACGCATTTCGCAGGCGTGCGGCCACCGTGAACCTCTCTGGAACCGCTGTACCTCCGAGCACCTGGGATGTTTCCCCTCCAAGGTGGCTCGTGAGCCCATCTGACCTTGGGGGACTGGCGCGAACCCCCTTGGCCATTTATGCTGTCCTCCCATGAAGACTGCGATCCGCTTGCTGGCAACGGGCGTGGGATCCGCCCTGTTGCTTCTTGGAGCTTCCGCTTCTGCGCAGTACCAGCCGCCACCTCCCGGCTACGGACAGCCTCAGCCAGGCTATGGGCAACCTCAGCCAGGCTACGGGCAACCCCAGCCAGGCTATGGGCAACCCCAGCCAGGCTACGGGCAGCCCGGCGGGTATAACCAGGGCAACAACCAGGGTTACAACCAAGGCTACGGCGGGCCACCGCCTCCTCCTCCCCGTGAGGAACCCCCCGAGGACATGCTCTCCGTGCGGTTCGACCCGCTCTCCTGGATCCTGCGAGGACGCCCCTCCATCGAGATCGAGTACAAGCTGCTCGATTGGCTCACGGTGGAGGCCGTCCCCATGCTCGCCACCCAGCCCATGATCTTCGACGAGTTCGAACAGTCCGGCTTCGGCTTCGGCGCCGGACTCGGCATCTGGCTCGATGGCGATGCCTTCTCCGGGTACGTCCTGCGTCCGTTGGTGCAAATCAACGCCATGCACTACCAGTCCGACTACGAAGGCCCGCTCATGGAAAACGAGCACACCGACATCGAGCACACCGAGGTGCGCGTTGGCGGCATGATCGGCGGACACAACCGGTGGGACTTCTTCACCATTGCCTGGGGCATCGGTCTCACCGTGGACACCAACGCGGACGACCCGGAAAAGAAGCTGCGCATCGACGAGGACAACGCCGCAAAGATCCACCAGTTCGGCCAGGTCTTCTCCCCCAAGGTCGACCTCATCTCCCGCCTTTCGCTCGGCGTCATCTTCTAGCGCTGACCCCAGGAGTCCCGCGACGGCATGCCGCAGACCGTGTTCGAGATCGGGTGCGTGGCGATCGTGGTCGTCACGCTCCTGTGGATGTCGCGCTACGAGCCACCCCGGGCGTTGCTGGCAAGCTACGCGTCGCTGGCGTTCGCCGGGTGGGTGGCCGAGGAGACCTGCATCCTCGGCTATCGCTTCTACCGCTACGCCGACGTGTGGAGCATCCAGGCCCACCTCGTTCCCCTGCTGGTGCCGCTGATCTGGCCGCTGGTCATCCTGTCGGGGCGGGCCTTCGTGCAAGCTCTCTGGCCGGGCGACCGGTGGTGGTCGCACGTGCTGGTGGGCGCGGTGGTCGCGTTCGACGCTTCCCTGGTGGAGGTGGTAGCGGTACGGGCGGGGCTGTGGTCCTGGGCCGAGGCGGGCCACCTCGACGTACCGGTCATCGGGATGCTGGGCTGGGGATTCTTCGCCGTGGGAGCGAGCGTGGCGCTGTCGCTCGCGAGCCGGTGGCGCTACCTCGGTGTGCTGCTTCTGGGTTTGCTCACGACCCACGGTCTCATCCTGCTCACGTGGTGGGGCCTGTTCCGCTGGACCCTGCGAGGCGACCTGGGGCACGCCTCCACCGTGGGGATGCTTGTTCTCGGCGTGCTCACGGCGGTGTTCGTGCTGCACGCGCGACGTCGTGGTCGGGGGATGCCCATGCAGGTGGCAGGGCCTCGCATGCTCGCCGCGACCCTGTTCCTCGCCCTGCTCCTGCTCACGGCCCCGCTCGAGATGCCCTACTGGTGGCACGTCATCGCCCTGTCCGTACCCTATGTCGCTTCCATCCGCGGGGGATCGCCGGTGCGCGTGCCACAGAGCACCTGATTCGTCCTCGAAGTCATCGACCGCCCGCACCCGTGGTACAACCGCGACGTGAGCTCCGCGCAACCCACGGCTGGAACCATCCCCTCGCAAGCCGCTCCCTCGAGTTGGTTCACCGACGCCCTATCCATCGCGCGTTACCACATCTTGCTCATCGCGATGGTTGCCATGGTGGTCTTCGGCTGGCTGATGACCGGCAAGTACCTCGTGGCCCTCACTGCCGTGGTCGCCGTCGACTGGTTCCTCATCAACCTGCTCAACCGCGTCACCGACATCGACGAAGACCTGCACAACGCCATCCCCGGCACCGAGCGCGTGGCCCGTCGCAAGCGCGCGCTCACCTTCGGTTGTTTCGCGCTCATGGGCGTTTCGTTCCTCGTCACGCACTGGATCTGGCCGGGCCTGACCCCGTGGCGTGTGGCCGTGCAGCTCGTCGGCCTCGGGTACAACTACAAGATCGTCCCCACCCTGCACGGGCTGTCCCGGTTCAAGGAGATCTACTTCTTCAAGAACTTTGGCTCGTCGGTGATCTTCATCCTGACGTGCTTCGTGTACCCGATCGCGGTCGACCCCTCGGCACGCGTGATGGGGTGGCCGGGGGTCGTCGCGCTGGCCCTGTTCTTCGTCCCCTTCGAGCTCACCTACGAGATCCTGTACGACCTGCGTGACATCAAAGGAGACCGGGCGGAGGGCGTGCCCACCTACCCCGTCGTCCACGGCGAGCACCGGGCGCGCCAGATCATCGACGGCCTCCTGCTGATATCGGCGCTCGTGCTGGTGGCGGCGCTGGGAGCCGGGTATCTTGGGGTCCGGGAAGGGCTGATGCTGGCAGCCCCGGTCACACAGGTCCTGTTCTATCGGCCGCGATACCGTCGGGGGCTGACCTCTCCCGATTGCATCTGGCTCACGCACCTGGGGACCGCACAGCTGCTCCTTTTCCTGGCGGGTACGGCCGTGTGGCTGAAGCTGGGGTTGCCAGCCAACATCTTCTTGCACTAGGGAGTGCTGGCATCCCCCTCGTGCTCAGCGGCAGCGATGCTCGTTCTCGATCTGCCAACGTGTCCATGCCGTCTTCGGATCCTTGTCGGTCCCTCGTCCTCCCCTCGTGCTCCCTCGTGCTCCCTCGTGCTCCCCATGCATCCCTACGCTGCCCATCCCTACGCCTCGTTCGTCCACGAAATCGAAAAGCCAGCTCGCTACGTGGGCGGAGAATGGGGACAGGTATGCAAGCCGTGGGACAGCACCCGCGTCCGCGTCTGCCTCGCCTTCCCCGACATTTTCGACATCGGCATGAGCCACCTGGGCACGCGCATCCTGTACCGCGAGCTCAACGAGCCCGACGACATGCTCTGCGAGCGCGCCTTCGTGCCGTGGACGGACATGGAGAGCGCCCTGCGCGAGCGCTCCCTGCCCCTTCTCTCGCTCGAAAACGCCCAGCCCCTGCGCGCCTTCCACGTCGTAGGCATCTCGCTGCAACACGAGCTCGTGTACACCAACGTGCTCACGCTCCTCGACCTCGGTGGCATCCCTCTGCGCGCCGAGGCCCGCGGTGAGAACGACCCGCTCGTGCTCGGCGGCGGTTCGGTGGCGTCCCACCCGGAGCCCGTCGCCCCCTTCTTCGATGCCTTCGTGATCGGCGACGGCGAACGCAAGGCCGTCGAGGTCGCGCGACGCTGGGTCGAGGACCTCGAGAAAGGCGTCGACCGCGCGCAACGCCTCCGCAACCTTGCCAGCCTGGGCGGCGTCTACGTCCCTTCGCTCTACGCCCATCGCTTCGACGAGAACGCCAAGCGCGAGGTGATCGACCGCGCGCTTTGCCCCGAAGCACCGCTCCCCGTCGAGCGCGCCTTCCTCCCGGACCTCGGCCCCTTCCCCACCGAGTTTCCTTCGGGCGGCCCCGAGGCGGTCTTCGATCGACTCTCGGTCGAGATCGCCCGCGGCTGCAGCCAGGGCTGCCGCTTCTGCCAGGCCGGCATGATCTTCCGGCCCGAACGCGAGCGTGACCCTGCCGGCATCGTCGATTGCATCCTGCAATCCCTCGCTCACAGCGGCCAGGACGAGCTCTCCCTCACGTCCCTCTCGCCCGCGGACTACTCCGCCATGGCTCACCTCGTCCGCAGCGTGGCCAATCAACCGGCCCTCGCCAACGTCTCCCTCAACGTCTCCTCCCTGCGCGCCTACGGGCTGGACGACGCCACCCTCGACGAGATCCGCCGGGTGCGCGTGAGCAACTTGACGTTCGCCCCCGAGGCGGGAACGCAGCGCTTGCGGGACGTGGTCAACAAGAACGTGACCGAGGAGCAGCTGCTCGAGACCGTGCAGCGGGTGGTGCGACGCGGGTGGGAGCGGATCAAGCTGTACTTCATGATCGGGCTGCCCACGGAGACGAGCGAGGACGTGGACGGGATCGTGGACCTGACCACGCGGGTGCGCGGGACGGCGAAGGGCGCGCGGGCGAACAAGGGTAGGCCGGTGCAGGTAACGGCGTCTGCGTCCACGTTCGTTCCCAAGCCGCACACGCCGTTCCAGTGGGCCCCCATGGTGGACCTTCCCGCGGTGAAGGAGAAGCACCGGCACTTGGTGGTGCAGGCGCGCGAGCGCAAGGTCGACATCAAGATGCACGAGCCGCACGGCAGCGTGCTCGAGGGCATCTTGTCGCGGGGGGACCGGCGCCTCGCGGCCGTCATCGAGGACGCGTGGCGTGCTGGCTCACGCTTCGACGCGTGGGACGGCCACGTGAAGTGGGACGTGTGGCGCGAGGCGATGGGGCGCCACGGGCTGGAGGTCACGGACTACCTGCAGGCGATGCCGGTCGAAGCCCCCACGCCCTGGAACCACCTTCACATGGGTGTGCACGAGGACTTCCTGCGCCGCGAGTGGGAAAAGGCCCTGCGCCCAAAGAACACCTTGCCCTGCTTGCGCCCCGCGGACCCGTCATCCGGTTCGGACAAGCTCGTGTGTTACCAGTGCGGTCTCGAATGCGACCTGGAGCAAGCTGCGCTCAAACGCACGCGGCACCACGAGACCCCGACCGCGTCCCCCGCGCCGGCCGTCTCCGCGCCCCCCGATCCCGTGCACTACCGCTTCCGCTACGAGAAGCTCGGTCGCGCGTCCTTGCTCGGACATCTGGACCTGGTGCGAGAAATGCCGAGGATTCTGCGACGGGCCGGGCTGCCCCTCGCTTACTCGCAGGGCTTCCACCCCAAGCCCGTGATGGGCTTCGGTCCCGCCCTGCGTCTCGGCGTTCCGAGCTTCGAGGAGTACGTCGACATCAAGGCGATGGGGCCGGTGGACCCAGATGCGTGCCTGGATCGCGTGAACGCCGTCTGCCCGGGAGGGATTCGGTTTCTGGAGATGGCGCGCTTGCCGGCAGGCTCGCCGCCGGTGGTCAACACGATCTGCGAGGCGGACGTGATCCTCGGACTGTCGCCCAAGGCGATCGAAAGCCACGGTGGACAGGCGTGGTTGCAGGAGCGAATCGCCTGGGTCACGTCGTCGTCGGCGTTGCCCATGGCGCGCACGAGCAAGGGCAGAGATCGCACGGTCGACCTGCGCCCGTTGATCCTCGACCTGCGGTGGGCGGAGGAGGCAGAGAGGGCTCGGATGGTCGAAGCGGGGGTCCCGGGCTCGTGGGTCCTCGTGCGCTTGCACCACGGTCTCACGTCCCAGGGCACCGTGCGGCTCGACGAGGTCGTGGCGTTGCTGAGCAGTGGGGAACCCCTTGTCCATCGGGCGGTCCGCCTGACGCTGCGAGGGCCGGGCGGCGCTTCGGTCATGCCAGGCGGCGCCTGACGTCCTCGGCGACCGCACACATCGCGTCGATGAGTTTGTCGTCGGTGTCGAGGCACGGCACGCGGGCGAGCCACAACCCTCGTTCCTCCGCGATCTGCTTCGCTTCGATGTCGAGGTCGTAGAGCGTCTCCACGTGCTCGGCAGGGAAGCCGACCGGAACGACGACGACACCTTCGGCCCCGGTGGTCTTCGCGCGATCGAAGACGGTGGGCAGGTCGGGGCCGAGCCAGGGTTCCTCGGACATGCCCTGGCTCTGGAACGAGAGCATGGACGGCAGGGCGTCGCGTCCGAGGCGCTGGACGAGGGCTTCTGCGGTTTCGGCGACGAGCCGAGAATAGGGGTCCCCGGCGTGAATGGTGCGCATGGGCAAGCTGTGCGCGGTCGGTACGAGGACGGCGCGGGCGGACTTGCGCACGCCGAGTTGATCGAGGGTGCGGGCGGTGGCGTCGGCCCATCCCTGGACGTAGGAGGGGTGATCGCCCCAGCACGGGGTTTCGTGCAGCGTGGGGGGACGCAAGCCTTGCGAGGCCAGCCCGGAGGCAGCTTGCTGGAGCGCAGCAAAGTAGACGTGAGCGCTGTGGGGAGCAGCAGACACCACGATCAGCTCACGGGGCGTGCCGGCCTCTGCGACCTCGCGGAGCACCTGCTCGAAGATCGGGTGCCACATGCGCGTGGCGACCAAGCACGGGAGCCCCAACTTTTCTTCGATCAGGGAAGCCTGAGCGCGTGTGGTTGCGAGCAACGGAGAGGCCCCGCCGATGGCCTCGTACCGCGATCGCACCGCGCGCACGACAGCCTCCGGCGTGGGTCGGCCGCGACGGATGTTGGTTAGGAACGCAGGGATGTCGTCGAGCGTGGCGGGGGTGCCGTGCGCGACGAGGAGGATACCGAGGTCGGACATGGTCAGCGCTGGGTGGATTCGTGGACGAAGTCGATGAGGGCCTGGACTTCGGCCTCGGGGGTTTCGGGGAGGATGCCGTGTCCAAGGTTGAAGATGTGGCCGTCGCGACCGGCGGCGCGCTCGAGGATGGAGGTCGCGCGCTTCTGGATGATCTCGCGCGGGGCGAACAGGGTGGTGGGGTCGAGGTTGCCTTGCACGGCGCGGTCGTGACCGATGCGCTTCCAGCCCTGGTCGAGGGGGACGCGCCAATCGAGGCCGAGGACGGTGCCTCCCGCGGCGGCCATGGACTCGAGAAGCGTGGCCGTCCCTGTCCCGAAATGGATGACCGGCACGCCGGTGGTCTGTAGATCGGACAGGATCATGTGCACGTGGGGTGCGACCAGATCGGTGTAGTCCTCCGGGGCGAGCTGGCCGACCCAGGAGTCGAACAGCTGGACGGCCTGTGCGCCGGCCTCGACCTGGGCCCGTAGGTGGCGACGCACCACCTCCGAGAGTTTCGCCATGAGGGAGTTCCAGATGTCCGGCTCGGCAAGCATGAGCCGCTTGGTGCGGACGTAGGTCGTCGACTTGCCCCCTTCGATGAGGTAGCTGGCGAGGGTGAAGGGGCCCCCGGCGAAGCCGATGAGGGGAATTTTCAGCTCTTTCCGCAGCATGCGGATGGATTCGAGCACGTAGTCCAGGGTTTCACGGGGCTCGATGACCTGCAGGCGGTCGACGTCGGCCTGGTCGCGGATGGGCTCGAGCACGGGGCCGTCGCTCTTGGAGAAGTGGACGGGGGCGCCCATGGGTTCGAGGGGCAGGAGGATGTCGGAGAAGACGATGGCGGCATCGACGCCGAGGCGGATGGGTTGGAGGGTGACCTCTAGGGCAAGCTCGGGCGTGCGGCAGAGCTCGAGCATGGAGTGCTTGGCGCGAAGGGCGCGGTATTCGGCCATGTATCGGCCGGCTTGGCGCATGAACCAGACGGGGGTGCAGTCCACGGGCTCACGCCGGCAGGCACGCAGGAAGCGGTCGTTCATGGGGGGGAGCCTACCACGAGGTGGGGGCAAGACGGGTCGGGCGAAAAGCGCCCCCATCCTTTCGGGGGCCGGCGGCGGATCCGGTCGAATCTGCATCGGCGCTTGACCCTGCCCGGAGGCGACGGCTACAAGTCTTGTTTGGACGCAGCCCGGCGTGCTGGGCGGCGTTGTTGAAGGTGGACGAGAGCCGCACGTGGAGCGGAGCGTGGGCGGTAGTAGCAACCGGCGATGGATTTCGAGCTAGGAGTCGTTTGCGGGCGATGCGATCGCTACAGCCCCATGGGCACGGAGCGGTGTGCGTGCGGCCATGATCTGACTCTTTTCAAGCCTGTGTCGGCTGCCCCTTCCCGGCCTGCCGGGGCCTCCGATTCCGGGCAGGTTGCAATCCCCCGTCCATCCGAGCGAGAAGAAGTGGTACCTTCCGGTCCGGCAGAGGTATCGTCCCGCCCGCGCGCGACCAGCCGTTACGCGCATCTTTCCCAGGAGGAGCTCATGGAGCAAGCCCGCAACTACGTATGCCTGTCATGCTCGGCCCCTGTCCCGCTGGGGCACAAGTTCTGCGGCCGCTGTGGCACGGGCGTGCCGCCGGAGATCCTCGACGCACGCACGCTGTTCTTCAGCGACATGCAGAACCCCACCAAGGCCAAGCTCGTGCTCATCCGAGGCGAGGGCGCAGAAGGCCTCTCCTACCATCTGCGGGCAGACGAGCACGTGGCCGGGCGCAGCGGCAACCTGCAGTTCCCCGACGACCCCTTCATCTCCGACCGCCACGCGAACTTTTTCTATCGCGACGACAAGCTCGTGGTGCGTGACGAAGCCTCCATCAACGGCGTGTACATCCGCGTCCGCGGCAGCGTGGCCGTGGCCCTCGGAGATACGTTCCTCGCCGGCGAGCAGGTCTTCCGCATCGAACCGAACAACGTCACGAACGATCCCCCCGCCGAGGACGGCACGTACTTCTACGCTTCGCCCAAGCACCCCGGACCGTTCCGCATCTCGCAGATCTTCCAGGGCGGCGTGCCGGGCATGGCCGTGTGCGCGAGGTCGTCCTCACTTCAGATCGGCCGCGAAGGCGGAGACCTCAACTTCCCGGGCGACCCCTACATGTCCGGCACCCACTGCCGGCTCGAAGAGAACCAGGGCAAGCTCACCCTCACCGATCTGAACAGCCGCAACGGCACCTACGTCCGCATCGCCGGCGAACGCGAGCTCGAGCACGGCGACTACCTGTTCATCGGCCGCAAGCTGCTGCGCGTCGAGATGAACACCAACTGATCCCCATTCCACACCAGGCGACTTGACCAACCCCCTTACCCCTGGGAGGCTTGTCTCATGACGTCCGCCGCCATCCAGGGGCCACCTCCCGAACAGGAGTTCGAAGAGCCCGATGTGTCCGGCATCGTCACCGAGGATGACATCCCCGTGGACAACATCGCGTCCGAGAAACAGCAGCGCCTCCTGACCGAACCGCTGTACACGTCCTGGAACGGACCGCCCTCGGAAGATGCACCACGCCCCTTCGTCGCGTCCGCCAACGTGGGCCTCTTCCCTGCTCTGCGCGAACCTCCCCTCGTGCCCGACGTGTTCCTCAGCGTCGACGTCTCCGTGCACCCAGACTTCTGGGAGAAGCGTCATCGCTCGTACTTCTTCTGGGAGTTCGGCAAGCCCCCCGACGTCGTGATCGAGGTGGTTTCCAACCGGGAGGGAGAAGAACTGGGGGCGAAAAAGTCCCGGTATGCGCGCATGCGCATCGCCCTCTACGTGGTCTGGGACCCTTCGGGACAGCTCGGGGATCGTTCGTTGCAAACTTTCGAGCTGCGAGGACAACTCTACATCCCCATCGTGCGGCCGGTGTTCGAGAACATTGGCCTGTCCCTCGTGATCTGGAACGGGTCTTTCGAAGGGATTGCGGCAAGCTGGTTGCGATGGGCGACGCTCGACGGTGCGGTGCTTCTCACGGGAGCGGAACGCGCCGAGCAGGAGAGGCAACGCGCTGAGCAGGAAAAGCAACGCGCCGAGCAGGAAAAGCAACGCGCCGAGCAGGAAAAGCAACGCGCGGATCGGCTCCTGGAGAAGCTCCGAGCCGCCGGCATCAACCCGGACGACTAACCTTCATCCAGTCCCGCGTCGCTCCCTCGCCATGCGGACCTCGGCCTGCACGACCGCGATGAAGATCCCCACGCCCCCCGCGGCAAAGAGGAAGAGGAACGGACCGGCAAGCCCCACGGCCGCCCCCACGAGCGTCAGCAACACGAAGCTGTCTCGCTTGAACAGCGGCGAGATCGCGTCGAGCGCCCGCGCCACAGGCCCCTTGCCCACCTCGCCCGAGCTCGGCGCCTTGCCGATCCCGAGCGGGTACTTCAGCAAATCCCCCGACCCGATCTTGATCAGGTAGCGATACTCGATCGCGCTCGTGATCACGCCGCACCCGACCACCACCGCACCCGCTGCGAGATACACCCACGACCCCGACACCGCGTGCAACCCCCACGCAAGCCCCGCGAAGAACCCGTAGTTCGTCAGATCGTCCCCCACCGTGTCGAACCACTCCCCAACGTGCGACCCCCGGTACGTCACCCGCGACAGCTCCCCATCGCACCCATCGAGCACGCTCTGCGCCTGAAAGAGAAAAGCCCCCACGAGCACGTACCCGTAGGTGCCGCGCGAAGCCAGGTACGCTCCGAACAGACCCACCGCCAGGATCGCCACGGACAGCTGGTTCGGACGGATCGGCAAGTACGTGAGCCAGCGCGTCAGAAACAGAGAGATGTACCGATTCAGATACGTCGACGTCCACCCGTCCTGCGGTTTGCGAAGGGACCGCAGCAGCGCGCGCTCCGCTCGGGAACGCGAGCTGCGGTCTTGCACGAGGACCGGATCGAAACCGAACGGAGGGTCGAACGTGTGGGGGGACGCCAGCAGGTCGCGCACCCCCGTCGCACCGCTCGCCGCCAGGTCCTTGAGCAGGTCGCGATGCACCACGAGGTTCCAGGGCACGTCGATACGCAACGTGGCCCCTTCGTCCGAGTCGGCCACGCGGACGGGGAGGCGAAGCCGCGCGTCTTTCACCAAGGGCACGAGGAAAGCGGCGTCCGGCGAGACTTCCACCGCGCTCGCCCCGCCCGCCTGGGCAGCCAAGGCCATGCGCAGCGCGAGCGTGAGGCCGCACACCTTGCGCTCAGGGGGGAAACCCTGCTCGACACCCGAAAAAGGCAGCAGCCGCAGCAGCCACGTCATCGCAGCCGGTGTACAACAACATGCATGAGAAATCTCGCTGTCTCCGCTCGGGCGGCCGTGATGGGTTGCGCTGTGATGGTGCTTTGCGCCTGTGGGGGTGAGGGCGACGACGCCGGAAGCTCGGGCCCCAAGGGTCCGTCCTCCTCGCTGTTCCTGGTTCCCAGCTCCCTCGACGCCCTCGCCGCCGAAGCATGGTTCGATCACCCCTGGCCCAGCGACTTCCGGCGCGACCCCGACGGCGCCGTTCATATCACCGGATACTACAACCCGAGATCCGTCGTGCTCATCAAGACCTATCTCACGGCCATGGCCAAAGCCATCGACGGGTTCTCTCCCGTGGCCGCCGGGTACCTGCGATTCACGGGCCCGATCGAGCCGGCCACGTTGCCCGCCAACCCCAGCGAGGCGACATCGTCCGATGCGTCCGTGCAGCTGATCGACGTGGACGAAGCGTCCCCCGAGCGCGGACAGCGCAAGCGGGTGACACTGCACTGGAGGCTCGAGGAAGGGGCATGGTGGCGCCCGTACACGCTCGCCTTCATGCCGACCATGGGCTTTCCCCTGCGCCCGTCCACACGCTACGCCCTGGTCGTCACGAACGACGTCACGGCGTCGGACGGCTCACGCATCGGCGTGGCGCCGGAGCTTCGCCAAGTGCTGGGGATCGATGCCCCAACGGGAGCCACCCAGGGATTGCGCGACCGCTGGGCCCCGGCGGTGACGGCCCTCGAGCAGGCGGGCGTGGACAGGGCTCGCATCGTTCACTTGACCGTGTTCACGACCTCGGACCCCACCAAGGAAGCGATGCTGTTTGCGGATCACGCGCGGTCGCGGCAGCCCGCTCCCACGGTCGACGATGCGTGGGAGTTGAAGGAGCAGACCACGGAATACGACGTTTACGAGGGGAGCTTCGGACCCTCGCCGGACTATCAGCGCGGCGAGCCGCCGTTCGAGTACGTGGGGGGAGGGTTCGAGGTGGACGCGCAGGGGGTCCCGGTCGTGCAGCGCGAGTTTCACGCGCGGTTCGCGCTGGCGGTGCCGAAGGCTTCCACGTGCCCGATGCCGGCCGACGGCTACCCGGTCGTGATGTATGCGCACGGCACGGGGGGGGACTACCGGTCGGTGCTGGGAGCCACGGGCAAGTCCCTCGCGCTGCGTTGCATGGCCGCCATGGGCGTCGATCAGATCATGCACCCGGGGAGGCTGCCTGAGGGCAAGTGGGTCCCGGAGCTCTTGTTCTTCAACGTGCAGAACCCCGACGCGATGCGAACGAACATCCGACAGTCCGCGATCGACGAGGTGGTGCGAGCGCGGCTGATCCGAGAGAGCGGAATCGACGTGCCGGCATCGGTGTCGGCGACAGGGTCAGCGATCCGGATGGCGCGGTCGCCGGTGGTGTTCTTCGGGCACTCCCAGGGGGGATTGAACGGCCCGTTGTTCCTTGCGGTGGACGATGGCGCGAGGGGCGGGGTGTTGAGTGGGTCCGGGTCGATGACGACGATCACCTTGATGGAGAAGACGAAGCCCGATCCGAACATCGCGGTGTTGACGAAGACGTTGTTGTTGGCGCTGTCCCCCGAGGAGTATCCGGAGCTCAACCGGTTGCACCCGGGGTTGTCGCTCGTGCAGACCATGGGCGACCCTGTGGATCCGATACACTACGTTCCGATGATGGTGCAGCGGCCGAGACCCGGGTTCGCGCCCAAGAGCATCTACCAGACCGAGGGGGTCAACCCGGACTTCACGGGGGACAACTACACGCCGCCCTACGCCATCGAGGTGCAAGCGATCGCCACGGGGTTGCCATGGATGAAGCCCGTGATTCACACCGTGCCGGAGGCCTCCTACGCGGGCGTGGCCGCGGTCGGGATCCCTTCAGACGGGCTGTCCGGCAACCTGGCGGGGGGCAAGGCTAGCGGCGTGCTGGCGCAGTGGCCCGCGTCGGAGGCGAGCGACGGCCACTTCGTGGTGTCCCAGATCCCCGCAGCGCGAGACCAGGCAGCCCAGTTCTGTCGCAACCTGTTCGACGACCCTGTCGGGCGCATCCCGGCGCCGTGATCACATGACGCAGACGCCCGACTTCGCGACGCACTGGTTGTGCTTGAGGCACTTCTCGGACTGACGGCAATCCTCGTCCTTCGCCGCGACGCAGTCTACGCCCTCGTGGGAGCACATGCCGCGCTCCTTGCACCACTCGGAGCGTTTGCAGTCGTGGTCGGAGGCCGCGACGCAGCGTTCCTGCTCGGCGTGACACCGGCCTTTTCGCTGACAGTCGAGAGACTTCTGGCACTCGTCGCTGGAGCCCGCGACGCACGCACCGCCGGTGGTGGTGCACAGCCCCGACTCCGTGCACCCCTCCGAGTAGGCGCAGGCAAAGAACATCCGATACACGCCGAGAGCGACGAGCAGAACGACCACCAACGAGCCAAGAACGATCAGGCCGATACGGGACGAAGACATCGACGCCATCGTAGCACCGAACCGCGTCCTCGCCCGGTCAATGCACGACGGGCAGGCAGGATCAAGGAACGGTGTAGGTCGCGGCCATGGGATGGTGATCGCTCGCGGCCGTTGCGTTGTGCAGGATGACGGCGGAGTCCGTGTCGAGACGCGCGCCCGCGTTGGGGCTCGCGAGCATGTGGTCGATCAGCTGCTTCTCGCTGCCATACACGTACGAGTACCGATCGGCGCTCGGCAGGGATGCCATCGCGTGCTCGAAGATCGGGCTGTCAGGCCTGGGCCCGTTGCGCACCGCCGTATAGGTGTCCGTTCCCGGCGTGTCGTTGAAGTCGCCCACCACGAACACGTACATGCTGGGGTCGGACGCCATCAGCCCGTCCGCGATGGCCCGCGCTTGCTGCGCCTCCGCCACGCGACGGTTCGGGTCTTCGTCGTTGATGCGCGCCTTGAAGTGCACGCCGACGATGCCGACCTTGTGTCCTCGGTAGGTCATGCGAATCTCGACGGCGTCGCGCGCGAACTTGTAGACGTACGCCGGGTCGTCGATGCGCGTGAATTCGTCTTTCTTGTGGGAAATGTAGTCGTCGACGGGCACGCGGCTCAGCAGGCCGAGGTTGATCCCGCGCGGGTCATTGCCGGGAAGCAGGTGGCGCGTTCCGTAGCCCATGTCCTTGAGGTCCGCATGGTTCACCAGATCGTCGAGGATCCCCATGTTCTCGACCTCCTGCAGAAGCACGACGTCCCCGTCGAGCTCTCGCAAGGCCTTGGCGACTCCCGCGAGCTTGGCCTGGTACTGCGAGCTGGTGAGCTTCTCCTCGTACGGGCAGTAGTCGCCACAGTTACCGAGGACGTCATCATAGAAGTTCCAGCAGTTCCAGGTGACCATGCGCATGGGCCCCGGCGTCTGAGGAACAGCCTCTTGCTGGGCGTCTTGCGACGTACCCCCCGTCCCCCCGGTAGCGGGGTCGTCTTCAGAAGAGGAGTTCGACGCACACCCGAAAAGGACGAGCGCGGGGAGGAGAGCAAGGATGCGAAGCACGAAGGAATCTTGGTCCCGGGTGCATGGGGAAGCAAGGGAAAGCACGGCCAGGACGCCGTCCACGGTCCACGTTCTCGAGGGGCGCCATGGCGTCGAAGCGAGGACTCGGGACATCGATTGCCGCCGTGATTCGGTTTTGGTACCGAGGGTCATGCACTGGGCCAAGGCATGGGCAGGGTTGCTGGTTGGGCTCGCGGGTTGCGGCACGCCAAGTCCCTACGGGTACGCGCGAACCTATGTCCCGTCGAACGCCGAAACGCAGGCGCAGGGCAAGGCGCGGGACCTCGACCTGGTGATGGCGCAGCGCCAACCCGAACAGTGGGCCGCCCAACCGGTGAGCTTCCACGGCATCGTGTCCCGCGTCGTCTCCGAACGGCAAGGCTTCCTCGAGATGGAGCTGAGCTTGCGACGCCTCGAGCGGCGCAACCTGTGCCGCGACGCCTCTGAGGACAGTTGCCGGGTGACGGTTTCCGAGAAGACCTTCGGGACCGTTCGCGTGAAGGCCCGCACCGACCCGGCGTCCGAACCCGTGCAAGCCGGATCCCTGCTTCGCGTCATCGGCCGCTTCGACCCCCCAAAGCAGGACAGCGAGCCCCCGTCGGTCGACGCCACCTTCTACCGGCACTGGCCGGCAGAGCACTACGTCACGACCGCCGCACGCAAGTACATGCGAAGGTAGTCAGTCGTCGTAACCTTCGGGCGTGGCACCGTCGGCGTTCGACGCCCTGAGCAGGGAAGCACGCAGCAACAGGATCTGCGCGAGCATGTCGCACGCGCTCTCGAAGTTGTCCCCAAGCCCTTGCGTGGCCGCACGGGAGACCTTGCCCTTGCGAACGATCGCCACGGCGGCATCCACACGCTCGCCTTCCCCGTCCAGTACGCGAACGTGGGAGACGTCCACGAGCTCACCCGGGTACTCAGGCGCCGCCTCGGCAAGGGCAAGCCATGCTTCCTTCACCGCTGCGATTGCCTTCTCGCGTTTGTCCTGCTCGTCCGATGTCACGGTACGTGCCCTACTTGTCTAGCGTGATGCAGACATCTACTCATAGCAAGGTTCCGGCGAGGAAGCGACAGTTCGATCCCGACCTAGGAAAGTCCTTCCAGGAACCCTCTCACCAGCACCTTCGTCACATGACGACGGTACCGCGCGGTCGAGCGCACATCATCAATGGGACGAATTTCTCTGTCAACGGCTTCTTCCTGCTCGTTCATGTTCAGGTCCCGCGGCGCTTTCCCCAGGACAGAAGACCGGACCGACGCGAGCGGCAGGATGACCTCCGCCACCGACGCCGCCCCGAACCCAATCCTCGTGACCACGCCCCCCTCGACCTCCGCCACCGCCGACACCGCCGCCTTCGAGATCGACTGCGCTTTGCGCGTCCCCACCTTGCGCCACAACTGCGCCGCCCCACGCTTCGGAAGCCGGAAGGAAACCCTTACCACCAGCTCCTCCGGCCGTCGCACCGTGGCGCGATACCCCGTGTAGAAGGACGTCACCGGAACCGATCGCTCCCCGTGCACACCACGCAACACCACGTCCGCGTCGAGTGCAAACAGCGCCGTCACGCCATCGGCAGCCGGCGACCCCGTCACCAGGTTGCCGCCGAGCGTCCCCCGAGCCTGGATCTGCAACGCCCCCACCTCCGATGCCATCTCGGCAAGCATCGGACAGCGCTCACGCACCACCGCATGCCGACGCATCGACAGGAACGGCTCCGCCGCACCGACGCTCATCACGTCTCCGTCGACCTCGATGCCGCGAAGCTCCGGCAGTCGGGTGACGTCCAGGGCAACCGCATCGAGGCGTCCTTGTTCGATCGGGCTCATGTGGCGCTCGACCATCCAGTCCGTGCAACCCGCGAGGGCCCACACCTTCTTGCCCGCCTGGTGCAGCCGGGCAAGCTCGTCGCAGGCTTCTTTCAGGGAACGCGGGCTGATCAGATCCATCTCGGCAAGCTGGGCAAGGCTCATGGGTTGCCTCCTTCCCTTCCGGACGCCTCGGCCACTGCTTCGACGATGCCCGTGTAGCCCGTGCACCGACAGATGTTGCCCGCCAGGGCCTTGCGAATCTGCGCGTCCGTGGGCGCAGGGTTGCGCTGCAGCAAGTGATGCGACGACACGATCATCCCCGGCGTGCAGATGCCGCACTGCGCCCCACCCCGATCAATGAACGCCTTCGCCAGCTTCGAAAGCTTCTTCTCCGTCACCAACCCCTCGACCGTCACCACCTCACGACCTTCACACTGTCCGATGGGGACCAGACATGCGTTGACCGGCTCGCCGTCGAGCAGCACCGTGCACGTGCCGCACTCGCCTTCCCCGCACCCTTCTTTCGTCCCCGTGAGCCGCAATTCTTCCCGCAACACGTCGATCAATCGCGCGAGCGGCGGCGCTTGCACGGTCCGCTTGCTCCCGTTGACCGTCAGCTCAATCTGCCTCATGACCGCACCTCCCGCCGCGAAGCTTCCCACGCGTCGAACAACCTCTCGGGCGTCATGGGTATCCGGTCGAACACGATGCCCGTGGCATGCTCGATCGCGGCGGCCAGCGCCGGCGCCCCGCCGTCCATCGGAAGCTCCCCGATCCCCTTCGCTCCCCCAGGACCGTGCTCGTACGCCTCCTCCACCAAGTGCGTGTAGAACGGCGGCGCGTCGAGCGCCGTCGGTACGATGTACGTCGTCATCCGCGGGTTGACGATGCGTCCGTCCTTCCACTGCACCTCCTCGCACAGCGCCCACCCGATCGACTGCAGCGCCCCGCCGTCGAGCTGCCCTCGGCAAAGCACCGGGTGAATCGCCCGGCCCACGTCCACCGCCGACCAGAACCCGAGCAGGTCCACCTCGAACGTGTCCAGATCCACCTCCACCTCCGCCACGTCACAAGCCCACGCATACGCCGGGTACGCCGTGCCCGTGTACGTCGCATCGTCGAACTTCACCCCGGCCGGGTGCCCGTATCGGCGATGCGCTACCACCGGCCCTTCGCGCTCAATCAAACGGTTCGACGCTTCCGCGAACGAGCCACCCCCAGCCTCCTGCTCCTTGCATACGCGCTCCCCGAGCTCTTTGGCCGCATGTCCCACGATCGAGCCGACGATCATCACCGTTCGGCTCGCCACCGTGGGTCCGGAGTCCGGGACGTGCGCCGTCGATGGGATCGCGAAGGAGACGTTTTCGAACGGCACGCCTGCGCCTTCCGCCGCGATCTGGCGGAACACGGTCTCCGTGCCCTGGCCTATGTCCGTGGAGCTCGAGCGTACGCGCACGTGCCCGTCTTTCAGCAAGTCCAGCTCCACTGCACCCTTGAGACGATCCTCTCCGGACCCGGTGAACCCGGCGCCGTGCAAGAACACGCTCGCACCGATCCCCCGCACCTTGCGCCCATCCACAGGCTTGTTCGCAAGCCCCAGCGTCCTGCGCTTTGCCTCGTAGTCGCTGTCCTCGAGGGCCCACCGCACGCATTCCTCCACGCCCACGCTGCCCGTCAGCACCTGCCCCGTGGGCATGGTGGAGCCGACTCCCAGGAGGTTCTTCTTGCGAAGCTCGATCGGCTCCATCCCGATGGCCTCCGCGAGCCGGTCCATGTGCCGCTCCAAGGCGAAGATCGTCTGCGGCGCCCCGAACCCCCGGAACGCACCGTTCGGCGGTGTATTCGTCACCACCGCCTTCGACTCCACCAGCGCCGTCGCCCATCGATACGCGCCGCACGCATGCAGCACACCGCGCGACAGCACCACCGGCGTCATCGTCACGTACGCCCCCGCGTCCATCAGCACGTCGATGTGAATCCCCCGCAACGTGCCGTCCCGATCGCACCCTGCCTCGATCGACACGCGCGCCGGGTGCCGCTTCGTCGTCGCCTCCACGTCCTCCTTGCGGTCGTAGATCATTCGCACCGGACGCCCCGCCTTCTGCGACAGCAACGCCACATGCACCGCCATCACCGACGGGTACTCCTCCTTGCCTCCGAACGCTCCGCCCGTCACCGATTGCGTGACGTCGATGCGCGACGGCTCCATCCGCAACGCGTGCGCGAGCGCCTTCACGACGTAGTAGGGACATTGCATCGAGCCGACCACGTGCAGGCCAGAGTCATCCCAGTAGCCCACGCACCCCTGGGGCTCGATGTACATCTGCTCTTGGTGGCCGACCTCGTAGGTGCCACGCACCACCACCTCCGCGCGGCCGATCTCCGTTTTGGCATCGCCAAGCACCACACGGTAGGTGCACATCACGTTGTCCTCGCCGAGCACGAGGTGCTTGCAGGACAGGGAATCGTCGACGGTAAGCAGCGCGGGGAGCTCTTCGATGCGCACGTGCACGCGCTGGACGGCCCGCAGCAGCTTGGGCTTGTCCGCACAGGCCAGAAGGACGATGGGCTCGTAGACGTGCCGGACCTGATCGTCCGCCAGCGCCGGTTGGTCACACTTGATCTCCGCGATCTCGTTGCAGGGCACGTCCTTGGCCGTCACGATCGTCACGTCGGACCAGTCGAACGTCGGGTCGAAGTCAATGCCCAGGATGCGGCCGCGAGGGACGGGACTCCGAACGACAGCCGCGTCGATCGCATCTGGGAAGACCATGTCGGCGATGTACTGGGCGGTGCCGGCTACCTTGGCGGGGCCATCCGGCCGCGCGGGGCTTTGGCCGATCCAGCCCTTGCTCCTGTCGTTCGACTGCATGGGGGCAATCTAGCAGCGCACGTGGCAAATGGTGCCGAATTTGCTCTATCCGGCCCTCGTCGCGGGGCGCTTCATGGCACGGATTCAGACGGTGCACGTCCAGCCCGCCACAACGCGGATAGCCTCGGCTCTGGCTTGGGTCGGCCCTGCCGGGCCTGACGCGAAAGCTCAGTCCGCTCCGAAGATCCAGTCGATGCTCAACTCCACCGCCTGGAAGGGCTCGGCGCGGATGGTGTCGCCGCGTTGGGCAGCGAGCACGACGAGGTAGCCCTCCTCGGTCCAGCGCAGCACGGTCAGGGTGCCGTCGGACGGGTCGGCGAGCCAGTAGTGGGGAATCGCCGCTCGGTGATAGTACGCGAGCTTGACGACGCGGTCGCGGCTCGCGGTAGAGGCGGAGACGACCTCGCAGACCCAGTCGGGCCGCTCGCGAACAGGGGAGCCCGACGGACGCTGGGGGACGCGTTCGCGCCGCCAACCGACGACGTCGGGGCGCATCACCAGTGCGGGTGAGAGCTCGACCTCTACCTCGGTGGCGATCCACCAGCCGCCCGGGGCATCGGGGTCGTCGCCTCCGGGCCGGCGATCGAAGGGGCCCAGCGTACCGGCCGATACCCGTGCCTGCGCCGAGCCGTGGGAGCCCGAGGGGGTGGCGCGCTCGACGAGGTCACCGTCGATGACCTCGTGGTTCCGGTCGCCTTCAGGAATGGCGTGGAAGTCGGCGAGGACGTCGGCAGGGGTGCGCGCGGGCCGGACCATGGGTCGAGGGTAGCATGCAGAGCGGGGGGCGACGACGGGCCCTACTCATCCCCAGATCCGGAGGCACGCCCCCATCCCAGCCTTCTCAAGCACCGCCCACCTTGTTGGTGGCAGGCCGCCTTGCCATTCGTCGAGCAAGATCCAGAGGATACTCCCTCGGTCCGTCGCTTCGCTCCGGATCAGGGTCATCGCGGAAGCACGGCACCGTCGGAAACGTCGAATCGAGGCTCCACACCCGTCCACGCTCGGAAGGCCTCCGGCGTATTCAAGTCCGCGACGACACCCCGGTCCGCAACCTCCACGTCCGCACAAACCAGCTCACCCAGGACGTCCCGCAGAGGCGGAGGACAACGCGCGAGGTAAGCGCTCACCATGGCGTCCGATCGCACGAGCACGGGATGTCCGCCCCGTCCCTCGAAGCGAGGTCTCACCGCGTGCACTCCGGAGATCGCAGCATTCAGCAGCATTTGCACGGTGGATGGCGCCGCAGGGACCGCATCGACGGGCGTGATCAGCGTCCATGTCGCACCGGCCAGCGCGCCGGCACGAACCGCTGCCGCGATCGATCCCGCGGGGCCCCAGGGACCCGGAGCACTCGACGCCACCACCACCGCTTCCGGCAACAGAGGTCGCAGGGTGCTCGCCACCGAGGCTCGCACGACCACGACCACGCGCCCGCACACGTTCGCGCCGAGCTTCGCGTGCGACGCGACAATCGGGGCGCCGTCGGTCCAGCGCAGCAGCGCCTTCGGCCCGCCCATCCGCTCCCCGCGACCGGAGGCGAGAACCAGCATCGCGACGTCGGGCCTCGTCACCGCGGCTGCTGGGTCGGGCATCCCGCCACCACCTGCACTTGGACCACCTCACCGCTCTCGAGCTTCGCGCACGACTCTCCCTGAAGCCGCAGCGACCGCTCTCCGGTCCACGACCATCCGTTCACCGGGTCGTACGACACCGCCTGCTGATCCAGATAGACGTTGACGAAGTCCGGGTCGGGCGGCGGCGCGTCCAGGAGAAACTCGCACGTGACCAGCGCCTTCTTGCTGATCGCCGCGAGCGTATCCCGCAACGTCGACACGTCGTCCACCCGATAGTACCGCGGCGCGGCCGGACGAGCCCCCCCTCCCAGGGTCGCAAGCTGATCGAGCAAGGACTCGTAGTACTCGCTGCCCGGAATCCCGACCACGTACGTCCGAATGCCCAGGTCGCGGAGCGCAGCCACCGCCGCGGCCGTGGCAGCCCCGTCCAGACAAGCCCGGGAGCCCGGCCCCGTGATCAAGTACGGGTCGCAGCAGTTGTACTCGGGCGTGCACGCCTCGTCGTAGAGGGTCGCCCCTTCGATGTTCCAAATGCAGTCCTCCGGACCACACGCGTGCTCGGCCGAGCAGTTGGGCCCGCCATCGGTGGCCAGCACCACCGACGTCCGACCGGGCAGCGGCGTGAGGACCGACAGCAGAGAGCGAAGCGTCGGGGCCGTGGGCGTACCGCCCGCAGGGGCCACGTTGATCGCCGCCGCAAACGCAGCCGTCACGGGACCGTAGCTCCCCGGGTAGGAACCGGGCGCGTCGCCCCGACGCGTGGAAAGCACTTCCCTGCCGGCACTGCATTCGTTGAAGTCCGGGGTGCCAGGAAACACCGTCGCGCCCACGTTCACCAGGCTCCCCAGCTCCAGCACCACGTCGATGCTGGCCTTGCGAACCGCGGCGTACTTCGTGGTCGTCGTGGTCGGGGAAGCCGTGTCGAGCATGCTCCCGGACCGGTCGAGGACGAAGTAGAGGTTGGGAGGCTCGGGGGTCACCTGAAAGAACTGGTTGCCGCAAAGCCCCGCCGCGTCTGCGGGAGGCGGACCATCCTGAAAGCCCGCGTCCAGCATGCCGCCCTCCCCGGGCCCCCCTCCGGCTTCAGGAATCGGCATCTCCACGCCAGCTGCACGACCATCGTCCCCGCACCCGACCAGCAAGGCCGACGAGAACAGCAACGAAGACCAACGCGCAGATCGCATGGGATGGTGATCGAGCGTACCCGGTTCGGGCAGGGCGGCAACCACGGACTGCGGGGCTCGGGGGATGGGCAAGCGCTTCGGTTTGCAGTTCCCGGTTCCCCGCACCAGTTCGGGTCCCTTGGCTCCTCGTCAGCCCAATTCTGTCCAGTGGATGGCTGGCCTCCGTCCATCGGCTACCCGGCATCGGTTTCGGAAACCCTAGTTTCTGGCACGCACTCCCGTGGTCCCCCCACCCCGTTGTTCGCTATGGTGTTGCCCGTGACCCTCGACCGTGTCCAACGCGCCCTCTCTCTCCTGGCAGCCCTCGTGTGCCTGCTGTTCGTCGGCACGTTGCGCGACTATTCGCCTTTCTTCCTCGTCGTGCAGACCCTGCGCGCCGCCCCCGCCCCCACGGGTGTGGGCCCCCACGATGGCAAGCTCGTCGTTCGCGTCACCGACCCGTTCCAAGCCGCTATCCCCCACGCTCGCGTCACGGCCTTGCTCATCCGCGACGAGGTCGCCTACCTCGCAGGCTTTCGCACCACCGACGCGCACGGCGCCGCATCCTTCGACAACCTCCCGCATGGGGTCACCTGGCTGCTCGCCGATGCCGACGACAGGTCCCGCGCTTCGACCCAGCTGGTCATCGGCCCCGAGCCAAGGGAAGTCTCCCTGCTTCTCGGCCCGTCCTACTCGCTCTCCCTCGAGGTCACCGCGGACGACGATGCCCCCATCGCCAACGCGGAGGCGACCGTGGCCTGTTCCGACCCGCTGCCCTTCACGGACAAGACCGACGAGGCCGGCCTGGTCACCTTGAGCCGGCTCTGTCCTCCTCCCTACACCTTGCAGGTATCCGCCGACGGATACGAAACGTCGTCGCGAAACAACGTGATGCCCAGCCCCAAGGCCGTCCGCGTCTCGCTGCGCAAGCTCGGCTGGCTCGAGGTGAGCGTGGTCGACCAGAAGGACGCTCCCGCCCCACTGTCCACCGTCTTCGTGGCCGGTCCCGCCATCTGGCCCGCCCGCCAGACCCAGAGCAACGCCTTCGGCCAGAGCAAAATCAGCGCCCTGCCCGCCGGCGCCTACGACCTGCGAGCCACCCGCGGTGACCTCGCCTCCCCCATCACCACCGGCGTCACCGTCGAACGCGGCAAGGGCACCCCCGTCAAGCTCATCCTCGGACCCGGGCGCCAGATCTCCGTCTCCGTCACCGGCGGCATCGCCGAAGACGCCCCCCCCGTACCCAACGCCAGCGTCGTGCTCGTCGAAGGCGGCTTGTCCTCCTTCCCCCTCCAAGGCCGCACGGGCAACGAAGGCACCGTCGTGCTCGGCCCACTGCCCCCCGGCCCCCTCAGCGCGTCCGCCCGCGCCGAAGGGTACGTCAGCCCCGGCGCCGTCTCCGTCGGCCCGGACGACACCGAGGTTCGTATCGCCCTGCTCAAGGCCGGAAAGCTTACCGGCGAGGTCGTGGACAACCACGGGTTCCCCGTCCCAGGCTGCTCCATCGAGGTCATCGGAACCGACCTGTCCGGCTTGCCCATCGCCGAAACCCTCGCCGCCCTGGCGTTCCGTCGCGCCCACTTCGCCTGGGCCCTACACGGCCCCCCCACGCTGATCCCGGCCGGCGAGCTCGGCGTCATGCCCGGCCCCATCCCTCCCATCCCCCGCGCCGACATGCTCGGCCTCGGCACCCGCCTGCCCGCCATCGCCGGCGACAACGACACCCCACAGCAGGGCGAACCCGTCCCCTGGGTCACCGACGGCAACGGACGCTTCTCCGTCGGTCCCATCCCCCCAGGACGCATCAGTGCCATCGTACGACACCCCGCTCACGTCGAGGCCATCTCCGAAGCCGTGACCCTCGCACCAGGAGGAACCGCCCACGTCCGCGTCGTGCTCTACTCCGGCGGTACCCTCGAAGGCGTGGTGCTCGACGACCGCCGCTTCCCGATCGCCGGCGCGATCGTTCGCGTGACCGCCAAGGAAGGCTCCTCCGAACGCACCTCGATGACCGCCACCGACGGCACCTTCGCCTTCTCCGCCGTGGCCTCCGTGGTCATCGTCACCGCATCAAGACCTGAAGCGCCCGACAAGGTTTCCTACCAGGAGACCTTCCCCATCGCCGCGGACGAGCGCAAGGAAATCGAGATTCTGCTCGCACGCGAGCGCCCGCCCATCGTGGTGCGCGTCACCGACGACCGAGGCTACCCCGTCGACGGGGCCCGCGTACGCGCCATCTCCCTGGCCGCAGACGTCTCCTTGCGTCGCACCGCATTCAGCAACGAGAAAGGGGACGCGACGGTGGAGGAGGCGGCTGGCATCCGCCTTCGGCTCGAGGTATCCGCAAACGGATATGGGACGCACGTGGAGACCTTCGACGCTTCCCCTGAGGAAGTGAAGGTGAAGCTCGAGAGTGGGCTGCGAGCGCAGGGGCAGGTGACGGCAAGGGGGGGGCGCGATCGCGTGGCGGGGGCGCGGGTGACCGTGTACACACCGACGGGGACGCGGGAGCTGACCACGGGGGAGGATGGGGTGTATCGCGTGGATGACGTCACCCCGGGTTCGTTGCGGTTGCGGGTGGACCACGAGGACTACGTGTCTTCGGAACGAACGTTCGAGGTGAGCAAGCCGAGCGACGTGGAGCGACCGGTGCAACTCGATCGAATGGACCTGGAGCTGGCGGGGATCGTGGAGGGCGAGGTGGTGGACGACCGGGGCAACCCGGTGGCGGGGGCGAAGGTGTCGAAGGACGAGGTGCCCGAGTACTTGCCCATGGGGCCGCTGCCGCCCGGGGTGGTGGCGACCGACGAGAAGGGCAGGTTCCGGCTGGGAGGGATTGCGGAGGGCGACGTGACGCTGGAGGCCTATGCGCCGGGGGTGGGTCGAGGCAAGGAGGACCGGATCGCGGTGCGCAAGGAGCGGACCACGACGCGGGTGAGGATCCGTCTGGAGCCCGCGGGGGGCAAGGCGGGGCCTGCGGTGGTGGCTGGGGTGGCGGTGACGCTGGCGGCGCCTGCGTCCGGGTCGGGGGCGCTCGTCACCGGGGTATCGAGCGGGAGCGAGGCGGACCGGGCCGGAATCCGGGTCGGGGACATGATCGTGCGGATCGACGGGGTCGTGCCGGACGACGAGCGGGACGCGATGCAGCGGCTGCGGGGACCGGAGCGGCAGGAGGTGGTGTTGGGGATTCAGCGCGAGCAGGGGATGGTGGAGCTTCGGGTGCCGCGGGAGCGGGTTCGGCAGTGAGGGGGAGCGAAACCTGGTGTGGCTCCAGAATCAATCGTTCGACTACGTGGTTGTCGACGAGGTCCGTCCACCACTCCCACACGCGCCTCGCATAGTCGAACACCCGTAACCCCATCCAACGAACGACGCTGCTCTGGTGCTCCAGAATCACATACAGCCATGCCTTGCGCCCGTGCAACGGAAGACGCCAGACCATGTCCGTCCGCTTCTCGGATAGATCCTTGTCCAGCAGCTCCACGGGCACCTTCTCGATGGCATTCCAATTGACCATCTCGGACAGCTTCCGTGGCAGGACCGAGGCGAGCAGCGCGGCCACGCGCTCCTTTTCCGAGAAGGCCCAGCGAAATAGCGGGTCGTGTACGTTCGACATGCCCGAGCCATGAGCACGTCGCGGGCCAAGATTGCAGTCTAAGGATTTCGGGGGATTACGAGCGGGCGGGGGTGGCGGCGCGCCACCTGGAACGAGGCGGGACGGAGGCGAATCGTGCTTGAAACAAGGTGGAATGCAAGCGATCGGCGGTGCGCCACCCGCACGTGGCGCCCGCCAGGGGACCATTCTGGTGGCCGCAGATTCCGCAGATGACTTTGGTTGTGTTGAAGGCGGTAGCCTCCGAGAATCGACATCCTCTTCACCTCCGCCGCGATCTCCTCCCGCAAGCAGTGTGCTATGCGTACGCGCCAAGGAAGTGACCATGGACCTCGTTGACGTACTCCGAAAGAACGCACTCACGGCCATGAAGGCCAAGGATGCCGTTGCGACCACCATCTTGCGACTCGCGCAGAGCGAAGTGCAGGCGCTGCAGTCGCGGGTCGAACGCGAGTTGACGGACGACGAAGCGTTCGGTGTGATTCGGAAGCTGGTGAAGTCCAACCAGGAGACCTTGGCTGCGCTGGGGGAGAGCGGCGAGCGTGGCGAGACCGTTCGGCGGGAGATCGAGATCCTGTCAGCGCTCCTCCCGAAGCGGTTGTCGGTGGCGGAGATCGTCGCAGCGCTCTCGCCCGTGGCCGATGCGATCAAGTCGGCGGCCAGCGACGGTCAGGCGATGGGAGTGGCGATGAAGCACCTCAAGGTCCAAGGGGCGCAGGTGGCGGGCAATGACGTGTCGGAGGCCGTGAAACAGACCCGGGCGGATGGGTAGTTGACCGCTGTGGTTCCCTGTTCGAAGTCTGACCGGGCTGTGAGCCAGGTTGTCTTTGGGTAAAAGTCAAGCGGGTGGCTGAAGGCCAGGGAGGTAATCGCGGAGGCGACGGGCGTTGCCGTCAGTAGCGGGAGCCAGCGGTCTCTCGTGGCAAGCGGCTTCGAATGTCCGCCAGCTCCTCGGCCGTGAACTGCACCTTCCAGGCTCCCAGGTTCTCCTTCAATCGTTCGATCCGGCGCGTGCCAGGGATCATGAAGACGTCCTCGCCCTGGGCCAGCACCCAGGCGAGCGCCACCTGCGCTTCCGTGGCCCCCTTTCGAGCGGCGATGTCCCGAATCAACTCCACGAAGCGCACGTTCTTCGCCAGCGCCTCCTCGCTGAAGCGCGGGTTGTTGCGTCGAAAGTCGCTTGCGTCGAGCGCCTCCCGGCTCTGAATCGCCCCGGTGAGGAAGCCTCGGCCCAGCGGCGAATAGGCGACGAAGGCGATGCCCAGGTCTCGACAGGCCTCCAGGATCCCCTCCTCCTCGACGTTTCGGGTCCAGAGCGAGTACTCGGTCTGAAGCGCCGTGATCGGATGGACGGCATGGGCAGCACGGATCTGTTCGGCGGAGAATTCACTCAGGCCGATAAAGCGCACCTTCCCTTCCTCGACCAGCTTCTTCATGGCGCCGACGCTCTCCTCCACCGGCACGTTCGGGTCCGGTCGGTGCTGATAGTAGAGGTCGATGGTCTCGAGCCCGAGGCGCTTCAGGCTCTTCTCGCAAGCTTCCTTCACATACTCCGGCCGGCCGCTGATGCCCAACCACTCACCGTTGGCGCCGCGCCGGACGCCGAACTTCGTCGCCACGGTCACCTTGTCCCAACGGTCCGAGAAGGCCTTGGAGAGCAGCTCCTCGTTGTGTCCCACGCCGTACATGTCGGCGGTGTCGAAGTGGTTGATGCCAAGGTCGATGGCTGCGTGCAAGGTCTTGATGTGGGCGGCTTCGTCGCGCGTCCCGCCGTAGAACTCCGACATGCCCATGCAGCCGAGGCCGATGCGGCCGACCTGGAGGGTGCTGTTGCCAAGCGTTCTTTGGGTATTCGTCATGGGAGATTCTCCTGTCGTCCATAGGACCCTACCCACCGCCGCGCCGCAATGCCTGCCAGTTCCTCCGTCGTGCTTGCCCGATCCTCCGCATGGCCGGAGAATGTTCCCGTCCGACCCGGACGTGGCTAGGATGGTGATCGGAGGTTCAAGCATGCACCTGGAAGCCCTCGTCGAACAAGCGTCTCGCCGCGTTCCAGGGGCCGAAAATGGCGATCAGCAGGTCGTGCAGCCGATGGACGGTCTCCTGCTCCTCCGGCGCAGCTCCCCGAGCTCGATCGAGGCCTCCTTGTACGATCCTGTCCTATGCCTGATCCTCCAGGGAAGGAAACAGGTCTCGATCGGAGGAGAGACCTTGTCGTTCGGCCCGGGGGAGTGCCTCCTCGTGACCCACGACCTGCCCGTGTGCTCGCGCGTCACGAAGACTCCCTACCTGGCGCTGGTCTTCAAGGTCGACGTCGCCACCGTCAGGAAGCTCTACGACGAAGTCGCGGGGTCCGTACTCGACAGCGAGGGCGCTCGCGCGGCGGCGACGCATCGAGCGGATCTCGGACTCCTGGATGCTCTGGGCCGATACCTGGCGCTCACCGACTCGCCTGCGGACGCGAAGGTGCTCGGTCCGCTGATCTCGAAGGAGATCCACTACCGTCTGCTGACGGCTCCGTTCGGCGGAATGCTCCGCCGTCTCCTTCGGCACGACAGCAACGCGAGCGCGATCGCCCGCGCCATCGGGCACATCCGCGGCGACCTGCGTTCGCCGATCGCGATTCCGGAGCTCGCACGGCGAGTCGGCATGAGCGCGTCCACGTTCCACAAGCACTTCAAGACGATAACGTCCACGACGCCGCTGCAGTACCAGAAGGAGCTGCGGCTGCTCGAGGCGCGCCAACAGCTGAAGACGCGCGGCGTTTCGGTCACCACCGCTGCCTACGACGTCGGCTACGAGAGCCCGAGCCAGTTCAGCCGCGAGTACGCGCGCAAGTTTGGAGTCCCCCCGAGCCAGGACGTGGCAAAGGCGATGGGTTGAACCGGAACACAAGAGGGAAAGCGCGTCATGCTGCGGCCCGAACCGCGCCTTTCGGTCCCGCCTTCGCTGACGCGCGACCCGCGTTCGACTCCGAGACCGCAGGCTCCGGTCCGTTCGCCGCGCCCTTCATATTCCGGTCCGGGGCTCCGGACTCTGGACTCCGGACTCCAGCCTTCGCCAGAATCCCCTTCGAGATCTCCTGGTCGACGTCGACATGGTCCGCCAGGAACCGCATGGCGGCGTCGCGACCCTGCCCGATCCGCAGCTCCTTGTAGGAGTACCAGCTGCCGCTCTTCTCCACGAGCCCGGCCTCCACGCCCAGGTCCACCACCTCGCCCAGGCGCGAGATGCCCGTGCCGTAGCCAACGTCGAACTCCGCCTCACGGAACGGCGACGCCATCTTGTTCTTCACGACCTTCACGCGGGTGCGGCCGCCCACGACCTTGTCGCTCTCCTTGATTTGGCCGATGCGACGGATGTCCAGCCGCACACTCGCGTAGAACTTGAGCGCGTTGCCGCCCGTCGTGGTCTCGGGGCTGCCGAACATCACGCCGATCTTCATGCGCAGCTGGTTGATGAAGATGACCAGCGTGTTGCTGCGAGCGACGTTGCCCGTGAGCTTGCGCAACGCCTGGCTCATGAGCCGCGCGTGCAGGCCCACGTGCGAGTCGCCCATGTCGCCCTCGAGCTCGGCCTTGGGCACGAGGGCGGCGACCGAGTCGATGATGATCACGTCGACCGCGCCGGACCGCACCAGCTTGTCGGTGATTTCGAGGGCTTGCTCGCCGTAGTCGGGCTGGGCGATCAGCAGGTCGTCGGTCAACACGCCGAGGCGCTTGGCGTAGCCCACGTCGAGGGCGTGCTCGGCGTCGATGAACGCGCAGATGCCGCCGTGCTTCTGGGCCTGCGCCAGCACATGCAGCGCGAGCGTGGTCTTGCCCGACGACTCCGGGCCGTACACCTCGACGATGCGTCCGCGGGGAAGCCCGCCCACGCCGAGCGCCAGGTCGACGCCCAGCGATCCGGTGGAGATGACCTGCACCTCGGGGGTCGCGGCGCCTTCCCCCAAGCGCATGATGGCGCCCTTGCCGTACTGCTTCTCGATCTCGGTGAGGGTGGCCTTGAGTGCGGTGTTGTTCGATTCCATGGTGGGTCTCCTTCGGGTTGTTCGCCTGAGGACACTATGGATCGGACCTATGACAGACCGGGTCATAGGTGTGCTATCCATCGGGAAACGATGTTTTCCGACTCCCGCTACGCCCTGGCCTCCCGCCTGCACGAGCTCAAGACCGCGCTCGCGTCGACCGGCGGGCTCACCGTCTACGAGATCGCCGAACGCTTCGGCGTGAGCGTGCGCACGGCCCTGCGCTACGTGCACGCGCTCTCAAACGCGGGCGAGCCGCTCGAGGAGTCCCTCGACGGCAAGCGCAAGGTCTGGCGGCTGCACCCGGCCGCGCGTCGCGAGACGATCACGCTCAGCACCACGCAGATGGTGTCGCTCTTCCTGTCGCGCCGGGTGTTCGACTTCCTCGCGGGCACCGGCTTCAAGGAGGACCTCGACGACGTCTTCAAGAAGCTCGAGCTCACCCTGCGCAAGCGCGACTACGACACGCGTAACCTCGAGCGCAAGATTTTCGACGTCAACGAGGCGCCGCACCTGTACGCGGATCGTCTCGAGCACGTGGACGACATCGTCACCGCGCTGCTGCGCGAGGAGCGGCTGCGCGTCACGCACGGCTCCGTCGCGGAGTACAAGAAGCCGTTCGTGCTCGAGCCCTACACGCTCGTCGTCTACAAGAAGGGTCTGTACCTGGCGGGCTTCAGCCACCACCACGGCAAGGTGCGCACGTTCTCGCTCGACGGGTTCCGCGAGATCGATCGCCTCAAGAACGACCGGTTCGGGTACCCGAAGGAGTACCACCCGTCGCAGCTGGTGGAGGGCGCGTTCGGGATGATCGGCGGGGAGCGCACGCGGGTGCGCCTCTTGTTCGCGGCGAAGGCGGGACGGTTCCTCAAGCGTCGTCAATGGCACCCGACGCAGGCGTTTGTGAAGACGGATCGCGGCGTGGAGATGACGATGGAGGTGGCGGGGACCACGGAACTGAAGACGTGGATCTTGGGGTGGGGGGACCAGGTGGAGGTGTTGGAGCCGGAGGGGTTGCGGGGGGAGGTGGCGGCGGAGGTGGAGCGGGTGGCGGGGAGGTATCGATCTCCGCGGCCCGACGAGCGGTCCCGCGCGTGAATCACCAAAAATGCGTTCGCGCCTCAGGACAAGAGCCCTTGAAATGGAGCAAGTGCCGTGCGTACAACGCTTGTTGGGAGGATCCATGCGCTGCAAGCACTGTGAAGCCACCGATGTCTGGCAGGTTGCCTACGACGAACACGACGTCACGTTCGCCCGCCGCATCAGCTTGCGCGGTGCGCGTCCGGCGCCACCGGGTGCCGCGGCAACGGAGGACTGAAGCCATGACCGCTTTCGATGATCTGATCTCCGGCATGGTCCAGGGGCGCGCGTGGTCGCTCATGGGCGAGAGCGACGCCGTTCGCGGGCTGCTCGACCGCGTGTACGACGAGCGGTGCCACAGCGCGCGCCACCACCGAGACGCATACCAGCTTCGCGTCAACTTACAGAAGAAGGACGACTCGGCTTCGTACGCAGGCTGGATCACCGGTGACAATCCTACATCGGGCCCTTATCAGGGGACCTCGCTCGTCTGGTTTCCCGGCGAGCAAGGCAGTGTCGCCGTGCTCGTCATCGGCACCGATGGCTTCGGAGCCGACGCACACATTCTGGGGCGCCCCGGGCATCGGCGCCGCCTGAAGGCTCTCTCGCGGCTACACCGCGGCGGCACGTGGGTGAAACCCGACCTCCTCGACATCGCAACGGAGGTGCCGGGCGCGGTCTCTGGTGCCTGGCCCGAAATCCCCGCCGCCCTGAAGTCCTACGCGCGGGTCATCTACGCGGCCACAGCCGTGCGGAGCGCGGAGGATGGCGAGCGCGTCGCGGACTTGCTCGACCTGTTCTTCGACGAGCACGGGACGCCCCTGACCGGCAAGGCGAAGGAGCGCTGGAACCGGCGCACCCAGGAGGTCGCCGGCGCGATCTTCCCGACATGGAGCGAAGCGCAGGTGCTGGCGCTCTTGCGCGAGCGACGTTTCGTCATCCTCGAGGGCCCGCCCGGGACGGGCAAGACGCGGCTAGCATGGCGCATCGCGGACCAGATCGGTGCTGCCACCCGGATTCAGTTTCATCCGGCGCGCACCTACGAGGACTTCGTCGTGGGGCTGTTCCCACGTCCCGTGGGAAGCGGCCTCGCATTCGAGGTCCGGCCCGGTGATCTTCTGCGCGCCAACCAGGCCGCGGAAGGTGGCGAGCACGTCCTGGTCGTCGACGAGATCAACCGCGCCGACCTCGGGCGCGTGCTCGGCGAGTCGATCCTGCTCTTCGAGGCCGGGGATGGAGACCGCGCCGTGCACCTGCCCCACGTCCCGGAGGGCCACCCTGCGATGCTGCGCCTGCACCCCAACCTGCGGGTACTGGCGACGCGTAACACGGCCGACCGCTCCATCGCTCGCATGGACGTCGCCATTCGCCGGAGGTTCGCGTTCGTCGAGGTTTGGCCGGAGCTCGACGCGGTGGCGGAGGAGGGACTCGACTTCGCGCAGGGGCTCTTCGCCGACACCGTGCACACCTTCGCCGAGTACGCGGACGACGAGACCCTGCGCCTGGTTCCGGGGCACGCGTACTTCCTCGATCCACGCCCCGACCTCCCGATCGAGGGGCGCGCCGATCGCGTCGCGCGACGCCTGCGGCTCGAGCTGCTCCCCTTGCTTCGTGACTACATCGACGAGCGGATGTGCGGCAGCGCATCCGAGGCCATCGCCGGTCTCGCGGACCGCGTCGAGTCGAGGCTCTTGGAACGCACATGACGCGCGGACGGACGCAGCGCGGTCGCGAACGAGCCTCCCGAGGATTGCTCGAGATCCCGACCGGGCGTCCCCTCATTCAGGCCGTCGACCATGGCCCCGGGGTCCGACTTGATGCGGCCATGCTGGGCGCGTCCGGTGACCGCTGGGTCGAGCCCTTCCTCGAGGCCAATCGCGGCCACCTCCGGCGCCTCGGAGTCGCGGCAAACGTCGAGACGCGAGGCGGCATCGCGCTGCGGCTTACCCCCGGCCCGCGGATTGGCGCCGTGCCCTTGCTCTCTCCGGCGACTCGGCGAGTGGCCGCCGGGCTGCTCGTCGCACCGCGCTTCCGCTGGAGCGCGCTCGGTGCCGTGCTTGGCGACATCGGGTTCGCCACAGAGCCGTCGCTCGGCGGCACGCCGCTCGTCCCGGGCTCTGCGCGCGAGGTCCCTGCGTGGCTCCTGGCAGCGCCCGTGGTGCGCCGGCTCGAGGCCTTCCTCCGGCACCGCAAGCGCGGCTTCTCCGAGCGCGAGGAGGTGCGCCAGAGCCCCCGCGGCCGGGTGGACTGGTCCCGGTGGGCGACGACGCACGTCCCGTCCGGCCGCTGGGCGACCTTGCCGTGCCACTTCCCGGAGCCGGACGACGACCCGGAGCTGATGGCGGCGGTTCGCTGGACGCTGAGTCGACTCGACGACGATCTCGCGGTGTTCCACGAGGCAAGCGCTGCACGGCTTCTACGTGCCCGTGTCTCAGACCTGCGCATGCAGGTCGGGGCGGGCCAGGTCAGACGGCCCTCGAGTGACTTTCGGGCTGGTGGCAGCGGCTGGATTGCCGAGGCCGTGCAGGCCATGGGATGGGTCGCGGAGGAGCGTGGCCTTGGCGGTTCCCGGGTGCTCGACGGAATGAGCTGGGACCTGCCCATCGACGAGGTCTGGGAAGCGTGGGTCGAGGCGTTCGTTTCGGACCTGGCTCCTCGGTGTGGCTTCAGCGCACTGCGGCGCGGCGACACGACCCGGCGGCTCAACTGGTCGACAAGCACGAGCTCCATGCGGATGCTGATCCCCGACAGCGGGCTCCGCGGCCCCGGCCGGCTCGTCTGGGTAGACGCCAAGTACAAGGCGCACCTGCAGCTACTTGTCCACCGAGGCTGGTCCGGGCTCGAAGAGGGCACCCGGGATGCCCACCGCGCGGATCTGCATCAGGCGCTCGCCTACGCCGCCCTGGACGAGGTCGAGCGCGTCGACTCGTTGCTCGTCTACCCGGATCTCTCCCCCGACGACCGAGGGAGGCCAGCCATCGCGACGGTGGCCTCGGGTCGACGACGGGTTCGCTTGCTCCTGATCGGCCTGCCGTTCGGCTTCCACTCGCCCGACCACCGGGAGAAGACGCTCACCGAGTGGCGCGACATGCTCGCAGCGTAGACGCCTCGGGACCCAAGACTCAAACCACCAACCCGCTGGTCAACTCCCCGCCCCCACCGCCACCAATCCCCACCCAGTATCCACCCACCGAGTCGACCCCTTGGGAGTCCCCTCCAGATACCGCAGCCGATTCACCCGGGCCTCGTCGAGCACTCCCCCCTTCTCCCGAACATCATCCTGAGCCACCAGCACCCAAGCAATGTCCAGCAAGGACACCGTCCGCTCACCGAAGCCGTCCGGACCACCGTCGATCCGAAGCCCAGCACGAGCCGATCGACCCACAACCCTGCACCGCTTCCCGTTCGCCTCGATCCATCCACCCTCCCCGACCGAAGAAAGCAGCGAGTCTACGAGAGCGCGAGCCCGTTCCTCAGCCCCGGGAGGCAACCGACGTGAAGCCTCGCGGGAAGAGCTGAGAGCCCGCCAGGTGTCGAAGTCGACCTCCGGAATCCCCCACAGCCCCCCTTCTGTGACCCGCCCGACTCCACAGTAGCGCCACGACGCATCCGCACCCGGTGCGAGCACGAAAGCCGTCTCCCCGGGACGAAGGTCCGGTACGGCACGCTTCACCCGATCGGGCTCCACGAGCTCCGCGCCATCCCCCGCAACGATGAACAAGTGCCCCGCGACCCTACCGGTGACAGGAGCCTCCTCGATTCCGAAGGCGACCCGCAGCCCATCGGCATCCAGCATCGTCCCGACCGTGGGAGCGAGCTCCTCCGGCCGATGCTGCTCGACGAGCGTGGCAATCGGGACCGTCGCGGCCGTCGCGTCGAAGTCCTCGCGGTCGGGATTGTCCGATCGAAGGACCACGCGCGCCCCGTCGCGAACCACGCGCTTGATCTGAAACCCATGGTCGCCGCCGACGTCCGTCTGCAACAACGCTACGCGGCCTTCGATCGAACCGAGCCCGGCGCCGCGGGCGTGCTTGAACACGAGCCAGTCGCCGTCGTGAATTGGCGTCTTGCCGCCGTCCATCGAATCGCCCGTAGCCCGGACCGCGAAGACGTCTCCTCCCTTCGTCTGGATAGGCAGGCTCGAGAAACATGCGGTGATTGCCCACGAAGTCGATGACAGTGAGCGAATCCTTCCCCTCCGCAACACGAAGCCCGCGGCCAAGCTGCTGCAGGAACACCACGGGAGACTCGGTCGGTCGCAACATGACCACCCCGTCGACGCGAGGGAGGTCCACACCTTCGTTGAACAGGTCCACGGCGCATACGGCGTCGAGCGCGCCCTCGTTCAAGTCACGCAAGGCTTGTTCTCGATCCGCAGATCCCGTGGCGCCGAACACCGCAGCCACGCGGAGCCCCTTCGCTGCGAGCCAATCCCGCACGAACTCCGCATGCTTCACGCTGCAGCAGAACACAAGCGTCCGGGTCCCACCGTGTTCGCCCCACGCCTCCCAGAGCCTATCCATGCGCTGCTGGGTCTGCACCGCGGCAGCGAGGACCTCGGGATCGAACTTGCGATTTCGCCACGGGATATTCGCATAGTCCACGACGTCCTCGAGCCCGAAGTACGAAAACGGCACGAGCCTGCCCGCCTCGATGCCAACCCCGAGGTCCGCGCGGAATGGCAGGTTGTCATCGAACAGGCCGAGCACATCCCCTTCGTCCGCCCTGTCCGGGGTGGCCGTCAGACCCAGGAGGAAGCCAGCGTTCACGTTTGCCAGCAACCGACGGTACGTCTGCGCGTGGGCGTGGTGGACCTCGTCGACAACCACGTAATCGAACGTCAGGTTGCGCAGCTCCGCGAGATGCTCGGGTCGAGATAGCTTCGCGACCGAGGCCACGACCAGGTCGCCGTCGAGCTCGGAGCGCTCGTCCACGAACCAGCCTACGTCGAAGTCGGGCATCGGCGGCCGCAACACCCGGCGGAACGTCTCTGCGGCTTGCACGAGCAGCTCGCGCCGGTGCGCCACGAACAGGATCCGCACGCGGCCGTCCGGGCGCTGGGATCGCACGCTGTCTGCATCCAGGGCGGCCAGCAGCGTCTTTCCGAGGCCTGTCGCCATCACGACCAGGGCGCGGGTTCGCCCCTCCTCGCGCGACGCTGCCAGCGCCTCGAGGGCCTGCTGCTGGAGTGCGTGGGGAGCCGGCGAGGCCGCCACCGGCTCCTCTTCCTGGTCGCCGGGAGGAAGAGGGCGCATCTCCGTGCGCACCCGCTCCGAATACTCCCGTACCCATTCGAGCGTAAGTGGGATCGCGAACTGCCATGTAGTCTCGAACGCGTCGACGAGGTCCCGATAACCATCCGGGTCCTGGGCCCGGTCGATACGCAGGTTCCACTCCACGCCCGTCCTCAGAGCAGCGTAGGACACGTTGCTCGAGCCCACGAACGCCACCGCGCTCTGCGGACCCTCGAACCGCCAGGACTTGGGGTGAAACGAGCGCGTGCGTCCGGGCAGGCGCCGGGTCTCCACGATTCGTGCTTCGAAGCGCCCAGGCTGATCGGGATCGGAGTTGCCGCCCTGCCAATCGAGCATCCGCTTGAGCGCCTCGGCCTGCGTGATGTTGAGGTAGTCGCCGGTAACGAGGCGCACACGTCCGCCTCGCTCGAGCACCGAGAACACGGACTCGCGTAGGACGTCGAGCCCGCTGTCTTGCACGAAGGCGGCCACCACCCAGACCTCGGTGGCCGAGGCGAACAGCGGCAACAGCCGATGGAGGAACGGATCGCGCTCACCTCCGGTGGTCAGGGGCGTCGAGGCGGAGCGCTTGTAGTTCCCCTTCCACGGAATCACGTGCCGAACGCCACCCCGAGGGTCATCCATGTCCCCGCGGTAGCGCGGGATAACGTGCACGTGCACGTGCATGACGGTCTGCCCAGCGGCCTCGCCGTCGTTGAAGCCCACGTTGTAGCCGTCGGGGTGCAGCGTCTCGTCGAGCTGGCGCTTGACGAGCTCGACGAGGTTGAGGATGGCGCGTTGCTCTTCGTGGGTTGCGTCGAACCAGGTAGCCACGAGGCGCTTGGGGATAACGAGGGTGTGACCTTCGGTGACCGGGAAGCCGTCACGGATCGCGAATGCGAGGTCGTTGGAGGCGACCCAGCGGCTCACCGGCATTTCCAGGAACACGGAGGACACGGGGCATCGTAACAAGGGAGGGCGGTGGGGAACAGCGGTATGTTCACTGGCTTCCCAGTCCCCAGGCCACTGCTCGGACAGAAGCTCGAACTCCTCCGGCAATTCGGTCTCCCTGTACCCGGTCGCGCGATACCCTCTCAGCCGTTTCTCGACATGCGCCGGAGATTCGGGACGGCTCGTTCGACGTAGTCGACGACCCGAACTCGGCAAGCTCGAAGGAGCGGCTGCTCAATCCTGTTACGATCGCGTTTGTTTTCCCTTGGCTCATCCGCCGGACACAGAGGCCTTCGGTCCCAACTTCTCTTTCAGCAATTCCCTGAGACGCACAACGTCGTTCTCGGTGCGGAAGTCTCTCTTGGGCAACAAGTGTAACGCGTTGCCCTGACGCAGGAAGAACATGTCCCTCGTTTCTACTGCCTTGGTGATGAGGCTCCAATCTATGCTTGCGGACGCGAGCGCCCCGGTGGTCTCAACTCGCTCGTGCGTAAATGCGAATCGACTGCCCTCTCGAAGGTACGTGCGCATTGCATCCCCCGGCTGACCTGCGACGTAGGCTGCGCGGCGTTCCCGCGCCGGACGGCCCCCTCATCGTGCTCCGGTTTCCGGGACCGAAGGGGCTTGAAGGCAGAGCGCCGGATACGGCCCACCGGCTCCTGGTCTACACCGAGCTGCTCACGGACGGCAGCGAGCGAGCCTGCGACGCGGCACAGGAACTGGCGGACCGCTACTCCATCGGGAAGGTCCCATGAACACCCTGCTCGCCTTGAGGAAAGGCTTGCCCGACGTCCGGACCGTGCTCGTTGGGACCGCGGCGTTGGCCTGCCAAATGGACATGCGGTGTGACACGATACGAAAAAGGCCTGGGGTTACCAGGGCTTCTTCAGTAGAGGCGCCGGGAATCGAAGCGTTATGCGTTAGTTACAAAAAGGTATTACGAGACGCGCACTTGGCGATTTCCATCGAAGATTCCTGCGAAAGCCTCATCCCAGTACGTCCCGCCCTGTTCCCTCCTACTCCCCCGATAAGCAGCTGTGTCACGGCAAATAGACGGCAAATAAACCGTGGCATTCCTGGAGAGCTTGCGTGGGAGTGTGGACCGAGGTGAGGTCATCGTGTTGATGGGGCAGAGGGTGGGGGTGGGGTTGGGGGGGACGGGGTGGCTCAGTACCCGAGCCCGTGCTTCTGGGCCTCCGGGACCGCCTTCGTTTTGGTACTTCCGCATCGGATGGACGCCGATCGCCTGGCAGGTGTCTTCCTGGTGGGCGCGAACGATTCCGGAGGAGGTGCGCACGCGGTCGTAGTGCTCGACGACGATGGCGACACCATGCACTCCTACTTACCGTCAACCGGCCAGCTTCTTCAACGTCTCATCGTGGATGGTCATCATCCGCTCGGTTGCACCGCGAACGTCCTTGGATTTCGGCGGTTGAATCTCCGGACGGAGGTCTCCGAGCCCCTTCTCAAACGCCGCTAGCAGCTGGTCAGCTCTGTCCAGGTCGATGGCATGCTGCCCGTGCACCATGTTCACGAGTAGCTTCTCCCGCGCGGCAGGCTCGAGTTGAGCCCGAATCAGCTCTCGCATTCGAGGATCGAGCTGACGCGCGACACGCTCACCCAGAACCTCGGCTGCGGCGCGCCGATCGTCGAACTCGTGAGCTTCCATGACTTGGGCGTGGTCGTCGTACAGCGCATCGAGCCCAAGGACTTCGCCGTAGTCCCGCAGTACGGTGAACAGGTCCACGGCGTCCTTGCCGTCGCGTGCAGGGCCGTTGTCAGCCCATGCGACGAACTTCAACATGACGAGTCCTTCAGCCGAGGCGATGGGAACCATCAAGTCTTCGTCGATAGCGAGGGTGAGCGCGCACGAAGCGGCCTGCTCGAAGCCCAACACGTGCATCACGGTGGACCCGTCGGGCGGCCAAGCCAGCGTGCCATCGGGCCGGGCGACACCTCCGAACGGGACGATATCGACGGCGACGCGCGGGCCTGGCGCGGAGTAGATCATACGTTGCGCGGCCGAGGGGACCGCTTCGAAGTGCCCCGTCGCATTCAGCGCGTCCTTCAGCGCTTGGAACTGTGCCCAGTCCGAGACGATGACGCCGAAGTCGAGGTCCGTTGTGACTCGGCCGGGCTGACAGCCGTGGACATGCACCAGCAAGATCTCCCGAGCATTGCCGCCGGCGAGCAGATAGCGAATCTGTCTCTCGCGCAGAATCGAGTCCAGCAGCCGCAGAAGGGCGACCCATGACGGGCGCAGGGGCGTTCGCAACCTAAGCAAGGTGCCTCTCCTGGATGGTGCGCGCGACCTGGATGGTCCTCGGGTCCGCGATGGACAGCAAGTCAGCGCAGATCAGCAGCGGCGAGACCAGCTCCGCCTCGTTGTTGCCTGGTTCAGGTTGGGGCCAGAACGCTTGGAGGATCTCCACGGGCCCGTCTTCTTCGGCCGCGAGGCGGTGCGCGCCAACGAACCGCGCGATCGGCTGGTGCGCGTACAAAGTCACGGTTCGAGGTTCGAGTTCGGACGTGAGTTTCGCGGCCGCGACCTCTCCACCCCACTGCATCCCAAACGTGAGCGGAGCGATTGCCCTCCACCAGTCGTCGGTGCGGGGGCGGAAGCGGCGCGTGCCCAGCTTGCGCCGGAGCGCTAGAGGGTAGTTGATCATCCAGGCCTGAATGAGTCTGTCCTTGGATAACCAGTGTCGGCGCCCCTTCTTGTCTTCGGCGACAAGGCTCTGGGCGCGCAAGTCGCCCATGATCCCGCTCACCGTTCCCAGCGCGGTGCCGGAGGCGCGAGCGATCTCCCGAAACGACGACTGGAACAGCGACGGGTCCGTCAAGCAGTTGAACACGATGCGCAGACCACTCTCGCCAAACGATCGCGCCTGCCGCTGCGTGAACATAGCCCCCTTCGCCGGCTTGTGCCCGACCGAGAACACGAACGTGCCTGGGCCGTTCAAGAACGCGTTGCCGGCGCAGTCCATGAACGCGAGGTCGTGCTCGCGGCACACCTGGGCGATCTCGGTGCTGACGAGGGGCGCGACGAGCAGGGGGGGCGTCTTGCGCGAGTCCGCGTGTTCCAGCGCCCCGAGGGCGACAGCCGCCCTGTCTACCTTGCTTCGGACGACGGGAGCGTAGCGCGCTGTGCCGTTCGGGCCCTTCACCTCGACGAGCGTGCCGGCCTCGTTCCGAGGCTTCTGCGCGACAACGCGTGCTTGCAGTCCCGTCGTGCGCGCGAAGGCGAAGAGGGCTTCGTCGAGGATGTTGCGGTCTACGGCTGGACGCTTCATGGTTCAGGTGGTGGTGATGTTCGCGGAACGTGAACACTGCTTGGATGTGAACATCCCACAGAGTTGGACTTGTGTCAAACGGACGTTCACGTTCGTTGACCGTTCACACTACGTGAACACGGCCTCTGGCTAGTCGACCGACTCACAGTTCCGGCCTGAGGAACTCTGATCACCGACGGTGAGATCCAAAGCCCCAACAAAAAAAGCCCCGAGCAAGTGAACCACCGGGGTATCTTGGTTGGTCTACGCCAACCCGTGGCTCCGCATGGCCCTGCGCCAAACGGACCGACTTGACCGACCGAGAGCGTGCCGGAGTCTTCGCGAGGCGGGACCGCGGCGTCGTGGAGTGCCCGGAGATCGACCGAGGGCATCGGACTCGGGCGGGCTGGTGAGCGGGGCGAGACCGGGCGGTCGCTATGCGGCGAGCATCTCTCGCCACTCGGCTAGCCCCAAATCAAGCGCTCCGCGCTGCTTTGGGTCTAGGTCTTTCTAAGGGGGGCTTTCGTAAAGCCCCCTCGCCGCGCTCACCGCGGCTCACCCCAAAACGCATCGCCTTCGGCTCGGATAGCCCCAAACCCAAGCATGTTCTTCGAACAGTGCTTGATTTGGGGCTAGCGTCGACTCACGATGCTCTGGCGAATGGAATCCGAAGGGCAGCCCCCCGAGGAGCACACGCACACGACGTTACCCGGCCGCGACCGTCGCGATGGCTGGACGACCTCGGTCTTCCGGCGCGAGCTGTGGGTAGGCAAGCGCGGAGTCCAGCCGCTCCGCGTCGTCGAGCACGTAGGCGAGCGCCCGGTGGAGGTCGGCGCGGTGCGCGTCGCGGGTGGCCTCTTCGAGTCCTGACCAGCCGCCGCGCGCGAGTCGCTACTCTTCCTCGTCTTCCTCGTCGCTGTCGTCTTCTTCATCGTCACCGCCGAACTCGTACCCACAATCGGCGCGAAGCGTGGCCTTCGCGTCCTCCAGCGCTTCCGCCAGGGTCGAGCCTGTCACCGACACGGCGTTGTTGGCGTCACTGCTCTCAAGGGACTCGGCGAACACGATAGTTCAAGGCATTTTCTTCCCAGAAGCGACTCCACTGTGCTCGACACGATCAAGCTCGTTTCGACCGATTTCAGCCCCCGTCGTGGAGACATGTTGGAGACGGGATGGGAGCTACGCTGCCCGCTCATGCCACCCGCTCTTGTCGGCCGAAAGGCGTACGCGAACTGGAGCGAACTCGTCTTCCAGGCTCGCCAAGGTCTCGATAGCGTACTCCCTCTTCGGGGCCTTCGTCACGATCATCAATCGAAGGAGGCGATCCGCAATCGGACCGATGGATTCCTTTCCGGTCTCCCATCGGGACACCGTCTCGGGCTTCACCCCCATGTGGCGGGCGAACTCTGCACCGGACCACCCCATGTGCTTTCGGAGGAACCTCACCTCGGCCGATGCTAGCCGGGCCTTCTTCGAGATCACGGCGTTCGCAATCGCCTGATGCAGTTGCTCGATGTTCGGGATCACGACCTCGTGCTCACCGCACGCAGCGCAGCGACGAACCTCCACGCCTTCGAGAGTGACGTGGGGGAGGCCGCTGGCCGCGTAGCTGTAGTTTTCACGGGCCGACGTCATGGTCGCTCCGCAGTCGCACTTCATGGCTTGAACCTCCAGGCCGTTACGATCCGAAGCTCGCTTTCTGATCGAAACGCGACGACAACACACATCCGGGCTGTCCTGATCCGATACCTCCAAGAGCCGTTCTCAAACTCGCCTGGCTCAACGATGCCGCCAGCAAGCATGTTGAGCACACGCTTGAAGTCCGTTGGGGTAAGGGGCTCGACGAGCACCCCTCAGGCTGATAGGTTAGCCGGAACAGATAGATCGTGTTGCCGTCGCGTTCACCGGCCGACAGCCTGCTTAACCCCAACTCCCGAACTTTTTGGTGGCCGTAGTTCCCGAGTGCCCGCAAAGCGCGATGCTGAACCTTTTCGTCCGCGTGCTCGGCAAGGGCCAGGAAGCGTTCATCAAACGTATGCAGAGTTCGCGCCGAAAACGCCCTGAGCAGCCGGGCGCTCACGATAAAGCGAATATGCAAACTAAAGTAGATGATTTTAGTTTGCATCAAGGCTACATTCTGACCCGTCATGAACGCGCCTCCCGCGCTCGTCAGCTACCTCGAGCAGATCATGGGTGCTTCGCCCGCTACCCGAGATCTGCCCGCGAGCGAAACCAAGAAGGTGCCCTTGTTCCTTCGGTCCGCCTACGACCTCACCGAGGTCACGCTGCTTTCGAGGCGCGTGATCCTGGCATCGCAGCGCGAGGGGCACGGCAACGCGACCCCAGGCGAGTACGCGACCCACGTGGGCTTGTTGCGCAAGGCCTTGGGAGCCGACGTTGCCCTGGCTTTGCCCATGCTGCCCGGCTACTCGCGCAACCGGCTGATCAAGCATGGCGTGCCCTTCCTGGTGCCCGGGCACCAGATGTTCCTGCCCTTCCTGGCGGTAGACCTTCGCGAACGTGAAGCGCGACCGCCCCGTGAGCCTCGGGAGACCCTGTCGGCGGCGGCGCAAGCGACCCTTCTGCTCCAGCTGCTTCAACACTCGGTGGAACAACGTCCGCTCAAGGAGGTCGCGACAGCGCTTGGCTACACCGCCATGACGATGACCAACGTGGCCAATGAGCTAGAAGCTGCCGGGCTGTGCGAAGTGGTCCAGCAGGCGCGAACCCGTCAGTTCGTCTTTGCAGTGGAGGGCCGCGAGCTTTGGGATCGGGCCATGCCGCATCTGCGAAGCCCGGCTCGGACACGCCAGTGGATACGCCTGTCTGGCACCCAGCGGCTTTCCATGATGGCAGCTGGAACCACGGCGCTTGAGCGCTACAGCGCCATCGTGGGTGACCGGATTCCCACCTACGCGATCTGGCAGACCGAATATCGCCGTCGCCTCAGCAGCAAGAGGTTGGTCGTCTGCGAGGTCGTGGATGACGCGGAGGCAGCGCTCGAATGCTGGACCTACGACCCTGCGCGTCTTGCGAAGGGCGACAGCGTGGATCGACTTTCGCTCTACCTGTCCTTGCGGGATTCCCACGACGAGCGCGTCCAGAAGGAGCTGAAGACGATGCTAGAGGGGACGAAATGGTAGTGGGCTTGCAGCGGTTTCGTGACCACTTCCACGCTCACAGCGGGGCGTTCGTCTTGATCGGTGGAGCGGCGTGTGATGCCTGGATGACGGCTAACGCGCTGACGTTCCGACGAACCAAAGACCTCGATATCGTGTTGGTGGCTGACGCCGTGGACGCGGCCTTTGCCGACCGCTTCAAAGCGTTCGTGGAAGAGGGCGGCTACGAGGTGAGACAGCGGCAGGGAACGGGCAAGCGTGAGTTTTTCCGGTTCTACAAGCCGAAGGGTGACGACTATCCCTTCATGCTCGAGTTGTTCTCGCGAGCGCCCGCAGGGCTTGACGTCTGGCCGGGGCAGCAAGTCGTCCCGGTGCCCGCCGAAGAGCCAGTGGCCAGCTTGTCAACCATCCTCATGGACGAAGGCTACTACCGGCTCGTGCTCCAAACGCGATACGTTGACGACGGCATTCCGATGGTCACAGTGGCGGGACTCATCCCGCTCAAGGCGAAGGCGTGGCTGGACTTGCAGGCGCGGAGGGACGCTGGGCAGCACGTCGACGACGACGACATCAAGAAGCGCCGCAACGACATCTTTCGTCTTGCGCTAACGCTCACCGAGGAGCCAGTCGAAATCGCGCAGGCCATTCGAACCGACCTTACGACCTTCCTGGCAGCCTTTCCAGACGGCGCGGCGGAGTGGCCATCCATCGCGAGCGCTCTCCATGTGACCATGGGAGCAAGGCCGAAGCTATCGCTGCCTGACCTGCGGCAGGCGATCGCCGCCTACTTTCGTTTGGATTGATCAGGTAGCGTCGTCTCGCGCTGGGAGGCCGGGCGCCGGACGTGAAACGCGACGCGGTGGGCGTGCTGGACAGCGCGCCGGAGGAGGTGATGCTACCGGGGTCGACGTCGACGTCGACGCGCGCGAAGACCGGGTGAAGCGCGCGTGCAACCCCGAATCTGGCCACGGCAAATGGACGGCAAATGGAACGCGCCGAAACGATTTGAAGCCAAAAATCCGAAGAAAACTAGTGGAGGCGCCGGGAATCGAACCCGGGTCCGAGAGCTCGTCATCCGTGCGTCTACGTAACCTAGTCGATGTTTTAATTCACCCCGATCGCGCCCATCGACAGGCTCTCCTGGGGTTAGCCACTCCTTACACTTCGCTCTCCCTGCCAAGCAGCCCTGCAGGGTTTCGCTATCCGGTTCGCTGACGCCCTCCCAGAAGCACCGGAAAGCTTCCGGTCGGACGGTTGGCTAACTAAGCAGCCAACGCGATCGAGTTGTTATCGTTCGCAATTGTGGTCGCCTGAAGGATTTACGAGGTCCCAAGCACCCTCGGTCACGCAACACGAACTCCAATCACCCCCGTCGAGACCAAATCGCCCCCGACGGATACCCTAACCCTAGCCCCTTCTTCCCTCCCGTCAAGCTCCGGACGTCGTCGAAGGTAGCCCCAGCTTCTCCCGGTTCGCCGCCACCAAGCCCACCAGGTGCACGCTCATCGCGCGCATCTCGTCTTCGAGTCGTTGGGTCCGCCCGTTCAAGCACGCGAAGGCAATCAGCGACAAGATGCCGATGACCAGCCCGAACGCGGTGCAGTTCATGGCCTCGGAAATCCCTTCGGCAAGGATTCGTGCCTTCTGGCTTGGGTCCACGCTCTCGCCGCCGCAACAGCAGCACGTGCTCTTGACCAATCCGGTCATGGTCCCGAGCAACCCGAGCAGCACGGCAAGGTTCGACGTGACCGTGAGATAGGGCGTGCGACGCGCAATCCTCGGCGTTTCCCGCAAGACAGCAAGGTCCATGGCGACCTGCACGTGGAAGTCGGACCTCCCGGTCGCCTCGAACCCGGCCTTCACCACTCTCGCGGCGGGGGCGCGAGACGCCTCGCACAGCTCGATCGCCCTCGGCAAGTCGCTGGCGAGGATGCATCGCTTGATGTCCGCCTCCAACCTCGGTGTGAGCCGCGAAGATCGGAGGAACAGCACGACCGCTCGCTCGAGGCCGATCAACACGCACACCACCAGGCATACCAAGAGCGGGTACATGCCCCACCCACCGTCGTGGAAGTGCCGGACGAGCGCGTTCCACGTCGTCATCGAAGTCCTCCCTTTCGTTCCGCGAAGGCAATGAGCCTCGAAAGCTCCGCTTCCCTCGGAGTCCTCGCGGAAGCGAGCCGCCGCACCGTGTCCAGCGACCAGAGCGAAGCGTAAGGACTCCCGCGAACCCACTCCGCGAAGGCCGCAGCCCCGATCGTGTGGCGGAGATCGCGGGGCGCAGACGCCACGGTCTCGTACGTCCGCTCGGGGGAGAGCCCAAGCACGACACGTCGTGGCGCGAGGTCGCTCGCGTTGCGGTAGTCCACTTGAACTTGCACGCCACCCCGCTCGTCTTGGTCCACCTCGTAGATGGCTGTGATCAGCTCGCCGGGGCGAATCGTGCTGATGCGAGGCGTCCCTTCGTCGAGGCTCCACACGGGTACCGGGTCCCGTGCGTTCTCGTAACCGAGCAGGCGATAGCTGCGAACCCGCTTGGGGTCGAAGGTCACCGTGACCACGACGTCGACCGCGGCGGGCTCTCCCAGCGGGTCGCCGGCCCGGCTCAACTCGGGATGCGTCTGCGGGTCGTCCACGTTCCAGGAGCGACCCTTCGTCAGACCATGCATGTCCTCGTCCCCCCCTGAGCCAAGGCTCATCGAGGACAGGCTCACGCCACCGCATGGCCCCGCGCTCAGCCGTTGCTCGAGGGTGCGTTCGGCGGACACCTCGACCGGGGTGCGATGGATCAAGACGATGTCCGTGGCCGAGCCAACCTCGCCGTTGCACGCAATGTCCAGGGCGCGAGTCAAGGCCTCGTCAAGCGCAGGGGGAGCACCGCGGGGGCGTCGGGCCACGCGCTGGAATACCTGTCGGATGCGCGGTTCGGAGCGATCCGCAGACCAGGGGCTCTCGACTTGCACCGTGTGCCCGACGCTCATCATCGCGACCTCGCTGCCGGACGCGAGGGGACGCACCAGACGCTCGACCACGGCTCGCGCCGGGGGGTCGTGCATCTCGTCGGTGGCTTCCACGAGGAACAATCGTCGCCGAGGCTTCGTGCGGACGTTCGGGGCGTGCAGCACGATCCGGACGAAATCATGGCCGGCCTCGAAAGGGGACGGCATGGCGTCGACGAGGAAACGCAAGCGAGGACCGCCGATCAGGTTCGGGGGAACCGGGGCGAGCTCGTAGAGCAGGTCCTCCACACCGATGTCCGCCTCGTTCGGGGTCTCGCCCCGTCGCAGTTGCGAAAGAGCACTGGAGGCTCCGGTGGGCATGATGGCAAAGGAGGAGGTCGGAAACCAGGCAGGGTCGACCGGCAGCCGAGCCGTCGCGGGATAGCGTGACCGCGGAGGAGCACGTTGTGCCGACGGCTTGTGCAACGGATCGCCCCCCCGGATTCCGTACCACTCGACGGGTCTGCGGAACTGATACCAGCTAAGCCCGGGGTCTTCGTGGAGCGGTCTGCCAAGGCGTTGGGGTCGGGGTTCCGGTTCGTGGGTCCAGAGGGCGGTGCTGCTTCTCGTCTCGAGCTCCTGAGCGAAGTCCATCCGCACGAACCGATAGGAAGACTCCAACGTCGCCTCGAGGGGTTGGGACCTGCCGTCGTGCACCAGGACGAACAGGGCAAGCACGAGCGCGTGGGCGGCGACGGAGAGCCCGTGGCAGCGCAGGGCCTGGACGGGGATGCGCGGTTTCTGGAGGACGGGCGTGCGATCGAACGCGGACACGATCAAGGTCAGCGGTCCGACCAGGATGGTGATGCACGAGTCGGTCTCGAGACGAACTTGCGCGTTCTCGCGCTGGACCGGGACCGTGGCAGGGCAATGGTACGGATGGCTACGGGCCCCACCCCCCGCACGGGTATCGACCAAGAAGCGCGCGTGCGGTGGGATCGACACGACGGGCGTGCCGTCGTGTGTGATTCCGATGAGGGGCCACGTCAGTGACCCGAGCAGCGCTTCGGGGATACGGAAGTCGCACGAGGGGAGGTCTCCCACGTGGACCGCGCGCGGCCGCCGGTAGGTTCGTGCGTACACTTGGCTGTCGCCCCACACGACTCTGACCTCCATCGACAGGCGTGCGGAACGACCGTGTGCCGGATCGTGAGGCATGAGGCTGGGACAGCGAGCAGCGGCTGCGGTTTCCAAGGCAGTACGAATGCCGTTTGTGGCGGATAGTTGTGACGACTCCTACCTCCCTGATCCGGAGCGATGCGGCGGGCTGCCAGAGCAAGCTCTGGCTCTTGCTCGACGAATGGCAAGGCGGCCTGCCGCCCTTGAGGTGGGCGGCGCGTGCGTGGGCTCCTTCCCCCGACGGCGGCTCACCATGGGTGGGATCTTCATTCTTCGGGCTGAATTTTCGCAAACGCGACCGCGGTTGCATGGTGGAGGAAGGTGCCAGCTGCTCGGGCAATTCTTGCGGCCCTATGGCTCCCGTCCGAACAGCGGTGTGAAGAAACTAGGAACTAGGAAGAGGAATTCGAACACGGAACGAAGAATGTTCTGATCAATCAGCAGCGCGCGGCACGTTGCCGTGCCGTATTTGCTGACGCAGTGAGAATCGCTACGAGTTGATCGGCTTCATCGATGAGCGTTGCGAGATGTTGGGTCCGATCGAGCAACTCAGCTCGCGCCGCCAACCTGAGCCAGTACCGTGTCTCACGAACCTCTTTGAGCGCAATCCTCGTCTTGTGGACAAAGTCGGCAGGACTTTCCGCCCCGCGCGCCTCCTCGTAGTTCGAGCCACCTGCTGGGCCGCATCGTTCACTCCGCGCGGGCTCTGTTGAGCCCGTGCTCGTGG
>CAZAWR010000048.1:17394-68429 GCA_964488865.1 uncultured Polyangiaceae bacterium | reverse complement strand
CAATCAGCAAAGTGAAGCGCAAGACATCCGAGCCAAAGCGGACGAGGAGAACATCGCCCCGTCCGACCTCGTGTCCTACAACGACACGCTCGACCGACGGGATGCGTACCGACGGGGCGCATTCCTCTCCTTCGGGGCGACGGTCGCCCTCGCAGGCACCGGACTTCTCCTCTACTCTTTCGATCGTCCGTCGCTACGCGGCACGACGGGCCTGGAGCGTGTTCCGGACGCCCAAGACAAGGCGCCGGACCCGGGTGCGGAGCCGATGATGGAACTGTCCGCCGCCCCCCTGTGGGCCCCCGACTTCGCTGGGGCTTCGCTGCTGGGACGTTTCTGAACGGTTCTACTTCCAGAACCGCCACCACCGCTGGGAATCGGACTTCTCCTCTTGCTCCACGGGTTGGCCCGTCAGGTTGCGGTGCAGGTCGATCAAGGACTCCCGCTGGGAAGCTGATTCGATCAGCACCTCGTGGTCGATCTCCAGTGCGGGGGCGATCTTGTCGCGAAACAGGTCCCGCTGGGCGTCGTTGAGCCCACCCATCTTGCCGAGCGTGTTCGTGACGTGGCGGGCCACGGCGCGGTACCCGTTCGCGTCGACACCCCGGTTGCGAAGCTGGCCAAGCTCGTGGTGAATCGCACGCAAGCGACCGTCCGCCCCCGCGCTCTTGGTCAAGTTCCGCGCCGCCCCCACAAGCTGTCCGAGTGCGGATAGATGCTGCTCGTACGCGTCGACCCAGAAGATCCCCCCAAGGGCGCCAAGATAGTACGCCACCACCCGGCTGGAACCGACCCGGTGACGCACCGCGAAGGCGTCCACTGCCCCCAGGAACCCCGGCAGCACCTCCCCTTGGGCACCGTTGAGCTGCGGCAGACCGTCGTCCAGGTCGGCAAGCATCAGGTAGCACTCGAACCCCCGCTCCGCGTACGCCCGCGAACGGCTCAACCGCCCCGACGCCGCCTTCAGCACGTCCTGCGCCTGCTGCGCGTCCACCCCGAGCCCGGGCGCCAGTCGCTCGCACAGAAACACCTTCTCCTTGTCCGAGATGACGTCGTCCGCCACCACGATCGCCACGCTCTCCCGCAAAATCTCCGCCGCAAGCGTCGCCCGCACGGCCGGATTCTCACCGTCCAGCAGCGCACCGAGGTCCCGCACGACCCGATCCGCAGCCTGCGCCAACCCCTCTTGCTCGATCGACCGCACCAACCGATCCACGAGTCGACGGTTCTCTCGCTCGTCGCGCTTGGCCACGCTGAGCAAGGACAAGGTCATGCGCTCGGCAGGGGCGAGAACGCCGTCGCTGTAGGCCAAGACGACTTGCAGGTCGAGGACGGCCTTTTCCCAAGCTTCGATGCGATCGGGGGCTTTCTCGCAGTGCTCTTGAACCAGGAGCGAGAATGACATCCAGTCCTCCCTTGGCGTGACGATGACTGCCGGATGATAGCGACAGGACTTCTCGCGGGCCAGTGCCTCGACCCAACCACAACCACGGGCAAACCTGGCTTCTCGCCGAGCGTCCCGCGGGAACCGCGCGGGCCACCCTACAGTTGCGGAGCGCAGGTGGTGGAGCCGGCTCCGTTGAAATGGAAACCGGTCTGACCGTTCACGGCTTGGCCCGCCTTCGTCACGAGGTCGAAGGTGAAGAACGCTCCGCCACTGGTGAACCCGTACAGCGTTCCCTTCCAGTAAGCTAACCCCCACACGGACGGGTACCCCAACGCGCCCACCTTCTGAATCATCTGCCCCGTGGCCGGGTTCACCTCGAGCAGGCAGTCCGCGCAGCCGTTCCCGTTCACCGACAGGTACGTCCCAACCCCCGCGATCGAAACCAGATCCCCGCTCGAGGAATACCCGCTGGGCAGCGACAACTTCGAGGTCATCTGCCCCGTCTGCGTGTCGATGACCACGTACGTACCCCCTGAATACCCGACGAGAGCCTCCTTGTTCGCGAACACGGTCCCCTCGGGAACGAACGACAGCGAGTTCGGATACCCCGTCCCGGATGCCAACTGCGTGCACTTCGCCGTGTTCTTGTCGATGCGGTGAACCGCCGACGCGGTCGTGCCGTACATCACGCCGCTCTTGTCGATGGCGATGTCGATGATCTGTCCCCCGCAAGCGGCGAACATTCCAACGGACGACATGGCCTTGGTGTCCGGGTCCACGCGGTACAGCGTGTAGCCACTGTGCGCGTACACCTCTACCTCGGGCTTCCCCGCGCACTGGTCCAGCTCGTCGCTGCACTGTCCCGTCGTGGGATCGGGACACGCGCCGTTGTTGCAGCACTGATTTCCCGCAGGGCAGCAGACACCGTCGCAAATCACCGTCGGGCACGTCGTGGGACACTGGCCCTGGGCATCGGGACAAGCCCCGTTCCCGCAGCAAGCCGCCCCCGCCGGACAGCACGTGCCCTGGCACACCACCGTGCCACAAGGATCCGAGCAGCTCGTCGGCGCATCGCAAGGCGTCCACACCCCAAGGACGCAGATCCGCTTGCCCGTACCGCACACGCTCGAGCACGATTGCGTCACCCACTCGTCGGTCATCCCGTTACAGTCGTTGTCCACACCGTCACAACTTCCGGCGACGGTTGCTTCGCATTGCACGCGGTCCACGTCCCGCCCACGCACACCTGCTGGGCAGGCCCGCAAGCCGTCGAGCAGTCGATCGTGGACCCCTCCTCGCACGAACAGCCATCGTCCACGGAGCCGTTGCAGTCGTTGTCGAGCCCGTCGCAGATCTCGAACCCGGGAGACCCCGACCCGACACACTCGTCCCACACGTTCATCGTGAACTCGTTCGACGTGCTGCGCGTCACGCACGTCTGCGAGCCCATCGCACAGATGCCCTTGCCCGCATGCGCGGGATCGCCCACGAAGCAAGGCTGCGTCGTGCCCACTTCGCATCCGCAACCCTCGTCGACGAGCCCGTCGCCGTCATCATCGATGCCATTGCCACAAACCTCCTGCTCGGAGGGCTCGGTGGTGTCCCGCGGTCCGGGCGTCGTGCCCGACGGGCCCGAGTTGGCATCTTCCGAGTGGGGAGCCCCTGCGGTCCCTTCCCCCTGTCCGTAGTCGGGGTCACCCCCCGACGCGGAACAGGCTCCGAGCAATCCAACGAAGGCCAAGCTCGCGAGGGCGGGGGCTCGCAAGGGTTTGAATGACAGCGGGTGAAAGAGTGCCATAGTGCGACCTCGCCCTCCATGAGAGCAACTCGTGGGCCAGCACTGCGTGCAGCAGGAAGTTGGGATTCCCGCTGTTGATTCACGTCCTTAGGCAATTGGTGTTTTAGTAAACTGAGACGGGATTGATCCCTGTGGGAAGAGCGCGTGCGCACCGATGCGTCAGCCGTCTGCCGCGCCCAAGTCTGCCGCGTCCGGGTCTGGCCCAGCGTCGTGACGGTGCGACACGATGTCCCCAGACCGCTCCGACTCGACACATAGCCCCGAATCCCGGTCACACTGCCACCCCGGCGAGCACACGGCCAGGCAATCGCCCGTCACCTCCCGGTGCAGGAGCGAGGCTCCGACCGCGGATCCCCCGAAGATCGCGGCAGCCGGAGCGGTCGGCACACCGTAGACACGGCAGGCCAGCAAGCTCAGCCCGAAACACCCGACGAGGAATCGGTACCGGCGCATCTCGCACCCCCTTGCGAGATCCTTACCTCAAAAACCCAGCGAGCGCCGGCACGAACGCTTCCGGCTGGTCCAAGAACGGCCAATGCCCGGAGGGCTCGACGGCTGTGCAAGGGACCTGGGCTCTCCGGAGCAGATCCATCGAGCGCCCGCAGGCTCCCCCCGGTTGTCCCGCGAGGTACAGCTTGGGCAGGGAAAGAGACGCGAGGCGGGTCGCGAGGTCTTCCCTGCCCGACATCTCCACGAGCTCGACGGAGTGACGGTGGAAGGCCCTCGGGTCGCACAACCGCAGGCTCGCGTAGTAGCCGCGCTGGGCCATGTCTCGCCCGCCCGCCGCGTACACCTTGGAGCGCAATGATTCGAACCCCCCGTTCTCGAACGAGTCAAGGGACTGACACGCGGCCTGGCTGCTGAAGGTGCAGTCCCCAAGGGACTTGTTGCCGTCCACGTCGACGACGCCGTCGAGCAGATCCGAGTGGCGCTCCGCGAGAAGGAGGGCCAGCACGCCTCCCATGGAGTGGCCGACGGGAATGACACGCTCACCGGGGTGCGCGGCCCTCATCCACCCCGCAAGATGGTCCGCAAGACCCACGAGCGAGACAGGTTCCCCCCATACGCTGCGGCCGTAGCCTGGCAGGTCCACGACATAGCGCGTCCAGGGCTGAAGCCTCGGGTGACGCACCACCTGCTCGAAGCACAACCCTGACTCCCCGAGCCCGTGTACGAAGACGAGGGAGGGGAACCTCGGGTCGCCCGGCGCCGTGCGCACGAACATCCCGTGCTCGACCGTCTGGAGGAAAGGCGCGCTCACCGGTCTTCCTTGTGTCGCACGCGCAGACCATTGGCGCGGTCCTCCACGACGTAGCCACGCTCCTGCAACCGGGCTCGGATCTCGTCCGCCCTCGCAAAGTCTTTGGCAAGGCGTGCGTCCTCGCGCTCCTTCAGAAGGGCCATGACCTCGTCGGGAAGGTCCGCCCGATCGCGAACGGAAGGCAGGATCGCCAGCACACAGTCGACCTCCGCCAAGGCCTCCAGCACCGAGGCCGCGCACTTCCCGCACAGCTTGCCCTGCCCCATCACGTAGTTGACCTGACGAACCAGACGGAACACCGCGGCGATCGCGGCAGGCACGTTGACGTCGTCGAACAGCGCCGCCCGGAAGGACTCCTTCATCGTGACCACCCAGCCCGCTACCTCCTCGACGTGCTCGCCGCCTTCCCGCACGTCCTGCAGGTTGCTCACGAACTCGTCGATGCGCCGAAGGCTCGCACGCGCGTCCTCGAGCCGTTCTTCGGTGAGCAGAACGGGCTGACGGTAGTGATGCCGCAGCAGGAAGAAACGAATCTCGCGCGCCGAGTACCCCTTCTCGATCAGGTCCGGAAGCGTCACGCAACCTTCCTCGTGCGTCATCTTCTTGCCGTTGACGAGCACGAGCTCGCTGTGGAGCCAGAACTGCGCCTGAGGCTTGCCGGTCAGCGCCCGGAACTGCGCAATCTCGTTCTCGTTGTGGGGAAAAATCAGCTCCACCGAGGCCATGTGGATGTCAAACCGGTCCCCGAGCGTCGCACGCGCCATGGCCGAGCACTGCACGTGCCAGCTCGGACGCACGTTCCCCCACTCGGTCTTGTAGCTCACGCCCTTGCGAAGCTCCCCCAGGGTCGAGCGACGGAACAGGGTGAAATCCCGCGGGTCGTTCTTGTCGTAGCGGTCGAGGTCGACGGTGGCGCCGATCCGGATCTTTCCCAGGTCCTTGCCGGAAAGCTCGCCGTAGGTCGGCACGCGCCCGATGTTGAAGTACACGGACCGAAGCTTCTCGTAGGCCACGCCGGCATCCATGAGCTTGCGCGTGAGGTCCATCATGGCGTCGACGGACTCGGAGGCTCGCACGTACTGCTCTGCCTTGCGCATCCCGAGGGCCGACAGGTCGTCGAAAAACTCTTGCTCGTGGCGACGGCACAGGTCGACCATCGGCTCCCCCGTGCGCTCGGACTCCTGCACCGTGTTGTCGTCCACATCCGTGACGCTCACGACGTGGCGAACCTTGTAGCCCGCGTGATCGAGGGTGCGACTCACGAGGTCGTCGGCGAGCATGCGACGCAGCAGCCCCAGATGGGGCCGTCGATGCACGGTAGGACCGCAGGAGTACATCGTGACGTCGTCGCCGCCGGAGATGGGGACGAAGGGCTCGTATCGTCCGCTGAGCGTGTTGAGGAAGGACAGCCGGGCGGGGACGGCATCGGGCTGGGCAACCTGGAAGAGCGTGGTGCTGAGGTAGCGCTCGCCGCCATCGCACAGGATGGTGACGATGACGCCCGACTCGATCTGCTTGGCGATCTCGACGGCGACGTGCATGCCGGCGCCAGCGCTCATGCCCACGAGCAGGCCTTCCTCGCGAGCGAGGCGCCTTGCCATTTCGTAGGCTGCCTCGTCCTCCACGTTGACCTTTTCGTCGAGGGCGCCGGCGTCGTAGATGCCAGGGACGTAGGATTCCTTGAGGTTCTTTAGGCCCTGGATCTTGTGACCGAGGTAGGGCTCGACGCCGACGATCCGGATCTTGGGGTTGAGCTCGCGGAAGCGACGGGAGCAGCCCATGAGCGTGCCCGTGGTGCCGACGGAAGCGACGAAGTGGGTGATACGTCCGCCGGTTTGCTCCCAGATCTCGGGGGCGGTGCCCTCGTAGTGGGCCAGGGGGTTGGCGGGATTGTTGAACTGGTCGGTGAGGAAGTACCGGTCCGGCTCCTGGGCGGCCATCTCGTATGCGACCTCGATCGCGCCGTCCGTGCTCTTCTCTGCGGGGGTGAGCAACAACTCGGCGCCATAGGCTGCGAGGATCTTGCGTCGCTCGAGGGATGCGCCTTCGCTCATGGCGAGCACGAGGCGATAGCCCTTGACGGCCGCGACCATGGCGAGACCGATGCCCGTATTGCCGGAGGTCGCCTCGATGATGGTCTTGCCGGGGTGCAGCTCGCCGGACTTTTCCGCCTCCTCGATCATCCAGAGGGCCGTGCGGTCCTTGATGGACCCTCCGGGGTTGTTGCCCTCTAGCTTGGCCCAGATCTGAACGTTCGGGTTCGGGTTGAGCTTGCGGATGGGGATGAGGGGAGTGTTGCCAATGCGTGCGAGCACGCCCTCGCGAACCGGGGCGCACACGCGCTTGCTAGGGGCGTCGGTCATGGGGGGTCCTTATCACATTCGGGAGGCACGATCGTGAAACGCACGCGCGTGCGCTCGTCGGCCACGGCACGTTCGTCCAAGGGACTGTTGGACAACCAGAAGACCATCTCCTCGGCTTCCCACGTGCAGGGCTCGCCGTTCATGCGCAGGCGGCCCTCGGCGGCGGCACGAGTGACCTCGACGAGGGGTAGTCCTCGCAGGTCGCGCTGCATGGCCTCGAACCGTCCCTGGCGCTTGGAGTCCGCGAAGACGAAGTGGTACCGCCCGCTGTAGGCCGTGTGATACCAGGCCGGACGATAGGCCACCCCGTCGAGACCGAGCCTTCGTGCGATGCGCGCCAGAGCCCATCCGATCTCTCGCGCCAAGCCAAGCCCCGGCGCGTCTTGCCCCGGCAGCCGCGGACGCTTCTCGCTGAACTGCGCTCGCGGGTTGCACAGCATGAGCCAGTGCACGTACAGCACGTCGCGCTCCGCCACCCGCTTTCGCTCCATGACGCACTCGAGAAGCACGTGCCGTTCGCCTGCGTAGCTCCCATGCACGCGCACCACGTCGCCGATCTCCTCGGCGTCGATCGTCACCTGCAACTGGCCGAACCCGAGCCGTCGCAAGTGCGGCAGCACACCGTAGTGGGAGAGCGCATACTCGATACCGGCCGCCGTGTAGAACCCCAGCAACCGGTGCGCTTCGGGGGCGCGCAACCCCAGCGCCTCCTCCAGGTCCTTCGCCGACAGCTCGTCGCCCCCCTCGAGTCGCTCCCGGCTCAGCTTCGTGGCCACCCAGCTGAAACGCGCGCGCATCGGGTCATAGCTGTCCGGGATCGCGCGCAAGGACCGGCAAGTAAGAACCAAGCCCGTCCCTCCGAGTACCTTCCACGAATCACGACCGTAACCACCCCCTGCCGTCCACACCGAGGGCATGCCCCCGAGCGCTTCGAGCACGAGAAGGTCCCGGCGGCGTATCCCCTCGAGCGTGAGCGCGAGTTTGCCCAGACGATCCCCGGCAATCACGTCCCCGCCCGCCACCACGAAGGCAAAGTCGGCCGAAGGCATGCGGCCGAGCAAGCGCTCCAATTCCCGCAGGTACGTGCGGTCGTCCGCGCCACGCGGCAACACCGTCTCGTCCACGTCCTCGAGCGGGCCCCAGCTCTCGCCCGAGAGGGACCCGACCCACACGGAAGAGTCCCCGCGAAAGCACGCGGCAAGCCCATCGGGTGGGTGCGCGTCGACGTCAATCACGACGATCTTGCCCTTGAACCCCTCCTGCCGAAGGTCGGCAACCGCAACCGCGATGTCGTTGACCGCGCAGAAGCCTCCTGCAGAGTCCGGACCGGCGTGATGGAAGCCACCGAACAAGTTGAGGGCCACGCCGCCATGGGCGAGCCGGCTTCGCGCCGCCTGCACCGTGGCGCCACACGCGAGCCGGATCGTATTCAACGCCTCGTCCACCTGCACGTCCGACTCGTCGACGGCGAAGATCCGCGCGAGCGTGCGAGGCTGGCTCAGCGACTCGAGCAACTCGGGCGTATGAACGCGCGCCAGCTCCCGGTATCGAACCCGGTTCGGCCGCTTGATCATCTTCTCGTCGATCGCCCACGCGTCGGCAAGGAACCACAACACGAGGTCCGCACGCCGCGGCTCGAACCCCGTCAGCCCTCCGACTGCGCTCAGCGGAAGCCGGAAGGAGTGGTGGTGCCAGATCTCCGCGCGCCTCCCAAACACACGACGCCGAACCAGGTTCTGAAGCCGCTGCAATTCCATGATGGCACGTCCGAACGTCGCGGATCGACAACGACGCTAGCAGCAGGCAGGGAAGAGCAGCAAGCGCGACGGTGAGACCACCTTGCACACGTATGCCTGCGGGGAGCCGCCCGAGATGGCATACTGATCGACATGACCCAGGCGGCAAAGCGGACGGGGGTTCTGTTCGCAGACTATGTGGCCATGGACCGGGCAAGCCCCGTGAAGCATCAGCTCGTGCAAGGCGAAGTCTTCGACATGTCCGGAGGCACGCCCGAACACGCAGCCCTGATTCTGAACACCGGCCGCGACGTCGGCGCTCAGCTTCGAGGCAAGCCATGCCGGGCATTCAGCTCCGACCTCCGCGTCCGTGCAGGGGACGTGGCGACCTACCCAGACCTCTCGGTGATCTGTGGACCCCTGCAGAGGGATCCGGAAGATGCCGACACGATCCTGAACCCCTCGGTGGTAATCGAAGTGCTCAGCGACTCGACGGAAGCGTTCGATCGCGGAAGGAAGTTCGAAGCGTACAGGTCCATCCCATCCCTCGTGGAGTACGTGCTGGTCGACCAGCATGAACCTCACGTGGAGGTTTTCACACGGACTGAGCAGGGGTGGACGCTGCGAGAGGCGCGGCGGGGCGAGCGACTCCGACTCAGCTCCATCGACTGCGAGATCGAGGTCGACTCGATCTACGAAGGCGTTCTGGAAACCCCCTGAATTCGGCGGGAAAACGGCCACGTCAGTTCCGTCGCGACGAGAACCGACGGAATCGTCATGGCCCCTCCGAATCGGGTGGACACGGGTACTCTGCAGGACTACATCGGCCCCATTCCACGCACGTCGCGTCACTTCAGGAGTGTCCCATGTCCCATCTCATTCGCACCCTTCTGCTTGTTGTCACTGGCACCGCCCTCGCTGGCTGCGCCGTAGAGACCGCCGACTCCACCACGTTCGACTCCGAGGAGACCGGCTCCGCCGAATCGGACGTCTCCGCCACCAAGGCCGCCTTTGTCACGCTCCGCCAGGACTTCCGCAAGTGCATGGCGCCGATGTGCGGAGGCTTCTGGGTCAAGGACCTGAACCGCAACACCGAGGAGAAGTACGTCTCCGGCCTCGACTTCAGCGCGTCGGGACTCGACGACGAGTTGATCGCGCGCGTGCAGCAAGCGCCCGCGGGCGAGCTCATCATCCGCGGCAAGCTCGGGTCGAAGGAGCCGAACTTCGGAACGCGCCCGCTCATGGTGTACGAGGCCTTCCGCGGGATGCCCGGCGTGGAGCCCCTCGCGGGCGACATCTTCTTCCAGGCCGAGGACCGTGACCCGCAGATCCAGTGCTTCACGGCTCCCTGCCCCAACGAAATCGCCCATCGGCTCAACACCAGCCAGGCCTACGCCTTCGATGGCTACCAGGTGGCTCTCGCCTCACGCCCCCACGTCGACCAGGACTGGCTCATCGACCGCGTGAACCATCACGGCGCGATCGTGGCTGCCCTGTTCGTCCAGGGAGAGCAGTTCCCCGGCGGGTACGCTTACCTTCTCGACGCCAGCCAGGTCTACCTCAACATGGCCGACATGACCGGGCCTTGCCCCGCCATCAAGCTCGCGCAGTGCCCCGAGCCCGGCTCGGAGTGGACCTACACGCGCGACGAGAACCTCTGCGTGCTGCCGAACTCCTGCTCCACGAACAACAACTGCCCGTCGCTCCAGCCCCCGCACTGCGCTGAAGGCTACAGCGTCGCAGCGTGGCGCACCGATTCCCCCAGCTGCATCCGCTTCGCCTGCGACCCCTCCTTCGTTCTCCCGTACTGATCAAGACGACGCTTCCGCGTCCCTCTCCGCGGCCCCGAGCAGCTTGGCGACGTTGCGTCCGGCCTTGGCGGTCACCGCATGGATGTCCTCCAGGATCATGTACACCGCGGGCACGAGCTGAAGGGTGATGAGGGTGGCGAAGAGCACACCGAAGCCGAGGCTCAGGGCCATTGGCACGAGGAATTGCGCCTGCACGGAGGTCTCGAGGATCATCGGGGCGAGGCCAAAAAACGTGGTGAGGGTCGTGAGAAGGATCGGCCGAAAGCGCCGCGTGCCGCCCGCGATGACGGCCTCCAGCATCGTCATGCCCGAGGCACGGTACTCGTTGATGGCCGAGATCATGACGATGGAGTCGTTCACCACCACGCCTGATAGCGCGACAACCCCCATCATGCTCATCAACGACATGTCGTAGCCGAGAAGCAGGTGCCCACCGACGGCGCCGATCATGCCGAAGGGGATGGCCGTCATGATGATGGCGGGCTGGGAGTAGCTTCGAAACGGAACGGCCATCAGGGCGTACATCGCGATCAGCGCGATGAGAAACCCGATGCCCAGGTACTGCATGCTCTCCTTGCGGTCCTTCTGCTGCCCCGAAAGCTCGTAGGTGAGCCCCGGGTAGTCGGCCGTGAGCTCAGGCAAGCGGTTCTTGATCATGTCCTGCACGATCTCGTCCGCGTTCGTCGAGCCTTCGACGTCGGCGGTCACGTTGATTACGCGGCGACCTTCCTTGCGTCCGATGCTCGTGTAGGCCCGGCCGCGATCGATCTCGGCCGCGACGGCGAGGGGAATCTCACCGCCCGAGGGGGTTCGCAGCAGGAGCTGCTCCACGTTTTGCAGGGACCTTCGCTCGGCTTCGGGGAGGCGTACGTAGACGCGAAGCTCGTCCCGACCGCGCTGCTGCCGGACGGCCTCCGCCCCGAAGAAGGCGTGACGAACCTGGCTTGCGAGCTCGGTCTCAGTGATCCCGAGGCTTCGACCCTCCGCTGTGAGGCGGAAGTCGAGCTGCTGCTTGCCCCAGGTGAACCCGTCGTCGATGTCCTTGACCCCCTCGTACGTGCGTAGGGATGCGGCAACCTTCCGGCCCGCCTCGTCGAGCACCTCAAGGTTGGCGTGGCTGAGCTGGAAGTTGATGGGGGAGTCGGAGGCAGGACCCGCCGCGAACTTGAACGTGAGGGTCTCCGCACCGATCACATCGCCCACGCGCTCGCGCCACTTCTGGGCCAGCTCGGCAGCTTTCACCTTCCGCTGGTCCGAGGGGACGAGAAAGACGGCGACCTCGGCGAGGTGTCCCGCCGTCGCCGTGACCCCGCCGCGGCCCCCCGTGTTCGACGAGCCCGAGCTGCCTACCTCCGCAAAGATGCCCCGGGACAGCGCCGCCTCGCCGCCGTGCTCATCGAGCACCTGCCGCGCCGCCACCAGCAGTCGATCGCGAACGGCTTTGGTGTCCTCCACGGGCGTTCCGAACGGCATCTTGAGCTGCGCCACCACGATGTCGCTCTCGATGCGGGGCATGAAGGTGAACTTGATGTGTCCACCACGAAGCACACCCACCGTCACCGCGAGCATCGCGATCGCGATCCCCAGCGTCACGTAGCGCCAGCGCAGGTTCAAGCGGAGCGTTGGCTCGTAGGTCTTCTCGATCAACCACTCCAGCATCCGGCTGACACGCTGCTGGCGCTTCTCGATGAAGCCAAGAATGCCCTTGCCCGATGACGGGCTGCTGTGGGCCAGGTGCGCAGGGAGGATGACGAAGCACTCGATGAGGGAAATCAGCAGGACCGCGATCACGATCGCCGGAATGGGCATGAAGAACTTGCCCATGACCCCCGGCGTGAAGAACAGCGGCATGAACGCGATCACCGTGGTCAGCACCGCAAACGTCACCGGCCCCCACACGTCGCGCAACCCCGCGATCGCCGCATCCATGAAGGAGAGCCCGTCGCGGCGACGCTTGTACGTCGCCTCCCCCACCACGATCGCATCGTCGACCACGATGCCCAAGGTGATGATGAACGCGAACAAGGAGATCATGTTGATGGACACGTCCATCCAAGGCATCAACACGATGGCCCCGATGATGGAGGTCGGAATGCCCATGGTGACCCAGAAGGCGAGCCGAATTTCGAGGAACAGACCAAGCGTGATCATGACCAGCACGAGCCCCAACAGCGCGTTGCGCATCAGAAGGTCCATGCGCTGCTCGAGCACCTCCGAGCGGTCGTTCCACACGTCCACGCCAACCCCAGGCGGAAGCTTCGGCCGCAGCTCCTCGACGTACGCGCGAACGTCGCGCGACACCTGGGTGGGTGTCTGGGTCCCCACGCGAAACACCCTCACCGTGGCGGCCCGCTTGCCGTTGTAGGACGCCTCTTGATCCGTCTCCCGAAACCCGTCGACCACGCGCCCGATGTCCGAGACGCGCACCTTGGTCCCATCCGGCCTGCTCAGAACCACGATGTCACCGAACTCGCTCCCGTGGTCGCGCCGCTCCGTCGTACGCAGCAGCACCTCGCCACTGGCCGTCTTCACGCCGCCGCCCGGAAGCTCCACCGACGCCGCTCGAACCGCAGCCGCCACACTGCCCATCGTCAGGCCGTAGTGCCTCATCTGCTCGCGGGACACCTCGATGCTGATCTCCGGCGGTCGCACGGACGCCAACTCCAGCGACGTGATGTTGGGGTTCTGCAGCAACTCGTCGCGCACCCGCTCCGCCAGGTTGCGCAGCGCCTTCTCGCTCTCGTCGCCGTAGATGACCAAGGACAGCACGTCCCGCTTGATCTCGAGCAAGCTCACCACCGGCCGCTCCGCGTCCAACGGGAACGTGGTGATCCGGTCCACCGAGCTCTTCACGTCCGCGAGAAAGCGATCGCGGTTGGTGCCCAGCAACATCTCCACGGCGACCGTCCCCATGCCCTCCGACGCCGTGGAGGAAACCTCCTTCACGCCGTCGAGACCGCGCACCTGCTCCTCGATGGCAAGAAGGATCCCCTCCTCGACCTCCGCGGGGCTGGCCCCCGGGTACGCCACCGTGATGGTGACAAAGTCGAGCTCGAAGTCCGGAAAGACCTCCTGGGTAACCCGAGTGACCATGAACAGTCCCCCGGCGATGGCGACGATCAGAAGCAGGTTCGCGAGAACGACGTTCTGGGCCATCCAGGCCAGAGGACCCTTGCGGGAGAGTTTCTCTTTCTCGATTCGCTCGTACTCGGCGCTGGGGTTCGGGCTCACGGCGAGGTCTCCTCGGAGCGCGCCTCGGGCTCCCCTGAGACCACGCGGACGTCCATCCCCTCGAGCGCCGTCGCGACCTGGCTGACGATGATTTGGTCCCCGCTCTTCAGTGCGCCTCGCACGAGCAACATGTCCTCCGTGCGCCAGACCACACTCGGACGCTTGAGGCGTAGCTTCCCCTCGGCGTCGGCCACGTACACGATCTCCCCTTCGTGCACGGCCGTTCGCGGAATCTCGATCACGCCCTCGAGGTTGCCCGCGTCAATGTGCACGCGAACGTAGGCGCCAAGAAGCAAAGGCAAGTTCGAGGAACGAGGGTCCGAAGCCCCGTCCCGAACGGCTCCCTTGGTAGCCTCGGCGCGGTCGTCCGCCCGGAGCGGCTCGGGAATTTCGACGAGCACGCGTGCCATGCGGCCCACCGGGTCGAGGTCCCCGAACAGTCGAACGACCTTCCCTGTGCGCTCGATCCTGCTCGTGCCGATCTGCTGGCTCACGGTGGCGGGGGACCCGTCGTCCCCGGTCAGGCCCGGGATGCGAATCCAGGGCAGGTTGTCGACGGGAACCGAGACCTGGACCCAGAATGCGTCGGTGCCGACGAGGCGTGCGAGCTGCGCGCTGGGGGAGACGAGCTGGCCGATGTCGACGTTCTCGCTCTGCACCAAGGCGTTGAAGGGCACGATGATCTGGGTTCGAGACAGGGCGATGCGGGACTGCTCGACCGCGGTCTGGGCGGCGCGCAGGGAGGCCTCGGCGCTGCGCAGGTGCGGCTCTCGGAGGGCAAGGGAGCGGCCTTCCGCGTCCGGGTCGGCATCCGGCGCGCCCGCGTCGCCAAACAAGTCCCACTCACGTTGGGCAATGACCCGGCGGCTTCGCTCCTGCTCGAACGCCAGTCGTCGGCTCTCGAGCTGGGCCAACTGCTGCTCGACCGCTGCTGTGTAGTCCCGCGGGTCGATGCGGAGCAGGGGCTCGCCTTTCTTCAGCTTGCCGCCGGGAACGAGCTCCGGGTTCTTCCACACCACACGCCCCATGAGCTCGGGCTGCACCACGATTTCCTGGGCGGCAACGACCGTTCCGTTCGCGATCACGCGGATGGGCTGCGAGCTTTCCGCCGCAACCAAGACCTTGACGGGAGTCGGGCGATTAACCTTCTCGGCCTTCTTGGGGGGTGCCTTGAGCTTGACGAGCAGCACGGCCACTCCGATGCCGCCTGCGACGATCAACAGGAAGAGCCCGATGGCCGTGAGAGTTCGAGACAGGGGCTTCATGATTCCTTCTCCTTGGCGGGCTTCTCCATCGTGGTGGTCCATGTGCCGCCAAGGGCCCGGCAGAGCTGAATGCGGTGGGAGATCAGCTGCCGCTTGGACGTGAGGAGGTTCTGCTCCGCCGCGTGAAGGGCCTGCAGGGAGGTGAGCACGGGCAAAAAGTCCGTGAGGCCCTGCTGGTAGCGGAGGCGGGCGATGTCGAGGGTTTGCCGGGAGGTCTGGACCTGCCGTTCGAGCTCTTCGATGTTGGCTTCTTGCTGCTTCTCGTTGACGAGGGAGCTCTCGACCTCGAGCACGGCGGTCAGCAGCGTCTGCCCGTAGCCCATCAGCCTTTCCTCGAGCACGGCGCGGGTTCGGTCCACCTCGGCGGAGCGCCGCCCACCGTCCCACAACGACGCCGAAATGGACCCCATCACGCTCCAAACGAACGAGTCGAACAGCTCGCTGAGGGACAACGCGGAGTAGCCGACGCTCGCGGACAGCGTGAGGGATGGGTAACGGTTGGCGATGGCTTCCCCGACGCGGTAGTCGGCGGCCACGACGCGACGCTGGGCCGCGCGAACGTCAGGTCTTCGCTGGAGCAACTCCGAGGGCAGACCCGCGGACGGCAAGGACGGGAGTTTGGGAAGCTCGTCGCGTTGCGGAGTGACGATGGATCCGGGGCCTCGGCCGACGAGGACGGCAAGCTGCTGCACGAGGACCTGCTCTCGCGCCTCGCCGAGGGAGAGCTGGGCCCGCGTTCCTTGTACTTGTTGCCGTTGCTGCAGAACCTCGGTGGCGGAGGACTCGCCTTGACCGAAGCGAAGCATGACCAGCTCGAGGAAGGCCTCGTTGGTCATCATTTGCTGGCGGAGCAACTTCTGCTTCGCGCGCTGCTCCAGGATGTTGAACCAGTTCTCCGCAACGCTGGCCGTCAGGGTCATGGCCGCGGCTTCGACGTCGTCGCGAGAGGCGAAGGCATCGTAAGCCGCCGCGCGGGCCCTGGACCGAAGCTTGCCCCAGAGGTCGACCTCGTAAGCGACGGGAACGGACGCGGAGTAGCTGTTCGAGGTGAAGGCGCGGGTGGTGGTCCCTGCAGGGCCCGGAGCGGTGAGGTTGCGGCGGGACCGGGAGGCGGAGAGCTCGAGGTTGACGTTGGGTTCGAGGGACGCGCCTGCCTGGCGGGCGAGAGCTTCAGCCTGGGTGAGACGAGCCCAGGTTTGTTTGAGCTGGAGGCTGTCGGTGAGGGCGCGGTCGACGAGGCCCTTGAGCTCGGGGTCGCCGAAGTCCTCCCACCACTTCCCGGGGTCGGGCTCCTTGTTCGGCTGGCGCGAGGCGTCCTTGTCGACGGACTCGAACTGGTTGGGCAGCTCGACGGGGGACCTGGGTTCGGTGTCTGCCTTGTGAACCATGCATCCTGCCATGACGAGGGGGACACCCAAGGCGGACGCCGTCCGTAAGAAGCAGCTCGCGAGGCTCACAAGGCGACCTCGGGAAGCGAAGGCGCCGGCGTCAGCCTGCGGGGCGCCTTTGGCCTTGGCGATGTCATCCATGTTGGTCCTGTTGCGGTCGAGGGGGCGACACAGGTCGTCAAAGTCGGTCACGGGGGGGGCCCATGACGGAGGTCGGCCGGTGAATTCCAGTATCCACGTCCGGTTGGATGGTCAAGAGGGAGGACGGGTCGCGGGCCGCGGGGGAGATGGTGGAGAGCACTTCAGATTTCCCGCAACCAACCCCTCTGTGTGTCCGAACTAGAAGGCATGCGGACACGTTTCGACCAGTTTGCGAAAAGGGTGCTGGCCGCTTGTCTGTCTGAGGCAGGGACGGTCGACACCGAGCACGAGGTGAGCTCGGAGCTGCAGTCCGTGGACGTGTGGTTCATCCCTTCGCTCGAGCAGGCCGGCGGACGAAGAGTCAAGGCGCAGTCGGTGCTGGGCGCGATGGCGCGGCATCCCGCGCTGATCGAGGTGTTTCGTTCCACACCGGGGGTGGACGACGTGCTTCGGTGCGTGGGCAAGCAGCAGGCGGCCCATGCGGAGTTGACCCGGTCGGACAGTCGGGCGCGTTTGCCGATGCTGTGGATCGTGTCCGCGGGGCATCCCCGCACGGCCTTGCGACGGCTCGGTTTTCGTTCGCTCCGACGATCCGGCCCGGGCGTGTTCGAAGCGCCACCGGGGTTTGGGTTGCGGGTCGTGGTGCTGTCGGCGCTGCCTCGGACACGGCGGACTCTCTTGCTTCGACTGCTGGGCGCTGGGCGAACGTTCCTGGGTGCGCTACAAGAATTGCGAGTGCTTCCGACGGACGCATGGGAGGTTCGGGTCGCGAGACCGTGGCTGGTGAGATATCAACTGGAGATCAAGACGTTGGACCGGGCGGACCGAACGGCGGAAGAGGAGGCGATCATGGGCGCACAAGACCTGTACGAGCAATGGGAGAGGGAGATCCTTCAGCGGGGCAAGGCGCTCGGGCTCGACGAGGGCAAGGCGCTCGGGCTGACGGAAGGTCTCAAGGAGGGGAAACGAGAGTTGCTGCTTCACGTGCTCACCGCCCGTTTCCCTGAGCTTCCGGCCTGGGTTCGCGAGCGCGTACGGATCGCTCCTGAAGCGCGGCTCGACACGTGGGCTGAGCGCGTCGTTTCGGCTGGGTGCCTCGAGGACGTTTTCGGAAGCTGAGGATTCGCGGAAGCTTCGCGCTTACTTGCCCGTGAGGGCGTACGTGTCCTGCGCGATCATGAGTTCCTCGTTCGTGGGGATGACGAGGATGCGAACGGGCGAGTCGGCGGTGGCGACATCGATCTCCTTGCCGCGGGCGCCGCGGTTCTTCTCGACGTCGAGCTTGTAGCCGATGCTCTCGAGGTTGCTGCAGACGCGCTCGCGGACGGTGTCGCTGTTCTCGCCTACGCCGGCGGTGAAGACGAGGGCATGGACGTTGCCGACGGCCGCGGTGTAGGCGCCGACGTACTTCTTGATGCGGTAGCAGTACATCTCGAGGGCGAGTTCGGCGCGCGTGTGGCCTTCTTTGGCTGCCTGCTCGATGGTGCGCATGTCGTTGGAGAGACCCGAGACGCCGAGCATGCCGCTCTTCTTGTTGAGCAGGTTGTCGATCTGGGCGACGGGCATGTCCTTGACGCGGGCGAGGAAGGGGATGATGGCGGGGTCGATGTCGCCGGAGCGGGTGCCCATCACGAGGCCTTCGAGGGGCGTGAGCCCCATCGTGGTGTCGATGGACTTGCCGTTGCGGATGGCGGTCATGCTCGCGCCGTTGCCGAGGTGAGCGGTGATGAGGTTGGTCTCCTCGAGCTTGCGGCCCAGCATCTTGGCGGCGCGGGCAGCCACGTAGCGATGGGACGTCCCGTGGAAGCCGTAGCGCCGCACGCGCAGCTGCTCGTACAGGTCGTACGGGATCGGATAGGTGAAGGCGTGGGCGGGCATGGTCTGGTGGAACGCGGTGTCGAACACAGCCACCTGCGGGACGTTCGGGAGCATTTCCCGGGCGACCTTGATGCCCAGCAGGTTCGGCGGGTTGTGCAAGGGCGCGAGCTGGATGTGATCTTCCACGGCCTTCTGGACCTTGTCGTCGATGATCACGGTCTCGGAGAAGGCTTCCCCGCCGTGCACCACGCGATGTCCAACGGCGCCGATCTCGGAGATGTCCTTGAGACCGCCGTTGGCGCCGTCGGTGAGGGCCTCGATGATGAGGCGGAGGCCTTGACCGTGGTCCGCGACCTTCTTGTCGACGACCTTCTTGGTCTCGCCGATGGTGTAGGTCAGCTTGCTCTGCTCCTCGCCGATCCTCTCGAGTAGGCCGCGCGCCTCGCGCTTTTCGGAGGGCATCTCGAAGAGCTCGAACTTGATCGACGAGCTTCCGGAGTTGAGAACGAGAACCTTGAGCGACATGACGGCTAGCTCCTCTGGGCCTGAATGGCGGTGATGGCGACGGTATTGATGATGTCGGGGATGGAGCAGCCGCGGCTCAGGTCGTTGACCGGCTTACGGAGTCCTTGCATGACGGGGCCGATGGCGATGGCCTTGGCGGCTCGCTGCACGGCCTTGTAGGTGTTGTTGCCGGAGTTCAGGTCGGGGAAGATGAACACGGTGGCGGCGCCGGCAACCTTGCTGCCAGGCAGCTTGGTCTTGGCCACGCTCGGGTCGATGGCCGCGTCGTACTGGATCGGGCCTTCCACCAGCAGGTCAGGGTTGCGCTCCTTCACGAGCGCGGTGGCCTTGCGCACCTTGTCGACGTCGGAGCCTGTGCCCGAAGCGCCGGTAGAGTACGAGAGCATGGCGACGTAGGGCTCGATGTCGAAAGAGGCGGCGGTTTCGGCACTGGCGATCGCGATGTCCGCGAGCTGCTCAGCGGTCGGGTTCGGGTTCACGGCGCAGTCACCGTAGACGAGCACTTGCTCGGGCAAGCACATGAAGAAGACGCTCGAGGCGATCGAGTAGCCTTCCTTGGTCTTCACGAACTCGAGGGCGGGACGGAGGGTGGCGGCGGTGGTGGTGATCGAGCCAGACACCATGCCGTCGGCCAAACCTTCTTGCACCATCATGGTGCTGAAGTAGGTCGCGTCGCTCATGAGGTCGTAGGAAAGCTCCCACGTCGGGGTTTTCTTGGGGGAGCGCAGCTCGATGTAGCGCTTGGCGAACTTCTCACGGAGCTCGGACGTGGCCGGGTTGATGATCTTCAGGTTGCCGTTGAGCTTGAGCCCCTGGCGCGCGATCTCGCGCTGGATCTCCTCTTCGCTGCCGAGCACGGTCAGGTTCACGATCCCGCGCTCGAGAAGCACCTGGGCGGCCCGGAGAATACGAGGCTCGTGGCCCTCGGGCAGCACGATGTGCTTCTTGTCCCGACGCGCGATGTCCATCATGCGGTGGATGAACTGCTTCGGGGTCGCCTTGCGGTTCTTCGGCTGCACGGACGCACGCGCGATCAAGGGCTCCACGTCGATGTTCGACTCGACCAGGGTCTTGACGAGCTCCACGCGCATCTTCTGGTGCGCCTGCAGGCTCGGCTGGACCTGGTTCACCAGGATGGCCGTCTCGTAAGTGCCCGTCTGGACCTTGAGCAGCGGCATGTGACCGCCGGTGACGTCGAGCACGAGGCGCTTGACGTTCTTGCCGGGCTCGAGACCGCCCGTCATGACGACGCCAGCGGGGGCAGGCACGGCAGGAGAAGCGAAGGCGCAGGCCAAACCCAGCAGGACGTCGTCACGATCGCCAGGAACCACCACGAGGGTGCCGCGCGGGATCCGGTCGAGCACGTTTTCGACGCTCATGGCGGCGACGGCAACCTCTTGCACGATGACGTTGAGGCGGTCCTTGCCCGCGATCACCTCGGCGCCGAGGGCGGCGGCGACTTCCTCCACGCGCAGCTTGCACAGCATGTCGGTGCGGGGGACGGTGCCGAGCAACCGCAGGCTCATCTTCTTGAAGGCGAGCTCGGCGGCTTCGTGGATCTCCTTGATGTTCTTGGGGTCTGCCCGGTTGATGACCACACCGAACATCTCGCAGCCCTTGGCGTCGAAGCTCTCCTTCACCAGGGCGACGTTCTTGATCATCTGGTCGCAAGGACCACATTCGCAGTCACCGTTGAAGAAGGTGCAGTTCTCCCCATTGGCGACGAGCAGGACGGGGGACCCGAGGTTCTTGGAGATGTCCGCGTTGATGTCGAACTCGAAGGCCGACATGGCGCCGAAGTAGTCCGTGCCCTCGCAGACCACGAAGTCGCACTTGGCGGCGATCTTCTCGTACGCTTCGAGGATCGTGTCCAGCAGCTGGTCGTAGGTGCCGTTGCTCAGCGCTTCCTGCACCTGGTCCATGGTGACGGGCACCATCTCCTCCAGGGTGAAATCGAGCCCGAGAGCGTCCTTCATCAGGCGGACATCCGGATCCGTCCCGTCGAGTCCACGCTGTCCGATCGGCTTGAAGTAGCCTACCCGGGCGAGGGTCGACTCCAGGAGGTGGACGAGTCCCAGGGCGAGGGTGCTCTTTCCGCTGCCGCGCTGGGTTGCCGTGACGAGGATACTGCTAGCCATTTTGTTCTCCTAAGCGGTGTTCGATGATCCGTCCTCGAGCCTGTCGAGCCGCCCTGACGTCAGACTCGAGTCACATGGCGACGAGTTCGTTGCAGGAATGAGGTTCACGTCTTGTACTTGTCCGAGCCCGCGCGAGGCAGGCTGTGATGGATCGGGAACAAGCGGGGAGCCTATCGCTCCGTCGGCTCCCATAGCCCCGCATCGGTAGTCAGTCAACCTCGTGCGGACGCAGCTGCATGCTAAAAACCGGGCCGATATCGCGAAAAGAAACCTAGTCCGACACGAACCCGCGCGGCATCCCGCTCGTCACCAGATCGTCATCCAAGAATCCGCCAGGCTCGCGTCGCGGTTCTTGCCAGACGACACCGCGCTGCCCACACGTCCGCCCTTGCGCTCGTCGCCAAACCCCCAAAGACTCCCGGCATGTCACCGCACCGCAAGACCTTGCTGCTCCTGCGCCACGCCAAGTCCAGCTGGGAACGCGAGGCCGTGAGCGATCACGACCGACCGCTCAACCCTCGCGGCAAGAAGGCGGCTCCCCGCATGGGAAAGCTGCTGCGCGAGCTCGGACTCGTCCCTGACGCGATCGTCACTTCGACCGCCAACCGCGCCCACGCCACCGCCCTCCTCGCAGCCGATGCCGCTGCCTTCCGCGGCCCCATCCTCCCTGACCCATCCCTGTACCTCGCTTCCCCCGACCGCTACATCATCGTTGCTTCCCGCGCGCGAGACGAAGTCGAGAAACTCTTGCTCGTCGGTCACAATCCAGGCATCGAGCTGCTCGTCGAACAGCTCACCACGCGTCCAGAAGCCATGCCCACCGCAGCTCTCGCCGTCATCGACCTGCCCCTGACCTCCTGGGCCGAGCTCACGCTCGACACCCCCTGCACACTGCGCCACGTCTACCGTCCTCGGGAGCTCACGTGAGTTCCCCCATGCGCCCACCTCCGCGCGCGCGGCGACGCCTCCTTTCGGTCACCGTGTGGTTCGCACTGTTCGCGCAGACGATGCTCGCTTGTGCGTGTCGCACGTCCCCTCCCCCCGGCCCAGCGTCCGAGACCGCTCCTTCACAAACCACTTCCGTCGACTCGGCCTCGCACGCCAACTCCGCTGCGTCGGCCAAGCAAGGCGCCTTTGCCAGCGCATCCTCGGCGGGAGCGAACATTCCCGTCCCGCCGGTGGACGCGACAAGACCTCTGGTGGCGGTCCGTCCTGTGGCACCCCCAAAGCCCGAAGGGCCCACGCCTCGGACCGTCGACACACCTCGCGACGCCGTCATCGAGCAGGTTCGACCTTGGGTGGGGTCGTGCTTCGAAGCCTCCGGCAGATCAGGGAGCGGGAGGGTCCGGGTGGTGCTCCGCCTGCGCGCGAACGGCACGGTGCAGCAAGCCGATGCCACGGTGACGGGAACCCTCGACCCCAGGCTCGGCGCGTGCAGCGAGAAGAGCCTTCGCGCACAGAAGTTCGTGATGCAGCGAGACACGCCCTTGTTCCTCAGCTTCCCCATCGTCTTGCCGGATCGGTGAGCGTATGAGCATGTCCGGCGTGGCGCCGCTCGGGATTCGCCTGCCCTCACGAGCACGAGCCGTCCACCATGCCGAGGTCGGACAGCTGGCGCTCCGTCATGACTACGTGCTGACGAACCCTTGTCGAGAGATCGCGCCCCACTCGCGTGGTTTCTTGCACGAGGCACGCGACGCCCAGCCATTGGCTCGCCGCGTGGACCGAGCTTCCCGGGATGAACCTCTGGAGTGGCACGAAGTGGTCGCTCTTGCGAGGGACGGTTGCGTTGACCGCTTCGACCATCCTCTGCGCCTGACGAAGGTGATGGGGGCCATGAAGGACCGTGCTGCCGAGGGTGGCGGGGTTGCGACGGTGGACACCCCAGCCTTCGTGCAGGTCAAGCAGCCAGTCGGGCTCGAGCCGCACCAGCATGCGCCAGAGCGTGGTGGCGAGGGGGCCTCGGGGCTTGTCGGACGAGCTTCTTGGAAAGCACCGTGCAAGGTCACCGTGCATGTTCGCGGCAACGAACCGCGCCCCGGTCTGGAGAGCTGGCTCGTTTGCCCTGGGTATCACGAGAAGGGTACCCCGCACGATCCGACGATCGCGGATCGCGTTCGCCGCTTCGACGCCCGCCGGCTCGTCGCCATGCACCCCGCCGATGACCACGACGGTCGGGCCAGGGACGCCAGACGAGCGGACGTAGCATCGGGTCTCCCAGGGAGTGTCCTCGAGGAGGGTCCGTGACCAGACCGCGTCCGACCCGTCGGCGCGTGCGCCGGACGAGGATCCCGCTGTGGAGGCGAGTGCCGCCGTTCCTGCGATCAGAAGGTTCCTCCGGGAGAGGTCGGTCGCCGTACGCGAACGGATTGGGACCATGATAGCCGTAGCTTGACGGATAGCGGCCGGCCTGCCAGATCCTGGAGCGTCATCATGGTCTCAGCACGCCCTTGCGGGCATGGCGCGCTCCTGGCGACCTGCCCTTTCTCGGCAATTCTTGCTGGCGCGCTGGCGTGCTCGTCCCCGTCTTCCCCCGTGGAGCGAGACGCGGAACCGGCTGACAGCGGACCGGACGCGACGCCCGCAGAAAATTGCTTCCAGCTGCACCTCGAAGAGGCGATCGCCCTCAACGAGAAGCGCAAGCCGCTCTATTCCTGGCTGACGCAGGGCCGCTCCGACGCCATCTCCGACAAGCTGATCGAATCCGAAAAGCTGAGCTTGGTCTTCGCGCGAGCCGTCGACGACGCCGCCCGCCCCTACCAGCAAGCCGGCGTCGCGGTCGCGTGCGACGAGTTCGTATCCATGGCCGACGTGCCGGTGTTCCGCGAGCGGTACGAGTTCGAGCCCGAGCCCCTCACCGCGTTCGAGCCCGTCGACGGGGTCGCGTTGCGCGATGGGCTGGAAGCCACGTTTGCCGAGGAGGGCTTCGCGGGCTTGGCGGTTGCTGCCGATACCGCACTCGACGCTCTCGAGGAGCCACACGCGTACCACTGTATGGTGCGCCACATGCTCGAGTCGCTCCGCCGCATCGCCAATCTCGCTCCTACACACGAGGTAAACGCTCAGGAACGCGGACTGTCGAGCCCCCTGTCCATCTCGGAAGATCTCGTGGAGCTTCATCTGCTGTCGATTGATCCCGCGGCGAAGCTCGATGAGCAGGCCTCGGTCCTGCAGGCCGAAGGGATCCCGATCCTCTGCCAGGACGTGCCTTCGATCCCGCCGGGGCCCTGATCGCGAAGAAACCCTCCCTCCCAACCTTGACAATCCCGCAAGCGGAGCGGCATGCGTTGGACCCGAGCCGATTTCATGTCCCAAGCCGAGAACCAACCCGCGCCTGCTCGCGAAAGGAGAGCCTTCGCTGTCCTGATCCTGCTGGCTCTGCTGCTCACGACCGTGGCGGGGGGGGTGGGGCGAACGGTGGTCGTGCCCGGCATTCCCCCGTACCTCACGGTGTTCCTGCTCGACGGGGCGCGGCAGGACGTGGTGTTCCGGGAGCTTCAAGCGGGCAGGCTCCCGTTCATCGCCAAGCTCGTGGAGCAGGGCGCTCTCGTGGAAAAGGGGGTCACGTCCTTCCCCAGCATGACGGGCTACGCCTACTACCCCCTGGTCACCGGGCTGGACTCCTCACGCAGCGGGGTGCTCGGCCTGCGATGGTTCGACCGCTCCAGGGACCAGGGCAACCTCCGCAGCTACGTCGGCACCACCAACGACCAGATGTCCGCTGACTTCGCCCCGCGTCCCAGGTTGCTGTACGAGCGCTTCGGCGAGCAACACTCCTATTCGCTCAACACCTACGCCAACCGCGGCGTCAAAAGGAACGTCAAGGCGGGCCTCGCCTACGCACGCGCCAAGTACCATCGCCGCTTCTGGATCCTCTCCGCCATCGGACGCATCCCCGGCATCGGCAAGACGTTGATGCCCGACTGGGAGGAGGCGGAGGACATCGGGCTCGAAACGGCCCTCCGGGACCTGCCCATGCGGCCCAAGATCCAGTGGGTCACGCTCGCTTCCATGGACGCCCACCAGCACATCGCGGGCACGGACGACCGGTACGCGGAGCTGATTCGCTACGCGGACACGTTGATCGGACGGTACCAGGAGGCCAGCCGGGCCCTGGGCCAGGAAAAGGACCGCGTGTACCTGATTACGACGGACCACGGCGCGGCAGATGCGGACAAGAACCTCGACCTGCGTGAGGTCCTCGAGGCTTGCTGCGCGTTGAAAGCGGAGCGGGACAGCTCGACCCACGTGTTCGGGACAACCCTCGACCAGCCCCTTTCGGAGTGGTTCGGCCAGGACGCAGCGGTGGTCATCAACGGGGACATGATCAACTACCTGTACTTTGGCGACCCAAGCCGGTCTGGCGCGGAGGCCTGGCGCAACCCCGTGAACATCGACCGTCTCCGGGCGTACAAGGGTAAGGACGTGGTGGAGGCGCTACGCAAGGAGCCGGGGCTGTCCTTTGTCATCGGGTGGAGCGACGAGCAGCAAGCCGCGAAGGTCTATTCGGCGCGTGGCGAAGCGACCATCCGCGAAAAGTCCGACGGATGGTCCTACGCCTGGGAGGGGGAGGACCCCTTCGGGTACGACGGGGACGAGCGCGTGCAAGCGCTGCTCGACGGCCAACCACACGATGCGCAGGCGTGGCTGCAGGCCACGTATGACACTCGATTCCCGGACGCCGTGTACCGTGTGCACCGTTTGCTCACCGCACCGGGCGCGCCAGACCTCGTCGTCACGGCGGCCAATGGGTGGGATCTCGGCAAGGACTACGAGGTGCTGGTGGGCAACTACCGGGGGGGGCACGGAGGGTTGACGGACGTGGAGATGCTCTCCTGGTACGTGTTTGCGGGTCCCGGGGTTCGCAAGGGGGCACGGCTGAACACGGCACGTGCGGAAGACGTGGGGGCGACGCTCTTCCCTCTGCTGGGAATCGAGCCGGACCCGGAGGCCACGGGAAGGATTCTGACCGAGGTGCTGGACCAATGACGCAGAATGCACCGCCGCTTCCCGCGAGCGCTCGTTTCGTGGTGTGGCTCGAGTCCCTGATCGCCACTCTCGCGCTCGCCTGCTTCCGTCGCCCCTTCACGGTCCTTGGCCTCGTCGCTGTCGTGAGCCTCGCGTCCACGCTCGTGGCACGGGAGCGGCTGTCCCTGAACGCGGACCTCGCCGAGTTGCTCCCGCCGTCCTTCCAGAGCGTCCAGGACCTCGAGAAGCTCAAGCAGCGATACGGCGGAATCGGCTACGTGGGGGTCATCGCCAGCAACGCCGAGCCCGACGTGCTCCGAAAGTTCGTCGACGACGTCGCCCCACGGGTGGAAGCCCTGGATTCCGTGCGGTTCGTCGACTCCCGCAGGCCTTCTGGTTTTTTCCGCGATCACGGTCTGTACTTCATGGACCTCGCCGATCTGGAGACCGTGCACGAGCGATTGCGCGCTCGCCTCGACCACGAGATCACCCAGCGGAACCCCATGATGCTCGACTTCGACGACGAGGCCGCGCCGCCCGTCGACCTTTCGGACATCGAGAAGAAGTACGAGACCCGCAGCGACCACGCCTGGATGCGGACGCAGCTCGACGACGACTACTACATCGACACGGAGCAGCGTCGCGTGGCCCTGCTGGCGAAGCCCTCTAGGATGAGCGTGGACCTCGCCTTCTCCCGACAGATCGTCGCCGAGATCCAGCACGTCGTGAACGACGCGGGCCCGAGCCGTTACGACCCGAACCTGCGCGTAGAGTACGGGGGGAACTTCACGAAGAAGGTCGACCAGCAGGACATGATCCAGGGTGACCTCAGCACAGCGACATCCATCGCGATGGCGCTGATGGTGGTCTACTTGCTGCTTCACTTCCGTCGCGTCGGGGCCGTGGTGCTCATCATGGGTCCGTTGGTGGCGGGGCTCACCTGGGTGTTCGGCTTTGTGGCCATCGCCTATGCGCAGCTCAACATCCTGACTGGCTTCATCGGGGCCATTCTCCTGGGGCTGGGCATCGATCATGGCATCCACCTGCTGGGTCGTTTCGGGGAGCAGTGGCGAGACCGGCAATCCGCGGAGGAGGCGATACGCGCGGCCTTTGGCAACACGGGCAGGGCGGTGCTCATCGCTGCCGCCACCACGGCCGTGGGCTTCGCCGGGCTCGGAATCTCCGAGTTCAGGGCCTTTCGAGAGTTCGGCATCATCGCCGCCGTAGGGCTCTTTCTCGTAGTGCTTGCCTACCTCACCGGCATGCCCGCCTTGCTCGGCGTGGCCGTACGGCTGGGATGGCAGCCGCGCGCACCCAAGCAGTCAACCCGATCGTTCTACGCACGCCTGCTCGCAGGTCGCCCCGGCTTGCTGTTCGCCGCTTTCACCGCCTTCGTCCTGGCTACGACACCCCTGCTCTCCAGGCTCGAGTTCAACACCAACTTCCGCGCCCTCACCGCCGCCAACCTCCCGTCGTTCCAGCTCGACCAGGTCATCGACGGCTTGCTCGGCCATTCCCAGACCCCTGTGGTCGTGCTGACCGACAACCGCGAGCAGAGCCGCTTCGTGGCGGACGCGCTCCGCAAGCGCAAGGCCGAAACACCGGAATCCACGATCCACCTTGTGGCCACAGGAGACGATGTGCTGCCCCAGCAGCAAAAGGAGAAGAAGGCGCTCGTCGAGAAGATGCGCACCATCGTCGACAAGCTCGAGACGGGGAAGCTGACCGACGACGATCGGAAGAAGCTCGACCGATTGAAGCGTCTGGTGGCGGCCGAGCCCTTCGGGCGCGAGGACCTCCCGGATTCCGTGGGTCGCATGTTCTTCAGCGAGAAGAGCGGGGATGGGGACTTCGTGTTGGTCTACGCATCCGTGGACCTGAGCGACGGGGCCAACGTAAGCCGTTTCGCAGAAGAGGTGCGCGGCATCGAGCTGCCCGGGGGCGGACACGCTTCAGCCGCGGGGGAGCCGATGGTCCTCGCGGACATCTTCGACTTGGTGATGCGAGAAGGACCACCTGTGCTGGCAGGGACCGTCCTGATGATCCTGCTGACGATGTGGGTGCTGATCGGCAAGCTGCGTCGTGCCTTGATGGCGCTGTTTCCCGCGGTGGTGAGCCTGCTGGTCACGTTCGCGTTGCTTCCGCTGTTCGGGATCGAGCTCAACTACCTGAACATCGTGATGATCCCGGTGCTGATAGGGACGGGGGTGGACGGAGGGGTCCACCTGGTCACGCGCGGAGCGGACCAGGACATCGCCACGGCGGCGGACCATGCTTCCGCGCCCATCTTTGGCGCACTGGTGACCACGGCCTTCGGGTTTGGCACCCTGATGACCGCACACCATCTCGGACTCAACTCCTTGGGCTCGCTCGCCGCGGTCGGGCTCTGCGCCAACCTCGTCGCTTGTCTGGTGGGCTTGCCCACGCTGCTCATCCTGATCCGGCGCTGGCGAGTGGCGCGCGCTTGACGCGAACGCCTCGGTCCTGCGGGTTGCATCCTGCGGTTCCAGGGGCTAGCTCCTTCTGCCAAGAATGTCCCTGGACCTAAGCTGGTGGCTCCTGGCTCTCATCGTGGGAGGTTCGTCTCCCCTGTGGGTTCGTGCGCTCGCGAACCGGTGGGAGCAACGGGCCCGGCGGCGAACGGAGCGGATTCTCGCGCAACTCGACCGGGAGCCAAACCCGCCCCTGAAGGCCGAACAAGACGCGAACGACACATGACGCGAAGCACCTCTTGCAGCCGGGGCCCACGCGATGCATCCCTTTAGGGGTAACGACAACGAACACTTTCCGCGAAGACGCGGAGGATTGCATGGAACGTCTGTTCGGATTCATCGGCAACCGCTCTGACCTCGGGTCCCGGGTCCTCGACGTCGACGCCGCCGCGCTCGCGACGCCGGCCGCGGGCAGCCGGCTCGGCTGGGGCGTAGGCTTCTACCAGGCAGGCGAGGTCTTGCTGCGACGTCGCCCCATGGACGACCGCCAGGTCATCGACGTCGCTTCTCTCACGCGGGACGTGCGAACGGACGCGCTTCTCGGGAGCGTTCGGGCACCGTCTTTTGGGGAGCCGCGCACACAGAACACGCAGCCTTTCCGGTACCGTGACTGGCTGTTCGTTCACCAGGGCAAGGTCAACGCCTTCGAACGACTGCGAGACCGGCTGGTGGAGTCCATCCCCGACTTCCTGCGGGGCAACGTGCGTGGTGAGACGGACAGCGAGCTCGTGTTCTTCCTCTTCCTGTCCTTCTTGCACGACGCGGGCAAGCTCCGGGGTCCCACGGTGCCGACGGTGGTGACAGAGGCCATGCGAGGCAGCTGTGCCTTGCTCGATCGACTCTCCAGGGAAGAAGGCGCCGAGGACGCGGGGGAGATGGCTCTGCTCGTCTGCAACGGCGAGTACATCGCAGGGCTCACCCGCAACGCCGACATGGCGTTCCGACCCGTCCGAGGGGAGAACGACATCGACGCACTGCTATCCCAGGACGCCTTGCGAGGCCGCCGTTTGCCGGACATGGCAAGGGTGCGCTTCACCATCGTGGCCAGCGGGCAATCCGAGACGCGTCCCGGCTGGACGAGGATGCCCGCCCATTCTACCGTGATCATCGATCGACTCGATGAACCCGTGGTGGAGACGTTCTGATGGGAGACGCGGCGCGACGATGAACCCGTGCCGGGCATGCACAGCGGCCCTTCTGATCGTGGGCACTACCCTACCGGCGTGCGCTGCGCATCGGGCGCCCCAGTTCGAGACGGCCTCCCAGCCACCGGACGAGCCCCGCAGGCCTGACGGCGTCGCCGTCGATCTCGAGAGCGCGCTGCCCTCCGCCCAGCCTACCGGCTTCACGCGCGATGGCCTCGTGCCCCTGCAGGAGCCCGTCGACGATTCCCACGCCATGCAGTCGGTCCGTGTGTTCTTCCGGGCCGTGTCCAACGAGGACGTGGAGACGATGTCCTCGGTGCTGGCGAACGACGCGCAGCAGCTTCCGATGGGAACCGGCTCCGGGATGCGGGTGGACCGTCACTGGGAGAGGCGCTTCCGGAAGTTCGATTACGCGGTGGGTGGTGGCGAGTTGCCCTACCGCGAGAGCATGGTCGAGACGTACCGGTTCGAGGACCTCGCCGAGCCCTTGCCGGGAAGACCTTTGCGCCCCGTCAGCATGACGGCTCAGGACGTGCTCATCCGCGTTCCTGTCACGCGCACTCGCTACGGCATCGATCGCGTGTTCGGCGAAGAGATGCTCTTCTTGCTGCGTCGACAAGGACGGCAGTTCGAGATTCACACCATCCACGAAGACTTCGTCGCGCCCTGATCGCCGGCAAAGCCGGGGTGGCGAGGAAATCTCAGGCCCTCGTACAGCCTGTTCTTGCCCTACGCCGCAGGCGAAACTCGGAATGGGTTCAGTAGCCGAACGGGTCGACGCAGGAGCTCATGTCGGGCTCACACTGGCTCGACGTGAACTTGTAGCCTTCGAGTTGGCCCGGCGCCGAAAGAGACTCGATCCTCGCTGAAAGGATGGCTCCTGGCGGATACCCGCCCGTGGGGCCCAGCGAAATGAACGATAGAACCTCCGCCTGGAGGGAGCAATCGGGGGGAAACACTAACTGCACCGTATCCGGCTTGGCCGTGGCCATCCAGGACCCCTTCCCGGAACAAGGCCAGAACGGCGCGTTCGCGCCCACCTCCTCCCCCGGGTTGAACAGCGCATCCCCCGCCATCGGATCGCTTCCCACAAAGCGAACCCATGAGTAGTGATTCATGCCCCCCGACCACCCGATGAGCCAGATCCCCTCCAGGTTGCTCCAGAAGTCCTCCTTGCATGCATCGGAGTCCGACACGCCCGTTCCCGCCTGTTGGGCGTTGCACGCATTGCAGTAGAACTGACCGTCACAGCCACACACACCGGGACAATCGGCATCGCATGCCGTCGGAGCCAACATGCACGCGCCTGCCCCGTCGAGGCCCCCACAGGCGGGTCCGGACAGGAAGTCGCAGTACTGACCCGGACCACATGTCGCCCCCTCGAACCCACCACACCTCGGGAGACAGCAAAACCCATCGTTGCCCGACGGCCCTATGCACCCCATCGACCCCACAGGCACGTAGTCGGGGTCCTCGCAAGACGCTGTCATCTCCTTGCAGAACCCAGGGTCACACGTCCCCCCGCCGCCGTCCACCGGCGCGCACCATAGGTTGTCCGACGTCGTGCTCCAGCCCGCCTGGTGGGCATCGCATGCATCGCAGTACCAGACACCGTTGCAGGCGCACGCGCCGGGGCAGACTTCTGCGTTCTTCGGGCAGGTTGTCGGGCGCAGCCTGCAGGTGCCCGCGCCGATGGGAGAGGAGCACTCGCCTGGCTTCGCCGGCTCGAAGTCGCACCACTCCGTGGCAGAGCAGTCCTGGTTTGACACGCATCGCATGGCCGCATCCATCGGCCCACCGCCGGACCCTGCCGCATCGAAGGCGGCGTCCGTCGGGGCGCCTCCCGAGCCCGCCCCCCCCCCTGCGCCTCCCGAGCCGCCCGAGGGATCGGACTCGATCACGGAGCCCCCGCAGCCAAGGGCCAGCCACGGAACGAGCGAGAAAGGAAGCATTTCACGGAGCATTCGCCACCTCCAGGACCTGCCGGCGGAACCGGCGAACGAAGTGTAGCGCGGCCTTCCCGGCGGCACCATGAGGGATGGAGTCCGACGGACGCACAACCCGTCGCCACGCAGCTACCCACGTCCGCACAAGCCACGAAACCATCTGCGGCTCTCTGCGGAATCTGCGGCCAACTCCGATGCCTCCGGATCTGGGAATGAGCCGGGCACGCGGCACACGAGGGCGAGGCGTGGTATGGTCCTGCGCTGGCATGGCCGCACGAACGGTCCTCGAGTGCAGCCTCTCCTTGCTGCTGTGTTCCACGTGCTTCGTGGGGTGCGAGCGTGCGCCCGGAGAGCCTGTTCACACGGTGGACCTGCGTCCGCCTGCCCCGGTCACCGAGGAGCGTACGGGCTCAGCTGCGAAATCCCCCGCCGCGCGTGAGGAGGGTTTCCCAGAGGGTGTCACGGTGCGCGTGGACACGATCCCCGTACCTGGAGACCTGCCTGTCTTCGTTCTTCGCGGTGGGCGCGGCAACAAGCGCATGGTGTTCCTCCACGGGCACTGCAGCCACGGGCTCGGCTACGTGCAGTCCTTCCAGCGGGCGGCGGCTCGACACGGCACGGTCGTCGCCGTGCAAGCCAACAAGGCTTGTGCGAACGGGAGCTTTCGCGAATGGACGGACACCCCCGAACGGCTCGACCGACGCATCGAGTCTGCGTTTCGGGCGCTGGGCGACCCGGGTCCGCTGACAGGCCTGGCCGTCCTCGGCTATTCCTCCGGAGCCGTGCTGGCCGAGATGCTCGCTCACAAGGCGCCGGAGCGCTACGCCTACGTCGTCCTGATCGGGGGCCCCAAGAAGCCCGCGGAGTGGCGTCTCCGGCGAACCCGCTCCAGCGTGACGCTCGCCGGCGAACGGGACCGACAGGACCTCATGCAGCTAGGGGCACGGGACCTGCGCACCTCGGGGGTCCCGTCTGCCTTCTTCGTGCTCCCGGGCGCCAAACACGGACAGATGGGCCCAGACGCAGAGCCCGTGATGGCTCGAGCCCTCGACTGGCTCTGGGACAACGAGCGCTCTCTCTGACCCGCTGTGCACGACGCCGGAACTTGTCCGGATCCTGGCCGCTCCGGTAGACGCAAGAGGCCCATGCCCTCCGACGCGGACCTGCAACGTGCCTGGACGACCTTGTTCGGCACCCCCATGCCCGGCGATCTTGCGACCGTGGACGAAGCAGCGTTGCGTCGCGCCTATCGCCGGCGCGCCCGCGAGACGCACCCCGACGTGGCTGGACCAGGTGCTTCGCAGCGTTTCCATCGCGTGACCGAAGCGTACAGGACCCTCGTCGACGCGCTCGCCCAGGCGCCATCCACGCCGAGGGAGGTCAGCCCATCGTCGGCAGCGAGCCCGGTCATGGGCCGCACGGACGCCGCGTCCAAGCCCCCGGGTCGCAGGCTGGCGCTGGCGCAGTTCCTGTGTCACCTGGGGTGGGTGTCGTGGGAGTCCGTGCTGGAAGCGTTGCGATGGCAGGAGGCGAATCGGATTCCGTTGGGCGAGGTCGCGGTGAAAACCGGGGCGATCACGGAAGCGGAGTTGCGCCGCGTACTGCGTCACAAGCGTCCCGACGAGATGATCGGCGCCTGTGCCCTCCGCCTCGGGGTCCTCACCCGAGCCACCCTCGCGCGACTGCTCGAGCGACAGAAGCGACTCCAGCCTCTCGTAGGGCAGTACTTCGTGCAGAGAGGACTGCTATCCGCGGAGCGGTTGAGTGCGGCACTCGCTCGTCAGCAGTTTCACAACGATCCGATGAGCACGGCGCGAGCAGCTTAGTACTGGTCGCTGCAGTCGCGACATCGTGCGTTAGCGGAGAGGGCGGGAGTCGAACCCGCGGTAGGCTTTTGACCTACGTCCGCTTAGCAAGCGGATACCTTCGGCCACTCGGTCACCTCTCCCGTGACACGGCCTGGGATAGCTGCCGGCGTCGCGATGCCACCGCGATGCCCTAGCGTCTTGCAGCAGCGGAGGAGGAGGGATTCGAACCCCCGGTACCTTGCAGTACGGCGGTTTTCAAAACCGCTGCCTTCGACCACTCGGCCACTCCTCCATCGTGGATTCACCCACGCGGCGTGGGCCGAAACCCCGCGGAGCTGACCATCCCCAGGCACGGTGTTTTCAAAGAACGGTCGCACGACCTTACTCGTGTTCGGCGCGCCGTCAAGTGCTTCCATCCCTTCAGGGCGGGGCCCCGACCAGATCGGCGCAGCATCGGAATCCGGTCGAGTAATCGAAATAGGCCGCAGGGTGCGACCCCACCCTCGCCTCGCACCCGTTGCGCGTGCTGCGCGAGTAGAACCCCCCCACGAACACACCGACGGGATCGTCGACCCACTCGTCCAGGTTGCCAACCATGTCCAGGATCGCGTCCTGCCCCCACACACTCTTGCACGAAGGCGTTCCCCCCGTGGCTCGCAGCAAGGGCCCACTGTCGTCCTCGACCAGGTTCAACCGCGGGTCACTCAGCCCCACCGACCAGTTGCCGTGCAGGATGCGCCCAGGATGGTCCTCGCGAAAGACGTTGCAACGCCCCTGCTGGTACCTGTCCCCGTAGGGATGCTTGGTCCCCTTCTCCCCCTTGCACGCCAGCACCCACTCCTGCTCGCGACACAGCCGCTTGCCCGCCTCGCGGCACGCGGGGTCCGCCACGAAGCCTGGCGTGTACCCCTGGGGCACCACGTCCGGCGCGGATACCGCGCGAGGACGGAAGGTAGCTCCCGCCTGCCACGGGTACAGCGGCGGCAGCATCATCACCGCACGCGGTCGCCCGCCATCTCCCCCATCACCCAGCACCACCCACCCGTGGGGCGCCGTGGCTGTGGGCAACAGGACAGGGGCCGCATCCGCTCCCGCATCGCCGACACTCGCATCGATCGTCGCGAGCCATCGCGACGGGTCCGCGCCCCACACCCCCAGCGTGGCGGGGGGAAGTACGCCCGCTTCGAGCATCCACGCCCTCGCTTCCGACACCTCGTCCCGATACGCCTGCACCCACTGCTGCTGCATCATGCCCGCGAGACGCGGATGGGGCGGGTAGTACGGCGACGCGGGCCTTGCCGTGTCCGCATCCACCACGCTCGCCTCCCAGCGATCGATGCAGAAGCGCCCGCCCACATTGACCATCTCGGGAGGGCAAGCAGCGTGGAGCTTCGTCCTCTGGATCGGGGGCAAGGGAGCAGGAGCCCGCGCAGCGGTCGCACCTGGCTGCGCGCTCGGCCCTCTTGGCTTCTTGCGGGTCTTGGCCGCCTGCGCCTCCCCGTCGCTCCACGTCCCCGCGAGCACCACGGCGGCGCTCAGTCCGAGGACGAGGGTCAGCAAGGCATGAAAACGTTGACGCATCACGATGGGACAGAACGTAGGTGCAACGGTCGTTCGACGAACGGTACGGCGAAAAGACTCAATCGTCGACGATCTGGCCGCCCTTCTTCACGTCCCGGCCCGCGGCCATGAGCAGGTAGGCCTCGATGAGACCGTCCAGGTCACCATCGAGCACGGCATCCACGTTGCCGGTCTCGAACTCCGTGCGCAGGTCCTTGACCAGGCGGTAGGGCTGCAAGACGTAGGATCGGATCTGGTTGCCCCACGCGATCTGGCTCTTGGCTGCAGCCGCCGCCGCGGCTTGCTCCTCGCGCTTCGTCATCTCCATGTCGAAGAGCTTGGCCTTGAGCATCTTGAGGGCCATGCGACGGTTCTGATGCTGGCTTCGCTCGGCCCGGCAGACGATGACGATGTTGGTGGGCAGGTGCTTGAGGCGCACCGCCGTCTCCACCTTGTTGACGTTCTGCCCACCCTTGCCACCCGCGCGCATCGTGGTGATCTCGAGGTCCTCGTCGCGCACCTCGATGTTGATCTCGTCCTCGATGTCAGGCGAGACCTCGACCGCTGCGAAGGACGTCTGACGCCGCGCGTTGGCGTCGAAGGGGCTGATGCGCACGAGCCGGTGCACGCCGATCTCGGAGCGCATGTACCCAAACGCATTCTCGCCCTGCAGCGTGAACGCCGCGCTGTCGATCCCGGCCTCGTCACCCTCCTGACGGTCGATGACCTCCGCCTTGAACCCACGACGCTCCGCCCACCGCAAGTACATGCGCAGGAGCATCTCCGCCCAGTCCTTGGCGTCGGTGCCGCCCGTGCCCGGGTGGATCGACACGATCGCGTCCGCATGGTCCACGGGACCGGAGAGCATGCGTCGCAGCTCGGCCCGCCGTATGCCCAGGTCGACCTCGCCAACCTGGCGCTCGGCATCGGCGAGGGCCTCGGGGTCGTTCTCTTCCTCGGCGAGGCCGAAGTAGTCGGACGCGTCCTGCAGCTTTTTGCCCAGGCCTTCGATCAGCTCGAGCTGCTGCTCGACGCCGGTACGACGCCGCAGAACCTTCTGCGCCTTGTCCTGGTCGTCCCAGAACCCGGCGGACCCCGCCTGCATGTTGAGCTTGTTCAGCTCCTCAGAAAGTCTCGGGACGTCAAAGATGCCTCCTTAGCGCATCATAACGCCTTTGGAGGTCCGCGAGTTTCTCACGTGTTTCGGCTGCCATGAGGCCGTACTTAGGCGATCTCGAGGCCGTGTGCAACGCCTGAGGCACGCCCCCGAACGGCGCGGCGGAAGACCACCGACTCCAAAGCATCTTCCCACGCGAAGCCCACGCCGTTCCAAATCCGCTTGCCTAGGAGCGTCGAGGCGACCATGCTGTGCGCCCGATTCCGGTCCGGCGTCGTCTAATGGCAGGACAGGGGACTTTGGATCCTCTAATCGTGGTTCGAATCCACGCGCCGGAACCACACAGAACGGCACGCTCCCGCAGCCATCATGATAGCTCCCCAGGTCGTGCCCCCGGGCCATCCCATCCTCGTCGCCACCCTCGGCCCCGCGTCCTTCGATCGCGTGACCGACCTGGTGCGCGCCGGCGCTCACACGTTCCGCCTGAACGGGTCCCACATGTCGACCAGGGACGTCGAGCGCACCCTCCGCCAGGTCCGCGACATCACCGACACCCCGGTCGTCATCGACCTGCAAGGCGCCAAGATGCGGCTCGGGTCCTTCCCTCCACGCACCTTGCGCGCAGGCGAGCCGATCACCCTCGCGCTCGACGAGAGCGAACCCAACATCCCGTTGCCCCACGCCGAGATCTTCCGCGACGCCCGGCCTGGCGACACTCTCAGCTGCGACGATGACCGCGTGCACCTGCGCGTCACGTCCGTGGCGCCGAACCGCTTGGTGGCGACGTCGCTCTCCGACGGGACACTCAAGCCTCGCAAGGGTGTCAACGTAGTCGAACATCCGGTTCACCTCGAAGGCCTGACCGCATCGGACGTGGCGCAGATCGAGGTCGCAAGAACGTTCGAAGGCGTGTCCTTCGCGTGCTCGTTCATGCGCGACGGACGTGAGGCCTCGTGGATTCGCGAGCGCGCACCGGGGGCAAAGGTCGTGGGCAAGGTCGAACGTGCGGAGGCGCTCGAGGCGATCGCATCGATCGCGTCGTGCGTGGATGCGGTGTGGATCTGCCGAGGGGATCTCGGGGCGCAAGTCGGTCTCGAGGCGATGGCCCGATGGGTCTCGGCGTTTCGACCCGAGACCTTGCCCGTTCCCACCCTCATGGCGGGACAGGTCCTCGAGCATCTCACGCACCATGCCAACCCGACCCGCTCCGAGGTGTGCCACCTGCACGACCTGCTGCAGCGACGCTACGCCGGCATCGTGCTGTCAGACGAGACCGCGATCGGACACGATCCCGTGCGCGCGGCCACGCTCGCCTCGGACCTGTTGCGCACGCTGGCGTGATCGTACGGGGCTGAGCAGTCCTTACCGCTACGGTCCCACCGTGGGCAGGTCGAACCCGAAGGTCGTTCCCTCCTCCACGCTCGATCGGACCAGGACCGATCCGCCGTGGGCCTCGATCACGGTGGCCACGATGGGAAGCCCCAGCCCCGTGCCACCTCGCTCCGCACGCGTGGTGAAGAAGCGGTCCCAGATCCGCGGCAGGTTCGCGTCGCTGATGACTTCCCCGTCGTTGTGCACGGTCGTGCGAAGGCTCCCGCCGGGTCCGTCCGTCACGCGAACCTCGACCCCGGTGCCTTCAGAGGCATGCTGCTGCGCGTTGTCGATGAGGTTACCCAGGGCAGAGAGAAGGTGAGCCCGCTTGCCAAGCAGTTGGGTGCGCCGGGCGTGGTACGTGACCGTCACCGGCGCGGTACCAGGCGCCCGCTGGGCTGATTCTCGTACCAAGGCCTCGAAGTCGATCATCTCGCTCGGGACCGGATCGGCCTCGAAACGGGCCAACTCGAGCAAGCGCGTCACCAACCGATCGAGCCGGTTCGCATCGGTCAGAATGTTGCCGAGGAATCGCTTGCGCGCCTCGGGGTCGTCCGCCGCTCCGTCCTCCAGAAGCTCCGCCGCTCCCCGAATCCCCGTCAACGGTGACTTGAACTCGTGGCTGATGTTCGCCGCAAGCTGGCCAATGTATCGCGCCCGCTCGTCGAGCTTGTGCGTCATCGCGTCGAACGCTCGCGCCAACTGCCCGATCTCGTCGCGACGCGCCATCTTCAGCGCCTGGCTCCGGTCCCCCTTCGCGATCCGGTTCGCCACACGCGTCAAGTGCGTCAGAGGCCTTGAAATCGTGCTCGCCAGGAACGTCGAGAGCACCGCGGTGAGCGCGAGCGCCACCGCCAAGATCATGAACAGCGACGTGCGAAGGCGGTACATCGCGGCCCGCACAGGGTTGGTCGATCGCGTGACGTACACCACACCCTGCACGGAGCCGTCGCGCAGGATGGGAAGGGCGCTGAAGAGGTAGAGGAGGTCGCGGTTTTCCCAGAAGCGGGTGGTGGCGCCGTAGTTGCCCTGCAAAGCGGCCTGCACCTCGGACCGCTGCGAGACGTCGACGGGGTCCGGAGCGACGAGCGTGCCTTCCTCGGGCCACTCTCGGGTGGGGCGATAGGACGGCACGGGCTCCTCGGGACCTTCCGGAGGCCCCTTCGCGTGGGAATCCGCCAAGAGCTGCCCCTGCGGGCCGAGCACCCGGATGCGGGTGCGCGTCTCTTTCGCCGCCTTCGCGAGCTGTTCTCCCAGCCCGGCGTGGTGCACCCCGCGAGGGTCGCTCGAGAGCATCCAACGAAGCACCTCTGCCTGGTCGATCATGTCCTGCTCGAGCGCGCGAAGCATCTCCCGCTCGTAGAACCGCGCGAACGCGATGCCGAGCAACGGCACCGCCACGATCAGCACGTTGACCAGCAAGAGCCGCGTCCGGATCCGAAACAGCTCGTCGACCAACCAACGAAGGACACGCCGCATCACGCGCTCTCGAGCTCGCCCGCCTTGTATCCCAGACCGTGCACCGTCTCGATCGGATCGATCCCGTAGGGGCGCATCTTGGCTCGAATGCGACGGATGTGCGTGTCGATGGTTCGCTCGGTGATGTGGTTGTCGTGCGCATAGGCCCGATCGATGAGCTGGGACCGCGTGAGCAACCTGCCGGGACGCTCGAGCAGCGCCTGCAGCACTCCGAACTCGGTCACCGTAAGGACGATCTTGTCGCCCTTCACCCGCACCTCGTGGCGCAGGAGATCGAGCTCGATGGGGCCGTGCGCCAGCGACTCTTTCGTCCCTACCGGCCCATCGCCCGCACCGCCCGTGCGACGCAACACCGTCTTGACCCGGATCGCAAGCTCGCGCGGAGAGAAAGGCTTCGTCACATAGTCGTCGCCGCCAAGCTCCAGACCGAGAATCCGATCGACCTCTTCCGCACGCGACGACAGGAAGATGATAGGCACCGCACTCTGCTTGCGAATGGCGCGGCACACGCTCAGCCCGTCGAGCTCGGGCATGAGGATGTCGAGCACCACGAGGTCGACGTCCTTTCCCTCCATCAGGGCGAGGGCTTCGTTGCCGTTGGTGGCCACCAGGACCTTGAAACCTTCCCGTGCGAGCGCGTACTGCACCACGTCTCGAATGCGAGGCTCGTCGTCGACTACCAGGATTGTCGCCATGTGCATGCTCCCGCGGCCACGTCAGCTTGGGCGTGGCATGATCGGGTGGGACGGCGCGAAGGGCAAGGCGGACATGGCACGACGAGCCCACCCCAGATCCCTCCCGAGATCCGCGAGATCCCACATCGATAGCATGCGCAGCGTTCGATGGGCTTTCCTCACAGAAATCGTTGGGCCGCCCACGACGCTCGTCGTGGCACGCGACATGCTAGCTTCCCCGTGAATGAGATTCTCCCGGCACGCGGCTCCCTTACTCGAAGGCCACTCGCCGACCCCGCGGTCTTTCGAGACGAGCCGCCTGCTTCCCCGGTCGGGTCTGATCCGGTAACCCATGTTGCATGAACCTTTGCGTCCGCTCGCACACGGGCGAGTGAACACGCCCAAGCTCCTCGCCATTGCGGTGGTGTTGATGTTGGGCTGGCTGGTCGCTTGCGGAGACGACGATGGCAGCTACGCAAGCAACGTCGGGTCCGCGGATGCAGGCAAGGACACGGCCCAGGACAGCCCGGACGCGAAACCTGAAGGGGGAGAAGGTGGCACGGCCCCGAAGCCGTGCGTGCCCAGAGCGTGCGCCCAGGTGGAGGCGGAGTGCGGCACCGTGCCAGACGGCTGTGACGGGACGATCGACTGCGGGGAGTGCACCGACGGGCTGACGTGCGGAGGGGGAGGCCCGAACGTTTGTGGAACCAACGCCTGCGTCCCGAAGACCTGCGTGCAGGCGGGCGCCCAGTGCGGATGGGTTTCGGACGAGTGCTCCCTCGCGATCGAGTGCGGCGGGTGCGCCTCCCCGCAAACCTGTGGAGGCGGAGGCAAGGCCAACGCGTGCGGGTGCACGCCCAGGACCTGCGCTCAACTGGGGGCGCAGTGCGGCACGGTGCTCGACGGGTGCGAGGGTACGCTCGATTGCGGGACCTGCGCGGGGAGCCAGGTCTGTGGCGGCGGCGGTCCGAACGTCTGCGGGTCGTCGGAATGCGAGGCCAAGACGTGCTCCCAACTCGGCGCCTCTTGTGGTCTGGTTTCCGACGGGTGCAGCGAGGTCATCGATTGCGGGGAGTGTTCGGACCCGCTGGTGTGCGGGGGCGGGGGCGTGGAGAACGAGTGCGGGTGCACGCCAAAGACCTGCGCACAGCTCGGGGCTTCGTGCGGAACGGTGAACACGGGGTGCGGAGAAGAGAACTGCGGGAGTTGCTCGCCCCCGGAGACGTGCGAGGGTGGGGGCGTGGAGAACCAGTGCGGCTGCACGTGCACGCTGCCCCACGCGACCACCCACTGCGCGGGCGGCGTCTGCACGATCCTCGCGTGCGAGGACGGATGGGACGATTGTGACGGGGCCGTGGACACCGGCTGTGAGACGGACCTGTCGTCCAGCACGTCCCATTGCGGCGCGTGTGGACAGCCCTGCAGCTTCCCGAACGCATCCGCGTCCTGCGACGCGGGGGCATGCAAGGTAGGGACGTGCTCCGGCGGGTTCGGCAACTGCGACGGGCAAGAGGGCAACGGCTGCGAGGCCGTGTTCGCCAGCGACGCGAACAATTGCGGGACGTGCGGCAGAACCTGCAGCGGCGCTTGCACAGAGGGCACGTGCGAGTACACGTCGCCGGAGACCGGACGCAAGTGGGATCAAACCTACCACGGTTCGGGGACCCAATACACGCACAACACCACGCTCAACTACCAGGGGTACTATCTGGAATCGAACGGGGTGCTGAAGTCAGCCATCGGCGCGCCGGACCCGATGTTCACGGACTTGTCAGGGGCCACCGTGTTGGACATCTGGGTGTACCTGTACGCGGACCACTGGTACTACTTTGCGGGCGGCACCGCGCGCATCGGCGTGCACGGCAATTCCACCAAACCCACCACGTTCCCCGGGATCAACCAGGATTACGCCGTAAACTTCGCCCGCGACGAAGGCAAGTGGGTGCGCCTGCCGACTGCGTGGTATGACTCGTTCAAGTCCGGCTCGTACCGCGGCATCACGCTCCACGCGGCCAACTCCACCGCTGGGCAGTACTACGGGTACATGACCGCCAGCGCCACCAAGTGGAAGTGGAGGTACAGGAAGTGAATCGCCCCATGAACTACGCCGTTCTCGCTTTCCTCCTTCCCCTTGTGCTGTTGCTGCCCGCCACCGGATGCGGAGACGACGATGGCGCGACGTCCGCGGGCGGGTCCGCAGGGGCAGGCGGCACCGGAGGCACGGGCGCCACCGGGGGAAGCGGGGGAACCCCGTCGTGGCCGGACGGCGGTCTCGACGCGAGCGAGGATGGCAGTTCCGGGACAGCCGGGTCTGGCGGAACCGCGGGCGTCGGCGGCGCGGGCGGGGGCGCGGGTGCAGCGGGCACGGGCGGAACCGGCGGAGGCCTGCCCTGCACCACGCGCATCACCTACGGATCGTCGTGGATTCACGGCCCCAATCACCCAGAAAACTTCGACGTTGCCTCCGGCGTCGTGACCTGGGACGGGTCCTGCGCGTTCGACGGCACTTCCTCCTACGCGGAGCTCTCGAACGGGTGGAAGCCGTACTTCGCCGGCAAAGGTGGCTGTGTCATCGCCCTGGACTACGAGGGTTGTCCGGGCGTTGCTTCCTCCTGCGAGACGCGCGTGACCTACGGCCCTGCTTGGAAGCCAGGCCCAAATCACCCGGAGTACCACGACGACGTCCAGGCAAGCCTGCTGTGGAGCGGTATCTGCCGTAACGACGGGGCCGACTCCTATGCCACGCTCTCCAACGGGTGGACGCCCTACTTCACGGGCACCGGCGCGTGCGACCTCGCTTTCCGCTACACGCAGTGCGGGGGACTGTACAACAACCCGGTCGTCGACGTGGACTGCCCCGACCCCGGGGTGGTGTACGACGGCGCCCAGTACGTGATGGCGTGCACGTCAGGCAACGCGGGGAATGCGTTCCCCCTGAGGACGTCGCCGGACCTGGTGCATTGGGAGTCGAAGGGGCATGTCTTCCCCTCGGGTTCCAAGCCCAGCTGGGCGGTGAGCGACTACTGGGCGCCCGAGATTCACCGCGTCGGGTCGGGGTTCGTGGCCTATTACACGGCAAGACACCAGGACGGCGCGCTGAGCGTGGGTGCCGCCACGGCGCCCAGCGCCCTCGGCCCTTACACGGACATCGGCCAGCCCTTGATCCACAACACCTCCATGGGACTCATCGACGCCACCCAGTACCAGGACCCCCAGGGGAAGCGGTACCTCTTGTGGAAGGAAGACGGCAACGCGGTGGGCAAGCCCACTCCCATTCACGGACAGGAGCTGTTCGCCGACGGGCTGTCGCTGGTGGGCAGTCGTGTGACGCTGATCACGAACGACAAGTCGTGGGAGGGAGCGCTCGTCGAGGGGCCATGGCTCGTCGATCATGGCGGTCAGTACTATCTCTTCTACAGCGCCAACGGGTATGCGAGCACGGCGTACGCGGTGGGCGTGGCGCGGGCCTCTTCCCCCCTGGGACCGTACGTGAAAGCCTCCGAGCCGATCCTCCGCACCGGCGGGCCATGGGCAGGACCCGGGCACGGAACGGTGCTGACGACCCCCAAGGGAGAGACCTGGCACGTCTATCATTCTTGGAAGGCGGGGCAGGTGGGGAGCGCCCCGGGACGCCTGGTCTTGATCGACCGCGTGCTGTGGGACGGGGGGTGGCCGACCATGCGCGCCGCCCCGTCGGGGGGGTCACTCCCGCCGCCGTAGTGCCGGGGCCAACGACCTCTCAGAAAACCACAGAAGGCGCAGAAGGGTAAGGAGTTGGGTGGTGCGTGTTGCCCCTGGCTCCGCCCGTTCCTGGTTCTCTGTTCCGTGTTCCGTGTTCTCAGCTCCTAGTTGATGTCCGTCATCCGCCCATTGTCGTTGGTCGAGCCTCAACCCGGTAGGGACTTCGGGCACGAGCACTACCGTCCCATCGAAGCCCGACACGTCTTTTCGTACAGGTTGCGGAAGATGTTGTTCGGGTCCGTGATCGCCTTGACCGTCTCGAAGTTCTTGCGGTGGAAAATGCTCCAGAACTCCTCCTCAGGATAGTAGTTGTACGAGATCAGCGTCTTGATCCCGTGCAGCTCCTGCAGCTTCGTCTCGAGCAATCGATAGTAGTTCGTGTCCCCCCGCTGCCGCATCCCGTAGACGGCAATGTCCACCATCAGCTCGTCGTCGAACCCCGTCCAGAAGTCGTCCGCGAGCCACTCGTAGTCATGCACCCGACGGTACGGGACGCACCACAAGGGGAAGTGGCCGAAGTCCTTCTCGTACCAGAGCAGGAACTCCTTCAGGCGGGAGAAGGGCAGGAAGGTATCCACGGTGACGTCGGGACGGTTGTCGTCGAGCAGCAGCCAGCGGGCCTTCTCGGCGAGCCGCAGGACCTCCGACGACCCGAGGAACTTCCCGAGCAGCAGCCGGCCCAGGAACGACTTGGGGTGGACGTTGGTGACGCCTTGGTCGTAGCGGAAGAAGTAGTGGGGCGTCTCGAAGTAGTCCTCGATGCGCGTCGCCGTGCTCTGGTAGTAGACCTTGAGCCAGTCGTAGCGGTTCGTGTAGGGCGCCGTGTCCACGAAGTCCCCGACACACAGGGATAGCTGGGTGTTCGAGTGGATGATCCCGTCCATGAAGGCGACGTCCTGGCGCTCGAAGTGGTCCTGGATCGAAGCCAGATAGCTGTCGATCGAGGCGTGCTTCTCGTGGCGGATATGCACGTAACGCTTGGCAGGGATGAGCTTGAACACGAGCCGGGAGAGGATGCCGACCGTACCGAAGGACCCGTGCATCATCTGGAAGACAAGCGAATGCTCGTTGTCCGGCGTGCAGGTGAGCACCTCGCCCGTCGCGGTGATGATCTCGTACTCGAGACAGGTGTCGTGGAATCCCCCGTACTGGAAGGACATCGACTCGATGGAGCAGCCCGCCACGGCTCCCCCCACCGTGATCGTCTTGAGCTCCGGGACCACGATGGGCACCAGGCCGAAGGGCAGCGTCTTGTCCACCAGCTCGCAGAAGGGAACCCCGGGCTCGGCGATGCAGATCCGGCGCACGGGGTCGACCTCGATCACCCGGTCGAAGTCGAGCAGATTGACCTTCTCGTCCGTGTGCTTCTTGTCGTTGACCTTCGGCACCTGATGGGAGACGACACGCTTCTGCCGGGACAGGGGTGCCGTGCTGCGACGGTTACGGAGCTGCTCAGCGACCCGCGCCACCTTGCGCTCGTGCTCTCGCTCCTGCCTCTCGCCTTCGGGCGTGGTGGGTCGTAGGGGCTTCGTCGGGGGGGCTATGTCGTTCATGAATCCTCGCGAGGTCAATTCCCGTTGAACAAACCAAGGGCTACACGCTCGGCCAGCTCACGCCACGTTGCCCCCTTGCGAGCGTGGTCCGTGGCCTTGAAGCGCAGGACGTTGTGCGCGAACACCTCGATGCGGGAGATGATGTTCGGCGGATAGGGCTGGCCGTCGTTCTCCAGGGCCAGTACCGGGTATTCCCGGGCCTTGGCCCACGGAGCGTAGACGCCTTCGATGAGGCGGCCCGGCAGGCACCCGAAGGGCGCAATGATCGCCACCCCCGAGTAGCCCTCCTCCATGGCTGCCGCCCCCACCGCCGGGGACACCGTCGCCTCGCTCTCCATCTCCGGGTCCACGAACTGCTTGCTGCCCTGTCCGATGATCTTCCCCATGTCGTGGGGAACGTGCGGGATGAGGCCCGTCGGCTCGAGCACCTTCGAGACCTTGCTCTCGACATGCTCCTTCCAAATCTTCTCGACCAGGTAGACCGCCTCCTCCTTCACCACACCATCACGCACGCTGCGTAGCCAGCCCTGCCGCTTGCGACGCCCCTCCAGGATGAACTTTCGCGCGAAGTCGGTATAGTGGAACCACTCCGTGACGCCCGTGACCTTGGGGTATATTCCCTTGGAAATGAGCATCTCCGAGATCTCGTCCACGGAGAAGTTGTCGCGACGCACGTAGATCTCACCCACGATGAGCACCTTGGGAACGTCCTCGAGACGGGCTTTTCGGGGGATGCGATCGAGCCGCTCCGCCGCCCGCTTCAATTCACGGTCCAGCTCCTTCGGTCCCCCGAGCAGCGCCTTCATCACGTCGCGCCACACGGAGGAGAAGACCACCATCGAATCGACAGGGTCCTTGGCGAGCAGGCGCAGGGAGGTGCGAATGTCCGTGAAGTAGTCGCCCAGCACGAGGGCGCGCCACACGTCTTGGTTGAAGGTCGCGCCCATCTCCCGGTAGGAGTTTTCCGAGTTCGCAACAAGCAGCACGACGTTCTCCCAGCCCATCTCCTCGAAGAGGCGGTCGAAGAACACGTGGTACTGGCCGGTCCGGCAGGGCCCGAGGGTCGAGGGCACGAACACCAGGTAGATGCCGTCACCCTGGTTGGGCGGTTGCTCGCGGAAGAACTTCAGGATGGAGCCGAGGACCAGCAGCGCGGGAATGCACTCCTTGCCGGAAGCGACGTTGCGAGCGAGTTGGGTGGAGTACACGTCGGGCAGCGGCAGGTGGGTCGACTCGATCCCCTGGCGGCGGGCTACCACGTCCATGGCCTCGGTGGACAGGTCCCCCATGGAGGGCCACACCAGGTGCACGCGCGCGTCCCGGATGTCGTACCGCTGGCCGGTCTTGCGGTCGACGACGTCGCAGTACTCCTCCTTGACTGCGACGTAGTAGCGACGTTCGAAGGGGCGTTCGGCGGCGGGGGTGACGTGGCGCCGGTAGCTCTCGACGATGTCGAGGAAGGCCTCGACGCGGGTATCGAGGCCGGCGTCGGCGGTATGGGAGTCGATCTCGAGGACGAGGTAGGGTTTTTGCCCCATGAGCCAGCGCACGTAGTGCAGGAGGAACGAGTCGGGGGCGCAGGAGAAGTTGGAGATCCACGCGAGGTAGAGGTTGTCGGTCCGCTTGACCTGCTGGACGGCCCGCATGTTCTGCTGTCCGTAGTACCAGTAGTTGTTCGGCGGGATGTCGCCCTCCTCGGTGTAGATCATGTCGAAGGGCAGGATGGTGACCCCCTGGGAGGTGAACTTTCGGGGGATGCCCATGTTGGCGTCGCGCGTGAATGCGTTGTAGGGCCGACCGAGCAAGGCGATGTAGACGCGGTCCGGGTTTGCCTCCACCTCACGCAGCAACTTGCGCCCCAGGGCGCGGTACGCGTCCAAGAACCGGCGGTACTGGGCAATGCCGACGTCGTAGGCGTGGCTGCCTTCTTCCCGCGTGAAGCCGAGTTGTTCGGCCACCTGCTCGAAGGCGCGGCGGCTCGCCTCGAAGCCGTCCTTCATGCTCAGCACGGGACGAAGGATTTTTTCGTCGGCCAGACCGAAGGCCTGGCGCGCGAAGTAGGGGAGTCCTTGGGTCAGGGGGCAGACGCACGCGTGGACTTCCTCGGTGCTGGGCATGTCGCGGAAGTGGGGCAAAAAGACGAAGTCGACGCCGCGGTCGAGCACGTCCTGGATCGCGCCGTGGGCGATCTCGGTGGGGAAGCAGTAGTTGCTCTCCTGCTTGGCGATGCCCTCGGGCACGACGCGGGTCGAGGTCTCGATCTTGATGCCGAGGGTATGAAAGAACCAGGAGTAGAAGGGCCAGAGGGAGTGGACCGTGAAGGCCATCGGAACGCCGACCACGCGGGAGGAGCGGACACGCAAGGAGTCGGGCGCGGGCGCGAACTCCTCGAAGAGCATTTTCGTGCGTTCCTGGGTGTAGTCGACGACCTCGTCGGGGTTGATCTTCCGCTTCTTGCGCTGATTGGTGTACAGAGAGCAGCGGCCGCCGAAGGGGTAGCGTTTGGGGCCGAGCTCGAGCCTCCGGACGGTGCAGAGGTTCTCGCAGGACTTGCAAGTGAAGTCCTTACCGTAGGTGATCTGCTTGTCGATGATGGCGTCGATGTCGAAGGACCCCTTGTCGATGAGGCCTTCTTCGTTCTTCTTGAGCACGAGGCGCGCGACACCGAAGCAGCCCATGAGCTCGGGGTCGGGCGGGACGGTGATCGACTTGCCGGTCATCTGGGCGAAGGCGAGGGGCACGGCCGGGTTCTTGGCGACGCCGCCCTGCAGGACGATGTGGTCACCGATGGATCGGTTGCCGACGACGCGGTTGAGGTAGTTGGCGACGATGGAGAAGATGAGTCCGGCGACGATGTCCTCGCGGGGGGCGCCTTGCTGGATGGCCTTGCGGATATCGGAGTTGATGAAGGCGGAGCAGTGTTCGCCGAACTTGAGGGGTGCGGCAGCCTGCAGGGCGATGGGGCCGATCTCGGGGGCGGTGTGGATGTTGAGGTCCCCGGCGGCGGACTCCTCGAGGAAGGAGCCGGTGCCGGCCGAGCACGCCTCGTTCATCGCGTAGTCGATGGGCACGCCGTTGTTGATCAGCACGTACTTGGCGTCCTGCCCGCCGATCTCGAAGATGGTGTCGACGTCCTTCTGGAAGTAGGTGGTGCCGACGGTGTGGGCGATGATCTCGTTGTAGACGCCGACGGTTTCGAGGAAGACGCCAAGCAGCTCACGGGAGGAGCCCGTGGTCGCGGCCAGGCGGATGGTGGGCTTGTGGTCACCCAGCTGGGTGCGCACCTCGCGCAGGCATTGCTTGAGGGCGGCGACGGGGTCGCCGTGGGTGCGGCCGTAGTGCTCGGCGACGATCTCGAGGGTGGAGGCGTTGACGAGAGCGACCTTGGTGGTGGTCGAGCCGCCGTCGACGCCGAGGATGTACTCGACTTCGGGGTCGTAGGGGGCGCGTCGCGAGGGGGCATGCACCACGCGGTCTGCGGACTCGGACAGGGGTGCGAAGGTCTTGAAGGTGAGGGTCGCGCCGGGGCGGACCAGGGACTCGCGCGGCGGGAGGTTCTTGCCGTTGGCGCGGGCGAGGTGAGCCGCGCCGAAGGCCTCGAAGTAGGGCGCTTGCTCGGGCACGACAAAGTCGATGTTGGGGTTGGCGTTGCGGATGAAGTCGACGAGGTGGCGGTTGCGGGTGACACCGCCGATGACCACGACCTGGCCGCGGGCGAGCTTGGCCTTGATGAGGAACTCCGCGACCTTGTCGGCCATGACCTTGCTCAAGGACAGGGCGACGTCGGCCTTGGTGGCCTCCCCCTTGTTGAGGCGGTGGGTGCAGTCCGACTTCATGAAGACGGAGCAGCGGGCGGAGATGGGGTGAACGTGGGCGCCTTCGCAGATGTCGTTGATGACCTCGAGCTTGAGGTTCATGCGGCCCAGTTGCTGGCGGAGGAACTCGCCGGTGCCCGAAGCGCACTTGTTACCTGCGTAGGTGTTGACGATGCGCCCGCGGCTGTCGAGCACGTAGACGACCAGGTCTTCGCCCCCCATGGACACGACGGCACGGGGTTGCAGCTTCAGGGCGTCGAGGGCAGCTTCGATGGCCACGGCGGCGATGACGTCGGGCAAGTCGAGGCGGTGGCGTCCCTCGTTGCCGGTGGCGAGGCCGCGGATGGCGTCGACGCCGTCGAGGCCCAGCTGATCGAGGAGGCGATCGAGGGTGCCATCGATGTCGCCGTCGTGCGGGAGGATCGCCGGCTTCGCCTCGCCGTCCGGGTGATCGGAGAGCAAGCAGAGCTTGAAGGAGGTGGATCCGATATCGATACCGAGGGTCTTGTTGGTCATGGCTTGGGCCGGGCAGTGAGAGGGCAGGCCTCGGGGGATCCGTGGGTCCCCGTCGGAGGGAGCAGGGGTTAGCCCAAGCGTGGGGCGTGCGCAATTGTGGTGGGGGGTTGGGAGGCGGATCGTGCGGAGAGGGCGGTTGTTCCCGATCGAGGGAGAAACCAGTTCGTTCTGTACCTACAGATGATGCAGAACCCGGTCCACGTACGCCCGTCGCAAGCAGAGGGCGCACCACTGGCGCCCGCCACTTCGGCGTGGCGCACCGCCACTTGACCCAAATCCTCCTTAAGACTCCGCGAAAGAGCGTCTCTCGCCCGCTTTGCGACGGAGAACCGGGGTGGCGGCCGCCACCTCGTCAAGAGGGTAACCGCTTGATTTTACGGCATCCAGTCTTTGGCCCGGCCCCTGCTCTAGCTCCGAGCATGTCCCAGGAACACGATACCCTCTTCCGTTGGGCGTTCTCCGACACCGCGCGCGTGGTCTGTCTCCTTCGCTCCGTGCTTCCCACAGCCCTCGTCGCCATGGTCGACTGGGGTGCGGTCGAGAAGGTCCCGATCGAGTTGTTGGACAAGGACCTTTCCGAGAAGCGGTCGGACTTGGTCTGGTCCCTACCGATGCGAGGCAGAACGATCACCCTGCACCTGATCCTCGAGCACCAGAGCTGGGAGCAAAGGTTCATGGGGCTGAGGGTCCTCGACTACGCCCGGGGGGTGTGGCAGTGGTGGATGGACCGCAATCCTCGCGCCCGACGCTTGCCGCCGGTGGTCGGGCTCGTCGTTTCCCACGACCCCGACGGCTGGCAGTCCCCCACCCAGTTGTGGGATGCGTTGGATTCGGACCCTGCGCTGGAGGCAGCGTTGGGGGCGTGTTTGGTCGATGTGGGGTTTCTGCTGGAGGACCTGCAGAAGCGCAGCGACCAGGACATCCGGTCCTGGGCGATGGACGAGGTGGGCAAGCTGACGCTCCTGCTCTTGAAACACGGCCGCAGAACGCCGGACATCCTGGGGCTTCTCCGGGCCTGGCGGGAGCTGTTCGTGTGGGAGCAGGTCGAGCAAGCGCTGCCGCGGCTCGTGTGGTATCTTCTGGTCGTTCGCGAGGACGCGACGGCCCAGCAGCTTCATCAACTGTTCTCGGAGATGCTCGGCAAGCGAGCGGGAGAAGTCGTCATGACGGAAGCGGAAAGATTGATCGCGCAGGGTGAGGAGAGAGGGCTGCAGAAGGGACTCCAGCCGATTTTCCGGCAGATCGAGATTCGGCTCCACCGTCCCCTGCTCGCCACGGAGCGGACGCGGATCGTCGAGCGACTGGACGAAGTCGGTCCCGACCGGATCGGTGAGGTTACGCTGGAGTTGTCATCCGAAGAACTCGCCCGCTGGCTCGCCGACCCGAACGCACGGTAGCTCAAGACCGTCGCCGCGCCACCAACAACGCTGGCGCCGCGCGTGGGGCGGAACCCTAGCCCAAGAAACCACAAAGGGCGCAGAGACCACAGAAGGGGGTCGGGGTTGGTGCGAGGGTGGCAGCCCGGGTGATGCTTGACGCGAGCTCGGGTCGGTACAAATCCGACGACGTAGCGACTCGGCATCGCCGAGTCCAGCGTTGTGCGCGGCAATGCCGCGCGTGAGGTCACGGGGCCGCGGGGTCGCATCCCAGCCGCTGCATCAGGCAGAGAAGCTCGGGGATGCCGGCGGCGACGCACTGCTGGTACGCGTCCTCGCAGGGGTCCGGCGGAGGGGGCACGGGCTGACAGTTTGCGAGCATCTCCTCACACACCTCCGGGGGATGGCCGGACTGCAGGCACTTGTCGAACGCGTCGAAGCACGGGTCCACGGGGCCGTAACACTGATTCAGCATGTCCTCGCAGACCTCGGGGGGGTTGCCCCACGCCATGCAGTCCTCGAACTGCTGCTGGCACGGGTCCACCGGTTGGCACTGCTTCAGCATCTCCTCACACACCTCCGGGGGATGGCCGGACTGCAGGCACTTGTCGAACG
>CAZAWR010000048.1:0-17294 GCA_964488865.1 uncultured Polyangiaceae bacterium | reverse complement strand
TGTCCTCGCAGACCTCGGGGGGGTTGCCCCACGCCATGCAGTCCTCGAACTGCTGACGGCACGGGTCCACCGGCTGGCACTGTTTGAGAATTTCCTCGCACACCTCGGGCGGCTCGCCGGACTGCAGGCACTTGTCAAAGGCGTCGAAGCAGGGGTCGACGGTGCCGCCGCAACCGCCGCAGCCGGGGTCCGCGCCGTACCCCCCGCAACCGGGATCCGCACCATGTCCGGCGCAACCGGGGTCTGCGGCGTAGCCCGCGCACCCCGGATCCGCGCTGCCGCCTGCCGCGCCTCCCCCTTGGCCGGCCACCCCGTCGTCGTCCGCCTTGGGCTCGAGTTCGAGCGGGATCGTGCACCCGACCGACAGCAACGCAATAGCAACATAGTAATAGCGATTCATGGCAACACTCCTCCTCGCAGCCTCTCGCTGCACATGACACCATCCCTCGCCGCGGGCTTCCGGCACGCACGGCGCTTGCAGACCGTCTTTGCGACTAGGCCGCAGCTACTCGGACGTGGCCGTTCCGCGAACGGACAACAACCACGGGGTCACGATCTCGGGCTGGGGCTCGGGCTGGGGCACAAACTCGATCCATAGCTCGTCCGCCTGCAGCCCCTCGGACACAGGGTGGAAGGCCACCCCGAGGAACGCGTCGCCGCCCATCGTCACGAACCCGGAGGAGAACGTCCCCAGCATGGGCTCGAAGCTCGCGTTGCCAGACATCGATGCGAAGTTGACGATCTGCAGCTCGAAGGGACACTCGTTGCGCACCCTCACGGGAAGGATCTCGGCACCACCGACCGGGGTGGCGGGGAACACGATCTCCCGCGCCGGGTCCACCTTCACGCAGCTGCCGGACGACGGGTCGATCACCACCACGGCGCCGTCGCCCAGCCCCTGGACGTCCACGGGGTCAGAGTAGCTGTCGCCCTTGCGCGCTTGGGCGCGGAACGCGTCCTTGGCCGTGCCTTGCAAGAACAGCTCGAACCCACCATCGGGCGTCACGGGCACGTCCATCGCGGGCCCCGGCGTGATGCGATTGACGATCCGCATCACCTCCGCGCCCGGCGTCACCGCCCCGGGTTGTCCTCGCATCATCACCCCGGCACCGGTGCCGTCGTCCTCCACGTTGATGAGCTGCGCCTGGATGGAGATGGGGTCCTCGACCGGCGGCGGGACGGGCTGGGGGCTGATGGAGCACGACGCGAGCAGCGCGGCAGCCAGCACGACCAGGGCCAGCGCACGACCGAACCGCCCGACGAGCCCGAGGGTCGTGGAGGGGGGGAATGCGGGGGCGTGGGTTGGCTGCTTGCTCATCCTGTCCTACATCTAGCAAGGCACGCGCCACGACACCATGATCGAGATGGATCCCAGTCGAACTCGGGTGATCCGCACTAAGGGCGCGAAAAGAAAGTGTAACGAATTGTAATAAGTCGTTGTATGTTGGAATAGTGCTCCAACCCGGTACCCGCCTCGCCCTCCGCTACCTCGTCGTCCGTCACCTCGGCTCCGGCGGCATCGGCTCCACCTGGCTCGTCCGCGACCTGCTCGACGACTCCCCCGTCGCCCTCAAACTCCTGCACCACCGCTCCACCGACGCCCTCGCCGCCCTCCGTCGCGAGTTCACCCTGCTGCGCGGCCTCGTCCATCCCAACCTCGCACGCGTCCACGACTTCGGCTCTGTCCCCCTGCCCTCCTCCCCTTCGCCTTACTACACCAGCGACTTCATCGACGGCACCCCGATGCTCGACTTCGCACGGGCCAAGCCCTTCGACCACGCCCTCCCCGCCGTGCTCGACGCCTTGCGCGCGCTCGCTCACCTGCATCGCCTCGGCATCCGACACGGGGACGTCACGCCGTCCAACATCCTGGTCAAACCCGACGGGCACGCGACCCTCATCGACCTGAGCTGCGCCGTGCCGCTCGCGTCCCCCCCTTCGGATTCCGTGTCCGGAACCCCGGGCTACCTCGCGCCCGAAGTGCTGCAAGGCCTCGCCGCCGATGCCCGCGCGGACGTATTCTCCGTCGGCGTTCTGCTGCAACACCTCTCGGAAGCGTCGAGCACACCGGCCTCCACCCACGTGATGCGCCTGGCGCATCAGTGTGCACGACCCGATCCCAGCGGGCGCCCCCCTTCGGTCTTGCACGTGCTCGATGGCCTCGGCGCCCCCGCTCACGAACCCCAAGCCATCTACGTCCCACCCGCGCGCCTGGTGGGCCGTGACCAACCGTGGTCCGTGCTGCGACAAGAGCTCGAGGCGCTCCTCAACGGACAACCCGGCGCGCGGCGCGTCTGCCTCAGCGGCGGCGAAGGGGTCGGCAGAACCCGCCTCCTGCAAGAGCTCAAGTGGGAAGCCCAGCTCCGTTTTCCCGTGGTCGAAGGCTCCCCCCGTCGCCCCTTGCCCATCCACGACCTGATCTCCCGCGCTCTCGCCGCACCCGTCGACCCAACCTTCCGCGCCCTGCTCGAAGCCTCCGAACAACTCGCTAGCTCCACAACCCCCGTGGTCCTCGTGTTCGACGACGTCCACCTGCTCGACCCCGCAGCGCAGCAGGCGCTCATGGTCCTGGCCCGCGCCCTCTCACCTGGGGGCAACGTATTGCTCGCATGGAGCTCGATCGCGCCAGACGCTTTGCCCCAGCAGACACTGCACGTCGATCTGCAGCCGCTCGACGAGACGTCGATCCGTTCCTGGCCGCAGGTTCCTGCCCGACATGTCTCTCGGCTGCTCGCGTGGACGGGAGGGTTCCCGGCCGCCATCGTCGCGCTCCTGTCGCAGATGACCGCCCAAGCCTCGGACCTGCGCGATCTTCCGCCGCCCACCCGTTCAGACGCGTTCCCGTTGCGTCGCCAGGCCCTTGTCCGCCAGCTCGCTCCCGACCATCAGGCCGCACTCGCCGTGCTTGCGGTGCTCGACGACGCCCTCGCAGAAGACGCAGCCCAGGTGCTCTCGGTCGGCCTGGCCACCTTGTCGGACCTGGCCGTGGCGGGCCTCGCCAAGAGGGACACGGACGGGTGGCGTCTGGTCCGCGCTGTGGAAGCCCCTCACTTGCGAGCCGCGCTGGGCGAGACGACGATCCGGGGAGCCCACGAGGCCATCGCGTCCTTTCTTCAGCCGCAGCTCGAAGTCGCCTCGATGCGCGGTCGCGCCGCGCCGCGTCTCGTCGAGCACCTGTGCCGCGCAGGATTCGTCGATCGTGCCACCGACCTGATGCGCGCGGGCGTGCTCGAGACGTTTCGGGAGCCGACGGCCTGGCGTCATGCGGCGCTGGCGGTAGCGGAGTCTTGCTCGGACGTGGGCGTGCGCTTGCTGTGTGCCGAGGTGCTCACGAGGGCGGGGCGGCCCGATCGGGCGCTGGAAGTCCTCGATCGGGGAACGGAGGCCGGCAAGGCGCGGGATGCTCGCGTGCAGCTGGCGCGGGCTTCGGCCCGCCTGGCGCGAGGGGAAGCGGAGCGCGCCGTGGAAGAGCTCGACCTTACCGACGGGCTCGAGGCTCGGGACAAGGGGTTCCTCGTGCACGTCGCGATCGTGCGCAGCCGCGCGCTCATTCACCTTGGGGACGCGGCGACCGCGATGCAAGTGGCACGGCAAGCTTGCCCGGAGGACGAGCTGGGGGACCTGCCCGATGAGCTTCGGGGAGAACTGTGTGATGCGATGGGCGTCGCGGCAAGCTATCTCGGGGACGCCAAGGAGGCATGGCGACGCCTGCGGGAGGCGGCGGCGGCGCACGAGCGGACCGGGCGCGTGGACGCGCTGCTGCGCACCCTGAGCTACCAGGCATTTCATGCGTACCGTGTCGGGGAGACGGGGGCGGCGGAGCGTGCATACCGAGACGCGCGCGATCGGATCGAGCGGCACGGGTTCACGGACATGCTGGCCAACGCGGAGCTCAACGTGGGGGCGGCCTGTCACCAACGAGGACAATGGGGGGAGGCGCTCGCGAGCTACGAGCAGGGCCTGCGGATCGCCTCGGCCCTCGGACAAGACAGTCACGAGGTGCAAGCTCGATTCAACCTGGCCAAACTCTACGCGGACATCGGGGCTCCCGACCTCGCGGAGCCGATGATCGAGCGCGGTCGCGCGATCGCAGAACGCACGGGACAGCGCTTCTTCGTGAGCGCGTTTCTCGCGGTCTCCGGAGAAACCGCCGCGCTCCAGCAGCGGTGGGCCGATGCCCGCGCCGCGTTCGATCTGGCTGCCCGGCACTTCGAGGAAACCGGCGCGCGTCGCGAAGCCGTGGAAGTTCGCCTGCAAGCGGTGGAGGCGCGCCTCGCCATGGGGGAGACACAAGAAGCTCACCGCGACCTGCAAGAGGCCGGCTCCCGGGACGTCGTCGACGCCCCGGATCTGATGGCGGCTGTTGCCTCCTCTCGCGCACGCATCCTTCTCGCTCGAGGCCAAGGACCGGAGGCCATCGCATCCCTCGAGGAAGCGCTCGACCACGCCCGTCGCGCCGATCAGCCCACCGCTCGAGCCGACATTCACCGCCTGTTCGCCCAGGTGTGGACCCAGCAACGCGCCACCACCCTCAGCGCCAAGGAAGCATCCCTCGCGAGGGAGATCGACGAGCGCGTGGCCGCCTCTCTGCCGGAGTCACTCCGGGAGGCATACTGGACACACCCGAAGCGGCGCGTGGATCGCGTCCCGGAGTCGCGGCACAACCCGGCCCTCGCCGACAAGGTCCGCCGTCTGCTCGACATCAACGCAAAGCTCAACTCGTCCCTGCGCACGCGCGACGTGCTGAGCCGCACGATGGACGCCGCGGTCGAGATGGTGGGCGCCGAGCGAGGCTTCCTCATCCTGCTCGACACCCCGGACCGGATCGACGGACCTGTGAGCGTCCCGGTAGCGCGCAACCTCGACCGCGAGCAAGTGGGCAAGCGACACCTCAAGTTCAGCCGCACCATCGCGGATCAATGCATGGCGTCGGCAGAGCCCATCGTGACGACGGACGCCCAGGTCGACGGTAGGTTCTCTGGCAACGCCTCGGTGCATGCGATGCGGCTCAAGTCGGTCGTATGCGTCCCGATCCGAAGCCCGTCGGGGATGCTGGGTGCGCTGTACCTCGACAATCGGTTTCGCCGTGGTTCGTTCGACGAGGAGGATCTCGAGCTGCTCGCGGCCTTTGGCAACCAGGCAGCGATCGCGTTGACCAACGCGCGACTGCACGACGAGTTGCGACGGCGGACCCGGGAGCTCGAGCAGGAGCGGTCGCGGGTCCAAGCGCTGATGGAGACGCAGGCGGCAGAGATCGATCGGCTGACCGACGAGGTGCGTGTGACGCGCCAGGTGCTCGACCATCGGTATGACTACAGCAACATGATCGGCCGGAGCATCGGCATGCAGCACGTGTTCGCGATGCTGGACCGGGTGATTGAGTCGGACATTCCGGTGCTGGTGCTGGGCGAGAGCGGGACGGGCAAGGAGCTGATCGCGCGGGCACTGCATGTGCACGGCGTGCGCAGGGATAAGCCCTTCGTAGGGATCAACTGCGCGGCGGTTCCGCACCAGCTGCTCGAGTCGGAGCTGTTCGGGCACACGCGCGGGGCATTCACGGGGGCGGACCGCGACCACGAGGGCCTTCTGGTGTCGGCGCGGGGCGGGACCGTCTTGCTCGACGAGATCGGGGACATGCCGCTCGGCATGCAAGCCAAGCTCTTGCGCGTCCTGCAGGAAGGGGAGGTCCGCCCGGTGGGGGCAACGCGGTCGAAGAAGGTCGACTTCCGCCTCGCCTGCGCAACCCATCGCGACTTGGGAACGGAGGTCGCCGCCGGACGGTTCCGCCAGGACCTGTTCTTCCGCATCAACGTAGTACCGATCACGTTGCCGCCGTTGCGGGAGCGACGCGAGGACATCGCCGAGCTCGCCCATCACTTCCTCGCGATCCATGCCCGCCGTCTCGGCAAGCCCATCCCCAAGCTGGACCGGGACGCTCTGCAGGCGCTGCTCCGGCACCCCTGGCCCGGCAACGTCCGCGAGCTCGAGAACGTGCTCCTCCAAGCCGTCTTGCTGTGCGAGGGCGATCGCGTCCGCGCGGCGGACGTGCGGGGACCGTCGCGCATCACCCAGGCCAAGCCCATCCGCAACCGAGCGGACTATCGCAACGAGGAGCGGGAGCGCATCCGCGAAGCCCTGGTTGCCAGCCGATGGAACGTGAGCCAGGTCGCGCGTGAGCTGGGCATGTCCCGCCCTACGCTGTACCGCAAGATGCGACAGCATGGCATTCAGGAGCCGTGAAGGGCGTGAAACGGATCTTGGCGTCTCCCTTTCCGCAAAGAGCCCGCGGATAGGCAGGGCAAAGGTCTGCATTATTATCCCGATGTGGACTACGATTGTCGCCTTCGGCTCTTCAGGGAGTTGCACGACACCGATATTTCTCGAGTGGATCCGGTCCGCGGGCTCAGAGCCCACGGCAAGATTGAGCAAGCCCGCCGTGGCGGGCTTCGCACGGTATGCCTTGCCGAACCTTGTCAGCGAGTCCTCGTGATCCGTTCTGACCCGTTGCGGTTCGAATGACGAACCGCCGTCCACCTCAGCAAGCGAGCTCACGTCGTGGCCACGCGAAGCCCGCCTTGCGGCGGGCTTTCCCCGAAGTTGCCGTGGGCTCTGAGCCCGCAGACAGGGAAGTCGAAAATCCGTTTCACTATCCTGATACGGATTGTCTTGGCTGCATAAGTCCATCCCTCAACCATCTCCGGATAGGGAAGACGAAGGTCCGTTTGGCTATCCACTGGCGGAGCCCAACGGTGGAAGGCGAGTGAGACCTGGCGGGTCCCAGGTGAGTCCGGCGCGATCCGCGCGCGCGAAGGCCGGGAGCGGCGTTGGTTCTTCGATTGCATCGAGAAAAGCGCCCGGTCTCGGCCTCTGACTCGCACGTATGGGACGGTGGCACGAAGCTGGCAACCGAGGCACGGCGTGCATAAGAAAACCTTGCTCGCAGGCATCGCTTCCACGTGGCTCGCACTGTCGGCTTGTGATGCCGCCAGTGACAGCACTTTTGCCAACACCCCGCCGGCCGGGGGCGGAGCTGCGGGTGAGGCGGGGGGAAGCGGAGGCGGCGTCAGCGGCGGAGGCGGCGTCAGCGGCGGAGGCGGCGTCAGCGGCGGAGGCGGCGTCGCCGGAAGCGGCGGGGTCAGCGGCACCGGCGGAGGTGGCGAAACGGGCGGCAGCGCCGGGACGGGGGGTACCGCGGCAACCGGAGGGACGGGCGGCGCGGCCACGGGAGGAACCGGTGGATCGGCCACGGGGGGAACCGGTGGCACCAGCGGATCCGCGGGCAGTTGCCCTCCGCCCATCGACAATGGTCCGTTGATCGGATTGCCCTATCCGGACCGAACACCCGCATCCATCAAAGGCATTCAGCCAGACTTTGGCCGTCCTAGTGGGACATCGGACAGCAGTCGCCTCACCCAGCTCACCAACGCGGGCGTGGGCGTTGCTGCGCTCAACTTTCTCTGGGCGACATGGGAGCCGAGCGCCTCCTCGGCGCCTTGCGGGGGAGGAAAGATCGAATACGCGGGCCGCTGCTACAACAACTCGATGGGCAACCAGGTCCTCGAGCTCAACAACCGGGGAATCGCCGTGACAGCCGTCATCTACGGCGTCCCTGGCTGGGCCCGCACGGGCAACAGCAACTGCTCCCCCTACAATGCCGACTTCCAGATCTTCTGCGCCCCGGACAACGGCGAGGACTTCGCCCGCTTCACCGGGATGCTCGCCCAGCGCTACAACGGACAGAACGGCGTGGGACGAATCGCCAACTTCGTCATCCACAACGAGATCAACCACAACGTCTGGTTCGACATCGGCTGCGGAAGCGGTACCCCGTGCGACCGAGAGCAGTGGATATCCCGGTACGCCGACAACTACAACCAAGCCTACGATCGGATCAAGAGCCACCAGTCCGAGGCCAAGGTCCTGCTGTCGTTCGAGCACCACTTCGGTACCGCCCTCGAAGATCTCAATGCCGACTACCCCGTCGTGGCGGTGGAGAACTTCCTCGTCCGCTTCGCGCAGCTGGCAGGAGACCGCAATTGGCAGGTCGGCTACCACCCGTACCCGCCCGACCTCACGAAGACCCAGTTCTCCGTGTTCGACTGGCCGCGCATCACCTACGGGAACGTCGGTCGCCTCGTGGCCTGGCTCCGCCAGAAGTTCCCAGAGCATCCTCACGCGTGGGACGTGCAGCTCACCGAGAGCGGGATCAACTCGAGCGCGCCGAACTCGAGCGAAGCGGCGCAAGCCCCCGCGGTCTGCGACTCGACACGCAACGTGCTCGGCACGCCCGGCGTCACCGACTACGTCTACCATCGCCTGGTGGACGACCCCTGGGAGGGAGTCCTGCAAGTCGGATTGCTACGCAGCGACGGAAACCCCAAGCCAGCCTGGAACGTCTGGGCCGACCAGCACGCCTGCGGCTACGAGCACTTGCCCTACACCAAGCTCACTCGCAGCCTCGGCAATGGCGCGCACTGGGCGTCGTCGCGCGTGGCCCCCAGCGGCTACAACGCAGAATCCAGCTGGTATCTGCTCCGGGACGGCCAGTGCGGCACACACCGGCTGCTCTACGAGTGCATGGTCGCAGACCGGACGACGTACCTGAGCGACGACCTGGGTTGCCCCGGAGCAACCAACCTGGGTCCGGTGGGATGGGCCTGGACGAGCCAGGAAGCTGGCACCGTGCCGCTTCATCAGTGCCGGGTCGGCAGCAACGACTACTTCGTCTCCCCGGACCCGACCTGCGAAGGACAACAGCTCGTGGAGGCCCTGGGCTACGTCCGCCAAACGCCGCAGTGATCCATCTCCGTTGGGTTGGGGGTTCGTACGCTCTCGGGTCACTCGCAGCAACCGGGAGGGGGCGGGTCCCCATAGTCGCAATCGCAACACACGTTCTCACACGGATCCGCATCGGGCTGTGTCGAAGCGTCCGTCGGACAGCAAGCCTCCATCACCTCCGGCGGCAGTACGCCGTAGTCGCAGTCGCAACACACGTTCTCGCAACTGATGGCATCCTCTGGCGTGGCGTCCCCGGGCGCAGCGTCCGGAGGGACGGACGCGTCCTGCGGGCAACAAGCTTCCGCGACCTCCGGCGGCAATACACCATAATCGCATTCGCAACAGACGTTTTCGCAACTGATGGCGTCGGTGTCGGCAGCGTCGGGGCTGATCTGTCCGCCACTTCCGGCAACTCCGGCCGTACCTCCGGTTCCACCGCTCCCAGCAACCCCACCGCTGCCTCCACTGCCGTCGATCCCCGCATCCGCGGCAGGGCCCGACGGGGTTGTGTCGGACTGCCCTCCGCAACCGGGCAACCCGAGCATCATCAAAACGGAAGCCGTGGCCGCGGCTCCGGAAGCGGGCCAAACCCGCTGGCGGATCGACGGGCGGTCCTTGGTCACAGCCAACCAGCACATGGGATCGCCGTGCAAGGTGCCTGCGAAGGTGTGGGAAACACAGCGCGCGCCACCCCGGCATACGGCCTTGTGGGAGCACTTGGCGCAGGCCCCCGTGAGCTGCCCAAGATCGAAGGAGCGATTGTACGCAAAAGCCCCGGGTCGAAACCAGGTCGCCGCAATCCCGTCGCGCACATTGCCCTCCACGAAAGGATCCGCCTCCCCCGCCCGAGGCTGCAGAGACAGACAACCCTTGATCCCTCCGTCGGATTGAATGCCAATGGCCTGGCACCCAGCATAGCACCCGGTCCAATGCCCCTGACTGCAATGCCGTCCACGCAGCCATCGCTCCTCCGGACTGAAGTAGCCAATCGAATCGCCGATGCGCACGACCGGTCCCTCGGACCGTCGCGCCAGCTCGCCGAGCAGCGGCATGAGCCCGACCAACTGCTCCGGAGCCAGCGTCAGATCCCCACGGTGTGTCTGCTTGCCCATGGGCTTGCCAAGTTGCACGCGAAACCCTCGCGCCCCAACCCGCCCCACCAGCTCGTGGACCCGCCCCATCTCCCCCAGGTTGAGACGGTTCACCGTGAACATCACGTCGACCCACATCCCGCAGGACGCCAGATGCCGTATGACCCTGACTGCTCGATCGAACGCACCCGGTGCACGGATCGCGTCATGGGTGGCACGAAGCCCGTCGAGACTCACGGCGACGTTGGCGAGCCCTGCTTCCCGCGCCCCCTTTTCAAGCCGCGCGGGGTCGGTCTGCCCGTTGGTGACAAGATTCACCACGATGCCCAGGTCGGTGGCAGCCCGTCCGATCACCGGCCAGTCTGGTCGAAGGGTCGGTTCCCCCCCGGAGAGCGTGATCAGCTTCGTCCCAAGTGCCGCCAGTTGCCGAACCACGTCGAGGCATTCTTCGGTCCCAAGCTCGCCCGCGCGCGCCCTGCCCGCATCGCTTCCACAATGGGCACAGGAAAGATTGCACGCCCGGGTGATCTCCCAGACACACGTTCGCGGCTGGTAGCCCAGATGATCGACAAGCTGCTGCATGGTTCCCTCGCACGTTGTACCGGAGCGGATTCCCGAGAATACCCCAGAACAGAGGGGGGCGCCACAAGCGAGGAGGTCATTTTGCGCAACAATGCGGCTCCGGCCCCGTCCATACGGACCTCCGACTGGCGAGACCGGATCGCAACATCTCGTGCCCACGCTCCCAGAGCATCCGATGATTGCGCTTCACCAACGCTTCGTCCTCCACCGAATCCGGTCCCCCCTCGAGCACGATGGGCTCCGATAGGTAGTAGTCGAACTTCACCGGACGCGGCGCCAACCCCCACCCGAAGTAGAGAGGGAGCGCGTACTTCGGGTGCCCGAGCACCTTCCCCGTCCACCGCATCTTGCCCAGAATCCGGTAGGTGTCGTCGGTCCCCACACCCATGTGCAGGATGACAGGCACGCTGGCGCGCATGGCGAGACGCACGAACCCAAGACTGCGATCCCAGTGCAAGTGATAGCGTCCCTCGGGGCCTTTCATGGCATCCCGGGCCCCTCCCGGGTACACGTTCACAAGGTGCCCGGCCTGCAGATAGGCGAGAGCCACGTCGGGTTTGCCCACGAGGGCGCCCACCTTGGTCCAGAATCGACGCGACAGCGGATCCATGAATAGGTGGTAGTCGCCCAGACCGCGCGGGAGCCTGCCAGTCGCCCGGTAGATGGCAAGGAACACGAAGAACCCGTCGAACCCGAGGATGCCGTGGTTGCCTACCAGCAGGGCCGCTCCCTGCCGGGGCACGTTCGCAAGGCCGTGGTAGGTCGGGCGGAAGTACCTGGATGCGACCTCGACGAGGGGGCCGTAGCGGTCGATGAACGCATAGTCGATCCGGTCGTTCTCGGGGCGGAAGAACGTCTCGTCAGGCAAGAGGCGGCGGAACGTGTACCTGGACATCGTGTCGATACCATAACCGCGACGTGAGGCTCCGTCAGCCTTCCTCTTCGACCCGTCCGCTCACACGTTCCACCCGCGCTGCACCGCGGGGCGGGCCTTGAACGCGTCGAGCCACGTTCGAACCTGCGGGAACGGCTCGAGCAGCTCACCCAGCCCGTAGAAGTGGAGAGCCTCGACCCAGGGCGCCACCGCGATGTCGGCGATGGTGTATTCCTCTCCGATCAGATGGGGTCCCTGCTTACCAAGCTGCTTCTCCAGCACCCCCAGCAGCCGGTTCGTCTCGGAAACGTAGCGATCGATGGCGTAGGGAATCTTCTCCTTCGCGAAGTAAGAGAAGTGCCCTGCCTGACCGAGCATCGGTCCCACCCCACCGACCTGCCAGAAGAGCCACTGCAGCGTCTCCATACGCCTGACGGGATCCGTCGGCAGCAGCCGTCCCGCCTTTTCCGCGAGATAGACGAGGATGGCCCCCGACTCGAAGACGGCCAGGGGCTTCCCGCCTGGCCCCTCGGTGTCCACGATGGCGGGGATCCTGTTGTTCGGCGACACAGCGAGGAACTCCGGCGCGAACTGCTGCCCTTGGGTGATGTCCACGATGTGGACGCGGTAGGGCAGCTCGAGCTCCTCGAGGGCGATGGCGGCCTTGCGACCGTTCGGGGTATTGAAGGTATGGAGTTCGATCACCTGAGGTCTCCTTGTTCGACATGCGGGGTCGACTCCCCTTCCGATGCCCATCCGGCAAGGTCGGTCGCAAACGGCTTACCCGTCCAACGGCAACCTCACCTCGAACGTCGCCCCCTGCCCGGGAACCGACGAAACCACCACCGCGCCGCCGTGGGCCTCCGCCACCGCTCGCACAAGCGCCAACCCGAGCCCGCTTCCCTTGTTGCGTTCGCGCGTCGTGAAGAACCGGTCGAAGACCCGCGCAAGGTCGCCAGGCGCAACGCCAGGACCGTCGTCGACTACCTCCACGACGGCCTCCTTCCCCTCGACCGAAACGCGCACGGTCACGCGCTGCACGGCAAAGGAAGCCGCGTTGTCCAACAGGTTGCGCAGCAGGGACTCGACTCTCACCTCGACGCCATGGGGGTGGGGCGACCCGGCACAGGAAACGTCGAACGCCAGGTGGGGGTGATGGGGGCTCTGGGCGGCCACGACGCCCCGAGCGAGCGCGGACAGGTCGAACAGCGCCCGTTTCTCGCCGGGCATCCCGGCCTCCGCCCGCGCGAGCTCGAGGAACTGGCTCACGAGGGCGTCGAGACGGGTGCTCGCGTCCCGGAGCATGCGCGACAGGCGGGCGGCCCGCGCCTCATCCACACCCCCCGAGGCGAGCGTCTCCGAGCACGCGCTCACCGTAGACACAGGGGTCTTGAACTCGTGGACGAGGTCCGCCACGAACCGTTCGTTGTCCCGCCTGCGGTCGTCGAGCTTGGCGAGGAGGGAGTTGAAGGCCCGCGAAAGATCGCCGACCTCGTCCATGCCTTGGGGCGCGAGCGTGCCTTCGGGCCTCGGAGAAGCAGCCTTGCGCATCGCTTCCTCCTGCAGAGCCTCCAGGGGGCGAACAATGCGTCCTGCCATCCACCACGCGAACCCGAGCCCCACGGGCAAGAGCAACAGCACGAGACGAATCAGCTGAAATCGACTGTCATACAGGGCGCGCAGCGCGCGACGCGAGGTCTGCTGCACGTACACGAATCCCCCACCCGGAAGAGGACGCACTGCATGGCAGACGAGGAGCTTGGACCCCACCGACGTCCGACAACCGATCACGGCTTCGCCTTGCAGGGCCCGCAGCGTCTCCGGCCTGTAGGCGACCCCCCCGAGGGATTCGTCGAAGGCGTGAACCGAAAGGGACCGATCGTCCCCGAGCAGTCTCTCGCTCAGATCGTGCAAAAAATCAGTCTGTCGCTGATGGTCCGCGTCGACACGCTCATGGGACGCCTGGGTCACCCACCGAATTCGGACACCGTGTTTCTGTGCGATGGCCCGCACGTCCGCCTCCGTGGAACCCGAGGTTTCTCGAGATGCCGCGATGGCGGCGATGGCTTCGTTTGCGGATTCGACCGCGGCGGAGCGAGTCGACCCCTCGACACGCCGCTCGGCGAGCCCCCAAGCAAAGGCGAAGGCCAGCGGCGCCACGAGCAGCGACGCCGTGACGAGCAGGACTTTGAAGCGCAGCGAGCGCAGGATCGGGGTTCGGACGCCCGGCTTCACGCTAGCGACCATGGGGCTCTCGCCATCGGTAGCCCATGCCGATGACGGTCTCGATGGCGTCGAAGCCGGGGTCGACCGCTTCGAGCTTCCGACGAATGCGACGCACGTAGGTGTCAATGATGCGATCCGCGACCACCGAGGGATCGCCGCGTGCGAGGTCGAGGAGCCGGTCCCGGGTGAGCACGCGTCCGGGGCGCCGCATGAGCGCCTCGAGCAGCCGGAACTCGGTGACGGTGAACGGGACGGGAACTCCCATGCAGAGCACCTCGAGCCGCCCGGGCAGCACCTGCACCGTCCCGCTCACCACCGGCACCTCGGCTTCCGGCTCCAGCCGCAACGCGTCGCGACGGAGCAACGCAGCGACCCGCGCCACCAACACCCGCATGGAGAAGGGCTTGGTCACGTAGTCGTCCGCGCCAAGCTCGAGCCCCAGGGTCTCGTCGATGTCATTGTCCCGCGACGTCAGCAGAATGAACGGAACGCGGTTGTTCTCCTCCCGCAACCGGCGGCACAGCGAAAACCCGTCGAGGCCGGGCATGTTCACGTCGCTGACCACGAGGTCCGGGCGTTTGGAGCGAATCAGGGACAGGCCCGTGGTCCCATCGGCTGCGGCAACGACCGTGTGCCCCGCATCCTCGAGGGCCATCGAGAGGGCGTCGAGCAGCGACGGGTCGTCATCGATGAGGAGAACGTTGGACATGGGTCGTGGTGAGGTCGTACCACCTTCCGGGTTCCGGCTGAAGCCTTCGCGGGGGCAAGCGAGATCTCGACGATCACAAGACGGCACGGATCGTTCCTCCCGGGCCAAGCCCCGGGAGGGCTCTCGCCGCACCTGGCCGCGACTTCTCCTCACGCGAGCGCTCGCTCGCTGGTGGCTCGGGGTTTGCAAACTGGACAGACCATCCCCACCGCCAGGAGGTCCGCCGTGCAGCGCACTCTCTCTCATCCGGCCCGACGACTCGCGTTCTCCATCCTGCTCGCTTGCGGGCTTCTTTCGGGCTGCTACGCCGAGGTAGGCGAGGAAGGGGAAGACGAAGGCACGGAATCGGACCAGGCGATAAGCGGCAGCTATCCGGTGGGAACGACGCTGCAGGTCACCATTGCCCTGAATCTGCGGAAAGGCCCCTCCACGGGCTACGCCATCGTAAACGTGATTGCCAGTGGCGCCACCGTGAAGTTGGTGCAATCGAACCCCAGCAACGGCTTCTACAACGTCTCCTACCAGGGCTTGAACGGCTGGTGTGCGGGCAGCTACTTGAAGAAGGTTTCGAGCGGAGGCACCTCGGTCAATTGCAACAAGACCGAGCTGAACAAGTGCATTTCCTACGGGGGCGGGGATGCCTGCTACAGCAAGTGGGGATGCTCGCCGGGGGCAGGCACAGGGACCTCCCCGGGGGAAGCCGCCTACAACCCAGTGCTGGGGGACAATCTCGCCACCGCCGCGAGGAACGGCTCCGCCGGGTACTCCATGGGCCAGTGCTACAGCTACGTCTGGCGCGCCCTCAGGAACACCTTGGGCAGCCAGATCGAGACCCTGCCCATCCCCCCGACCAGCGCCTACCAATTCGGGGAGTGGGTCGTCAACAACCCCAGTACGGCCAAGACATGGCTCCGCCTGGTGCGGACGAACACGCCGGCCGCGTCCGCCCCCAGGGGCTCCGTGATCGTTTGGCCGCGGGGGGCATGCGGCTACAGCTCCACCCACGGTCACATCGAAATTGCGCAGGGCAATGGCACCGCCTGCAGCGACTTCTGCGGCGCCATCAAAAGCTGTACGGCCCAGGTCTTCATGCCGGTTCAGTGACCCCCGACTCCCCCGAAGCTGCGAGAAGGTCGCAGCAGGCCCCCGGCGACAGCCATCTAGCCCGCACCTCACTCGGTTGGAACGTGCTGTAGTTCCTAGTTTTCCGCACGGATCAATGTGATTCTGTTTGGTTGATGGCTGGTATCCGTCCATCGGCTGCGTCGGGGATTAACCCGGTAGCGAGCACGCCAACGCCGAGCCCACGCCCCAGGGTCATCCTGCACAGCTTCATGACCGGTCCTCCCGCACGCCCACCTCCACGACGACGGGCCTGTGGTCCGACACGTTTGCAGGCAGCACCCGTGCCGACCGGATCTCGAGCGGCGGGGACACGAGGACCCAGTCCAGACTCCGTCGTATCCCGAGCATCGCATAGGTAGGAGTCCCGTCGGAGGGAGCGGCGTCCAGGTCCAAACGCTGCGCCAAGTCCTGCACGCAGCCGGTCTCCTCCCAAGCGCAATTGAAGTCCCCCATCACCACGAGCGGCAGGGGCTCGTCTTCCAACTCCCTGGCGAGTTGGTCGACCTGGCGGGCTCGTACGCCGGCGCTCAGGGGGTCGAGGTGGACGGAGATCACGCGCACGCGCAAGCCCCCAAAGGCCTCGACCGCCACGGTCGCGCCCAACCATCCCTTCGCGCGCGTGGTGCCTCGCAGGAGCGTCTCGCTGCGAGGGTCCTCGAGGGCAACGGAGGACACCAGGGAGGAGGCGTGTCGCTGGGATCCGGAGGTCACCGAGGCGTCGTCTGCCCAGTTCGCGAATCCTCCGTGCCTTGCAATGGCGGCGGTCTGTCCGCCGTCGACGCCGTGGATGGACTCCTGCAGGGCTACGACGGTGGGTTGCTCGGCAGCGAGCAAGTCACCGATCGCCCGCAGGTTGGCCTCCTCGGTGGAGGCGCGCAGGAGGAGGTTGGGCAACGGCATCCGCGTGCCGTGCACGATGTTGAGCGTGACGAAGCGCGCGGTCCCCTGCGGCAAGGGGGGGCTCTGTGTCATGGCCGACGCGGGGGGCGAGTTCGCGGCTCCCACGTAGCAAGCGCTGGCACCCAGGAGCAGGACGGACACGAGGAAGATGGGCTTGTGGCGTTTCATCATGGGAAGGAAACGATCCGCATGTGAACGTCGCCGTCGGTCGGAGGTGAAAGGTGGGTGAACGGGTGTGAAAACGGTGTGAAAGGCAACGTCCACCGCCAATCGGCAACAGCAACGCGTAGGGCTCCCGCGATCTGCTCACGGCTTCACCGCCCGCCACTTCTTGGTGGACAAGCGAGATCTCGTCGATCACAAGACGGCACGGATCGTTGCTCGGCGGGCGACGGGGGCCGAAGCCCAGGACCTCGCTCCCGCGACCCAATCATGCTCACTCGACGTCGTAGTACAACGGCGCCCGTGACTTGCAGAACGCTTCGATCGCCTCCTGATCTTGCCTTCGCAGGGCGTTGAAAGCGATCCCCATTCCAGGCATCATGTCGTTCGTCCTCGATTGCCTGAGCCAGCGCACTTCGCCGTTGACCTTCACACAGTGACCGCCGGGCAACTCGAAAACCAAGCCCACGAGGGCTCCCACCGGGAGTAGCTGATAGGTCGCGAAGAAGACCCCCCCCGTCGAGATGTCCATGGTCAAGCCCGCATAGAAGTTCGAATCGCTCGCAATCCCGAGCTCAACCTCCAGGACGGTCCGTTCCGCGTCTCGCCGCTCGGAAGCACTGGGGGTCGGCGGGACGACCAATCCCTCTTGGGTCGTCAACTCCTCATCGTCCGCCACGAGCACGAGTCCGCCACGACCTTTCCGACCGTCCCCCACCGTCGTGCTATGCGCTTCCGGCGCGCTGAGGTCGTTCGTACCTCCTGCTCCGACCTCCCCGAGAGAAGCAATGGCCCTAGCGGGACTTTCGCAGCGTCGAACCGAATGCGCTTAGAATCAAGCCAGATG
>CAZAWR010000047.1:0-69983 GCA_964488865.1 uncultured Polyangiaceae bacterium | reverse complement strand
GACCGGCCCGAGGACCTGTCGCTGCTCGCGCTCCACTTCCTCGCCCTCTTCGCCGCGGAGCGCGGACACGCGCCGCCGGTCGTCGAGCCCGCCGCGATGGAATGCCTCCTACAGCACCCGTGGCCCGGCAACGTCCGGGAGCTTCGCAACGGGGTGCAGGCCGCCTTGGTGCTCGCAGGCGATGGGCCTCTGAAGCGGGAGCACCTGCCGCCGTCGCTCCGGAGCCCGGCCCTGCGGGGGACCGCCAGCCACCCCTCGGGCGCGTCGCTCAAGGATGAAGAAAGCTTGACGATCCTGCGCGTGATGGCGGACGCGGGGGGATCCGCAAGCCTCGCGGCCCGACGCCTCGGGGTGTCGCGCTCCACGCTCTACCGCAAGCTTCGCGCGCTCGAGACGGAAGGCTTGGCGGCTAGTACCGTGTGCCCGAACTGAATACCGGGATCACACTCCGGAGGACCACAGAGGTCGCAGAAGGCACAGAAGGGTGTGTACGGAGCTGGGTGGTGCGTGTTGCCTCTGGCTCCGCCCATTCCTGGTTCGAATTCGCATTCCGTGTTCTCAGCTCCTAGTTGATGTCCGTCATCCGCCCATTGTCGTGGTCGAGCCTCAACCCGGTAGGGACTTCGGGCATGCAGTACTAGGGGGTAGGGGGCGTGGTGATCATGGCACGAGCCCCTTCACTTCACCTCGGGGGGGAGATTCGCACAAACCCCCACCTCGAGAATCACATATAGCAAGACGTACTCCTGCGGCGTGATGGCGGCAGTCTTCGAGGACGTCTCGTAGACCGAGTAGAAGACCTTCCCAAGGTCATAGTTGTACGTGACCATGAGCGGCGAACCCGCGTAGGTGCCATTGTCCCGAACCCAAGTGTAGGGCTTCACGACGAAGCCGTCCTTCTCGAGGCCGTGCCCGTCGTTCACCTCCTGGGTGGCGTCGATGGTCACGTAGCCGTTTTGGAAAGCAATGTTGTTGGGGTCGCTCCCGGTCACCACGCCCATCCACGCGGCAAGGTCCGGATCCAGCATGGTGCCCTTCGTCGCGTAGGCCGTATTCGTCCGTCGGCCGATGTCGAACCGAGTGGGCGCGTCGTCCTGGTAGAAGTCGACGTACTCCGGGAAAGGCGCCTCGGTCCACAGGGACACGGTGCAGGAGTTGTAGATCCGGCCGCCCGCGGACACATAGTCCCGCAGCTTCTGGAGGTTGTTGTTCACGAACGGCACTCCCACGCTGCTCGCGTAGCAGGGCAGGAAGATCATGTGGTATTTGTGGAGATTGTCGTTCTCGAACAGCGTGCTCGTATGGGCGTAGGAGCTGAACCCGCCGTCCTCGTAGATGTGAAAAGACTCCGTGCCCTGCACGAGCTCCCCCGACGCGTTGACCTGGCCCATGCCGAACTTCGCGAGCAGGTCGTAGGTCAGGTCGGGAGAGGTCTTCACCACGGCGAAGCTCGGGGTCATGTCGAGGCCGTCCGGGGTCCGCGACCCCGGCAACGTGGTCAGCTCCTCGTGAACGTTCGGGTCCATGCCCGTGGCCACTTCGATCTCCCGCACACGCCGAAAGTTGCCTTTGCGCGTCACGAGCTTCCACGTTCCCACCGGCGCGTTCTCGATCGTCCAGGTCCCATCGGCCTTCGAAAGAGCGTAGGGCGTCCCCTGCATCTCGTCGCACTCGTAGTGATACACACCCGAGGGGATCGGCTCGAGGTCTTCCTTGGTGAGAAAGACCAGGGCCCCGGAGACGGGGAACGCGCCCGACGGCGCCATGACGCGCCCGGACAGGGTGACCCGTTCCCCGATGATGCCGCCCTCGTTCACCCCACCGTTGCCGCCGGAGCCACCCGTGACCCACCCGGTCCCGCCGGAGCCGCCGGAGCCGCCTTGGCCCCCTTCCCCACCCGAGCCCCCGGAGGCGTTGAACAGGTCCGAGTCCTGGTTCGCACTGCAAGCCAGCGGGAGCAGGGCAAGGATGCCCGAGGCGAGCAAGGCACACCGCAAGGGCGAAAGCGCGAGCTTGGTCATGGTAGGCTCCTGGACGGGGGAGTGGACGCGTTCCATGGTACCGCACGCCGAAACGATCGCAAGGCGCGATTCGCCTTCCCCCATTGACTTTCCCCTCGCCATGGCTTTCCCTTGCCGCATGCCTACCCCCTTGGCCGACGCCCTGGATGCGTGGACTCTGGATCCTTCGTCCGTACGAGCGTTGGCTGTATTGATCGCGGCAGAAGGGGCGCTGGCCAACTCCCCGCCAGGCGAGGCGGTCTGGCGCCAGTTCCTCGACCTGACGCGCCTGTCGCCGTTTCTCACGGCCCTTCCCGACCGAGCACACCGCGAGCGCTGGGCGGAAGTGTGCCTGGGAGCGCTCGATGCCTCCTCCTACTCCCTGGAGGCCCTGCTCGATCAGCGGGTGGCCCGTCACCCGGACCGGATCCTGTTCCAGGAGAGGGACGCCTCCTCGGGGTGGACCTATGCCCAGGTGAGGCGACGCGCCCGCCGCATCGCCGCCGGACTCTTCGGGCTTGGCCCCGCCCCCCGCGTGGCTATCCTCGCCGACAACGGCATCGACTCGGCTTGCACGGACCTCGCCTGCCTCACCTACGACATCCTCGACACGCCGCTCAACGTCCACTTCGACGTCCCCACGCTCCGCCACATCCTCGAGCGCCTCTCGATCAACGTCGTCGTCACCGACACGGAGAACCACTACGCGCGATTGGTCGAGGTCCGGCAGGGCATGGCGGAGCCCTTCCGCATCCTTCGCACGGACAACCAACCCTCCCTGGAGGACAACGACCTTCCCCTTGCGGCGGTGTACGCCGAGCTTGGAGAGGACCGCGTCGAGCAGGTGTTGCGCGACCGGCCCCGGATCGGCTGGACCGAGCCCGCCACCGTGATGTTCACCTCGGGCAGCACCGGGGAGGCCAAAGGGCTCGTGTTCTCCCAGCGCAACCTGGTGTCCAAGAGGTTCGCCCGCGCGGCCGCCCTGCCCGACGTCGGCGAGCAGGAAGTCCTGCTCTGTTATCTGCCTCTCTTTCACACCTTCGGCCGATTTCTCGAGATGCTCGGCATGCTGTTCTGGGGCGGCACGTACGGCTTTGCGGGCAACCCCTCCGCCGAGACCCTGCTGGCCCTGATGCGACAGGTCCGCCCCACAGGACTGATATCCATACCCCTGCGCTGGGCCCAGATCCACGACCATTGCCTCGAGCGTATGAATGCCTCCCCCGGGGCCCCGCACGCGGTCTTCGCCACGGAAACGGGCGGCAGACTCCGCTGGGGCCTCTCCGCCGCGGGCCGCCTCGACCCCAAGGTCTTCCGCTTCTTCCACAAGATGGGTGTCGAGCTCTGCTCCGGCTTCGGCATGACCGAAGCCACCGGTGGCATCACCATGACCCCCCCAGGCGAATACCGCGACGGCTCCGTCGGCATTCCCCTGCCCCTCATGCGCACACGCTTCTCCGACGTCGGCGAGCTCCACATCAGTGGCCCCTACGTGGCCAGATACCTGGGCGACGCCGCGGCAAAGGAGCCCGAGCCCTGGGTGCCCACGGGCGACCTGTTCGTCCCACAGGACGACGGCCACCTCGAGATCGTGGATCGCATCAAGGACATTTACAAGAACAGCCGCGGACAGACGATCGCGCCGGGGCGTGTCGAGCAGAAGTTCGCGGACGTGCCGGGGATCAAGCGTGTATTCCTGGCGGGCGACGGGCGTGACTACAATGCACTGCTCATCGTGCCTGACCTGGCGGACCCGGTGCTCGGGGGCTTTTCGTCGGCCCCCTTGAACGACCCGGACACGCCCATCCGGAACTACTTCCGGCAGATCGTCACGGCCGCCAACAAGGCCCTGGCCCCTTACGAGCGAGTCGTGAACTTCGCTCTGCTCGAGCGGGACTTCTCTGCGGACCGGGAGGAGGTCACGGCCAAGGGGACCTACCGGCGCAAGGTCATCCAACAGAACTTCGCCCCCGTCATCCGCGAGCTGTACCGCCGGCGATTCGTGGAGTTGCGCGTCGGGGAATGGCTCGTCCGCCTCCCACGTTGGCTCTTCCGTGACCTCACGGAGCTGGAGTCGGACGTCGTCGCCGACGACGGCGGACTGATCGACAAGCCCACGGGCCGTCGCCTGGAAATCAGGGCGGGGTCGGAGCCTGGGTACGTGCGCGTGGGCGACCTCGAGTACGGGATCGATACCGACACGATCGACCTCGGACTGCTCGCCCGGCAGCCCTTGCTCTGGGTTTCGAACGCCTCCCTGGTGGCCTTCGCCCCCTGCAAGGACGGATGGGACGTGTCGATCGACAGCGTCTCTGCGCGGGTGCTTCTCCCCTGGGACCCGCCAACCGGCACACCCGGGGAGGAAGGTCTGGAGCGGGTGCCGCCGTCGTTGCGCTTGCTCGAGGTTCATCGGGTGAGCCTCGTGGCGATGTACACCCGGGGCGAGCGAGCGCTCGGGGCCCTGGATGACCTGGCGCGCATGCTCGAGAGCATCGATCCCCGCACGGGCGCCCTGGTGCGCCGGCGCATGGAATGCCTCGCACGCCACCCGGACCTCGAGGTGCGATGCCGTGCCTATCGCACGCTGCTCCTCTCCCGCCAGGTGCCTGATTACGACTCCATGCTCCGGTCGTTCGTGCAGGCCGGCCTCCCGTTTCTCGACGAGACGACCATCGAGATCATCTCCCGCAAGAAGCTCGAGCGCCGGCGCCTCGAGGCGTTCCGACAGCGCTTGCACGGGTACCGGGCGCAGCTGCCTTGGCCGGCTTCGGACGGCACCCGCAGCGTATTCCTCGACATTTTCAAGCTGCTGTCCAGCCTGGTGCGCTACCACCCTGAATACTACGGCGCCGTACGCGAAGAGCTCGTCGCCTGGATCATGCACGAACCCGCCCCCAAGCTCGCAGCCGCTGCAGAGCAAGAGCTCCACGCCCTCGCCACACGCTTCGAATCCTCCCTCGCCGGAGAGTGCTCCGACCCCGCGAGCTGGCAAGGCCGCATCGTCTTCCAGGACGGCCTGGGCCCCGAAGAGGTCGCCAAACTCCAGCGTGTCCTCGTCGGCACCAGCTTCCTCAAGCAGGCCATCATGCTGTCCACGGACGACGAGACCTGCGAGATCGACAGGATCGTTCCCGACGGTATCTGGGTATCGCGCATCTCGTCGCTACACCAGCACGCGTCGTACCGCGTGAGCATCAACACGGACACAGGCAAGCACTACGACTTGCAGATCGTGATCCCCCAGGACATCAGCGAGCAGCACGTGCTGCGGACGATCTACTGGCTCATCAGCATCCGGGGCTATCCCTTCGGCCAACCGGTTCTTCCCAAGTTCGGCTGCTGGCGGTCCGAGCTGGGGGCAATCGCCCTGGCGTACGTGAGTGACTTGACGGTGTGGGAGCGCATCCGCGCCTATGCAAGCTTCCGGGTTCCGGGCGCCGAATACCCGCCCCCCGAGGCCTGGAGAAAGCTGTTCATTCGCGCCATGGCGGCCTTTTTCGCAGGCTGGCGGGCCAGCAGCCGGCGCATCGTCCCCGGCGCCGTGAACCCCTCCAACGTCGTCGTCCCCGACCCGGACTTCCGGGAGGGCACCCAGATCCTGTCCCTCACGGACTGGCGCACCTACGAGAGCCCCAGCACCCTCGTCACGCCCATCGTGCGCAACTTCTATGTCCAGACCATCAGCCACTACCCTTGGTGCGCGAGACAGCTCGACCCGGACTGGATCCTCCAGGCCTGCATCGAGGCCCTGGGAGAAGAGGAAGGGACCATCTTCCTGCGGGATCTCGACAGAACGATGGGTTCCGAGCGCGTCCCCGCGGCGGCGGGCACGTGGCACGACAGGATCGGCCCGTTCCTCGAGTCCCTCCGCACCCAGCCCTATGTCCCACTGGCGGTGGCGTGCGCGGTCGAGCGCTATCGCAAGTGGCAACGCGTCAACGGCGAAGCGACCTGCAGCGCCCGGGAACAGTTCGTCCTCGCGGTGCAGGGACTCTATGGCTTTGACCGCTTCCCCGAGTGGACGCGCTATTACCTGTACGCCCGGACCTACTTCGATGGGGCCACCCCGGAGGTCCGAGGCGCGTTCTCCCGCATCATCTCCGAGGTGTCCCGCTCCCCAGGACGCAACGCCACCTCGCTCATCGAGGTCTCTGACCTCCAAGCCCTCCTCGATGACCCCGACGACCGCGCCGCCTTCAGCCGCGTCGTCTTTCCTCGCATGCAGCCCACCCAGCAGCTCGAGCTGCTCGCCGTCCGCCACGGCGACCGGCAGGAAGTCATCGTGCGCTCCACCGTCCTCGATGTCGCCTCCGTGCGCTACGACGTTCGCGAGCCCCTGGAGCCCGCGGAAGTCGGCAAGCTCTACCGGCTCTACGTCACCGCGGGGTTCCTCAAGACCATCTCGGCCCAGGACCGGTTCCTCGTGCTGCTCGACGAAACCGAGCAAGTCGTGGGGGGACTCTCCTACCAAATCGTGGACGAGGAAGTCGTGCACCTCGACGGCATTGTCATATCCGGCTACCTGCGAGGCCGTGGGCTCAACGGCGCCCTGCTCGAGGACTTCTGCGCTCGCTTGGCGAGCCTGGGGGCCCGCGTGGTGAGGACGCACTTCTTCGTCAGGCACTTCTACATGCAGCGGGGGTTCCGCATCGACCGTCGCTACGGCGGACTCGTGCGTTTTCTCACCGATGGCGACCCGTCGGCCCCATCCCCCGCCTCCCCGCTGCTTCCCCAGCTCTTCGACGACTGAGCGAGCGACGTGGCCGAGTGTCTGTCGTGTTTTTTGCGACATCCAATTCGCGAAATACGCGAGGTCCTCGCGACCTCATCGCGCTTGACAGTGCCTCGGGCCGTGATAGTTTCAGCGATATAGTGAGTGCCATCACGATATCGCCGGGATCCCCCTGAGGGAGAAAGCCGGGCTCGTGAGGCTGCACGCCTGGAGCATCTTCCCATGGGAGAGAAGACAATCCTGCTGGTCGACGACGACGTGGACGTGCTCGACGCGAACCGATTGGCGCTCGAGGCGGTCGGGTATCGGGTGCTCACGGCCCATGACGGCACGGAAGCGCTGGCCGTCGTGGAAGAGCATGAAATTCATGGCGCGGTGTTGGATGTGATGATGAAGACGCGAGACGAGGGGTTCCACCTGGCGCGCATTCTCCGCAAGACGCCTCGGACCCGCGCCATTCCGCTCCTGATGGTCACCGGCGTGAACGCCGAAAGCGCTCGACAGGGACACCCGTTGCGGCTCTCGGACGATGACCGGGACGAGGTGTGGCTTCCGGTGGACCGCTTCCTGGACAAGCCCGTATCGCCCGCTCGTCTGGTCGCGCTCCTTCGCGAGTTGGTGGGGTGACCGATGGCCGGCAAGCCAGCCCCGCGTCGACCAAGCGGCAATGGACTGCGCATGCAAGCGTCGTCGCTTCCGCTGCCTCGTCCGCTGCTCGAGCGGCTCGCGGCCTACCATCAGATTGCGACGCAGCACGGTGAGCTGGGGAACGTGTCGATCCGGTCCGGCCACATGGCTGCCTTGCTGGACATCGATCCGACCCTGGTACGCAAGGACATGGCGGCGCTCGGGGTCGTGGGTCGGCCCAAGGTGGGGTACCCGATCAGCGCGCTGCTGCCGCGCCTCGACCACATCCTGGGTCTGACGGACCGAAAGAACGCCATCCTGATCGGCTGCGGGGATCTCGGCAGCGCCCTGGCGCGCTACGGCGGATTCTCGAAGTATGGTCTTCAGATCTCCGCCTTGTTCGATGCGGACGAGGCCAAGACGGGCCGGAGCATCGCAGGGCTGACGGTGCAACCGATGGAGAAGTGCCGCAGGTACATCGAGATCTTCCGGATCGAGATGGCCATCTTGGCGGCTCCCGCCGCCTGCGTGCAAGAGCTGGCGGACTGGCTCGTGGCACGTGGCGTGCGCGCCATCTGGAACTTCGCCCCGGTGCACCTCAAGGTCCCGGTCGGGATCGTGGTGCGCAACGAGAACCTGGCGCTCGGCCTCGCCCAGCTTCTGCACGAAATCAAGCGCACCAAGACGGCTCCCTCGCTCGCAGGGGCCCCGGAGCCCACCGGGACCCGGCTCGAAAGCGCGTGAGATGGACTCCGGCCCCATCATCCACACCCTCCAGGACCGCTGCAAGCGGTGCTACTCCTGTGTTCGGCGCTGCCCCGCCAAGGCGATTCGTGTCCAGGCAGGACAAGCCGAGGTCATCGAACAACGCTGCATCGGCTGCGGACGCTGCGTAAGAGCCTGCTCCCAGGGTGCCAAACGCGTCGCCAGCGGCCTGCCCTTCGCCGAAGAGATCTCCCGCCAGGGCGACGCCGTCCTGCTGCTCGCTCCCTCCTTCCCTGCGGCCTTCGAGCACTGGCGCCCCTTCCAAGTCATCGCCGCCGCACGCCGCGCCGGCTTCTCCGGCGTCTACGAAGTCGCCTTCGGAGCTGACCTCGTCGCCCTCGACCACCGCCGCAGATACCAGCGCGAGCCCGGCCAGCCCACCATCACCTCCGCCTGCCCCGCCGCCGTCGCCTTCATTCAAAAGTACGCCGTCGAGCTCGTTCCCTTCCTCGCACCCGTCCTTTCCCCCATGGCCGCCATGGGAAAGGCGCTCAAAACCGTCCTGCGCCCCGGGTGCCAGACCGTCTTCGTGGGCCCCTGCACCGCCAAAATCAGGGAAACACGAGACGCCGACGTCGCCCCCTGGGTGGACTGCTCCCTCACCTTCCCAGAGCTTGCCGCCTTGTTCGACCGAAAAGGCATCGACCCCGCGCTCCTCCCCGACGAAGACTACGACCCTCCCTTCGCCTCCCTCGGCGGCATCTTCCCCATCCCAGGCGGCCTCGCCCGCGTCGCAGAGCTCCCCTCCGACCTGCTCGAGAATCACGTCTTTCAGATCTCCGGTATCGACGAGTTCGTCGATGGCATCGAACGAATGCGCGAGCGCGCCGAGCGTGGCGTCCTCCTCGAGCAGGAAACACGACTCTTCGACGTCCTCTTCTGCAAGGGCTGTGTCGCAGGCCCTCTCATGCCCTCCGACGGGAGCTTGCTCGTTCGCAAAGAGAGAGTCGTGGCGTTCATGCGCGCCTGCGCCGCACGTCGCGACCCGGTCGATGATCCCGTCGCCGGCCGGCTGCGAACGATGGACATCAGCCGGCACTTCGAGCCGGACAACCAGCGTCGCACGGAGCCCACGGAAGGGCAGATTCGCGAGATTCTCGCCCGGACGGGCAAACACAAGGCCCAGGACGAGCTCAACTGCCGCGCTTGCGGATACCGGTCTTGCCGCGAGAAGGCCGTGGCGGTTTACCATGGCGTAGCCGAGGTCGACATGTGCCTCCCTTTCCTCGTGGAGAAGCTCGTGGCCACCATCGGGCAGCTCAATCGCTCCCACGAGGAGCTGACGGAAGCCCATGCCCAGGTGGTCCGCGTGGAGAAGCTCGCGTCCATGGGCCAGCTCGCGGCGGGCATTGCCCACGAGGTCAACAACCCCCTCGGCGCGATTCTGCTGTACTCCCACCTGCTCCAGGAGGCGCTCGATTCCACCGCCCAGCCGGACTTCCAGCAGGTACGCGGCGACATCCACATGATCCTCCAGGAGGCCACCCGCTGCCGGGGCATCGTCGGCGGGCTGCTCGACTTCGCGCGCCAGTCAAAGGTCCAACGAGCCCCAGTCCACCTCTCCGACCTCATCGACGACACCATCCGCGTCAGTCGCACCTTCGCCGCGAGCGACGCCGTCCGGGTAGAGAACCACACCCCGTCCGGCCTTCCCCTGGCCCAGGTGGACCGGGACCAAATGCTCCAAGTCCTGACGAACATGGTGCGCAACGCCTGCGAGGTCATGCCGTCGGGAGGAGCCATCTGCCTGCGTGCGGACTGGCTTCCGGACCGCTCCGAGTTTCTCGTCACCGTCCGAGACGAAGGCCCTGGAATCCCCGATCAGCACATGAGCAAGCTCTTCACTCCCTTCTTCACCACCAAGGACGTGGGCAAGGGAACCGGCCTCGGCCTCGCCATCTCCTACGGCATCGTCAAGATGCACCGCGGAAGCATCGTCGCTCGCAACAACACCGACGGCCCCGGCGCCACCTTCGAAATCACGCTCCCCGCCGTGACGCAGCCCGGCGATTGCGACGTAGCGCCGGGAACGGCCTTTGCGGGACAGGGAGTGCCATGACGGATCTCCTCACCCCCACGTCCTCCGTCCCGCCGGCTGTCGAGCCGGCTGTCGAACCAGAGCGTCCTGCGATTCTCGTGGTCGACGACGAGCTTGGGTTTCGCGAGGCGCTGCGTCGGGTCCTGGGCAACCGGGGCTACGCTGCGGAGACGGCGGCCAACGGGGAGCAAGCCCTGGATCTGGCGAGCCGCAAGGCCTTCGGGCTGGCCCTGGTCGACCTGAAGATGCCGGGCATCGACGGCTTCGAGGTGATCGAGCGGCTCCGGACGATCAGCCCGCAGACCCTGTGCATCGTCGTGTCGGCCTTCGCTACGGTGGAGTCCGCCGTGCAATCCACGAAGAAGGGCGCCTTCGACTTCGTGGTGAAGCCTTTCGTCCCGGACGACCTGATGGTGGTCGTACGGCGGGCGGAGGAGCGCTGGAGGTTGGCGGCGGAGGCAGAGCGGCTGCGTCAGGAGCGCGATGCCCACCTGCTCGAGATTGCCACGGAAAAGAGCCGGCTGCGCACCATCATCGAGTCGATGGCAGACGGCGTGTTGGTCGTGAACATCGACGCTGAGGTGGTGCTGGACAACCCGGAGGCGCGCCGGTTGCTCGGGCGTGTTTCCACCCCTCGGCTCTCGGGCCTCGTGACGGACGTGGTCCCCGACGACGCCCTCGTGAAGGAGATACGAGGGATGCTGGAGCGGGTGGATGCACTGCCCGTCACGCGGGAGGTGAAGCTTCCGGCGCCCGGGACCGAGGGCGGCGAGCGCTTCCTGCGGGCCACCCTGGCCCCCATTTCCGAGGGGGCCGAGGGACTCGAGGTCCGTCCCCTCGGCGTGGTGGTCATCCTCACGGACGTGACCGAGGCCAAGGCCTTCGAGCGGGTGAAGAGCCTGTTCGTGTCGATGGTGGCCCACGAGCTGAAGGCCCCCATCGGTGCGGTGGAATCCTACCTCGAGCTCATCCGCATGGGCGCCCTGGACGGTGACCCAAACCGCCTGAAGTCCGTGGCGGACCGATGCCTCCTGCGCACCCGATCGCTGCTCGACCTCATCCGCGATCTCACCGAGATCACCAGGCGCGAAGGCGGCTTTGCCGAGCGGCGCTGCCAGCGCATCGACCTGTCCGCATTCCTCGCGGAGATGGTTGAATTCCAGTCGGTCCAGGCTGCCTCCCAGAAGATTGCCTTGGACTTCGAACCCACCACGACTCCCCTGCACGTCGTCGCGGACCGCGGCGACATCGAGCGGATCGTCACCAACCTCGTGTCCAACGCCATCAAGTACAACGTGCCTGGGGGGCGGGTCGACGTACGCGCACGCGCGACCGGGGGCACCGTCGTGATCGAAGTGACCGACACGGGCGTCGGCATGTCCCCCGAGGACGTGGCCCGCCTGGGAGAAGAGTTCTTTCGCGCCAAGAATGCACACACCCGCACCGTCACGGGCACCGGTCTCGGTGTGGCCCTCGTGAAACGAGTCGTCGACAGCTACCACGGCGCCCTCGAGGTCGAGAGCACCCTGGGCAAAGGCAGCACGTTCCGCGTCGTCCTGCCGTCGACGCCTTCCAGACAGATGGAAACGAAAGGAGCTTCCGCATGAGCTACCGGGAGCCAACGAACGACGACCTCGGCGACGCGGGATCCGCAGATTCCCACCCCGCCCAACCTGCCTCCTCGCCCGCCAACGGCATTGTCGACGAAGCGCAGATATCCCGCATCCTCGATGCCTGCGGGCCCTCAGACCCGGGCAAGGTCCGCGAGGTGATCGCCAAAGCCCGCGAGCTGCGAGGCCTCGACCTCGAGGACGCTGCCACCTTGCTGAAGTGCGACGATCCCGGTCTGCTGGAAGAGATATTCGCTGCCGCCTCCTGGGTGAAGGACGCCATCTACGGGCGCAGGGTGGTGCTTTTCGCGCCCCTCTATTACTCCAGCGCGTGCGTGAACAACTGCCTTTACTGCGGGTTCCGTAAGGACGCCAAGCGGTCTCGACGCAGCCTCTCGCTCGAAGAGGTGGCGAGAGAGGTCGCGGCGCTCCAGCGTGAAGGACACCGGCGACTGCTCGTCATCGGCGGAGAGGTCCCGGGCCCCAAAGCCCTCGATCACCTGCTCGGGGTCATTCGCACGGTGTACGAGACCCGGGAGGGCGGAGACATCCGGCGCGTGAACGTCGAGACCGCCCCGATGACGGTGGACGAGTTTCGTGAGCTCGCCAAAGCCCGGATTGGCACCTACGTGGTGTTCCAGGAGACCTACCACCGCGAGACGTACCGGACTATGCACCCGGATGGGCCCAAGGCGGACTACGACTGGCGCCTCGAGGTCATGCACCGCGCCATGCGCGCCGGCATCGACGACGTGGGCATTGGCGTGCTGTTCGGTCTCTACGACTATCGATTCGACGTGCTCGCGCTGCTGCAGCACGCTCGGCATCTCGAAGCGACGCACGGGACGGGTCCCCACACGATTTCGGTCCCTCGGATCGAGCCCACCCCGGACGCGCCTCTCTCTCTGTCGCCCCCAGCCCCCGTGTCGGACGTGGACCTCTGCAAGATCGTCGCGGTCCTGCGCCTCTCAGTCCCCTACACGGGGATCATCCTGTCCACACGCGAGACCTCCCAGCTACGCGACAAGCTCCTCGACCTCGGCGTGTCGCAGATGAGCGCGGGCTCTTGCACGGAGCCGGGCGGATACTCCGATGTGCAGCAATCCGCCAGCCAGTTCCCCGTCGCCGACAAGCGCTCCCTGGACGACGTCATCCGGTCGATCGCGCAGCACGGCTACCTGCCCAGCTTCTGCACGGGGTGCTATCGCAAGGGTCGAACCGGGGCGGACTTCATGGAGCTCGCCAAGCCCGGGCTCATTCGCATGCACTGCCTGCCCAACGCGCTGCTGACCTACCTCGAATACTTGATGGACTACGCCTCCGACGAGACGCGCGAGGTCGGTTTGAAGCTCATCGAGCATCAGATCGAGAACGAAGTGCCCGTGGCGCGTCGCAAGGCGGTCCGCACGATGATCGAACGGATCCGGGCCGGCGAGCGCGACTTGTACTTCTGATCCCGGCACACCCTTGCATTGGCGGCCACTGCGGCCAACACAACCACGAGCACGAGCACCGTCACCGTCGGTACAAGTCCGCCGACGTAGCGACTCGACACCGTCGAGTCGAGCGTTGTGCGCGGCACCGCCGCGCCGTTACCCAGCCCGCCGCCGCGCCGTTACCCAGCCCGCCGCCGCGCCGTTACCGAATCCGCCCAGGCATTGCGCTGCGCGGACCTGGCAACCAACGGTCCCGTCGCCGCTCGACTACCGACCTCCGCACAAGCAACCAGAACCATCTGCGACTCTCTGCGCAATCTGCAGCCAACTCCCGCCTCGGGATGGGCGCTAATCACTCGCCCAGCAGGCGGCGGACCTCCCGCAGTAGCCTGGCGGGAGGTGTGGGTTTCTCGAGGAACGCACTCGCATTCAGCGCGTCGAGGTCTCCTTGCCCCCTTGGTACGATGTCCAGCCCCAGCTCCCGCACCATCCCAGTCACCAACAAGACCGGCACGCCACGCAGATTCGGATCGGTCCGAAGCGCGCGCGAGAGCTGGAGCCCATCGTCCAAGGACCCCATCATCATGTCCGTGATGATGAGGTCCGGAGGATTGCACGCGGCCTCCCGCAACGCGTCCTCCGGACAAGCAAAGCAAACCGCACGGTAGCCGGCAGACTCCAGCACCGTACGGTTCACCTCTCGATAGTCCTCGTCGTCGTCCACGAGGAACACCACTGGAACCTTGCCCATCACGACTCCGGTCTCGCCTCCGCGCATGGCTTCGGCGCTGCTTTCTGCGCGTGCGGCGCCTTCGCCACGAAGCACCGAGGATGATAGTGCGTGTGGAGCAGGTGGTGGGACCGCTCCCCCAACGGGGCGCCCAAGAACTCTTCGTAGAGCTGCGTCACCCCAGGGTTGGTATGCGAGGTGCGCAGCGGCTTGCTCGCGTCCTCTTCGCAGATCGCTCGGATGCGCGCCTGGCGGACCTCGTCCGTCGTCGGGCGAGGCTGTCCACCACCGCCAATGCAGCCTCCAGGACAGGTCATCACCTCCACGAAGTGCGGACTCTTCCGTCCCGCGCGGATGTCCTCCAGCAGCTGCCTCGCGTGCGCCAGGCCGTGCACCACGGCAACCGTCACCGTCTGGCCCTCGAGGAAGGACCACGCAGGCACGACGTCGTTGACTTGAATGGACGCTTGGTGGACGCCGCCGGCAGCGATGGGCCCCACGGGCTCCAGCTGGATGGAAGGCAGGGGCCGACCGGTGACTACCTCGTATGCGGTCCGCAGCGCCGCTTCCATCACGCCGCCCGAGTTCGCGAAGATGTCCGCTGCTCCTGTGGAGATTCCCAAAGGAGCGTCGATGTCCTCCTCGGGAAGAGCAGTGAAGTCGATCCCAGCCTCCCGGATCATTCTGCCCAGCTCACGGGTAGTGAGCACCACGTCCACGTCCGTCGCCCCGCTGTCCCGCATTTCGTCGCGGTCGCACTCGAACTTCTTGGCGGTGCAAGGCATGATGGACACGACGAAGACTTCCTCGGCCTTCTTGCCTATCTTCTCCGCGTAGTAGGACTTCGCCAGCGCCCCGAGCATCTGCTGGGGGGACTTGCAAGTGGACAGGTTGTGGAGCATGTCCGGGGCGAAGTGTTCCGCGAACTGAATCCAGGCGGGGCAGCAGCTGGTGAACATCGGAAGCGGTCCGTGCTTGGGACCGCCGCCCAGGGCGCCGCGCAGCCGGGCGAGCAGCTCGTGGCCCTCCTCCATGATGGTGAGATCCGCAGAGAAGTCGGTGTCGAACACCGCGTCGAACCCGAGTCGGCGCAGGGAGGACACCATCTTCCCGGTAACGCGGCTTCCGGGTGGCATGCCGAAGCACTCCCCGAGCGCCGCCCGAATGGCGGGGGCCGTCTGCACCACCACGTGCAGCTGCGGGTCGTTCAGCGCACGCCAGACCTCGTCGACCTGGTCTCGTTCGCCAATGGCGCCCACAGGACAGACGGCGGAGCACTGCCCGCACTGCACGCAAGTCACCTCCGACAGGGACGCGTGAAACGCCGGGCCAACGTACGTGCCAAAGCCCCGCTCTTGCGGCGCGATGGCGCCGATGCCCTCGACGTTCTGGCAGACGGCGACACAGCGCCGGCAGAGGATGCATTTTCCGGTGTCCCGGACGAGTCCCTTGGTGGAGTGGTCAAGCCGAGTGGGGCGACGTTCTCCCTGGTAGTGGACCTCCTTGACGCCGGCTTCGCGCGCGATGGCGCGGAGCTCGCAGTCTTCGCTCCGGGCGCATGTGGTGCAGTCGCCCTCGTGCTCGCTGAGCAAGAGTTCGACGACGTCCCGCCGTCCGTTTCTGGCGCGGGGGGAGTTGGTGCGAACGCGCATGCCCTCGTGAGCGGGGGTAACGCAGGAGGCCATGAGGGTGCGTGCGCCCTCCACCTCCACGAGGCAGACGCGGCAGGCGCCCGGGGCGTGGACCCCGGGCAGGTGGCACAGGGTGGGGATGTGGATCCCCGCCGTGCGGGCGGCTTCGAGGAGCGTGGCCCCCTCGGGTGCCTGGACGGTGATGTCATTGATCGTCAGCGTGGGCATGACGTGATTCTCCTCATTCGCAGGTCTCGCGGTAGTCACACCGCAGGCACCGGCCCGCTTCCCGCAGGGCCTCCGGCTCGGTCCACGACAGCTCGACCTCGTCGAAGCGGCCGCGGCGTTTCTCCACACCCAACAGGCGCAGGTGCGCCCGGGGGGCGGTCGAGGGCTCTGCGTCGGGGTCGAAGAGCGTGTTCACCTTGCGGTGCTCTCGCCAGAAGGCGTGCGCCTCCCCGCTGAGCGTCCGATCGATGGCCACCGCGGCGCGCTCTCCCCCTCGGACGGCTTCCACCACGGACGCAGGCCCCGTGGCCGCGTCTCCCCCTGCGTACAGCCACGGGATCTCCGTCTGCCCGGTACGCGGGTCCACTCGCAGGTACCCGTCACGGTTGGTCGCGGGAACGGCGTCGGCAGCGAACGCAGAGACATCGAGTTGCTGTCCAATGGCGGTGATCAACATGTCCGTGGGAATCACCACGGGGGCCTGTTGACTCGGTACGGCGCGGCGACGGCCGGATCGATCGAACCCCTGCAGCTCCATCGGGACGCACCGGAGTCCAACGACTACCCCGCCCTTGACCACGACTTCCGTCGGTCCCAGCAGGAAACGGATGCGAACACCTTCGCGCTCGGCTTCCTCGACCTCGTGGGCGTAGGCGGGCATCTGGTCCCGGGTGCGGCGGTACACCACGGTGACGGTGGACGCGCCCAGGCGGATTGCCGTGCGAGCGGCATCGATCGCCGAGTTGCCTCCCCCGACGATCACGACGTCCTTTCCTAGGTGGCAATCGTGACCGAGGTTGTAGTCGCGCAGGAACTGCATGGCATCGACGACGCCCTGTGCTTCCTCGCCGGGCAAGGCGAGGCGGGTACCGTGGGGCGCCCCGATGCCGAGGAACACGCTCTCGTATCCGGCCTCCCGGAGACCGGACAGGGAGATGTCACGACCGAGGCGCTGCCCGGTCTTGATGGTGACGCCGAGCCGTTCGATCATGGCGACCTCGGCGTCGATGACCTCCCGCGGCAGTCGGTAGGAGGGAATGCCCTGCAGCAGGAGCCCGCCCGCCCGCGCGGCGGCCTCGAAGACGACGGGGCGGTAGCCCAGACGCGCGAGGAAGTAGGCGCAGGAGAGCCCCGCGGGTCCGGCGCCCACGATGGCGACCTTGCGGCGCGCGTTGGCTGCGTCGATGCGAGTGGAGGGCAGTTGCACACCGACCTCGGCGTCCGCCATGAACCGCTTGATGCCGCGGATGGACACGGCCTCGTCCAACGACCCCCTGCGGCACTTGGACTCGCAAGGGTGGAAGCAGACGCGCGCGCACACGGCGGCGAAGGGGTTGTTCTCGCGGTGAAGGCGCAGGGCCTCGTCCATGCGACCTTCGGCGACGAGGGACACGTACCCGGGCACGTTGACGCCGGCGGGACAAGCATTCTGGCAGGGGCTGCGCACCAGGTCCGCACAGACGCCCGCGGGGCAGCGCTTGTCCTGGATGTGGGCGACGTACTCCTCGCGGAAGTGGCGAATCGTGGAGAGCACAGGGTTGGGAGCGCTCTGGCCGAGGCCGCAGAGTGCGGTCTGGCGGATTGACTCGCCCAGCTTCTCCAGGGCATCGAGGTCGGACATCTTGCCCTTTCCCTCGCAGATGCGCGTGACGATTTCGAGCATGCGCTTGGTGCCGACGCGGCAGGGCGTGCACTTGCCGCAGGACTCCTCCTGCCCGAACTCGAGGAAGAAGCGGGCGACGTCGACCATGCAGCTGTCCTCGTCCATGACGACGAGGCCGCCGGAGCCCATGATGGCGCCGAGCTCCTGGAGGGACTCGTAGTCCACGGGGACCTCGAGGTGCTGGCGGGGGATGCAGCCGCCGGAGGGGCCGCCGATTTGTGCAGCCTTGAACGCTTTGCCTCCGGGGATGCCGCCGCCTATGTCATAGATGATCTCACCGAGCTTGGTGCCGATGGGGACCTCGACAAGGCCAGTGTTCTTGACGGCGCCGGCGAGGGCGAAGACCTTGGTGCCCTTGCTCTTGTCGCTGCCGAAGGAGGCAAACCAGTCAGCCCCCTTGAGCAAGATCATCGGGACGTTGGCGTACGTTTCGACGTTGTTGAGGAGGCTCGGCTTGCCCCACAGACCGCGATCGGCGGGGTACGGCGGCCTGGGGCGGGGCTCCCCGCGATTGCCTTCGATCGAGGTCATGAGGGCGGTTTCTTCGCCGCAGACGAAGGCGCCGGCGCCCATCCGGATGTCGAGATCGAAGTCGAAGCCGGTGCCGAGAATGTCCTTGCCGAGCAGTCCGAGGGCGTGAGCCTGGTCGATGGCGAGGCGGAGCCTCTCGACGGCGAGGGGGTATTCGGCACGAACGTACACGATCCCTTGGCTGGCGCCGATGGCGTGGCCGGCGATGGCCATGCCTTCAATGACGCTGTGGGGATCGCCTTCGAGCACGCTTCGGTCCATGAAGGCGCCCGGGTCGCCTTCGTCCGCGTTGCACAGAACGTACTTCGGGCTGCCGGTGGACTTCTTCGCGATGGCCCACTTGACGCCCGAGGGGAAGCCTGCGCCTCCGCGCCCGCGAATCCCCGACTTCTTCATCGCGTCGACGACCTGGTCCGGGGTCATGTCGGTCAAGGCGCGCGCGAGCGCCTCGTAACCGTCGCGGGCCACGTATTCCTCGATTTTGCGGGGGTCGATGATGCCGCAATTGCGCAGCACGATCTTGACCTGCTTGTCGAAGAACCCCGCTTGCGCCTCGGGCTCTTTTGCCTCGGCGACGACGGCGGACCGACGGAGCCGCTCGACGGGGCGCCCCTTGAGCAGGTGCTCGGACACGATCTCCTCGGCGTCCTCGGGCTTGATGTTCTCGTAGAAGACACCGTCGGGGTAGACGACGGAGACGGGGCCGACGGAGCAGGGGCCGAGGCATCCTGTCTCGACGACCTTGATCTCGTCATGGAGCTCGTGGGCCCGGAGAGCTTGCCGGAGTGCGGCACTGACCTGCAGGGCGCCGCAGGCGATGCAGCCTCCGCCCGTGCAGACCAGGATATGGGTACGAATCGAAGTGGCCATGGCGTTGATCTCCTGCTCTCAGGCCGTGATGAGGTACTTGCGAACGGGCACGCCGCGCAGCACGTGCCCCCGTACGATTTCCTCGATCTTGCGAGGATCGAGTCGCCCGTACCGGAACTCCGCACCGCTCGCGTCGCGCAAGGTGATCATGGGTTCCTGGTCACAGAGACCGGCGCAGCCCGCCCTGGTGAGGGCAACCTCGTGCAGGTTCTCCCGGTCGAGGTGATCGGCGAGGTGATGGATGACATCCCGTGCGCCCGCGGCGATGCCACAGGTCCCCATGTGCACGGTAATGCGGACCCGCTGGGTGCCCTCCCGGGGCTCCAGCTCCTGACGGACGCGCGCCCGCAGCGCGCTCAGGGCCTCACGGCTGTCGATTCGCTTGTCCATGACTTCCCTCCAAACTTGGTGGCGTGGGATTCCAGAAGGGCGTGCACACGGCTTGGCTTCACACGGTGATAGACCTCGTCGTCAATCATGATGGCGGGGGCGAGCCCACACGCGCCGAAGCAACGCGCCACCTCCAGCGAGAACCGCCTGTCCGGCGTGGTCCCTCCCACTTCGATCCCAGCGCACTTGCGGATGGCGTCGAGCACGGCCTTGCCGCCCCGCACGTAGCACGCGGTGCCCAAGCAAACGCGAATGACGTGGCGCCCGCGCGGAACCGTGGAGAAGTAGGAGTAGAACGTCACCACCCCTGCGACTTCACTGTAGGACTTGCCGAGCCCGTCGGCGATCCGACGCATGGCCAACTCGGGCAGATGTCCGAAGATTCCCTGGGCGATCTGCAGCACGGGGATCAGAGCCCCGGGCTTACCGCGGTATTCCGCAAGGGTGGCGTCCAGGCGCCGAAGGAGCTCTTCCTCGGAAACCTCGACGCGACAGTTGCATGCGACTTGTTCCATGTCCATCTCATGGTCCTCCATGACCGCTCGACGCGACATCGCGGGGAGCGGCACGAGCCGCGGAAACGTCCGCGGCTCCACAACGCATTTCATGGCAGGGCTCCGAGCCCTTCGAGTCCCTTCCTCACGCGACTCGCCAGCTGCCGCATCACCGACAGGTCCCTGCCGGGGCCCTGGACGGTGGCCGCCCTCAGCTGGCCCGTCGATACCGCCTCCCGCCGCCCGTCCACCTCCACCTCGCACGCGATGTCCACGTCCGGCGCGGTGCACGCGATGGCGCCCAGCGTCGCCGCCAGGTCTCCGAGAGGCATGCGGTCCACATGCCGCAAACGCATGCGGACGCGAACCGACGTACCGCCAAGGGGCGACGACGACAAGCTCATGTCTCCGCCCGCCCGCTCCGCGGCTTCTCGAAACAGACTCAGCCCGAGCCCGGTGCGCTTGCCGGGCTTGGTGGTGAAGAACGGATTGACGACCTCCGAGGCGTCGGCGGACAGCCCACAGCCGTCGTCCTCCACGGTGATCTCCAGCACATCCCGGGCACGACTCTGCACCACGCGCACGATGACCCGTCGCGCCCCGGCGGCCACGGAGTTCTCCATCAAGTCGAGCACGTGCAGAGCGATCTCACGCACAGTCACACCTCCAGTCGGACGCGTTCCGAAGCGCACGTGCGAGCTCCTCGAAGCACGCAGACCGCATCGAGACCGTGCAGAACACGCTCCCGATCTCGCTCAAGTCGTGCGAATCGGACCCCACGAGCACGGGCAGTCCGTACTGCTCGAGATGCATCGTATCCATACGGCAAAGCCCCGAAGCGGACAGCTCGATGGCGTCGAGTCCGACTTCGGGAATGCAGCCCACGCGTCCGAGCAGACCCGAGGAGGGACGGTCGACGTGCGCCGCAATCGCTACACCTCCCGCCCGATGGATGGCCTGTACGCCTTCCGGCAGCGTCGGGCAGGGTCCCTGAGGGGTGGGGCGCTCCGGGTCCATCCCCCGTGGGAGGCCGAGGTCGGCGGCCAGCGCCAGCGCGCCGTCCCAGTCTGGCAGAATGCCGAGCAAGTGCGTCTTTTCGAAGGTGGTAATTTCGACGCCGTGCAGGACTTCGAGCCCAGGGACGGGGGCCAGACCGTGGGCCGCCCCAACCCGGTCGTGATCGCACAGGGCAATGAGCGACAGTCCGCACTCCCGCGCATGCACCGCCACCGCCAGGGGCGACATCGCACGGTCCGCACACGACGACAGCGTGGTGTGCAGGTGCAGGTCGAGGGCGAAGCGCTTCACCGCGTCCCTCCTCGCAGCCCCAGCCCGTGGAGCCACCCCGCCACGTCGAAGGTGGTGCCGGCGGAGCGGAAGGAGGGAATCCCCTCCTCGACGGCCCGAAGAAGCACATCCGGTGCCGGTTGGACGTCTCCGGTGAAGACGACCGCGGACAGCCCGACATGGGAAGCCACGGCGAGCACGTTGAGGTGCGCCTGGGCAGTGACCAGGACAGCGCCCGCCGGGGCGTGCGCAAGCACATCGCTGAGAAGATCGGAGGCATACCCGAGGTGGACCTCGGGGTCGACGTCATCGATCTCGGGAGTGAGGTCGATGAAGCCGAGGTGCGAGGCGATGGCGCGCAGGCGCAGCGGTGAGTTCACGGGGCCCTCCTTGCGCTGGGGTGCTTGCATTGCAGTGTGCGTATCCTGCCCAGGGCGAAGTCTTCGGCGTGGGAACGGCACGTGGGAGCACCGCAGCGAGCACAGTCTGCCTGGGGGAGACTCCGCAGGGCTTCGGCCATCCGGTGGAGCTTCTTCACGGAAGCTTGCATGTCGGGGTCGAGTCGGAGGGCGGCCCGCGCCCGGTACGGAGTGCCTCGCATGGCGGCCGGACGCACAGCGTCGTCCACGGGCGGCATGGAGGGCGCGCGGTACGCGGCGACGGCTGAGGGCGTACGGAACAGCGGAGATCCGAAGCAACCATCCGCGCAAGCTTTCATCACCACGAGATCCACGGGTTCGACGCGTTCCGCCTCGAGCGCCTCGAGGACGCGCAGGATCGAGGGAAGGCCGGAGGCGACGAGGGGCCGTCGCGTGGAGGAGGGCGCGTGCTCCTGCGACGGAGAGGCGGATTCGCCCTGGGGTCCCCGGCCTGCGGCGAGGCTCGGATCGAGCTTCTGCCGCAAGGTGCGAGGCCCAAGGATTCTATCGTCGGGCACGCCCGCTTGCCGCAGAGACGTTCTTTCGGCAGGGCAGGCCACCACGAACGTAGCCTTGCAGTCCCTGAGCTGGGCGGCAGCCGCCTCGACGGGGGAGAGCAGGGGTGCGAGGTGCTCGAGAAGCGACGGGAATCGCGTTTCCACGAGACGGGTCACGACGGGGCAGGAGACGTCGATGAGCGGCAGGGGGTGGGTCCCATGGGCGAGGATGTCCTCGAGGGCATGGCGTTGTGCGCGCTCCCAGGTCTCGATGAGGGCGATGCGGGAGAATCCGATCTCGCGGAGGGCGTCGTGAACCCGGCGGGGCGAGGCCGCGGGGCCGAAGTCAGTGAGGAAGGCGAAGGGCAGCACGAGCACATCGACATCGTTCGCGTTGGGACAAGGGGTGTCGGCGTCGAGGTCGATGGCGCCGTGGGAGCAGGCGGCGACGCAGGCGTTGCAGTCGACGCAGCGGTGAGCGAGCAGGGCGGGTCCCCGGCCACGCACGCGCAGGGCCTGGGTGGGGCAAGCGGGGAGGCAGTGGAGGCAAGCGCGGCAGCGTTCGGAGGCAAAGCGCAAAGAGTTGGGAGCCGCGGGCAGGGGTTCGATGCAGGAGAAGACGACGCCGAAGCGCAGCTTGCAGCCGACCCCGACGGTGGAGTCGAGGAAGAAAGCATCGGTGTGGCGCTGAATGTTGGGCAATCCGAGCCCGGCGCCGAAGCCGAGGGCGCGAGCGGCTTGCGGGGCAGTGGAGAAGCCGGGTTGGAGGGCGAGGGCGATGTCGGCGATTCCGGGTCCTTCGTCGTCGATTTCGACGTCGAGGCGCTGGTTGTCGATGGTGGCGCGCAGGGTGGCGCGCCGTGCGTGGATGATGACGTTGAGCTCGGCCTCGTACGCGGCAATGGCAGCACGGCGGGTGCTTTCCGGGTCGACGCCGAGGGTCTTGAGCAAATCCTTGAGGGCATCGGTAGCGAGTCCTGCGCGTTCGTAGTCACCGCCGGTGATGGAATGGCAGAAGGTGGTCATCGGCGCACCTCGAGGGAGGCCGGGGCGATCGGCGCGGGGCGGAGAGGCCTCCCGTAAAGGCTGGAGGTGCACATGCTTCTCTCGTGCAAGGACGGGGGCGGAGGAACCTATTCCTGGCCCGTCGCGTCCGAATAGTGACTGGTTGCACGACAACAGCTACCACGCGTTTATGCGCCAGTCAACCGAAGCGATCGACAAGGAACTGTGATTGTAGCGTAGATGTTTTTGGGATGTTCGAGAACGGAGGGGAACAGTTCGCGGATGAAACTGTGAAGTAGTGAATTGAAGCACGACATATGAACAGGCAACAGCTTTCCCGTTCCGTCGATTGGCCCACCGCGGCCGGAGTAGGACCAAGAGCACGGCGAGGCGGTCTGCCACCCATCAGGTGGGTGGTGCAGTTTCCCATGCGGCGAGTCAACCTGGGTCGCTTCGGACGCACACCCCGTCGCCACGCAGCTACCCACATCCGCACAAGCCACGACACCATCTGCGGTTCTCTGCGGAATCTGCGGCCGACTCCGACGGCTCCGGGTCTGGGTCCGACCGCGCGCATTGAAATGCTTGCGCTTCTGTGAGAGATTGCGGCGCCCCAGGGAAGGAGACGAGGATGGCCACGGTGCGCACATGGAAGTGTGAGGTTTGCGGCTACGTTCACGAAGGTCCCGAGCCCCCGGAGACGTGCCCCGTCTGTGGTGTCGAAAAGGACCTCTTCAGCCCCATGGAGCTGGTGCCCGACCGTCCGGCCCCTCCGCCCATCCCAGGGTGGCGATGCACGGTCTGTGGCTACGTGCACGAGGGGGATCGTCCGCCCGAGTCGTGCCCCGTCTGTGGGGTCGATGCCGGGCTGTTCCAGTCGGTCGCGCCCGACACCAACCCCCAAGGCATTCCCCGCGGCCCCCACGTCCTCATCATCGGGGGCGGCATCGCGGGGGTCGTGGCCGCTGCCCGTGCGCGGGAAACCTCACCCGACGTCCGCATCACCCTGGTGACCAAGGAGCCGGGGCTTCCCTACTACCGCCTGAACCTGACGCGGCTGCTCGCCGGCGAAGTCACAGACTCCGACCTTCCGCTGCACCCCGACGCATGGTTCGCGGAGCGACACATCGACCTCGTGCACGGGGATTGCGTGGCGATCGACCGTCACACGCGCGACGTTCTCCTACGCAATGGCCAGAGGATCGGATACGACCGACTCGTCCTGGCGAACGGTTCTCACCCGTTCGTCCCGCCGATACCGGGCGTGACGCGCGACGGGGTTCACCCATTCCGAACGCTGGCGGACGCGAAGGCTTTGCTCGCGCTTGCGGGGCCGGGGCGTCGTTGCGTCGTCATCGGGGGCGGATTGCTCGGGCTCGAGGCGGCAGGCGCGCTCGCCAAGCACGGCTGCGAGGTGGTCGTGCTGGAGGGGTTTGGCTGGCTGCTTCCGCGGCAGCTGGCCGAGCCTGCCGGGAGCATGCTCGCGGAGCACCTTCGCGGCCTCGGGATGCGTGTCGTCTGCAACGCTCGCATCAAGGAGATCGAGGGGGACGAAGCGGTCCGGGCGGTCCGGCTCGAGAATGGGACGGAGATCCCGGCGGACCTGGTCGTGCTCGCCACCGGCGTCCGTCCCAACTCCTACCTGGCGAGGCAGTGCGGCCTCGAGGTCCACAGAGGGGTAGTGGTCAACGACCGGATGGAGACGTCGGACCCATCGATCTACGCGGTCGGGGACCTGGCCGAGCACCGCGGACAGGTTCCGGGGCTCTGGCCTTTCTCCTACGCTCACGGGGCAGTGGCGGGAGCGAATGCGGCGGGCGGCGCCGCAGAGTTCCATGGCATGCCCCTGTCCAACCAGCTCAAGGTGCTCGACGTCCAGATGTTCAGCATCGGTGAGTTCCAGCCCGCAGACGCAAGCTTCCGCGTGCACGAGGAGGCCGACCAGGGAAGGTATTTGCGGCTGGTGTGCCGGGACGGGGCCGTGGTGGGTGCGAACCTGTACGGGGACGCGAGCTTGTCGTCGCTCGTGCGGGAAGCGGTGGAATCTGCCCGGCAGATTCCCGAGCTGCCGGAGCTGGGCAACCGTGTGCCAGCGCTGCGCGATCTGTGCGAGCGCGGGGTTTCGTGACGAGCAATGCCACGAGGACGGCCTCGAAAGACTGCAACAACAAGGAGGAGTCATGCCGAGCTTGAAGGGTACGAGGACGGAGAAGAATCTTTTGGCGTCGTTCGCGGGAGAGTCCCAGGCGAGGAATCGCTACACGTATGCAGCTGGGGTCGCGCGCAAAGAAGGCTATCGACAGATCGAGGCGCTGTTCCTCGAGACGGCAGACAACGAGCGTGAGCATGCGAAGGTGTTCTTCCAGTACCTCGAAGGGGGAATGGTCGAGATCACGGCCTCCTACCCAGCCGGCGTCGTCGGTACGACGCTGGAGAACCTCGAGGCGGCAGCCGCCGGGGAGAACGAGGAGTGGTCCGAGCTGTACCCGAAGTTCGCCGCGATCGCCAAGGAGGAGGGGTTCCCTGCCATCGCGGCGTCGTTCACGATGATCGCGCGCGTGGAGAAGGAGCACGAGGCTCGCTTCCGCAAGCTCGCCGCGAACGTGAAGGAAGGCAAAGCCTTCAAGAAGGACGAGCCCGTACGCTGGAAGTGCCGCAACTGCGGCTACGTGCACGACGGGACCGAGCCTCCCGCCCAGTGTCCCGCGTGCAAGCACGCGAAGGAGCACTTCGAGATCAAGGAAAGCACCTACTGACCTCGTCCAGCCCGGCCAGGGTCCGGAGCCATAGCTGGAAGCAGCACTTCCCACTGTGATACGGGGGATCTCACCCAATCACCTCTGATGTCCCCACCCCGCCCATTAATGGGCGGGCTCGAGGCCGTCGCACCGAGGCACAGATCTTGTACCGACGGAAGGCATGCGACGCGCAAGCTTCCATCCTGCCGCCCTGGTCCCGATGGCTGCGGCCATCCTCATCGCTCTGCTGGCCGTGGCCTGCGGCCTCGAGACCGCGGAGGGTCCGTTCGAGGACGAGGAGTCGGAGCACGGGTCCACTGCGTTGAGCAACAGCACGTACTGGTGCCCTCCCGGCTCCTGGTACGATGCCACCTACCGTCTGTGCACGACGTCGTCGGAGGCTCTCGGGCCGTTCACGCCCGCGATGATCGAAAAGTGCAAGGCCTACGGTGGAGGGGCGGGAGCGTGCGAGAAGTCCTGGTGGAGCGCCCACTTCGCGAAGTCGATCCGGGGCACGGGGCGGTGTCCGCCGGGCTCGTCCCTCGACATGAAGCGTGGGTATTGCACGGAGGGGAACAACGTATATGGTCCTTTCTCTTTCGCCCTGGTGGACCGGTGCAAGCGGACCGAGGGCGGCCCTGCGTGCGAGACGGCGCGATGGGCGAAGTCCATGGTGCCGGAGCGCCCGGACGTGTGGTGCCCGGACGGGACGGACTACGACTTTGATCACCGGCTGTGCATCTCCGCGTCGGATGCGGTGGGGCCTTTCACGACGTCCATGATCCAGGCTTGCGTCGATCACGGAGGTGGGAGCCAAGCTTGCAAGGGGGAGCGCTGGGACCTGGATTTCGCGCGCGCGCTGCGAGGGACCGGGACGTGTCCTCCGGGCAGCAGCCTGGACGCCAAGAAGGGATACTGCGGGGAGGGCGACCACCTGTTCGGGCCCTTCTCCCCTTCGGTGGTCGACAAGTGCAAGACCGGAGGGGGCGGCCAGGCTTGCGAGACGATGCGGTGGAAGCGAACCATGGTGCCCGACACGGCCACGGTTGGATCCACCAATCCTCTCTCGGTGCCGTACTTCTACCAGTATCACAACGCCTACGAACCTGGTTCGACGTGCGGTCTGACCTCGGCCGCCATGCTCCTGAAGCACTGGGGAAAGGGCGTCACGCCGGACAGCCTCTATGTCAAGTACGGCAAGGCACAGGGCCAGTCTCCCGGCAACCTGGCGAACCTCTACCGTGCCTATGGACTCAAGGCAACTTCAACCAACGCAGCGACGGATTCCGCCATCAAGGCCCACCTCGACGCCGGCCGTCCTGTGGTGGTACATGGCTACTTCACCGGGTCCGGCCACATCGTGGTCCTCATCGGGTACGATTCGACTGGATGGTACGTCAATGACCCCGCAGGCAAGTGGGCGGGATGCGTGGGCTGCGGCTACCCGGGCCGAACGTCCACCAACGGCAAGCGCGTCCACTACAGCTACGCCAGTGTGCGCTCCGCCATCGGGACGAGCGGCACCGTCTGGATGAGCACCGCCGACCCATCTTCCCTGTAGCATCCCTTTCCCGCAACGCGTGTCGGGCTACCCCGTCTCCAGCAATTCTGCGTACGGGTCGCAAGGACGATGGCCCTTGCAAGGCTCTCCGAGACGCACGTCGAGCTCGATCACGAACTGATGCTGGTCGCTCGTCATGTGGTCGTCATACACAGGAGAGTAGGTCTTGACCTGCACCGTCCGGCCGTCGGGCATCAGCTCCAGCAATCGCAGGTACCCTCGTCCGCCGCCCGGCATCATCTGGTAGTTCGAGAGCATCTGGTGCACGGTATTGCCCACCCGCCCCTTGCTCGCGAGATACCCCGCCCCGTCCCCGAGCACGTGGCCGGACAGCACCATGGCCACATTGCCATGCAAGCTGACGAGGTCGTGCCAGAGCTCCTCCCCGTCACTCACTCCCCCGGGAAGCTCCGACGTCGGGTAGTGGTGGGGATTCCAGGGCTGATCGTCGCGGATGTGGTCGTACCGGGTGCCGTCATGGAACAGATAGGCGTGGGTGACGATGATGGCCGCACGATCCGCATGGGCACTGAGAACCTTGTTGGCCCAAGCTACCACGTCGCGCCTTGGCCCCCACTCGAGCATCAGCGAGATCCAGTCCCGGCCTCCGGCGGAGAACAGGTGGAAGCTGTTGTCCAGAACCCCGGCCTTGTAGGTCCCGCCAAAGGTCCCCATCTTGCGGAACTTCTGCGTGGGGAAGTAGAAGCTGAGCAGGCTGAACCGGGTGTTCGCCCGTCCCCGCTCCTCGTAGTCGTGGTTGCCGGCCGCCAACGCGTAGGGGACCGCCCCGTCCAGCCACCCCATCGCCACCGCAGACGACTTCCATTCTCGCGCAGTCGCTCGCTCCGTGATGTCGCCCAGGTGCAGGGCAAAGCGGATGTCCCGCTGCTTGTGCTGGTCGGCGATCCACCGTGTCTGCTGCTCGAAGACCTCGGGGTACATGTCCGAGTAGACCTGGGTATCGGGCAGCACGGCGATGGTGGACGAACCTTCCACGAAAGGAAGGGGCGCCGGCAAGGGACAGGGCAGATCCTCGAACCACTCCGCCAGGATCGCGGCGGGACGACGAACGGGCTCCGATTCGGGCTCCGGAGCCACCCTGATCGACGCGGCCCGCGACTCGGCAGGCGTGGAGCTCGAACATCCCAGCAACCCCGCCAGAAGAGCCGCTGCGAGCCCGCGGGCTCGGCTTCCTGCGCGACTCGGTCGCTTCACCATCCGTCTGCTCCACGCGTGCATCGAGGGGTCATTGTACCTTCTTTTCTGGTGTAGCATAAATTCGCCGCGACGCGACCCTGGGTCCTTTTCTTGGACGCACCGCCCAGGGCTTTCATTCCGAGGCGCACAGTTTGTCCCCCACATCGACCGGGACCTTCCGGCCAGCCGCGTGGTATGCAGGGCCCATGCAACGACCCGTTTCGATCGTCGTGCTCGGCGTGCTGAACCTCCTGTTCGCGGTGCTCGGACTGCTTGGCACCGTGGGGTCCGTGCTCATCCTGCTGGGGATGGACGCGTCGAACCCCGTGTACGGGATCATGCAATCCAGTCAGGTGTACCGGCTCTTCATGTACGTGAGCGTGCCCCTCGGCCTGGTATTCCTCTGCGTGCTCGTGGCCGCGGGCGTGGGGTTGCTCCTGTCAAAAGCTTGGGGCCGCACGGCCACCATCGTCTACGCCATCTACGCCATCGTGATGGCGCTGGTCGGTGGCGTCGTGAACGCGATGTTTCTCGTCGGGCCGCTGATTGAACAGGCCAGCGCATCGGGCGGCCCGGAGGCAATCGGTGCTGCAGGAGGTGCCATCGGCGGCATGGCGGGAACCTGCGTCGGCCTCATCTACCCCATCGTCTTGCTCATCTTCATGTTCCGCAAGAACGTGGTGGACTACCTCACACGCCGTCCGGTCTGATCAACCCCGCAAGGACCGCGGGGCTTCCGGCACGAACACACGGCCATCCTGCGCGTCACTCAGGACGGCCAGAGCCACCACCACCTGCGAGGTCCGACGCACCCACGCCCGGGCAGTACGGTGCCGATCGGGAGCGGCGCCGCCAAGAACAATCGCCGCACCGTGCCAGCCCTCCGGATTGGCTTCCCCCCCTACGGCGTGAACTACGATCGCGGAGGCGGGCACCGTCAGTCCCGTGCCCAACGCCTTGAGCCCCGCTTCCTTCAGGGCCCAAACCTCCGCGGCGCGCCAGCGAACCTCCGCGTCGTCCGCATGGTCGCAGCGTGCGGCCTCCCCAGGCTCGAAGTAGTCCCCCATGACCGTTCCGGGGGACTCGATGGGGTGCTCGACATCGATACCCACAAGCCAGGGAAGCTGGGCGAGGGCGGCCCCGGCCACCTCAGCCGTGTGGCTGAGGGAGAGAGAGAACGGGAGGCGCCCTTGGTGGTCGTGTTCCAGCCAAGGAACCCCGCGGTCGTCGGGCAGAATGGCGAGCGAAGCAGTGTTGATGCCTAGCACCTGGCGTGCAAGCTCGCGCCCGACGGCCCTTCCTCGCAGGAAGTCATCCCTTCGCTTCGGGACCGCGCGGGGACTGAGGGCTTGAGCTTCGCGGGGGTGAAGGGGCCAATCAGACGGGGCGCCCCCCGCGAGGAGGGCAACCCAAATGGGGACAGAAGGGGCCATGGGAGAACAGATCACGTTGAGCCGTGGCGAAACCGAGGTCATGGAAACTAGGAACTAGGAACAGGAATGCGAACACGGAAGGTAGAATGGGCTCCGCACCGCAGGCTTCGTGATCACCCTCCGCGACAGGCTGGCGTTCGCATTCGCATTCCGTGTTCCTCTTCCTAGTTCCTAGTTTTCCTCACGGATCAATGTGATTCTGTGTAGGTGCGAGCGAAGCCCTGTAGTCCGGCCCCGAGGGGAGCCCACGTGGCCTCGTCCATCTGGGAGGGCAGGGCGGAGGTGTAGTAGCCCACGACCTCGAGCAGCACGCCGCCCGCATCGTCGGTCACCACGGCATCGAACCGGAGGCCTTCCGTGCCCGTTCCCACGCGAACGCGCGCCGACCGTTGGCCCGCGTCGTCCGCGCCGGCGAAGACCCGCACCTCTTCGATGCGGGAAGGAAGGCCCAGCTTCCGGGTGGACCCGATCTCGATCACCCCTGCCGTCTGGAAGCACAGCTCCAGCAAGCGCGGGGCCGTGAGCAGCGTGGTGGGCTCTCGGGTGAGTTCGGGCATGGGTTGCTGCAAACGTCCCAGCAGGGTCGTGCCGTCCCGGCCGACGTGAGTGCCCTCCAGGACCTGGAAGGCAGGTCCGTGGAAGTAGGCCTTGTACAGGTCCTGCCGTCCGACGCTTCCGCTGTCGGCCTTCGCGGTCATGGCTTCGGCGGTCTCGCCGGCGCTGGGCTCCCGCGTCAGCACGAGCGTGGCCGCGAAGTGGAGCTTCGGCTCCGCGGGCTTGTCGGAGCCCTTGATCGCCTGCAGGGACTGCAGCGTACACAGGGCCCTGTCTCCGTGCGCGCCCCGCACCAGACGGACGGTCACGATCGCCTCCCGGGGCTCGTCCCGATAGCACTTCAGCGGGGCGGCGAACTGCACCTCCCGCGCAGCCTTGACGCGGGCTCCTGGCAACAGAGCGGCCACCGCCTGAGCGAACAGCTCCAGTCCCATCACGCCGGGCATCACGGGTACACCATCGATCCGGTGATGATCGAGGTACGGCTGCTTCGGGTCGAGCACGGTCGAAAGGACGACACCCTCGTAGGGATCGGCGCGCAGAGCCTTGAAGGCAAAGGCGTGGCCCGGTGCAGCTGGGAGAGACTCTCCCTTCGAGGCTCCCCCGTCCGCGTCGCGACGCTCCGTGAGGATGCCTAGCGCTCCACACACCACGAGCTCTCCGCGTCTCTTGCTCTGCAGCTCCTGACGGACTACGGGGATGCCCGCCGCAGGGTCGAGCATGTCGATGCCGGCGCGCTTCATGATCTCGGGGATGCTGCCGCGGGTCGCCATGCCAATCGAACCCCACGCGGTCCAGTCGATGACGAGCGCCTGCGTCTTCGGGCGCAGGGTGCGCAGGGCTGACGTGACCTTGCACAGGAAGTCGTTCGCGGCGCTGTAGTCCGTTTGACCCGCGTTGCCGAAGCGTCCCGCCACGGAGGAGAAGGAGACGATCGCCCCGACGTCCACGTTGCGCGTGGCAGCCAGGAGGTTGAACATCCCCATCACCTTGACGTCGAAGACCAGGTTGAACTCGACCGGGTCCTTGACGTCGAGGGGACGGCTTCGCTCGAGGCCCGCCGCATGAACGATGAGGTCGATGCGGCCGTGCTTGGCGATGACGTCCTGGATGATGGTCGCCACGTCCGGAGTGCTGGTCACATCGCAGCTGTGATAGACGGCCTTGCCGCCGGCCCGCTCGACGGCGCGGATGCCTTCGCGTGAGGCGGCTTCGCGCTCGATGCGTACGAGCTCGCGTTCCACCATCACGGGGGTGACGCGCTCCTTGGACGCCGAGCGGAGGCGGTCCATGACCTCGTGCTTGAGGCCTTCTCGGTCGGAGGTGATGCGGTCGAGGTCGGGATGGTCGGACCGCGGGGCGGGCGGGAGGTCCATGAGGTGGAAGGTCGCGTGGGAAGCGGCAGCAAGATCCGCAGCGATCGCGGAGGTGATGGCACCGCCGGAGCCGGTGACCAGGATGACGCTCTCGGCGCTCAGGAAGGGTCCTTCCAGCCCAGAAGGACAAGCTTGATCGACCAGGGTGATGCCGTAGCGGGTGATGCCCTGGCAGCCGACTTCCACGGCACCGGGATCCCGTTCCACTTCCTCGATCAGACGGGTGACCACCGTCTCTCGGGGCTCGGTGGGGGCGAAGTCGACGACCTTGACCACGGCCTTCTCGCGCTCGCGAGCGAACGCTTTGGTGAAGCCGCTGACGGGTCCCGCGCAGGGGTCCTGGGCTGGCGTGGGACCGTAGCCGAAGGTGCCTCCCAGGTTCGTGGCGGCGATGAAGAAGGTTCCCGGTCGATCGAAGGAAGCGTACAGGGCGCGAGCCAAACCGTAGAGCGCGCGAACGTGGCGGTCGAGCAAGGCCAGGAACGCGTCGGCAGGCATTTCGTCCAAGGACGGTTGGGTATCGAGGGCGGGGAGGAAGAAGACCCCGTCGACCGGGTCGGGCCCGGCCCATTCGACGACGGACTTGACGAGGTCGTGGGCAGGGATGGCGTTGTCGACGTGGAGCACCTTCACACGCTTTTTCGCCAGAATTTCGACGAGTCGCGTGGCGACGCCGGCCTTGTCCCCGACCACGACCACGCGTTGGTCGGCGCGGATCTTGGCGGTGGTCGGCTTGCACAGGCCGATGGGCAGACGGACGATGGGCATGGGAACGAGCCTGCGGGCCGTGGGGCCGGAGGTCTGCGCGGTCGGCGTCGCGACCTTGGAGGGCGCCTCTGCCGTGGGGGCGGCGGCCTTCGACATGTTGTCGCGGACGAACCCGACCACGTGTCCGAGCGTCGGGTAGTCGCGCAACTTGAGGTCGTTGGCGCGCGGAATGTGGAACTGGTCCCGAACGACGGCAAACACCTCGGCCTGCTTGACCGTGTCAATGCCCAGGTCGGCCTCGAGGTCGAGCTCGAGCTCGAGCATGTCGGTGGGATACCCCGTCTTGTCCGCCACGATCTGCAGGACCGCACGGGTGATGTCGTCCGCGGACGCATCCGCGGCCGGGGGGGGAGGCGTCTGGGTGGGCGCGGCCACCGCTGCGGGAGGCGCAACAGGCTCCGGCTGGGCGAGGTCGGGGCGACCTTGTCGCACGTAGCCGATGACGTGTCCGAGGGTCGGGTAGTCGCGCAGCTTGAGGTCGTCGCGGCGGGGAAGGGCGAAAGCGGAGCGCAGCTCGGCAAAGACCTCCGCTTGCTTCACCGTGTCGATGCCCAGGTCGGCCTCGAGGTCGAGATCGAGGGCGAGCATGTCAGTGGGGTACCCGGTCTTGTCCGCCACGATCGCGATCACCTTCTCAGCCACCGCATCCAGGCCTGACGCTACCGGCGCGGGCGCGGCAGACGGCTGGGGCATGGCCACAGGGGTCGCGACAGCGGCCTGGGAGGCGGTCGCAGGGGCATGCACCCCGAGGGCATCGCGTACGTACCCGATCACGCGATCGAGAGTCGGATAGTCACGCAGCTTGAGGTCGTCGCGCCGGGGAAGACGGAAGACCGAGCGAAGCTCGGCGAAGACCTCCGCTTGCTTCACCGTGTCGATGCCCAGGTCGGCTTCGAGGTCGAGGTCGAGGGCGAGCATGTCGGTGGGGTACCCGGTCTTCTCGGCCACGATCGCGATCACCTTGTCCGCCAACTCGCCCAGAGCACCGGACGGCGTCGCAGGCGACGTGGCCGGCGTAGGCGTGGGAGGGAGCGGCGTGGGGATGCTCGGTGCGGCCCGAAGCGGCGCCGGGGGCAACGGCTCGAGGGAAGCGGACGGCAGGGTCGGCGTCGACGTCTCTGGGGCCGAAGCGCGAATCCTGGGGGGCTGCCCGTACAGCCAACCCGTGGGTCGCGGGGTCTCCGCAGGGAGGCCTTGGTCCTGAACACGCAGGGTCCTCTTCTCGACCTCCGTCGTGGCGTTCGAGTAGCCCGACATGGCGCGTAGCCACTCCTTGTACCGTAAGGCGTCGGCCGTGCGCTCGTGCTTGCCCGTGAGGCGTCGGTACAGGGTGATGGCGAGCTGCGACCCGAAGCCGGCGGAGAAGCGGAGCGCATAGTCCACCGGATAGCTGCCTCCCCGGGACAGGTTCAGCCTGCCGAGCTCCGGGTCCACCTCGCGGAAGTTGGGAATGGGCGGGACGATGCGGCTCTCCAGCACCTTGACCGCCAACGCGTCCTCGATCCCCACCCCCATGGGATGGCCCGTGAAGCCCTTGGTGTTGGCGATCACGATGTCCGAGGCGGACTCCCCAAAGGCGGTACGAAGCGCATGCACTTCCGCTGACGCGCTCCCGCCCCGCGCAGGAGTGTACGTCTCGTGCGAAATGAACACTGTGTGAGGAGCGATCTGGCGCCGGTCGATCCCGTGCCGCTGCTCCGCGGTCGTGACCACACGGTCCATCACCGAGCAGATGTGATTCACGTCGAGTCGCGTCCCATGAAACGCGCTGTTGGCCATGTCCGTCGCAAGGATCTCCGCAATCCCCCGCATCCCACGCGCGCGAACCGCGTCCTCGGATTCGACGACGAGGGCGCACGCACCCATACCCAAAATCATGCCATTTCGGCGACGATCGAAGGGCAAGGCCGCCTGCGTGACGTCGGTCTCCGTGGTGGCGGCACCCGTGGCGAGGAACCCGGCGCCGATCCAGTCGACCATGCTGTCGCTGGTGACGTCGTCCGCGGCGATGACGATGACGCGATTGCATCGTCCGCTCCGGATCCAGTCCTCGGCAGTGGCCACCGCGAGGGTGGTGGAGGAGCACGCGGAGTTGACTTGGGTATTGGGACCTCGTGCGCCGATGAGCTCCGCGAACTGGGAGTGGCCCATAGCGAGGATTTCGAACAGGAATTTTCGCTCGAAGCGGTAGGGGGACGCGTCGAGCTTGCTGCGCTCTTCGGCGATCAGCGCATCGATGGCGGAAGTGTCCGGCCCGGAGAGCTTGGTCCGCGCGCGCTCGAGCACCTCGACGCGCGAGCGAGCGGCTCGGTACTCCTGGTACTCGGCCATCAGGTCGGCGAAGCGGTTGTACCCGGGGAACGCCGAGGCGAAGACCACGCCGGTCTCGTCGGCCAGCGGCTCGGGAAGCATCCACCGGTCGGGGAGGTACGTGCCCTTCGAGGTCTTGCGGTACCTGCGAACGAGCGGAATCCCGGCGTCCCGCAGCGCTTCGATGCCGGCGCCAATGGCCATGGCCGTCGTGACGTCGTACGCGTCGGCGCGTTCCTCGGCGATGCCGAAGTCGTCGACGAGACTGAACGCACCGCGCTGCCCGGCGAGATGAAGCACATCGGACGCGTCGGTGATGAGGTCGAGACGGGGGCCCTCGGTCTCGCTCTTGATGAGGCGGACGACGTTCTTGTCGACCATGAGGTCTTGCATGCGCTGCGAGATGGGTCCGATGAGCTGCTCGCCGCGCAGGATGCGGTCGACCCCTTCGTCATCGAACAGACGATGGTCCAGGCCAGGGAGGCCCACTCCGGCGCCGGACACGACGACGGAACCCTGGGCGGACACGGGGAGAGACTGGGGGCCATGGGATAGCGGGGCAGGCTGGGCCCCGCTGTAGACACGCATGCCGCGGTCTAGAAACTCGGCGAAGATGCGTCCGAGCTCGAGGGTGGTCTGCTGATCGAGGGTGGAGGGGTCCGCGGGCGGGGCTCCGCGCGCCGGAAGGATCGCGGGGGGAAGCGGTGCGACGGGCGCATTGTAGATGACGGGGGGCGCCACCACGGGAACGTTCGGTACGTGCTCCCGCCGAGCCGGGGCTTGCGGTGTCGCTTGTTTGCGAGGGTTGCCACGACCGATGGAGTACAGGTAGGCCAGGGCCGCGCCGAAGGAGGCCTCGGGCCCCTTCTTCGGGTTGTTCGTGGCGAGGGCGACGATGTCCCCACGCTCGGACAGCACCTCTTCGGCGAAGGAAGCGAGGACCTTCTTGGGTCCCACCTCCACGAACACGCGCACACCCGCCTCGTACAGGGTCTCGAGCCCGTCGACGAACTGCACGGGGGCCGAGATCTGGCGCGCGAGCCGGTCCACGATGGCATCGCGCGATCCCGGCTCCGACGGGTAGAGCTTACCGTCGACGTTTGCGACGACGGGGACGCGCGGAGACGAGATGCGGAGCCCCTGAATGACGCGGCGAAGGGGCTCGCTGGCCGGCGCCACGATGTTCGAGTGGAACGCGTGGGAGACGTTGAGCGGGATGACACGCAACCCCGCGTCGCGCAGCATGTCCGACGCCTTGTCGACGGCGTCGCTGGCTCCTGCGATGACGGTCTGCTTGTGGGAGTTGCGGTTGGCAGCCACGACGTAACCGCCGACCTTCTCGAGGACGGGCGGGATCTTGTCGTATTGTCCGATGACGCCGGCCATCTTGCCGGAATCGGCCAGCGATACGTTCGCCATCTCCTTGGCTCGCGCGCTGACGGCCACGAGGGCGTCGGCGAAGGGCATGACACCTGCCGCCACGAGCGCGGCGTACTCGCCCAGGCTATGGCCCATGACCAGGTCTGGGGCGATCCCGTATTCCTGCAGCAGGCTCGAGAGGGCGTTGTCCGCAGCGAGCATCGCGGGCTGGGTCACGGTCGTGTGGCGCAGCGCTTCCTCGGCGCTCGCGAGCAAGCCTTCGTCGGTCGAATCCACGAAGATCAGCTTGGTCAGGACCCGGCCATCGAGCCGGTCCCGCATGACGTCGTCGGCTTCGTCGAAGATGCGCCGGACGGTCGAGGACACGTCCCTCAGCTCGCGCAGCATGTTGACGTATTGGGAGCCCTGTCCGGGGAAGAGGAAGGCAATCTTGCCCGGGGCTTCATGGCCGCGGAACACGGCCTTGCCACGCGCGAGGCGCCAGGCGGCGGCTCGGTCGTCGTCCACGCACTCGATGGCCTTGGCGGCGCGCGCTTCGAGCTCTTCGGCGGACCCGAAGTCGATCGCGACGCGCTCGGGGGCGCTCATGGCTTGGGCGGAGGGAAGCTCACGGGGCGGGGTGAAGCCCTTGCTTGCATCCTCGGCGAGCTTGACGAGCTGAGCACGCACTTCGCCGAGCGTGGTGCCATGGGCCATGACCATGCCACGCAGCATGGGCGGCTCCTGGGTGCGAGCCTCGGCGGCGGAACCGACGGGTCCGCCCGACGCACCACCGATCTGGACCGGCACCTGCGCCTGGGGGCGGCGCTGGGTGAGCATGCCCGGGACATGCTCTTCGAGCACGACGTGGAAGTTCGTGCCACCGAAGCCGAACGCGCTGACCCCGAGGCGGCGAGGCACGTTGGCGGGACGCTCCCAGGGCCGGGCTTCCGTGTTGACGAAGAAGGGTCCGTCCTCGAAGCGGATGTTCGGGTTCGGCTCCACGAACTGGGCCGACGGCGCCAGCACCTTGTGATGGAGGGCGAGGATCCCTTTGAGCATGCCCGCGGCGCCGGCCGCGGCCTTGAGGTGACCGATCTGGGACTTGATCGACCCCAGCGCCACCGAGCGCTTCGGCAGATCCACCCCTCGGTACAGCTCGTTGATGGCCGCCACCTCCGCCACGTCGCCCACGATCGTGGAGGTGCCGTGCGCCTCGATCTGCGTCACCGTGGACAGCGGGAAACCGGCGCGCTCGTAGGCGCGGAGGACCGCTCGCTTCTGACCTTCCGGGTTGGGCGCCGTGATGCCCTTGCCCTTGCCATCGCTCGCGCCACCCACGGAGCGGATGACGGCATAGACGCGATCGCCGTCGCGCTCGGCGTCGGCGAGGCGTTTGAGCACGTACATGGCAGCGCCTTCGCCCATGACGAAGCCATTGGCTCCCTTGGCGAACGGTCGCGAGCCGTCCGGGGAAAGGGCGCCCACCTTGCAGAACTTGACGAAGGTCGCCGGCCCCATGTTGCGGTCGACCCCGCCGCACACAACAGCATCGTAGTGGCGCGAGAGCAGCCCTTCGATCGCCGCGTCGAGGGCAGCAAGAGAGGACGCGCAAGCTGCGTCGCAGATGTAGTTGGGCCCGTGCAGGTCGAAGACGTTGGCGATGCGGCCGGCCACCACGTTGGCAAGTTCTCCCGGCATCGAGTCCTCGGTAATGCCAGGCACCAGACCGCGCAGCCCCTCGACAAGCTCTCGTTCGAGAGCGGCACGCGTCGCCGGGTCAAGACTGTTGCCCGTCTTGGACTCACGCAACACCCTGGAGAGCGAGGGCGGGGCCATGACCCCGAACGTCGTCTTGTAATGAAGCTGTCCGCCCATGGCGTTGCCGACGATGACGGCGGTGCGGTCCACGTCCAGCGGGCGATCGGGATGTCCCGCATCCCGAAGCGCCTCGTGCGCCGCGGTGATGCCCCACATCTGCGCCATGTCCATGGCCGCAGCGACCCGCGGGGGGATCCGGTACTTGAGGCTGTCGAACTGGAAGTCGCGCACCCAGCCGCCGATCTTCGAGTAGGTCTTGCCCACCGCCTTCGGGTCGGGGTCGAAGTAGTCTGCAGGATCCCAGCGCCCGCCCGGCACGTCGATGATGCTGTAGCGCGCGGAGGCAACGTTCTCCCAGAACTGGGTCGCATTCGGCGCGTCGGGCAGCACAGCCCCCACACCGATCACTGCAACCGCCCGCTCTGCCGTTTCGAGTGCTTCGTAGCTCATACGTCTATCTCCTCGTCGCTTGCTCAGGCCTGCACTTCCACTCCCAGAACGACCCGGGCGACGTGGTCCATGTCTGCCAGCCAACCGCCGTAACCCTTCCAGAGGGCATCGATCCCCAGCGAAGCCGCCAGGTCCCCGCTCCTGGACGCATCCACCGCATCCGAGGCACGCAGCCACTCCATGGACTGCTGGATGACGAGGGTCAGCGTCTCGCGCGCGTAGATGCGCGCCATCGCCCGAAGCGTCGCGGCGTCCGTCCGCTTCGGGTCATGCTCTTCCGTCACCGCCCAGCGGCACATCACCGCCGCCGTCTCCGCACGAGCCACAATCTCGCCAATGCGGAACAGCACGTGCTGGTGCCGGGTCAGGCGAGCCTCGCGCGCCTTCTCGAGGAAGGTGTCAATGGCACGCATCGCCACGGCAACCATCCCCGCACCGACGTCCGCGTGCTGCGCGTGCAGCGCGTCCATCTGCTCGGCCGCCTGCCGCCAGATCTGCCCGCGCGTCTTGAGGTGCTGCGCCCAGCGATCCCGTCCCACGGTCCACTCGAGGATCTCGCTCGTCCCCTCGTAGATCGTCGTGATGCGCACGTCCCGGGCGATCTTCTCGACCTCGTACTCGCGAATGTACCCGTACCCCCCGTGGGCCTGGATCGCCGCATCCGCCGCCGCCTTGCCAGCTTCCGATGCGGTCAGCTTCGCGATCGCCCCCGCGATGAGCACGTCGTGATCGCCTCCGTCGATGCGCTGGGCAACGTGGTCGATGTAGGCCCGAGCCGCCTCGAGGCGCACCACATGCGGCACGATCAGCTTGTGGGTATAGGCCGGCTTGGTCGCCAGGAGCCCGCCGCCCTGCACGCGTTCCTGCGCGTACTGGATCATGCGAGCCAGCGCGGCGTTGCCCGCACCCAGCCCGAAGGCCGCCACCATCAGCCGCGTGTAGCCAAACACCTTCTGCGCCTGCGCGAGCCCTTGCCCCTCCACACCACCGACAAGCCTGTCGAAAGGCACGAACACGTCCTGGATCGAGATGGCCGTCGTGTTCGACGCGCAAATGCCGTGCTTCTCTTCGGGCTTGGAGGGCTCGAACCCGGGCGTTCCCTTCTCCACGATGAAGAAAGAAGGGCCGTCGGGAGCCATGGCGAGCACCGTGGTGATCTCGGCCACGCCACCGTTGGTGATGAACTGCTTCTCGCCGTTCAGGACGTAGCCCTTGATCTGGTCACCCTCCATGACCCGGCGGGCCGTGGCCTTCATCGCGCCCAGGTCGCTGCCGACGGCCGGCTCGGTGACGGCATAGGCCACGACGAGCGCTTCCTCTGCGATGCGGGTCATCCACAGGGCTTTCTGATCGTCCGTGGCTCCGACGACGATCGGGTCCGTCCCGAGGAACGTGGCGAGCACCGCGGTGGCCACGCCCAGGTCGTACTCGGCCATCAGCTCGCTGACGCGGTAGATGTCGAAGGCGCCGCCTTCCATGCCCCCGCACGAGGTCGGGAGGAACAGCAGGTGCAACCCCACCTCGCCGAAGAGCCCTTCGATCACGTCAGCGGGGTAGGTGTGGTGCGCATCGAGCTCGAGCCGACGGGCCAGGGGCAGGTTGCGGTCGCAGAAGGACCGGAGGGTATCGAGAAGCAGATGAAGTTCTTCGCGGTCGAGAGCCATCGAGAATCCTCGTTCAGGGCGCTGAAAACCAGGGCGGCGGGCCAGGTCCGAGACCTGGGGACACCGCGTTGGGGGGAGGGGCATAACACGGGTCGGACATTCCCGCACACGTCCTATGTGACGGATGTCATGACGCCTCGCGTTGGGCCTGCTCTCTGCACGCCGAACACCGAGAATCGAAGGGGTTTTTGAACGCGTGCGGATCAGACGAGCAAGCTCGGACGCAGGGAGGTGGCCACTTCCACCCCGCTGCCTTCTGCCATGTCCATGGCCCTGCGAAGCACGTCGTAGGCGCCCGGGTTGAAGGGCATGAAGCGCCCTGTTCCGAACTGGCGACGCGCCGCCTCGGCGACTTCCGGGACGGCGTGGATCTCCAGGAAGGCATGCCCCAGCTCGTCGGCGAGACGTTCGGGAAGGTCGTTCGAGGTGGCGATGACGTCAGCGGGCAGCGGACCGAAGGGGTCGAGGGAATGGATCTGGGAGGTGTCGAGATCGTCGGGGCTCGGATCCCACCCTGCGCGCAAGATCTTCTTGGGCTCGCGCGGGTCCACGTGCACGAACGTGGCGCCCACGTCCACCGCCCGCCCGAGCACGGCGCGCACCACGGCTTCGTGGGAGCGGAAGAAGACTTCTTCCTGGAAGGTTTCGGTCGGGTCGATGCCCATGGCCGCAAGCTGCAGCCGCGGGAAGACGTACCCCGCCGCGGAGCTCGGGTCGACCCACCCCACGCTGCGCCCACGCAGAGCGTCCAGGGACGTCACCCCCGTGCTGCGCAACGTGAAGTACGCCGCGTAGTAGCCGATGCCTCCACCGCGCTCGGCAGCCGCCACAGCGCGAAGCCCGATCGTCCGATCGAGCTCGACGAACAACGCAGGCGGCAACCAAGCCGCTTGAACCTGGCCGTCGGACACCTGGCTGCAGAGGTCGTCGTAGGTCAGGGATTGAGAGGGAACGACCCGTCTCTCGAGCCGCGTCGAGAGGAACTCCGCCACCGCTTCCGGAACGTCGCGGTGCCGCGATCCGAGGAAGCTGGGGGGCAGGCCGAATGCGATCTCCGTGTACTGCTGGTGAGATCTGCGGACCATGGGCGGAACATACACCGGATTGGAGTCAGCGTGGACGCGTCTCACCCGTTCGCGCTACCCTTCGCCGCCTAGTGGGTGCCAGCCGCGCCCGCGAGCTCCAGAGGCAAGGTCATGCGCAAGCCATTTCGTGAACGTCTCGAAGACGGCACCATTCTGTTCGACGGCGGCATGGGGACGATGCTCTACGCCAAGGGCATTTACATCAACACGTGCTTCGACGAGCTCAACCTGACGGCACCGCACCTAGTGCGGCAGGTCCACGAGGAGTTCCTGCGAGCGGGGGCCGACGTCCTCGAGACGAACACCTTCGGTGCGAGCAGCTACAAGCTGGAGCCCTTCGGCCTCGACCAGAAGCTCCACGACATCAACCTTCGGGGGGCGCAGATCGCGCGGGAGGTCGCGGGCGACGACACCTACGTGGCGGGATCCATCGGCCCCCTCGGCGTGCCCATCGAGCCCATCGGGCGCGTGGGGTTCGACGAAGCGCGGGCGGACTTCGCCAAGCGGGTCAAGGCGCTGCGTGAAGGCGGCGTGGACGTCATCATCCTCGAGACCTTCCTGTACCCATCGGAGCTCGAGCAGGCGATCCTGGCGGTGCGCGACGAGAGCGATCTGCCGGTCATTGCGCAGGTGGTGATCCGCAACGGCGAGACGCTCGCCGTGGGTACGCCGATCGCCGACGCCGTATCTCGGATCAACGGCTTCGCGCCGGACATCCTCGGCTTCAACTGCGCGGTCGGCCCCAAGGAGATGCTCGACGCGCTCGAGACCGCGGTGGGGCTCACCTCCCGCCCGATCTCCCTGATGCCCAACGCTGGGGAGCCGCGACGGGTGGAGGGTCGCACGATCTATCTTGGTTCGCCGGAGTACTTCGCGGAGTTCTCGAAGCGGTTCGTGCAGACGGGGGCGCGGATCATCGGCGGTTGTTGCGGCACGACCCCGGAGCACATCAAGTCCATGCGCCGCGCGATCGCCGCGCTAGAGCCGCCCCCGCGGGACCGCATCCATGTGCAGGAGACGAGGGCCGAAGCCGCGCCGGAGGTCACGCCCTACGCCCCCCAGGACAAGTCTCGTCTGGCATGCCGCCTGGCCGACAAGAAGTACGTCACCCTCTGCGAGCTCGTGTCCCCGAAGGGTGTGGACGCGGACCGTGTGCTCAAGCAAGCGAGGCAGCTCGCCCATCACGGCGTGGACGCGATCAACATCCCCGACGGCCCCCGGGCCAGCTCCCGCATGTCCGCCCTCGCCCTCGCCATCCTCATCCAGCGCAACGTCAACATCGAGGTGCTGCTGCACTACACCTGCCGGGACCGCAACGTCATCGGCATGCAAAGCGACCTGCTCGGTGCCTGGGCCCTCGGCGTACGCAACATCCTCGCCGTCACCGGTGACCCCCCCAAGCTCGGCAACTACCCCGACGCCACCGCCGTGTACGACGTCGACGCCATCGGGTTGACGAATTTGCTTTGGCGTCTCAATCACGGGCTCGACATCGCGCGCAACCCCATCGGTGAGCCGACCGGGTACCTCGTGGGCGTGGGCGCCAACCCCGGCGCCATCAACCTGGACGAGGAGTTGCGACGGCTCGACTTCAAGGTGGAGGCGGGCGCCGAGTTCATCATCACCCAGCCCGTCTTCGACCTGCGCATCTTCGAAAACTTCCTGCGCCGCATCGAGCACATCAAGGTCCCGCTGCTCTCCGGCATCTGGCCGCTGGTGTCCTTGCGCAATGCGGAGTTCCTCAACCACGAGGTGCCCGGCGCCTCGGTGCCCGACGAGGTCATGGAACGGATGCGCGCCGCGAAGAGCAAAGAGGAGGCGCTCGCCGTGGGGACCGCCGTGGCGAAGGAGATGGTGCGGCAAGTGCGGCCGCACACCCAGGGGATCCAGATCGCCGTTCCCTTCGGTAGGGTCGAGATGGTGCTCGAGGTGCTCGAGGGCATTCTGTGAAGGAGCGCGCGAGGGCGAAACCGATTCAGTAGGGACCGGTGTGCAGGGATATTTTCAGCTGCTTCCCGTCCAGCTTCCGAAGGACCGGGACGAGTCGGCCAAGGTCGGTGCCGAGGTCGCACACCAGCAAGACCCGCGAGGCCGCCACCCTGCCCGTCGTCGCCGCCAGGTGACCGTGAGACATCCGAGTCTCCGTGGCAGGACCGAGATACATGTCCGACACCTCGCAGTCAGGCGTCTCGGAAAGGAACGCGAAGCGACCGACGCGAACCTCCCCTACCCACAACTCGTAGGCATCCATGCCGGCCCTGCGAAGGTCCTGAAGCACCGCGTGCAGTTGAAACGAAGTGCAAGAGGCCTCGGCGCGCACATCGATCTTCTCGGGCCGGACCAGAGCCAGGCACTCCTGCAACGAAGGGGCCGTGCTTCGAACGTGCTTGCCTGGCTGGAACCCGGGAGTCCGGGACACGCTCATCTCGCTGCCGAAGAGCGTGACCTGGTCCGGCGTCACGTGGACCGTCGCGGACGCCTTCGACGCAGAACAAGCAGGTGGCAGAGACGGAGACATCGGTTCGGGCGGGGTCCCCGTCGGACTTTCCGAGAACGCATCGACATCCGCCCGGACGGCGGGGGACACGCCGTGACCCGAGGACGAGGGGCGCGCGGCAACGTCGCGGGCAGTCGGCTCGCTGCCCGTCGGGCGTGGGCCTTCCCCCTCCGCACGCACACACGCAAGCGCGCTCAGCACGGTCAATCCCAACGCGAGAGGAAGACCTGCCCGTCGTCTGCCCTTGATCATGGTTCCATGCCTCGTTTCGACACCGTCACCGATTCTACGCAGGAGCGCGAGGAAAGATCCTTCTGGATTCATCGAGGATTTCGCACACAGCGCCCCCGCACCCGGCGCAAGGCTTACGCACCTGTCTGACTAGTCGGTCTGATTACGCGGGATTCCAAGGGTTCGCCCAACCCCACCCCGTGGCTCGGGCATTGCACGTCTCCCCCGCACAGAAAGCGAGGTTCCCATGCCCCCATCGCTGCGTCGCATCGCGTGGGCCGGGAGCTTGCTGCTCGTCGCGCTGCCCGTTCAAGCGCAGGACCGTGCCGCCTCATCCGCACGCTCCGACGGCAAGCCCCGCCTGGATTGGTCCAAAGACGTCTGGTGCGTCACCGACGCGCAGGGTCGTGAGTTTCGTGTCCAAGAAGAACGCCTCGAGGACGGGTCGGTCCGGCTGCTCGTGGCCCCCAACGAGGAAGCCTCGGGCAAACCTCTCGACCGCGTCGCAACATGCAAGAGGAGCAACGATTGGGCATCGACGTTGAGGATCGATCCCGCTCGCGTCCCCCGGGTCTCGGCGATCGCGGAAGCGCCCCCCGGGTGGCATCGCGACCACCAGGGACGCGTGTTCCAAGTCAGCTTCGACCTGCGGCGACGCTTTCTCGTCGGAGCGGGTTGGCAACCCTCGATACGGCCCGACCAAGGGGAGCAGGAGCTCGACCGCGCCTTCGTGGAGATGGGGCTCGACGCGAGCTGGCTGAACCCCGAGCAACGAATGCGTCACACGATTCGCGCCGCGCAAGGACACGTGACCTTCGACGACCTTCGCGTGGACGGCACGCTCTTCTCCTACGAGATGGTGCGCTCGAGCACCGCGCCCATGCTCCGTTTCACCACGTTCTTCGGTGAACCTCAGCGCTACGACACGCGGATGGACATGGGGTTCGGACTGCGTGTGCTGCACGTGCAGCATCGCCCTCACGGCGCGGATGATCGGGTCGACGTGGAGATGGGGGAAGCGCACGCCGCCTGGTATCCATGGCACTCGGCCGACCTGTTCGATCACGTTCGCATCACGGCAGGCGCCATGGGCGGGGGACAGTACGGGACGACCGGCAACGGGCCCACGACCTACTACGCTGGACCCAAGGCAGGGATCGACGCGTTCTTCAACCTCGACCGCGACGGGTTCCACTACCTTGACGCAGGCGTGGGAGGCGCACTGCCCATCGTCGTCGATGGCGATCAGCGCGGCACGACTCGCAGGCGAGCGAGCGTGGAGGCCGGCTACGAGCTCATCTTCCTCGCGATCAACGACCAACCCTTGTCGCTGCGCCTCAAGGCGGGGCTCGACTGGCGAGACGACTTGCCCGACGACGTGCCCAGGCTCGAGGGCAACGTGTTCACCGGGATCCGATTCTCCTTCTGGGCCCCCGCGCGCGACAGGACCCCGTTGGTCCCGGCCTTCACGCAACGCGCGATGGACGACGTCGGGAGGTTCTGACCATGCGTCTGCGTCCCTTGCTGGTTGCTGGCTTCCTCGCACTCGCCGCCACAGGCGGGGCCGGAGCAAGCGACTTCGTCACGGACGAGCAAGGGCAAGCGTTCCGTGTGAGGTTCGATCCCGGGAGCGAGCTGCGCTTGGGCTTGCTCGGGGGCCTGCAGGAGGGCGACCGATCTCGATCGATCGACCCCGTGATCGTCACCGGGCTCGGCTACCGCGCCCAACCGTCGGGCGGCATGAAGCACGAGCAGGTCCGATGGCAGCTCGATCACCGCGTGCTGTGGGGCCAAGTCCGTCCGTGGGCAGGCACCGTCGAGGGCGTGCCGCGCCTCGATGCAACGCTGTACTCGGGCGTGTACCTGCGACACACGGACGAACCTTTTCTGATGCTTCCCTCGAACCCGCCGCGGCGCATGTTCTTCCCCTTCGACGTGGGTGTGGAAGCCGAGGGCGGGAGGGTGCGGGTGACGCCGTCGGTCGACGGGGCGTCCGAGCGGGTCCGCGTGGGAGCCGCGCGCGCCGCCGTGCTGCTCGACCCACTTCGCAGCGGCGAGCCTGGCAATTCCTCGTTCCTCGCGGTCGGCCCCCGGTACGACATCGACGTGCAAGGGACCCCCGCGATCACCGCCGGGTCGGTGGTCCACCGCGTCGCACCCTTCACGGACGTTTCCGCGGGCTGGCGCTGGCAGGACCGTGACGGGTTGACGAGCTTCTCGTGGCGTGGCGGCTGGTTCCCGCACTGGGCCTCCCGGGGGGGCTGGCAGACAGGCGCCTTCGAGACCTCCCTCGGGCTGGACCGTGTGCTGGTGGCCGTGAACGACACGCCGGTGCACGGGGTGCTCGATGCCGGGTACTCTCGCTATCCGGGAACGGATAGCTCGACGACGCTCGAGGAAGGCAGAGTGCTTGTGGGGTTGCGGGTGGGCTGGCAGTTGAAGGGGGGGAGGCCGGGTGCCGACGATGGGCGGATGAAAGATGTCAAGTCGTGCTGCGTGCCCGAAGTCCCTACCAGGCTGAGGCTCGACCACGACAATGGGCGGAGGAATGACATCAACTAGGAGCGGAGAACACGGAACACGGAACAGAGAACCAGGAACGGGCAGAGCCAGGGGCAGCACGCACGACCGAGCTTCGTACAAACCCTTCTGTGCCTTCTGCGTCCTCTGTGGTTCTCTTGACTGCGATCCCGGTACTCACTTCGGGCACAGGGTATAGCCCCAAATCAAGCGCTGTTCGAAGAACGTGCTTGCGTTTGGGGCTATCCGAGCCGAAGGCGAGGCGTTTTGGGGTGAGCCGCGGTGAGCGCGGCGAGGGGGCTTTTCGAAAGCCCCCTTAGAAGAACCTAGACCCAAAGCAGCGCGGAGCGCTTGATTTGGGTCTAGCTTGCGCCCCATGCCCCCACCCGACCTGCAAGGTCCCTTCGTCGTCGATCGACAGGGCTGTCGACTCCACTACTGGACGGCCGGCCGCGCGGGTCCGCCCGTGGTCTTCACCCACGGCTACACGATGGACCACCGCATGTTCGACCCCCAGGTGAGCGCTCTCGCCCAGGACCATCGCGTGTTGGTGTGGGACGTCCGGGGGCACGGCGTGTCCAAGCCCCTCGGCGGCTTTTCCATCCCCACATGTGCCGATGATCTGGCCGCGGTGGTCGATCACGCAGGCATGGGCCGCGCCCACCACGTGGGCCATTCGATGGGTGGCCACATCGTGCAGGAGCTCGCGTTCCGACAAGCTCATCGGGTCCTCTCGATGGTCATGCTGTCGACGACTTGTCTCACGTGTCAGCCCCCAACCGCGCAGGTCCTGTTCGGGCCGGCCACGCGCGCGCTTCTCGGGTTATGGCCACACCGGTGGACGACCCGCCAGATCGGGTGGATCGCGGGACTGACGAAGACGGCTCGTCGTCACGCAGAGGAGGCGGCGTCTTGCATGAGCAAGACGGAGCGGCGTGCGGTGTGGGCCGCACTGCTGCGCGGGTTCCACCACGAGGCCGACCATCGGATCGGGTGCCCGCTCCTCATCATGCACGGCCGATGGGACCTGGTCGTGGGCGGGGGGTTGATCCGAACGCTCGCACCCACTTGGGCCGCACGCGAGCCCCGCGCGCGGTACGAGACGATCCCGTGGGCGGCGCACAACGCCGGCCAGGACAACCCCACGTACACCAACCTCGCGATCGCACGGTTCCTGAGAGAAACCTCCGTGACCTGAGCGCTCACGCGAAGCGAGCGCGAGTCAGCAGCAAGCACGCGGGACGGTCGTAGGACGATCGAACCACGATCCCCGTGCGCTGGGGTCCGCCACGGTAGGGGCCAGCCCCGCCTGGCGAAGCCGCTGCGGTGAAACGCTCCTCGATCATCCCCACTCTCTCCACCGTGCCGACCAGCACGACCTCGTCTCCATCGCACAGACGCACGTGCGCGCAGGCCCCGACGGGCGACCTCGGGACGGAAAGCAATTCCATGGTGGCCGGGTCGATGATGACCTCCGACGGCGCCTTGACCTGCGGGGGCGCAATGACGACGGGCGCCGCCTCGAGCTCGAGGACCACGGGGGGTAGTTCGCCACGGTCGAGGACGAGATCCATGGCTTCGGTCAGCCGGGCTTCGGTGGGCCACCAGAATTCCTCCACGAGCGTGGCGCCGCGGGCTCCGCTGGGCACCCCACGCAACACCCCAGTGACGCGAACGCGTGAACCCGGGGCAACCATCCCCCCCGCGTCATCCCCTCCCCGTGTGAGCCCGAGCACGTCATGACCCTCGCGGTCGAACGGCAGCCGGAAGACCGGCGCCAAGCTGGCGCGCTTCCTTGCCCGGTAGGACAGCAAGCTCAGCAACACGAACAGGTTGAGCAAGGAGAAGAACGTCACTGCGAGGGACACGACGATCACGATCCCTGCATCGCCGACCTCCCGTGGACCGGACCGCAGTGCGACGAGAAGCGGAGACAGTAAGGCCGCCCGTGCGGACCACCGAAGCGCCGATCCCACCCAGCGCTTGACCCGCTCGACGAACAGCTCCGGGACGTGAGACCAGGGAGCCTGAAACGAGCCGTGACGCAGCTGCATCGCACCGGCCGACCTCGCCGTCTGCTCGACCCCGTCGAGGGTGGCAATCTGTGCAAAAAGATGCTGCGCCTCCCGCATCGGAGCGCATGGTACCCTCATCCGGGCATGAAAGGGATGGTCCGATTCTGGTTGATCGTCGGTGTGCTTGCGGTGACCGCGCTCGCGCTGGGTATCTCCTCGCCCCTGGACGATCAGGGAGTGTCCCTCACGAAGTTCCTCGGCTTGCCCGTGGTTGCCGTGAACGTCGACGCCAACGTCGAGAAGTTCGCGATCCTGACGATCGGCATGGGTTCGGGTGTGATGGTCCTGGGTGGAGGCGTGGGCGTCATCTCCATCGGGGTGATTGGGCTGGGGTTGCTGTTCGGGGTCGGTCAGCTCGCCTGCGGGGCGATCGCCTTCGGACAGGTCGGGCTCGGAGCGGTGCTGTTCTGCGGCCAGGCGGGCGTCGGCCTCACGGGCCTGGCGCAAGGGGCGGCCTCGCTCGAGCGGTTCACCCAGGAGGACAAGTCCGGTCGTGCGTTCTTCGAGGCGCTCAACGAAGAGGTGGGTGCGTGCTTGTCCTTCTTTCCCCAATGACGCTCCCACGCGTCCGCTGGCTCTCGATCGCCACCCTGGTGCTGGGGACCTTGGCAGGGTGTGAGTCCAGTGGCCGCGCATCACCCGACGGCGAAGGGGCAGCGACGGTACCGCGCAAGACCGCGGGGGAGGACTGGAACGACGAGGCGATCAAGTGGATGGGCTACGAGGAAGGGCTGGCGGCCGCCAAGGCGGAGGGCAAGCCCGTGTGTCTCGTGTTCTTCACGACCTGGTGCCCGCACTGCAAGACCTACAGCCGCGTCTTTCGGGACCCGCGGGTCGCGGAGCAAGCGAAGGGCTTCGTCATGATCCGCCTGGACAAGGACAACAACAGGGAGCTCAGCCGCCAGTACGCGATCGACGGGGAGTACATTCCGCGCACGTTCTTCCTGCGTCCCGACGGCACGTTGGACAAGGACATTCGGGCCCAGCGCGATCGTCACCAGTACTTCTACGACGAGCGCAAGGCGGATGGGTTGCTGGCGGGGATGAAGGAAGCGTCGGAGAAGCTGAAGGGGGAGTAAGCAAGCGGGGAGCAGGGGCTCAGAAGCCGGGGGGCATCAGCATTTCGCGAAGGCCCTGCGTCTCGCCCGTGCAGGTCTCGTTGGTGGCGTTCTTCGTATCGGGGCACCACTTGAACGGCCCGTTGAGGTAGTCCATCCACAGGTCGTGGTAGCCCGGGAACCCGGCGGAGAAGGCGCGGTCGGGGCGAGCCCCGCCCCAGGAGTTCTTCGTGCGAAGGAACTTGATCTTGGTGGTGGGCAGCAAGGCCGCCTCGAGCTTCGCGGCGTCCTCGGGCTTCTGCGGGTCGAGCGTCGTGCCTGCCGCAAGCACGCCGAAAGACTGGGTCTCGGCTTCGTAGTCCTCGAGCACCGTCATGTGACCGCCCTGGCTGCCCGGTCGGCCCGCGTCCTTCAGCGTCTGCATGTTGAAGGAGCCGCGGCGCTCGTTCTGGGCGTTCTCCAACGCGTTGAAGTCCACGTTCCAGGTGACTCCCACCGGCTGACGGGCATGAAGCGCGCGCTGCACCCGAATGAGCGTGTCCCGCTGGGCCGAGCCGCTGCTCGGGTATCGAACCGACTGCCACTCGCGGATGGCTTCCGTCAGGTTGGTGTCCTTGTACTCGATCTTGCCGTTGGCACGCTTGGCGTAGCGGACGGGCAGTGAGTTGGCGTCGATGATGTTCGTGCCCGCCACGCTTCCCCCAGAGCGGAGGTTCTGAGAACCGTCCTTGCCGAACACCTGATCGATCTGCGCACGGACGTCGTCGGGCAACTCCCACGCCTCGTCGAGGACCTTGCGCACGAGAGCGCCGTCGCGACGGGCTTCGGGGGTGGACAGCTGACCGCTCTTGAGGGCGGTGTTGACGCGGCTCAAGGCGGCGGACTGCCGGGAGCTCATCTCGTTCTGCGTGTCGGCGGTCACGAAGTCGCCTTCCTTCATGATGCCGCGATCACGCATGATGGAGTTCGAGGTCCAGGTGCCCCCGCCCGTGGAGATCTCGTCGTCGGACATGTACCCGCCGATCTGGTCGAACCAGTGCCAGTAGGTCCAGTAGGACTGGGAGATGTCGAGGGGTTCGAGCTCGGGCGCAGGTCCGGTCGGCGGGGCCTCGCACAGGGTAGCGGCACACTTGCGACCTTCGGTGACGTGCTTGACGCAGACGTCATCCCAAGCAGTGTCACAGCAGTAGGAGTCTTCCTCGCAGATCTTGACGAGGCAGGCCGCGTGGTCGGACTCGGCGGGCATGCAGCCGTTGGTGAGCTTGGCGCCCTCGTCGCAGAAGAGGTGCTCACAGGTGTGGGCGCCCCCACCGCCTCCGGCGGGCTGCGCCTCGAGGTAGGAGAGGTTCATCGACTCGACCCAGGTGGCGGCGGCGTACAACCAGCAATTGCCGATCGACTGCCGCTCGACCGCGGTGTGCGAGACGTCGACGACGGCTTCTTGCGACTGGCCGAGGACCTCGTCATCGAAGTCCTGACCTTGCATGCATCCGAAGGCGCCCGTCAGCGCAACGAGCGGGAGGGTGGAGGTGAGGCGGCGTAGAGTGGTTCGCGTAGCCATGGTTCTGTCCCTTTTTCCTGTCGTCATCACCAAGGGTTCCCGACGCGCTCGCTGAGGAGCAGCCCGACCGACTCACCGATCACCGCATCGGCCTGTTCCTGGGCCGGGTAGGGACCGCTCTGGGCGATCTCCTGACCGTTGGCGGCCCGGAGGCTGATGGTCACGCTTCCGTCCTGCTGCGCAACGACGCGATACCGCTCGGGCAGCTTGCCGTTCGTGCGAACGGACTCGATGCCCGTGATCGCGTTGGTGCGTGAGGTATAGGTCTGGGACGCGAGCAGGACGCGGCGGTCCTCGGCGCGAAGCTCGAAGCGCCACTTGGCATCGGAGGGTTCCTTCCAAAGGTCGAAGCGGGCACCCTCGGAGACGGCGGCCTTGTACTGCAGCACGCCGGCCACCAGATCGCGTGTGGCCTGGATGCGCGCGTCCGCTTCCGCACAGTCACGGAAGACCGGACCGAACGCGATGGTCTGGTTGTTCGCGGCGCGAAGCTCGAAGCTGCACTCTTCCGGCCCGATCGACGCGACCTTGTACCTCTCGAGCAGCACACCGTTCTCCTCGACGCTCAGCTGAGCGTTCACGCCGGAGATCTTCTGCTGGTACGCACCGCTGGTGAGGAAGGCGTCCCCTCCGGGGCCGATGAGGCGGAAGAACCAGTCGCCGCCCGGCGTACGCGCGACGTCGAACCGTCCCGGTTGCTCAGGCATCGCCTGCATCATCAAGCCGCCGAAGGCAGCCTCGTTGGGGTTGTCCGCCTTGCCGCCTGGGATGTCGGACGGGTCGGTGCCCCCGGACGTGCCGTCGCCGTCCGAGGAGGATTCACACGCACCAGCGCCAAGGGCGAGAGCGACGGCAAGAGGAACCATGAGCGCTGCGCGCCCCCATCCGCCGGACCCTACGGGTCTCTGCGTCCATCGGCTATTCATTGCACTTCCCTTTCCATGACTTTCTCGCGACATCTCGTTGCCGGTCCCCTAAGCAAGTTGCGTTCCATGACATCGGATACGTGGGTAGGAGCTAAAACTACCAGGGTATACCGCACACACACATGCCAAGACCCCCTCTCTTCCCAGCGAACGAGTGAGAAGCATTCGATCCCCCTGGGAAGCGCAAGTGCTCAGCGATGAGTCCCAGGCGATCCCGTCCCCGGCGCGACGTCACGCACCAATGAGGTCCGAAAGCATCTTCCACTTCTCCAGCACGTGCTCCGACGATCCCCCCGCCCTCCATGCGTCTTTGTCCAAGGACCCGAGGTCGAAGTGTCGGAAGCGACCGCAGTCCTGGCTGATCTCTCCGAACACCGTCTCGCCGTCCTCCGTCACGAACAGGCAAAGGTCGTAGAGCACCACGTCGCGTTCCCCAAGGAAGCTCGACAGCGCGCGATACGTCCGCAAGGCCGTGACCCGGGCCTTCTCCACGTCGATGAACCACTCGGCCTGCGCGTCCCCGAGCACCTCGGCCGCAAGCATCTTGCCCGTGTCCGGATGCCACACCGGGTTGCGCCAGTCAAAGCGGACCAGGGGCGCGGGGTAGGCGCCCTCGGGCTCGAACACCCTCCCGGGATAGAACGGGTGAGAGCGACGGATCGGCCAGCCTGCCATGCGGTGATAGCGGTGCTTGGAGGTGCCCGAATGGAAGGCCCCCGTGGATTGACCGACCCCTCCCAGCACCGTACGTTTGCATCGTGGCTTTTTCTTGCTCACCACTCTTCGGTCGGTGCGGCTCGCGTGCAGCCATGTGGCTGTTGGGCCTCGCGCTGCTCGCTGGCTTGCCGACTTGCTCCAACGTGCTCGGCTACGACGACATGGAGTTCGGCTCCGACGGCGGGAAGGTGGACGGTTCCGCCGGAACGGATGCGGGGGCGGCCGGAACGTCCGGCGAGGACGCGGGGGACGCGGGGGACACGGGTGGTCTCGGAGGCGGCCACGACGGCTCGACCGACAGCGCGACCGACGGCACAGTGGGTGACGCAGCCGAGACGGGCGCGGACGTTGCGACGGATGGCACGACGGGAGGGGCATCGGTCACGGGGCCTGCGTTCGCGATGTCCCACGAGTCGGGCGCCAACGCCCCGACCGGGCTCAACACCATCGTGGACCCGACGTTCACGGTCACGCTCGCCGACCCCGCCGCGGCAACGCAAGTCTCTTTCCAGATGGCGCCGTGGGGGGACCCTCCCGCCTGGGCCGAATACGGTGCGTGGTCGAGCCCGCTCGAACCGCAATGGACGCACACGGTCCCTTTCACGACCCCCGGCGTGTGGTCGGCACGGGTCCTCGTGACTTACCAGGACGGGAAGCAGGGCGAGTCGGGACATCACGCGATCGAGTGCGTCAAGCCCACGATCGCAGCGTCTGTGGACAACGCCGCACCCGTGGTGGGCACGACGGTGACGTTGACCGCCGCCATGACGCCGCCGGCCGCGGCGGGCTTCCCGAACACGCCCGACGGGTGGTTCGCCAACCGCATGGACGCCGGGTGGTTGAAGCAGAACGCGAGCAACCCGATCACCTGGACCCCCGGCGACACCGCCTGGCACGACTGGGTCTGGGTGGAGATGTTCCCCGACGGCTCGCGCATTCACAGCAACGCGGTGCGCGTGAGCCCGCAAGACGCTCCGTTGCCGACCGAGGTGCACGTCGCGGGCGGCGACTGCACGAGCCTGCAGGGAGGACTCGATCAAGCCGCGGCTGCCGGGCTACCGCTGCGACTGACAGGTACGTTCACGGTCAACTGCCCCGTAAGGATTCCGTCGAGCGTGCAGATCAACGGACAGCAGGCGACGTTCCAGTTCACGAAGGCCGGTCGTATCCGCAACAAGACCAACGGTGGAGGCGGTGGCTACACGCACGCGGGCGGGTTCGTGTGGGACGGTGGGACGTTCGTCGGGGCAGGCAACGGCATCTTCACGATCAGCCATTCGCCGGGGTTCACGATCAAGAACACGGTGCAGTACGCGTACGCGGAAACGGGCGATGATGGGCACGGCATCGAGATCAACGCATCGGGCGGCCCACACACACCGCACACCTACACGGTTCACATCACCGGAAACACCTTCCGCGGTGTGACGGGGCAGAGAGAGAACGCGAACGACGAGCCGGTGCAATACGACTTCTCCTGGGACGGCTCGGGCGGCGATGCCCCCTTCGACGAGACGATGTGCCACAACCTGTACATCGCCAACAACACGTTCCATCGGCTCGACGAGTTGGGGACGTGGAAGTTCGCGCTGTGCGCGATCGGCGCGCACCGAGGCTCCGCGGGCGAGCCGGCGGAGCGCCACAACGGCATCCTCATCGAGAACAACCAGATCCACGGGGCCGTCGGGGCCACGGCCAACGTCAGCCCGGACAAGGGGGCCATCGCGCTGTGGAACGCACGGGACGTGTGGATTCGCAACAACGCCTTTCACGGCTGCACGCCCACGAGGCTGATCTCCGGCTGGGACGCGAACCCGAGTCGCTCGCTGAACGACGCAACCATGAACATCAACATCTCCGGCAACACGCACGACGGTGGCGCGGTCACCATCACCATGCCCGCGTCGAACACCACCGGCGGCTGAGGGGTGGCTGCCCCGCGCCGTCGACGCTAGCATCTCACTCATGCGAGCTTCGCTGCCCTGGTTCGTCGTCGCGTCGCCCTTCGTCCTCGCGTGCTCCGCGGATCGGGACCCATCGCAACGCGCAGAGCCTGCGATGCGCGTCCAAGCACCGCTTACCGTAGCCGCCATTCTCGAGGACCCCGGCGACAACGGAGATCAGTTCGGAGAGTCGGTGGCTCTGACGGACACCGAGGTGTTTGGGTTGGTGGCGACAGTTGCATTGGTCGGGGCACGAAGGCGAGGCGAGGCTTCATGAGAGGGTGTGACTACCTACGGCACAGTGTGATCGCCGCGGTCTGCGTCCTTTCGACCGCAGGGTGTTCCAACTCCTCCACGACCGAGGCCGGGCCCGAGCCCATCGTGACCGCCCTCACGGCGAAGGACCACGTCACGCACCTGTCCCACGTCCCCGGGTCCTACGAGTGGTGGAACTTCTACGCCGAGTCCGCGTCCGGGGATGCGTCCCTGTCGGTCATCTTCCTGTCGGCCAACCTGTTCGATGCGCATTACCGGCGCGACGTGCGGGCGTGGCAAGCATCCCCTGGGGAGTCGTCCGCACCACGCCCCTCCGACGCCTGGCTGCTGCAACTGAACCTGACCATCGACGGAAAGAAAGTGTTCACGAACATCCGTCAATGGCCCGGGGCCACGGCGGAGTTCTCTCGAACGGAGCCACGGGGACGCATTGGAGAAAGCTCCTTCGAAGCCTTCGAGGAGGCCGGCCAGATCGTATTTCGCGTCGTGCTCGACGCGCCGGACATGACGAACAGCCATCGGTTGCAGGGTGAGCTCGATCTTCGGGCGGGGTCGCCGGGGTTCCGGGTGACGCGGGGCATGTACGACGGCATCCCCGGGGGCGAGAAGCATCACTGGGAGCTGCCGTTGGGCCTTCCCCTGACGAGCGGCAGCGTTCGGGTGATCGCGCGCGACGGGTCGGTCACGGTGCCGGAACGGCCGATCGTGGGGCGCGGCTACACCGACCACATGTGGGGAGAAGGCTTGCTGGGCGACGTGCTTTCCTCGTGGCACTTCGGCACGGTGGACGTGGGCATGGAGGGCAAAGTCGCGTACGCGTGGCTCACGCCGAGCGCGCCGGGGCCATCGCATGGGTTCGCGTTCTTCATCCCGCCTGGGCAGATGCCTGTCACACACCGGATATCGGCCCTCCCGTCCTTCGAGCAGCGGGAGGGTGCGATGGGCTTGTCCTTCGATGCACGCTACGCGCTGGAGTTGGAAGGGGGAGGGCGGATCGACGTGACGTTCGACGAGACGCTCGGGGAGGATTGGCCCTTCCAGGTGTCGGGGGAGACAGGGGTGGACATCGCGATTCCCGGGGTACTCGAGCGCGTGGGGGCGCGGGGGGTAGGCGAATATCTTCTGCAGAGTGGCATTGACAGCGAGGCCTACGAGAAGGCGTTCGACCTCGTGGACCAGATGGACTGGAACCCATGAACACCATGCAGGCGCGGGCGATTCGGGTTGTGTGGGTGGGCGCGCTGGTGGCGCCTTCGCTGGCGTGGGCGCAAGAACCGCCGATGGCCGAGCCGGAACCGCTCCCGGAACCCGAGGAGATGTCGCAACCGCTTCCCCCGCCGGAGGGCCTGACCCGCGAGAGCACGGGTCTGCCTTCCCTGCCCCCTTCGCCCCCGCTTGCCCCGCCTCCTTCCCCGGGTGCCGTGCGCGCTCGCCAACCTGCCCGCGTGGAACCGGGCCTCCACACCCACGACGGGTTCTACTTGCGTCTCGGGCTTGGCGGCGGTGGTGGGGTCGAGACGATCGAACGGACCGGGAAGGATGGTTCGGTCGCGACGTGCGAGGTGGAGAGTCCGGCGGTGGTGATGGATCTCACGATCGGGGGCACGATCGGTGGCGGTTTCGTGCTGGGGGGCTCACTGTACACGGCCTACGTGGCCCCGCAGCTTCGGGCGGCCGTGCCGATGCCGGAGTCGGAGCGCAGAGACGAGCACGGCGCCACGCTCTCGGCCCTCGGGTTGTTCGCGGAGTGGTACCCCGACCCCTCCGGGGGCTTTCACGTGCAGGGGATGCTCGGGGGCGGCACGCTGCTGCTGAGCGACACCGCGGACAGCGACTACGCGCCGGCAGGGTCGTTGGTTTCCGCAGGGGTGGGCCATTCCTTCTGGGTCGGCCCCGATGCGAGCCTCGGCATTCTCGCGCGAGCCGACTGGGCGAGCCTTGCGTACGAGGACGACCCGGACGTTTCCTTCGAGCACACCTGGCTCCACATCGGGCTGATGGGGACCGTGACGTACCACTGAGCTCGTCGGGGCCTGCAATCCCGTTGACAGCCCCCCGAACCACGATACGGTCGCCCCGACCCAACCGAGGAGATGCCCCATGCATGATCCGAACGAAGGCACCCCGTGCATGCAGCGAAAGCTGTCCCACGCTGAAAATGACGACGGGCTCGAACCCGTGGTCCCGCTGGACCTCGATGCCGTCAACAGCTTCGACGATCTCGCCCAGGCCATGTCCCGCACGGCCTTCGGCGGTCGACAGTTGGGGGAAGCCGTCGACGTGCTCGTGCAGATGGCGCGGGATCCAAACTGCGCGGTGGTGCTGACCCTGTCAGGCGCGATGACCGTGGCGAAGATGGGCCTGGTCATCTGCGAGATGGTGGACAAGGGCCTGGTGCAGGCGATCGTGTCCACCGGGGCCCTCATGGCCCACGGTTTCGTGGAGGCCACAGGCCTCGCGCACTACAAGTACCGCGAGGGCATGAACGACACCCAGCTATACGAAAAGGGATACAATCGCGTCTACGACACGCTGGAGCCCGAATCGAACCTGGAGCACGTCGAGCACATCCTCAAGCACGTGCTCGAAGGCTGGGACCCAACCCAGACGCTGTCGTCGCGGCGGTTGAACGTGGAGCTGGGCAAGTACCTCGTGCAGCATCACCCGACGGTGCGAGGGGTGCTCAAGTCGGCCTACGAGCGGGGGGTTCCGGTGTTCGTGCCGGCCTTCTCGGACTCGGAGATCGGGCTGGGGCTGGGCATCTTCAACCGGCAGCAGGTGTTGCAGGGCAAGCCGCGCATCGCCTTCGACCCGTTCCTCGATCTGGAGCACTTCAGCTCCGCGGTGGCGTCGGTACCGCGACTCGGAATCTTCACGATCGGCGGAGGCGTGCCTCGCAACTGGGCGCAGCAGGTGGGACCGTACCTCGAGCTACTCGATCGGCATCTGGGACCGGACGGGGAAGGCGGCACGCTCCGCTATCACTATGGCGTCCGTATCTGTCCCGAGCCGGTGCACTGGGGCGGCCTTTCGGGTTGCACCTACTCGGAGGGTGTGAGTTGGGGGAAGTTCGTGCCGCCGGAGCACGGAGGCCGCTTCGCGGAGGTCTTGTCCGACGCCACCATCGCGTGGCCGCTCGTCATCAAGGCGGCCCTGCAACGGCTGGAGAAGCTCGGCGGCGCGGCCAGCAAGCCCAAGCTCGCGGGCAACGACCTGTGGGTGCCTTCGAAGTAAGGGGCCGACAATGAAAAGAGTGCGCCAGATGGCGGCGCTGCGCCGTCCCATCGAGGCGCGACGAGCGCGCATGCTGAAGCATGTAACCGAGGAGCAACGAAGAGGGGGCGGATGCGGCGCCAGACAGATGGGGTGCTCTTTGCTTTGGAGGCCCCTATGGGGTCGCGGGCGACCCGACCTCCTTGTTCAAACATCGGTTCCGTCGCATCATGCCTTGGTCCTTCAAGGAGGCCGAGATGCGCTTCGCTGGCTTGTTGATCGCCCTGCTGCTCGCCGGATGCTGCAAAGAGCAGCGACCTTCCTCGAACGAGCCCTTGCTCGCGGACCCCGCGGTCGCCAACACGTCCGTGGCCGCCGAACCCACCCCCACGTGGAACGAGCCTTCCGTCAAGACGGTGGTGGATCACTGCAGCGACGCAAAGGTCGTGCTGGCCGTGATCACGGACAAGGTCTACAGCGGGCCGGGATTCGAGTGGAAGTGGGCGCGGCAGGTCATGCTGGCCAACCCGCACCTCACGGTGGTGCCTCACGCGGCGCTGATGCCCGGGCAGGTCGCATTCCAGGACTACGACTACGGCACGAGCGGGGCCAAGGCGCTGGTGGCGGTCTGCGGGCACGGTGGCACATGCAACCAGGTGGCGCAGGCCTACAAGAAGATCGTTCGGTCCAGCAAACCGACCGTGTACTGCGGGACGGTACCGGGACTCGGCAGGGAGGCCAACGGCGTACCGATGTGGCTCGATGGCGGCCCGAAGGCCAACCTGCCGGCCCACAACGACGCCATCAGCCAGTGCGCTCGTCTCGCGGCTTGCGCGATCTTGAAGGACCCGTCGATCTCCGGCGATCCGGGGCTCGAGTGCCAGAGAGCGCCTTCGGGATTCAAGCTCGCTTGTGCCAGCAAACCGACGTGCGCCATGGTGAATGATTGTGCAGGGCGGTGAATGGACTCCTCGTGGACCGGAAGAACCACGGACTGGGTGCGACCGCCCATTGCCGTCGTAGCCCGTCTCGCCAGCGAGTTGCGCGCGCAAGGTGCTGACCTGATCGACCTCGGACAGGCGATCCTCGGCCTTCCGCCCCCGGCTGCGGCGATGCAAGGCGTGCGGGCTTACCTCGAGGAGCCGGGACCCCACGTGTACAGCCCCGACCCCGGCCTTCCCGCGCTTCGCGATGCGATCGCTCGTATGCTCGTCCGTCACAAGCTCATCCCCGGCGCCCGAGGCGACGGCGTGATGGTGACGTGTGGCGCCAATCAAGCGTTCGCAAACGCTCTCGTCACGGTGACCTGCCCCGGCGACGAGGTCATCACCTTCGACCCAGGCTACTTCGACCACGGCTACACCATCCGGATGGCGGGCTGCACCGAAGTCCCGGTCGCCCTGCCCGTCCGCGACGACAGGTACGCGTTCGACCTGGATGCCGTGTCCGCGGCCATGACGGACCGAACCCGCGCGGTCGTGCTCGTGTCCCCGGGAAACCCCACCGGCGTCGTGGCCCCGCGCGCCTTCATCGAAAAACTGTGCGCGCTTTGCCGCTCCCGCGGGGTCTGGCTCCTGTCCGACGAGACCTACGACTTGCTCACCTTCTCGCCCGTCCAGCACTGCAGCCCGGCCAGCGTCGACCCAGACGGCCGCGTGATCGTCCTGGGATCCTTCTCCAAAATCCTCGGCATGGCGGGATGGCGCGTCGGCTACCTGTACGGGTCGGACCGGGTCATCGAGGAGGCCTTCAAGGTGCAAGACGCGCTTGTCGTGTGCGCTCCGGTCGCGTCGCAACGGGCGGTGCTCGCCACACTCGATCACCTGGACGCCTACGTGAATGAGGCACGAGAGGAGCTCGTGCGTCGCAGGGATACGCTTCTTTCCTCCCTCGAGGGCTGGGCCACGGTGCGACCGCGCGTTCCGGACGGGGCTACGTTCTTGCTCGCACGACTCCAAGGCCAGTCCGATGACGTGTCGTTCTGCCAGAGACTGCTCAAAGACGCGGGAGTCGTGACGGTGCCCGGTTCGGCGTTCGGGCAGCAGGGCAAGGGGACGATCCGGTTGTCCTTCGGGAACCAACCTTGCGAGCGGCTCCGCGAGGCCGGCCAGCGCATGCGTGGGTTCGCCTGACCGCACGAGCTGGAGACCGAATTGCACGCTTACGCAGTCCACTGCGGAACCCCGTTCGCAGTGGCCGCTCGAAACGCGACGATGTCCGCGCGCTCGATCGGCGTTTCTCGAGGTTCACGCGAGAGGAGCGGCAAGCGCGGGAGTCGCTCACCGTGGCTGCGTTCTTGCTAGGACCTTGGGGAGGTCCGATGCACTGCCACCCATGTGGGAAGGCGGCGCGCACCCGCGGACCCGGAGGGTAGCCATGCGTCTGGCCAACGTGACCGCGCTCGCGCTCGTCGTGTTTCTTTCGGCCTGCGTGGGCCCGGGGTCGGCCTCCCCCGATAGCCCCGCAAGCGTCGCTCCCGCGCCACGTTCGGCATCCGCGTCCGCCCGGCAGGACGCCGCACAAGCCATCACCGCGCTGCAGGACGGGGACTTCGACGAAGCAGCACGATCGGCCGATGCCGTGATCGGCAGGGCCCCGGACAACCCCTACGCCCGCCTGGTTCGCGCCATCGCTCGCTACCGCAAGACCATGCACCAGCTCGCCCTCGACGGGCGCACGGTCGTGTTCGGCGCGCTGGACGATGGGGGGTTCAACGACCGCTACCTTCGCTTCACGTTGGAGCAGGCGGAGGCGGACCTGGCTACCGTGGACGCGGATCTCGCGATCGCGGAGCGTACCCCCGACATCGCCCTCGAGCTTTGTCTCGCCTGCTGGCAGATCGATTGGAACGGCAACGGACGCATGGACCGCTTCGACCGGTTCCTCTTGCACATCGAGCAAGATGCGGAGGGTAACCCGATTGCGGAGGACGACCCGAGGCGGACGCCAACGTTCCGATTCGACGTCGGGGACGTGACATGGGCGCGGGCGTTCGTGGCGTTTCAACGGGCGGCCATGGATGTGATTCTGGCCTACGACTGGACGGAGGTGACGAAGCTCGCGGAAGGGCGACGCAGGGACCGACCGCGCCGCGTCGTGGTGCGCTTGCGGGACGCTGGCCGGATGACGGCCGCGCGGGCCCTGCTGCTGCAGGGGCTGGATCTCAGCGACGCGTGCCGGCGCGCCTACGTCGCGGAGACGGACGACGATCGCGAGTGGGTACCGAACCCGCGCCAGCGCAGCCATCCCCTTCCCCTCCCCGTGGACGAGCCCTTGTATGCGACGTGGGAGGGGGTCGTGCAGGACGTGCGCAAGCTCGTGCGCGGGGAAGAGCGTCTGTGCATGGCGGAGATCGCGGCGCTGATCGACGAGGACGTTCCGCCGATGCACGGATGCATCGACGTGGCGGGGCTTCTGGACCGACCGCGCGACATCGTGGTCGACCTCGAAGCGATGGAACGGTTCGAGCGGCAAGACGACGCGGAGGGAATGCTGTCGAGCATCCTGGGACCGCACTACGTGCGCGGGGGCAAGCCTTCCGGACTACCGCAGCGATTGCAGCGAATGCACCACGAGATGGAGCGGGGGGAAGAGTCCCTGGAACGCAAGCTGCGGTACCTGTTCTGGTTGAACTGAACCGACAGCTCAGCTCTTGTCCGATCGGCTCGTCAGCTTCTCGGGCTCGTCGTCGTCGATGAGGCCCTTCTTGAAGCTCTTGATCCCCGAGCCGAGGCCTTTGCCGATCTCCGCGATGCGGCCCGCGCCGAAGATCAGCAGGAGAATCAGCGCGATGATGAGAAGCTGCCCGGGACCGATGTTGCCCATGCGTCGTTTGTTCAACCGCGGGCGCCCGGCGTCAAGGCCGTAGCGGACCTGAGCGAAGCGATGGCTCCCGGATCGGGAACGATGCTAGGTTCGCCCCATGTGCGGAGTCATCGGACTGGTCTTCGAACACGCGCGCAAGGACCTCGGGGTCATCGCGGCGGAACTCCTCAAAACCCTCGAGTACCGGGGCTACGACTCGACCGGCGCCGCGATCCAGGGTGACCGCCCCAACGACATCACCCTCGTCAAAGGCGTCGGCGCTCCCTCCCTCATGGTCCACCAGCTCGGCATCGTCGACCTGCCAGGACGCATCTTCTGCGGCCAGGTCCGCTGGGCCACCTTCGGCGCCGTCGACGACCGCAACTCCCAGCCCCACCTCGTCACCTGCAAAACGACGATCTACGGCGCTCACAACGGCAACGTCACCAACTGCGACGAGCTGAAGGTCTGGCTCACCTCCGAAGGTCATCGCGTCCTGTCCGACAACGACGGCGAGATGGTCGTCCACACCATCGAGCACTTCTTCGCGCTCGAGCTGGCGAGCGGAGACGACGAAAGCCGGGCAGACACGTCGAGCCGCAAGGACTGCATGCGACGCGCGGTCGTGCGCGCGTGGCATCGCCTTCACGGTTCGTTCGCGGCGGTGGTCGTGGACCCCGTGTCGGGGTGGGCGGTCGCCATCAAGGGAGGCTCGAGCTTGTACTTCGGCCTGGGACAGGACGAAGTCGGCGGGAAGTTCTGCATTGCGTCGTCGGACCTGTCCTCGGTGCTCAAGCTCACGCGCGTGCTCATTCCGCTGAGTGAAGGCGAAATGGTGGAGTACGGGCCGGGTGCGTACCAGATCTACCGTCTACCGGACCGAGGTGCTGGCAAGGCCGCGTCGAAGGACTGCGTGCCACTCGAGCGCGAGCCCGTGCGGAGTCGCTTGCGCACGAAGGACACGGCCCTCGTGCCGCCCTTCGAGACGTTCATGGATCAGGAGATTTCCGCGCAGGAACAGACCTGTCGCGAGGTGATCACCATGTTCCTCGGGGGCACCCAAGCGGCACAGTCCCTCGCCCCGGTCGTGCAAAGCGTGAGCGCCGAGCACGTTCCGACGGTCAGGACGGCCATGGATCGCTTGCTCGACCAGTACGAGGACGACACCATCGAGCGCACGTTCCACGAGCTTGCCGACAGCGCGGCCATGAGCGCGGTGCTCAGCGCCGTCCCCGAGGAGTTGGCCGCGTCGCTCACGGATGGGTCGGTGGTGACGCTCTCGGACAAGCTCGCGTCGTCGGAGGCTGGGTTCTTCGCGGACCTTGTGCCCATGAGCCGCGGCGCGCGCGATACGCTGGCCGTGCGCGTGCTCGACGCCCTCGTGGAGTTGGACGAGGTCAAGGAGTTCACGGCAGCGGTGGAGGCGTTCCTGTCGATGACCGCGCAGTGCGTGCGCCGAGGCGGGAGGATCTACGTGGTGTGCTGCGGGTCCTCGTTCCACGCGGCCAAGGCGGCTTGTTTGTTCTTCAACGAGGTGGCCTTCACGGAGCTCATCCCGATCATCCCGGGCGAGTTCCGCGGCCAGTATTCGAGGTCCCTGCGCGACGGCGACCTGTTCATCGCGGTGAGCCAGAGCGGGGAGACGAAGGACCTCATCGACGTGTTGAACTTCATCATCGCGTCGGGGCGGGACATCAAGCGGGTGGCGCTGGTGAACAACGTGAACTCGACGCTCGCCCAGGAGAAGAGCCACCTGGTCATCCCGCTGCGTTGCGGTCCGGAGATCGCGGTTCCGGCGACGAAGAGCTTCATGAACCAGATGGCGGTGTTCTATTGCCTGGCGTTGCGGCTGGCGGAGCGTCGCCTCCCGGAGCTCTCGCTGCCTGAGGCTGAGCGAGCGCAGGTCGCGGAAGACATCGGCTTGCGCCTGGACAAGCTCCCGCTGCTTCCGTCGCTCATTCGCAGCACGGTGTCCTTGACGGAGCCGGAGGTGGCGAAGGCAGCGCGCATGCTGTACCTGGCGCCAAGCATTCACATCCTGGCGACGCGGATCACGGCGGTGGCGAAGGAGGGGGCGCTGAAGATCCGGGAAGTCGTGCTCAACCACACCGAGGGGTTCGAGGGGTCCGAGTTCAAGCACGGCCCCAACACGATCCTCGGGTTCAACACGGTGTGGGGGCCGAGCCAAGTGGACGCGCTGCTGCGCGAGCTGGGGCGGGGACTCGAGGCCCTCGTACAGCAAGCCACGTTGCACGGCATGCGGCCGAGCGCGGCGTGGCGACTCGTGCAGGCCGCGGCGGACGCCGTCTTCTTCCCTGCGGACCCATTCTCCCTGACGCCCGAGGAGAGGAAGATCTTCGACCGGCTCGTGGACCGTGAGGCGATGGTGGGCAAGCTCTACGCCGACTATCCGCTCGTGTACGTCACGGGACCCGACGAGACGGACCTGCGGCTGACCATCTCACAGCTCAACACCCACAAGATCCGCGGCTCCATCACGGTGGTGATCGCGGAGGAGAACCCGGCTCTGCGGGGGGCTGCCACGAAGGCTCCCTCCGACAACCCGGGCTACCAGTCGGTGTACATCACGCTGCCGCGCACGAACGACACGCTGATGACAGTGTTTTCAGCCACGGTGGTGCTGCAACGGCTCGCCTTGGAGATGAGCCTGCTGAAAATGACCTACCTGGACAAGCTCGGCATCAAGGACCACGGCGTGCATCCCGACGTGCCGAAGAACGTCAGCAAGTCGATCACGGTGGATTGACGGAGAGGCTGCGCTTACCTGCGCACGGGGATGATGCGAACGCGACGCTCGTCCCCTTCCCCGTCGCTCTTGGTCACGACGTTGGGGAACTTGGCGAGGGCGAGGTGCACGACCCGTCGGTCCCTGGGGCTCATGGGCTCGAAGGTGATGATCTTGCCTTCCTTGACGGCCTGCTCGCCGAGTCGCCGCGCAAGGGAAGCGAGGGTGGTCTCACGCCGGTGCCGGTATCCCTCGGCATCGAGCACCACATGCCTTCGCGCGATCCCTGGACGGTTCGCCACGCGGTTCACGAGGTACTGAAGCGCCGTGAGGACTTGGCCCTTTTTCCCGATGACACGCCCGACGTCGTGACCGACGATCTCGAGGTGGATCTCGTCGGGGGAGCTATCGGGACGTGGGCGACGACGACGCACGGACACGTCCATGCCCATCTCGCTGAGGATGCGGAAGAGGAAGTCGCTGGCCGCTTCTGCGCGCTCGTCGCGTGCCTGGGGGCCCTGTCGCTGCCGGCGTGGGGCCGCGGCGAGGGGGTCGTCGTCGTCTGCAACGTCCTCGTCGTCCTCGTCCTCGTCGTCCTCGTCGTCGTCCTCGTCGAGGTCATCCTCGTCCGGGTCGTCGTCGATGTCATCTTCCTGGTCGAAGTCCTCCTCTCCGTCGGAAGCGTCGGTGGCGTCGACCTCGGAATCGAACTCCTCAGGGGGCTCGTTGGAGGCGGGGCGGGACTCATCGTGATCGAAGGGTTCCATGCGGTTACTTCTTGGTATCCGACGAGGTCTTGTCGGTTTTGTCTCGAACGGTGATGCCGGAGCCGGCCGCAACGGCGGCGGGTTCGATGGAAGCGTAGTACTTCTCGATGCCCAGCTGCTGCAAGATGCCGATGACGGCGTTGGTGAGCATGTAGACGGCGAGCCCAGAAGGCAAGAAGAGCATCATGACCGTGAAGACGGCGGGCATGACGTAGGTCATCATCTTCTGCTGCATCGGGTCCATCTGCATGGGCATCATCTTCTGCTGCAGGATCATCGTGCCGCCGAGGATGAAGGGCACGATGTAGTACGGGTCCGGGGCGGACAGGTCCCGGAACCACAGGAACGGCGTGTGATACAGCTCCACGGCCGTTTGCAGCGACGTGAACAGGGCCCACCAGACGGGCAGCTGGAACAAGGCGGGCAGGCAGCCGCCGAGCGGGTTGACCTTGTGGGACTTCCACAGCTCCATGGTGGCGACGTTCTTGCCCTGCGGGTCGTCCGCGTACTTCTTGTTGATGGCATCGATCTCGGGGCGGAGCCGTCGCATCGAGAGGCCAGCCTGAATGGACTTCCACGTCAGGGGGAACAGGAGCGTCCGGACGCCGATGGTCATGAGGATGATGGCGACGCCCCAGTTACCGAGGACACCGTGGAGCCAGACGAGGAAGTGGAGCAAGCCCTTGGCGATGATGCTGAAGAAGCCGAGGTCGACGAGCTCCGCGAGGCGGTGGTTGCCGGACGCGGCGGTGGCGAGCACATCACGCTCCTTGGGGCCGAGGAACGCGGTGACGCGGTAGGTCGACGACTCGTCCTTGGACAGCTCCTTGAGCGGGTAGCTCAAGCGGGAGCGGTACATCGCGCCGTAGTTGGGGTCGTTGGACTTGTTGGGGAACTTGGCTGCGTCCCAGCGCTCCTCGATCTGGAGCATGCAACCGTTGGCGGCGGGCTCCGAGGGCACCAGAGCTTGAGCGAAGTAGAAGTCCGACACCGCGGCGTGAGCGACCTTGCCGCGGTTGACGAACCACCCGTTCTCGAACCCTGCGTCCTTGAAGTCGCCGGGCTCGAAGTCCCCGGAGGCCATCCGGGTCATCTCGCCGTCGTACGCGCAGGACACGCTGGTCATGAAGGGAGATTGGCGGCCGAGGTGGGACTCCACCTCGCGCTCGTAGCGCCAGGTGGCGACCTCGACGGACAGCGCGTGCTTGCGCTTGACGTCCGTGAGGTTCTTGATGGTCGACTCGACCTCGATCTCGAACGGGCGCTCGCCGGGCTTCACGACCCGGCGCAACTCCACCACGTCGTCCGCGTAGGTGAACACGCAGCGCTTGGCGCTCTTTTCCGTGAGCTCCCAATCGACGGCGTCGTAGCGAACCTGCGCGTCGTCCTTGCCGTTGGCGCCTGCACCGCGCCAGTCGAAGCGAAGGGGTCGCCGCTGCTCGATGTCGGGGGTGGTGACGAGGTTGATGGGCTCCCCCGGGCGGGTGCCTTCGCCTTCCCTTTCGCGGAAACGCTCACCTTCGAGGAGCAACGCCTTGAGGGACGCTCCGTGGGAGGTGAACTGTGCCCTGAAGCGATTGCCCTGCAAGTCGCAGAACGCCTCCGGCTTGCGCTCGAGGGGCCGGCAGTTCTTGCCCTCGGCATCGCAGGCCTCGGGCAAGCAGGGGGCGTGCATGTCGCACGTGCTCTCGTGACCGAGGGGCTGCACGGAGGTCGTGCCGCCTCCCCCCCCGCCCCAGACCGCGGGCAGGTAGGTCCACGCGAGCCAGATCGCGACGGCAATGATGATCCAGCGAAGGATGGTGCTTCGTTCCATGATCTTGTCGGCTCGACGTCAGGTGGGTGGCTGCGGGCGACCGGACGCCGGCAAGGGGGGAGGGTCGTAGCCTCCGGGGTGGAAGGGATGGCACTTGCAGAGGCGCACGGTAGAGAGCCAGGAGCCTCGAAACAAGCCATGATCCCGAAGGCAGGCCATGGTGTAGCGGGAGCAGGAGGGCTCGAAGCGACAGACGGGGCCGAGCAGGGGAGAGATCGTCAGCTGGTACAGACGGATCAGCGCCAGTAGCAGCTTGACGATCATGCGCTTCTCCCAGTACTGGCACGGCGATGCAGCAGGCGCTCGACACCCTGCCACTCGTGGATGACGCTCTGTGTGGTGAGCCCATGCAGGGCTTTGCGCACGATGACGACCATGTCCACGCCTTGGGGCAACCGTCCGGCCAGCTGTCGGTAGGTCTCGCGCACGAGCCGCTTGGCTCGGTTGCGTACCACCGCACACCCGACCCTTCGCGTGACCGTGATGCCGAGCCGGGTCGGAGCACGAAGGGTACAGGGCGCCATCAAGAAAACGAAGTGCTCCGTCGTGACGCGAGCTCCGCTCGACTGGATGCGGAGAAAGTCCTGGCGACGACGAAGCCGCTGCTCACGCGTCAAACGCAGGGATGGCGATCCTTCAGCATCCACCGCGGGAGGAGCGGACACGATCTACTTCTTGTAGACCGTGGTGGCGAGGCGCTTGCGTCCCTTAAGGCGACGGTTGCGGAGGACCTTGCGGCCGGAGGTGGTGGCATTGCGGCTGCGAAAGCCGTGCGTGCGGAGACGGCTCTTGTTATGCGGCTGATACGTGCGCTTCATGGCTGCTACCTCAAAGGGGCGCGGACTCTTGCACGCGTTGCTGGCGGTCGTCAAGGGCTATGAGCCATGAGCTGAGAGCGCTGGGTCACGGCCCGTCTGCCGAGCTTCTGCCGACCTTCTCCCGGGTCGCTTGCCCCACCTTCTCTTTGAGTCCCAGTCACCACGGCCCTTTTTCCTGGGCAGCTCACGGCTCACGGCGCAAAGCTCATCGCTTCTGATTTACGATCGCCGCCAGCAAGGCTACACCCGCACTCCTCTCTCGTATGGAAACCCCCATGCACTTCCAAGACCTGATCCTCACCCTGCAGAAGTTCTGGGCCGATCGTGGCTGCCTCATCGTCCAGCCCTACAACTCCGAGGTCGGCGCGGGAACCTACAATCCCTCCACCTTCCTGCGCGCCCTCGGCCCCGAACCGTGGAATGTCGCGTTCGTCGAGCCTTCTCGTCGCCCCACCGACGGCCGCTACGGCGAGAACCCCAACCGCTTGCAGCAGTTTCACCAGTTCCAGGTGATCCTCAAACCCTCCCCCCTCGACCTCCAAGACTTGTACCTCGAGTCTCTGCGAGCCATCGGGACCGAGCCCCTCGCCCATGACGTCCGCTTCATCGAGGACGATTGGGAATCCCCCACCCTCGGCGCGTGGGGATTGGGCTGGCAGGTGTGGATCGACGGGCTCGAGATCTCCCAGTACACCTACTTCCAACAGGTCGGCGGCATCGACTGCAAGCCCGTCGCGGGAGAGCTGACCTACGGCCTCGAGCGAATCGCCATGTACCTGCAGGACGTCGACAACGTCTACGATCTGCAGTTCAACGACAAAGTGCGCTACGGCGAGCTGTTCCAGCGCAACGAGTGGGAGTGGTCGACCTACAACTTCGAGCAGGCAGACGTGCCGGCCCACTTCGCGGCCTTCGACCAGTGCGAGGCCGAAGCCAAGCGGCTCTTGTCCCTTTCAGACGACCCCAAGCACAAGCTCGTGATGCCCGCCTACGACTTCGTCGTGAAGGCCGCCCACCACTTCAACATCCTCGATGCGCGTGGCGCGATCGGAGTGACGGAACGACAGCGCTTCATCGGACGTGTGCGCGTCCTCGCCCGCCAGGTGGCGGAATCGTTCCTCGCCCAGCGAGAGGCCCTCGGCTTCCCGCTGATGCGCGACAGGAGACCCGCATGATGCGACGCCCCCTGCTCGTCGCCCTGCTCGCGCTCAGCTTCGGGTGCGCGAGCTTGCCCCCTCCCACCTTGCCCGCCAACCCACCCGACTGCCCCGTCACCGTCTACCGCGGCGCCCCACCCAAGGACGTCGAGGTCACACGCCTTGGGGATGTCTTCGCTTCGTGCAGCAAGAACGACGCCGACAGCGATTGCATCCGCGCCCTACAGGACGAGGTTTGCAAGCTAGGTGGCAACGTGGTGTACGAGGTCCCGAAAGTCCCCGAGCCCGAATCCGACACGTCCCTCCGGTACGGCGGCGTGGCCGGCACCACCGAAGACCTCTCCGCGCGTTAGACCCAAATCAAGCGCTCCGCGCTGCTTTGGGTCTAGGTTTTTCGAAGGGGGCTTTCGCAAAGCCCCCTCGCCGCGCTCATCGCGGCTCACCCAAAAACGCCTCGCCTTCGGCTCGGACAGCTCCAAACCCAAGCGCGCTCTTCGAACAGTGCTTGATTTGGGGGTGCCGGGTGACCGAGATGGGGTGCATTGCGCCGGCCCGGGTTCTGGCCCTTGCCCTTTCCCCTGCCCCTTC
>CAZAWR010000046.1:0-70068 GCA_964488865.1 uncultured Polyangiaceae bacterium | reverse complement strand
GTTTTCATGCGCATGCGGTGCCGTTTCTGGTCGCCAAGTGCGAAAGTCCCGCTAGGACTCTTTGTGGGCGAGGCGGGATTTGAACCCGCGACTTCCACCGTGTGAAGATGGCACTCTAACCACTGAGTTACTCGCCCGTGCGGGATGGCTTCCCTACCGCAGCCCGCTCCCGCGTGCAAGTCCCTTTGTGTACCCGCATCCGTGGTACGAAAGATCATGTTCCCGTTCGAAGGACGAACCACAGTCTCCGTTCGCGCCGTGGGGGTGGGGGACCACATCGACCTCAAAGCCCTCGAACGCACCGAACCCCTCGCGTCGGCACCGCTGACCATCAAGGCCGGCGACCACGGCGCCGCCGTCCTCTTCCGCTACGGCGTCGTCGTCCTGTTCGACCTCTCCCCCGTAGAGGAAGTGTCCTTTCTCGGACACCTCGCCCCCCTCGTCTCCCAGCGGCACGACACCCCCGAGACCGAGCAGGTCGAGCTCCGCGTGGACCCCAACGCTCGCGAGCAGGCCGTCGATGGCATCATCTGGATGAAGGAGCTGGACGTCGAAAAGGTGCAAATCGTGGCCGACGTCATGGCTCGCAGCGTGACGCTGGCGGAGAGCGAGGCGAGCGTGGCCGGCGTCTTCGATTCGATCGAACCCCTCGCCCACTCCCTCGAACGAGGCACGGCGCAGGACCGGCAAGCCAAGGAGCTTCTCCGCCACATCGGCGGCGCCCTCATCATCCAGCACAAGATGGTGGGACGTGTCCAGGTCGAGGAGAGCCCCGAAGTATTGTGGGAAAACCCCCAGCTGGAGCGCTTCTACCGTCGCCTCTTCGAGGAGTACGACCTGCGCGATCGTCACCTCGCCCTCGAGCACAAGCTCGCGCTCATCTCCCGCACCGCCGAGACCCTCCTGGGCCTGCTGCACCACCGCTCCTCCATGCGCGTCGAGTGGTACATCGTCATCCTCATCGTCGCCGAGATCGTCATCATGGTCGGCGAGATGCTCTTTCTGAAGTAGCCTCCCGTGGTGCCTCCGTCCTCCCCCAGCGCGATCCTCCTCCTCGACGAAAACCATCGCATCGTCAGCGCCAACGAGCATGCGGTGCGACTTCTCGGCTTCCCCTCCGCACGAGCGCTCGTCGGGCAACACGCCAAGCTGTCCGACCTCGTCGTGGAGCCGCCCGAGCTTGGCACGGTCGAGGAGCCGCGAACCGCAAGTGTTCGCAGGCAAGGCGCGCCCGACGTCGTTGTAGAGATGGAGGTCACCAGCCTGGATGGCGAGGCGGGCAAGGCGTGGGTCGTGGTGATGCGCGAACCCACCTCACGAGCGACGACCCACGATCTCAAGAACGCCCTGATGGGGATCCTGGGCAACATCGGGCTCGCCAAGTTGGCCGTGGATGATCGCGTCGTGCTCCTCGAACGGCTCGACACGGCGGAGATGGCCTTGCACAGGGCCACAGCGCTCGCGCAATCGGGCAAGGAACGCGCTCGACCGGTCGTAGGGGTGCGGGTGCTGCTGATGGACGACGACGCCGTGGTGCGTGACGTGCTGACGGAAATGTTGGAGCAGCTCGGGTGTCGGGTCACGACGGTGGAGGACGGGCTGGCTGCGGTGACGGCGTATCGTCGTTCGATGGTGGAGGAGGACGTCTACGGCGCGGTGATCCTGGATCTGACGGTCGAACGGGGGGTGGGGGGAAAGGAGACGGCTCGGCTCTTGCGGGACATCGACGTACGCGTCCATGCGATCGCGACGAGCGGGAGCGTCTTCGATCCGGCGATGGTCCACCCGGCCGAGCATGGGTTCGCGCGGGCGATGGTGAAGCCGTTTTCGTTGGCAGATCTGGAGCGAGTCCTGGCGGAGATCAGGACTTCCGGTTGACGCGGTCCCGCATGGCGTCGACTTCTTTGCCGGCCGGGACGGCGCCTCCCAGACGCATTCGTGCCCTGGCTTCCTTGCCGGTCATTTGATCCTTGGCGCGCACGTTCAGAATCCCGTCGGCGTCGATCTCGAAGGTCACGGCGATGGCGACCTCACCGCGCCCGGCGGCCCGCAGTCCGCTGAGTTCGAGCTGCCCAAGGCTCGCGTTCTCGCCAAATCGTTTGGATTCTCCTTGTGCCACGGCCACCCGCACGAGCCGCTGGTTGTCGGCAGCCGTGGCGAACAACCGGGTTCGCTCGCACGGGATCGGTGTGTTGCGCTCGATGACCACGTCGCAGTAGCCGCCGACGGTTTCGACGGCGAGGGACAAGGGGGTCACGTCGATGAGCAGGGGGGCGGCGGTTCTCGCAGGCTTCGCGGCCGGGGTGGTGAGGAGGGGCGCGATGGGGCCAGCCGAGGCCATCGGCTTCGGTTCGAGGTTCGGCCCGACGTGACCCGCCGACGCGGTGGAGGTCTTGGAGGACTTCTCCGTGAAGGAGACAGCAGCGGCAGCGGCAGCGGCAGCAGCCACGGCAGAGGCTGTGCCCGACTCGCTCGCACGCAGCGGCACGGTCCCGCGATGGCCTCTGTCTGGCGGCGGCAGGGGCGGGGCCGACGGCATGCGCGCGGTCGTTGTTCCCGTGGGAGGGGGAGGAAGCGCGGGAGCCGAGGGCATGCGCGCGGTCGTGACGCCCGTGTGAGCCGGAGGCGGCAGAGGCGGGGCCGAGGGCATGCGCGCGGTCGTGGTACCCGCCGGCGCCAGATGGGTTCCGGACTCCATGTCGCGCAGGAGCTTCGTCGCATTCCGAAGCTCGGTCGGGTCTTCGTCGACGATGCGGAGCCCCGTGGGGGATCGGTCGGGTTCTACGAGGGGAAGGGGTACCGGTCCGGGATCGACGGGGGGAAACAGGCCTGGAGCCGTCCCTCCTTTTCGCATGTCGGTGCGCAGGGTCGCCTCGTCGTCCTTTTCCCCTGGGCGACCGGTGGCGGGGGGTGCGGGCGCGCTCCGGTCGGTCACGGGAATCCCATCGGGGCCGCGGATGACGACGGCGGTGTCCGTGTCGTCGTCGGGGACGAGGGGCTGGGTAATTGGTGAGCTGACGAGGGGAGGGGCGGCCACCATGCCGACGCCGATTTTCTGGCCGCCGCCGAGGCCAGAGTCTGTGATCTTGTGGCGAGACTTGATGGGGGCGGTGCCACCGCGCTTGTTCTCGGAGCCCGACAGGGCGGATGCCTGGATGGCGGCGCCGAGCGCGACGACCTCGTCGGCGCTGAGCCGCTCCATGGGCTTGCGTTGGAAGAACTCCCCGACCTTGCGGCGAACGACCGGAATGCGCGTGGTCCCGCCCACCACGATGATCTGGTCGAACGCGTTGGCGGAGAGCCGAGCCACGCTCATGGCGTCTTGACAGACGCGAATCGTCCTTTCCACGAAGGGTTCTGCGACTTCTTCGAGCTCTTGGCGGGTCATGGAGTAGGGCATGTCCAGGGACTTGCCGCCCGCGCCGAATGCGATCTCCTGCAAATGCACCGTGGCCACGTCCGAGGCGGAGAGACGGATCTTGAGTTCTTCCGCCGCGCCGAGCAAGCGCTCGAAGACCTGTCGGTCGGCCCGCGGGTCGTAGCGGTGGGTTTTGAGATACCGGTCAGCCATGCGATCCGCGATGGCGAGGTCGATGTCGTCACCGCCGAGGAAGGTGTCGCCTGCCGTGGCCAGGACCTCGAACACGTTGCCTGCCAGGTCGAGCAGGGTGACGTCGAAGGTGCCGCCGCCGAAGTCGTAGACGGCGATGCGCTCCTGATTGCCTTTGCCGTAGCCGTAGGCGAGGGCTGCGGCGGTCGGTTCGTTGAGGATGCGCAGGACCTCAATCCCTGCGATGTGCCCTGCGACCTTGGTAGCAGCGCGCTGCAGGTCGTTGAAGTTGGCGGGGACGGTGACGACCGCGCGGTCGACCTTCTCGCCCAGGGCCATTTCCGCGACGCGCTTCGCCTCTTTGAGGATGAAGGCGCTGATCTCGGACAGGGTATAGGACTCGCCGCGCGCCACCACGAGCACGCCGTGTCCGGGCCCCTCCTGGATCGGGAACGCCGCACGCTCACGCGCTTTGCGAACCTCGTCGGAAGCGAACGATCGCCCGATGAGGCGCTTCGTCGAGTAGACCGTGTTGGCCGCGTCCTGCAGACGGCGCTTCTTGGCCTCGCGTCCGACCACCACCGAGCCGTTCGGGTGGAACGACACGATCGACGGGATGAGACGCTCGCCCGATTCGGTGGCCAGTGCCATGGCGCGCCCGTCTCGGACCGCCGCAACCACCGTATTGGTCGTCCCCAGATCGATCCCTACCACTGCGCTCATGCTACCCCCTTGGGATCCGGCCTCTTACCGCCAGGACGGGTCACTGTCCAGTTCCGCCAGAACCCCGTCGTACCACGCATCCACCTGCGAAAGGAACGGCCACATCCAGCCGTACGCGCCGCTCGTGAATTGCCCCACCACGTACCGCCTCATCGCATCCGACCGGGCTTGTTCGATCCCCTTGAGCTCTGCGGTCGCCCGCACGCTTTCCGCATACGCCTCCCACTCGATCCGCGCGCGACCGTACGCCAGCCCCAGAGGGAAAAACGGCACGATGTACAGGAAGGCCATCAGCACGTCGCCGTAGCGACGCCGCTGCCGCAGGTGCACCCGTTCGTGCCGCAATGTGATGATACGGTCGATGCAAGGCGTCGTCTCCCACCCGTCGGGCACGTAGAGGGTGTTGCCCAGCACCGTGTGGTACCGCGTCATGTACTCGTGCTGGGCACCGAACGTGACCCAGCGCAGGATGCGGTCGATGAGCGCGGAGAGCCGGTTGCCTCGCTTGGGCACGATGCGAAAGCTTGGGAACTCCGAGCGGATTTCCGCCAAGAGCGCGTCCATGCTTGCTTCGTGAACGTCTCGCATCGTGGGCCGGTCAGTCGGAACCAACGCCTAGGACGTCGCCAGCGCGAAGGGTGCGGCCCACCACCATGGCCCCCGCGGGCATGGCCTTCTTTCCGGGTAGCTGCAAGGACACCAGCTCGAGCAAGCCGGTGCCGCACGCCACCAGGACGCACGTGGAGTCGGCGATGACCACCGTTCCCGCGGGACTCGCGACGTCCCCCCCGTGCAAGCGCGTGCGAAGCACCTTCAACGGCTTGTCCCCCAGCGCGGTGAATGCCCCCGGCCAAGGCGTCATCCCGCGCACGTGGGCATGCACCTGCTCGGAAGGAACGGACCAGTCGATCCGGCCATCTTCCTTCGACATCACAGGAGCGTACGTGGCCTCGGCTTCGGCCTGGGGCTGCGGGACCAACTTTCCCTCGACGGCGCGCAGGAGGTCGTCGCGAACGACCCGCGCCGCCAACAGGGCCAGCCGATCCGCAAGCTCTCCCGCGGTCTCGTCAGGAGCGATGGGGATCGCATGGGACGACAGCACCGCGCCCGTGTCCATCCCTGCATCCATCTGCATGAGGCAGATGCCGGTTTCCTTCTCGCCCCGCGCGACGGCCCAGTTGATGGGCGCCGCCCCGCGGAGCTTCGGAAGCAGCGAGGCGTGCAGGTTCATGCAGCCGTGTCGCGGCGCGTCCAGGACGGCCTGCGGCAGGATCCTTCCGTAGGCCATGACCAAGGCGACGTCGACGTTCTGCTCGGCGATCCAATCCGCGAGGGGAGGGCGCTTGATCTTGGCAGGCTGATGGACGGGCAGGCCGAGCCTTTCGGCCGCTACCTTGATGGCAGGCGGGCGCAGGGTCATGCCCCGTCCCGCGGGCCGGTCGGGTTGGCAGACCACGCCCACCACGTCGGCGATGCCGTGCAGCGCCTCGAGCGCGGGGACGGCGACTTCGGGGGTTCCGAAGAACAGGGCGCGCATGGCTAGATGGCCCCTTCGCTTACAGAACGCATCGTTCGGGTTCGCATCGCGCGCAGCCTACCAGAACCCGTTGTCGGAGGCACAGTCACGGTGGAATCAGGGGGTCGCGTCCTTGCAGCATCGGAACCCCACCTCGTAGAAGGCGAACTTCGGCTCGTGCGCGTCGTTGGTCCCGCGACAGCCGGTCCACGGTTTCGCCCAGAACCCTCCCATCAACGCACCCGGCCACCGTCGTCCCTCTCGTGCCGTCACCCACTCCTCGACGTTGCCGAGCAAGTCGTAGATCCCGTCGCGCGTCATGCAACGCTGCATCGCGCCCGACGCGGTGCCCTGCCACAGCCGCTCGACTTCCTTGCGAGCGTCGGCCCCGCCGGCGCTCAGCTTGGCGGCGTCGAAGGCCTTCCACGGTTTGTTCGAGTTGCAGACGGACGTGTCCACGGCCCAGCCGTAGAAGTAGGGCTCGACCTGCGGCCCCTCGCACGCGGTCTCGAACTCCTGCTCGGAGCACAAGCGCTTGCCTCGCGCCTCGCACCACTGCTGGGACTGGAAGAAGTCCTTCATGACGAAGGGCCGGGCCCCCCGCTCGTTCGGAGCTTCGTACGGGTCCATGCAGAAGCGCATCGACCTTCGCAATCCGTCCGTGGACACGGCATGAGGCACGTACGACCAGCAACGGTCGCTCTTCTCACGCAGGCAGAGCCGCTCCATTTCGTCGTCGTGGATGCCTTGCACCAAACGCATGTCGGCGGGGCAGGCGGAGTGCGGTCCTGGGTCCGGGGGAGGGTGATAGCCGTCGGCCACGGCCTCCGAGAGCGCCGGTAGTGCTAGGAGCAGGACGGACAGCACCGAATCGAGCATCGACGCCATCATGCTTCCGTGACACCCACCCGGGCAAGCTCCGCGGCTTTCGGGCTCGTGCGATTTGGGCTGGTGTTGCCGACCACGAAATCGCATAAGGTGCTGTTGTTCCGTGTGACGAGGTACCCTGTCTCATGCGAAGCCTCACCCTGGCCGGACTCCTGATCTCCCCGCCGCTTCTGCTCGGGGCTTTCATGGGCTGCCAGGTGCTCGTGAGCGCTGAACTCGACGTTGTGCGTTGCGAGCAGGAGGGGATGGTGGGCGCCCCGGCGTGTCCCGAGGGGGAGTCTTGCCAGGGCGGCGTGTGCACGGGGTGCTCGACCACGGACAACTGTGGCGACGGCATCGACAACGACTGTGACGGGGAGACGGACGAGGGCTGCGAGGACGCCGGGGACGGGCCCGACGCGAGCGACGCGGGCGACGCGGCTGACGTCGTTGAGGATCGGTTCGTGGAGGTGGAGCCGAACCTGGACGGGCGGGTGACGGGAGGCCTGCTGGTCCTGTACGCCTTCATGGAAGGGCGGGGGGACGTGGTGAAGGACTACGCTGCAGTCGACCCTCCGTTGAACCTGCGGATCGATTCATTCGACCATGTGACGTGGTTGGACGGCGGAGGGCTGCAGATCAACGGGTCCACGACCATCGCGAGTGACACCCCGACAACGAGAATCTTCGAAGCATGTCAGACGTCGAAGGCGATCACCGTGGAGGCGTGGGTGAAGCCCGCCTTGGCCGACCAGGAAGGCCCGGCGCGCATCTTTGGTCTGTCGCTCAATTCGTCTCTGCGTAACTTCACGCTCGGGCAGGCGGGGGATGCCTTCGACTTCCGCCTGAGGACGACCTCCACGAACCTGAACGGCGAGCCTTCGCTCCCGACGGACGCTGGGGTCGCGACGACGGAATTGATACACGTGGTGTACGTGCGGAACTCGGGTGGGCTCGCGCGATTTGTGATCAATGGGCAGGCGGCGGGAACGGCGACGGTGGACGGCGACACTTCCAATTGGGACCCGGTGTACCGGCTCATCGTAGGCAACGAGTTCCAGGAGGACCGCGTCTGGCTGGGCACGATCTACCTGGCGGCAGTGTACGCGCGCCCGTTGACGCCGGACGACATTGCGATCAACTACGCCGTAGGTCGCCCCCGAGCGCGTTGATTCACCCCCTTCGAAGGTCGCGCGCGGGTGTGCGCGTCGAGCCATGCCACGAAGTTGGCGTGAGCCGAGCGGGCCTGGCGTACCACCGCATCAGGATCCTTGGCTGGCTCGATTCCAAGCTCGTCGCCGAGGAACCGCCAGACCGTGTAGAAGTCGTCGTCCTTGGGATCGGTTCGGGCCCACGACTTACCGGGCCGGTCGCCCACGTTCTCCAAGTCGCGCATGAGGTCTTCCGACCCGTACGCCAGCAGCGACAGGAACTCGGCGAGGCTGTCCGCTACGACCTGCGTGGTCGCGACCTCCGAGGCCAGGAGCACGACGGGCGCCTCGTCACGGACGATGGCGGAGGTGTCGTCCGGTCCGGGCAGCCAAAACGCAAGGATGGCCCCTTCGCCGCCGCTGCCGAAGCTGCGGAAGTGGTCAGCGAGGGCCCGCGCCTTTCCGAGCCATCGCGCCACGGACTTGTCGGGCCGATCGGCGACGCAGAAGTTGCATACTTCGTAGGGGCCGCCGTCGCCCGTGTGCCAGAAGGCTGCCAAGCGCACCAAGGGCGCGGAGACATCGAGACCGAAGTGGGCGGCGAGCTTCGCCCTTCGTTTGTCAAAGGAGCGTGAGTTGCCTCGGCACGTGTTGCTTCGAACCACGACATTCGGCTTGCGTTGCCGATGATCGAGCTCGACGACGATGCCGGGCCGTTGGTTGCCCTCGCAGGAGTTCCTCTGGATGGTGAAGGGGCCCCGGGCGGCTGCGCGCACGCCTGTGCCCCCGTTCTCGCCGATCTCGTTTCCGGAGACATTCCCCTGCGACGCCTTGTGAAGCTCTACGCCGGAGCCGCGGTTGCGAAGCACGCGGTTGGCGCGAAGCTCGACCGTAGCCCGGTCGCTCACGAGGATGCCTTCCTCGCTGTTCTCGGAGAATTCGTTCTCCTCGACCGTGAGGTTCGCTTCCCCGCCGATCTCGAGCCCGCGGCGGTTCGTGCGACACAAGTTCAAGCGGGCGACGCCGCCCGTCTTGCCTTCGTACCGGATCCCGTTGCCGTTGCCCTCGCAGGTGTTTCCCACGAGGGAGGGGCGAGCCTTGCCGGTCACCCAGATGCCGGCGACCGCGTTGTCCTTGCACAGGTTGTGGTCGACGACGACCTGGGTGCTCTCGTCCAGGAGGATCCCGTACTGGTTGCCCTCGCACAGGTTGCGGCGAAGGGCGCCCCCGGCGGAGGTCGCCACGATCCCCGCGATCTTGTTCGCGGTGCAGCGGTTGCTATCCACCAGGACGACCGCATCCGGGCCGATCATGATCCCCTGGTGGGCGTTCTTCCTGCAGTCGTTCCTGCGCACAGCGCCCTTCGACGCGCCCCAGAAGCAGATCCCGTGGAGCTTGCTCAGCTCGCAGCACCCGTCGTGGATCGCCACGTCGGCTCTGCCCTCGGCATAGAACCCGTGCTCCCCGCTTCGGGAGACGGTGTTGCCCACGTACTGACCAGCCGCATCGTCGCCGACCCAGATGCCGCAGGTGCCGCTGCGAAGGATCGCATTCTCGACCACGACGGGTCTCGCCTTGTCGCACACGATGACGCCCGTGCGATCGTGTCCGTCGATCAGGTTGTGCTCGACGCGGGGGGATGCGGTGTCTCGAGCCATCACGCCGTGAACGTTGCCGGATAGCTCGTTGTGGTGCAGGTGGGGCTTCGCCTGCTCGCCGACGTAGAATCCCACGTTGTTTCGGGAAACGGTGTTCTCGAAAGCATCTCCGGCGGCGTCGTCCTGGAAGGCGATGCCGACTTGTTTGTTGCCCGACGCCGTGCAGCGGGTCACGGTCGCCGTCGACGTTCCTGCGATGCACAGCCCGATGTCATCGCAGTCGAGGAACGACGTGGCGCGCACCCTGGCGGAGACGTTCCCGTCGAGGAGCACACCGCGACCGGGGGCCTTTTTGCTGGCTCTCCTTGCGCCTTTCAGCTCGCACGAGTCGATCACGACGGTTCCGCGCGTGGCCACCAAGAGGTCCCCCACGCTTCGGGGGGCTCGCTCGATGCCGATCCCGCGGATCGTGGTCTTTCCTGATGCCTTGAGCTCGAGGACGGTTCCGGAGAAGCCCCCGACCAAACGCGCCTTGGCCGCCCCCGGCCCGCGCAGCGTGATCGCCTTCTTGATCACGAGGGATTCTTTCAGAAGGGTGCGTCCGACCGGGAGCACGACCTCGTCCCCTTCCTTCGCGTTCGCGCAGGCCTTTCGCAGATCGAAGGGGGCCACCTTGGGCGGGGTTTTTCGGGCAGGCATCTCGGTCCTCTGGGTGGACTGCGCCGCGGATTTCCACACGTCGCGACCGCCCTCGTCAAGGACGAGGTTGCTTCGGCGCGCGAAAGACCCGGCACCCGCGAGCCGGCTGGGGCAAGGGATGCCCACGAGCCTCCAGCAAAATCCGCCCCGGTCGACAGCGACGCGCGCTACGATTTCCGCATGATGAGCAGGGCTGCATGGTTGGTTCTCACAGGTGCGCTCCTCGCTGGCTGTTCGGAGGACGCAGCGAACGGCCTTGTATCCAGTTGACCAGTACCCGGTCCGAAGCAATACTCACGCCGCGGCTGCGTCGTGAGCGACGGGCGCCGCAAGGCAACCACACCGATGGTCGAAGAAGCACAGCGAGCCTACGAGGGGCTCGGAGAGAGCCACCTACCCCAATCACCTCTGGTGCAGAGGGGCTACCTCGTTGCGAGCAAGTACGAGCTCGAATACATGATCGGGCAGGGGGGAATGGGCACCGTATGGGCCGCCCGCCACGTCAACCTCGGCCAGCGTGCGGCCGTCAAGTTCATCTCCATCGCCCACATTGAGTCCGAGGACGCCCTGCGACGCTTCGACAGCGAAGCCAAGGCCGCCGCGTCGATCCGTTCTCGTAATGTCGTCCAAGTCTATGACAACGGAGAGCTCGAGGACGGCACGCCCTACATGGTGATGGAGTACCTCGACGGGCAGTCCCTTCACGCGCGCATCGAGCGTGACGGCTCCCTGCAAGTGGACGAGACGCTGCGCATCATCCGGCACGTGGGCAAGGCCCTCACGGTAGCGCACGGCATGGGCATCATCCACAGGGACATCAAGCCTGAGAACGTCTTCCTCGCCACCTCGCCTGGAGAGTCTGAGTACACCGCCAAGGTGCTGGACTTTGGCGTGGCGAAGTTCATGCAAGCCCGTGGGCCTGCGCAGGCTCGCACGAGGACGGGGACGATCGTGGGCACGCCCCTGTACATGAGCCCCGAGCAGGTGCGCGGGCTCAAGACGGTGGACCACCGCACGGACGTGTACTCCGTGGGCGCGCTTACGTTCACGATGCTGACCGGAACGCTGGTGTTCAACGGCAAGACCTTTGGGGACTTGTTGTTCCAGATCTGCACAGAGCCTCTGCCGAAGGTGACGGACGCCGCACCTTGGCTGCCGCCCACGGTCAACGAGTGGTTCGAGAAGTCGTGCGCCCGATCGCAAGACGAGCGTTTTCAGAGCGTGCAGGAGCAGGTGGACGCGCTTGCCGCGGCCTTTGGCGGGACGGCGCGCATGACCATCCCCGACCAGGACGGGCTCGCTCCGGATGCCTCTCCGCTACCGAAGACCAAGTCGTCGCCGGGACCTGCGGGGGTGCCTCCGGCAGCCTCTGGAGTCCAAGAACGTCGGAGGGTCTCCGGGATCGCACCGACCATGGTCGCCGCCACCGAGCCGTCTCCTGCGCCCCCACGCGCGAGTACCCCTCCGGACAAGCTCGCGGCCAAGGAGCCCGCCGCTGGCGCATCGCCACAACCGGTCACCGCGCCCCAGGCCAAGTCCAACCTCACGTTGATCGTCATCATCGGCTTCGTTCTGCTCGCAGCCATCGCCGCTGGCGCTTTCTACCTCGGTGGCCGCATGGCGGCCCAGCCAGCCGCCCCCACCCAGCCTGCCCCGTGAGCCGCATTCCCCGTCGAACCCATGGCTGACTCCGTCTTCGACGCCTCCGCCTTCACGGCCCGGCTCTTCTTCCCGATCGACGACAACCGCCTTGCTCCCATCGGCGCGCAGGACCTCATGGTACCCGTCGCCCGGGACATCCGGCTCCACGTTCGTGTGCATCCCGCCGTACAACAACGCGTCGCCGTCATTCTGTTTCACGGCAATGGCGAGCTCGTCGCCGACTATGACGTCTTCGCCCCTCGCTACCAGCAAGCGGGTGCCACGCTCGCCGTCGTCGACTTCCGCGGCTATGGGCGCAGTGAGGGCTTCCCTTCGTTCCGAGCGGTCGTCGAGGACACCCCGCGGGTGATCGAGGGGCTTCGTCCCGTGCTCGCGTCGCAAGGGCCGCTCCCCCTCGTGGTCATGGGACGTTCGCTCGGGAGCGCGTGCGCCGCGGAGGTCGCGAGGCAGTCGCCGGACGGCGTGGTGGGGCTGGTGCTCGAGAGCGGGTTCGGAGACCTGCAAGGGTTCGTGGGGCGGCGCGGTGTGCGGTGGGAGGGCCCGCTCCCGGAACAGGACCAGGAGGCGTTCTGCCCCCTGCGAAAGCTCGCGCGATGCCACCTCCCCTTGCTCGTCTTGCACGGCGCCCAGGACCAACTCATCCAGCCGAGGGAGGCGCAACTCCTATTCGACGCGTCGGCCTCGACCCACAAGCGGCTCGTGTACATCGAGGGGCATGGGCACAACGACGTCATGCAGGCATCGGCCTACTGGCGTGCGCTGTTCGCGTTCCTGGCCGAGCGAGCGGAGGAGTCATGAGCGAGGGAACCCCGGTGGTGCAGGCGCTCATCTTCGATCTCGACGGGCTGCTCGTGGATTCCGAGCCGATCTGGTTCGAGGTGGAAGGAGGGTTCCTCGCCGAACTGGGACACACGTGGACGCGCGAGGAAGCGGAGGCGTGCATGGGGCAGGGGACGCCGAACACGTTGCGCATCTGGCGCGAGCGGTACGGTGTGCACGTCGATATCCCGCGCGATACGGAGCGAATCATCGATCGGATGGTCGCGAGAGCGGACGGCATGGCGCTCAAGAAGGGGGCGCTGCGCCTGCTCGAGCGCGCGCGTCAGCGAGGCTGTCCCATGGCGGTGGCGTCGTCGTCGCCGAAGCGACTGATCGTGGCGGTGCTGGCGGCGAAAGGGATCGACGGGTACTTTCGCGAGGTCGTGTCGGGGCAAGAAGTGCCGCGGTCGAAGCCGGCGCCCGACGTGTTCTTGCGCGCGGCGGAGTTGCTCGGGGTGGAGGCGCCGTCGTGCGTGGTGCTGGAGGACACGCTGGCGGGGACGCGTGCGGGGGTTGCGGCGGGGGCGCGGGTGGTGGCGGTTCCGTCGGTGGATGCGGAGGGGATTGCATCGCTGGCGACGTGGGTTTTGCCGGATCTCGACGAAGCGGGGGATGTACTGTTTGGGACGGGGTGAGGGGCGTGGCTTCTGCGTTGCGGGGTGCTATCATTGCTATCATGTCCCAGTTGGTGGTGAGAAACGTCGAGGAGGAAGTGGTTCGAGCGCTCAAGCTTCGCGCTGCGCAGCGAGGGGTGTCGGCCGAGGCGGAGCACCGGGAGATCTTGCGGGAGGCGCTGCTGGGAAAGGACCGGGCCGCTCGCTTCAAGCAGGTGCTGGCGTCGATTCCGGACGTGGGGGACGACGAGGATTTTGCGGGGGAACGCGACCTGGACAGGCAAGATGGCTTACCTCGTTGACACCAACGTACTTTCGGAGCTTCGGAAGGGGGAGCGGTGCGATGCGGGTGTAGCGGCGTGGTTCGCTCGAGCGGAGGATGACGACATCTTCTTGAGTGTGCTGGTGATGGGGGAGTTGCAGCGGGGGGTGGATCGCATCCGACGGCGTGATGCGCAGGGTGCCGATGCGCTGGGGCGGTGGCTCGAGCACCTGATGATTACGTACGCTGATCGGATCCTGCCTGTCACCTTGCCCATCGCGCGGCTCTGGGGGAGCTTTGGGGTGCCGGATCCGGTTCCCACCGTGGATGGGTTGCTGGCAGCAACCGCACTGCACCACGCGCTCGTGCTCGTGACGCGAAACGAGAAGGATGTTGTGGCGACCGGCGTGCGTGTGCTCAACCCGTTCAAGCGGACTTAACTCCTGGCGCACACCGTCACGGAGCGGCCTTGACGAATTTCCGGCATGGTGGAGACGATCCCGCTACTTTGGAGCGGTGTGGCGGATTCCCAAGTGATGTGGGGTCACCCGGCGAGAAGCTGACGCGCGATCACGATTCGCTGGATCTGGCTGGTCCCCTCGTAGATCTGCAGCAGCTTCGCGTCTCGGTACAGCTTCTCCACGGGGTACTCGCGCACGTACCCGTTGCCGCCGAAGATCTGGACGGCGTCGGTGGCCGTCTGCACCGCGCTGTCCGCGCCGAACGCCTTCGCGAACGACGAGATGATGGGCTCGCGCACGCCATGGTCCAGGTTCCAGGCGGCCTTGCGATAAAGCAGCTGCGTGGCCTCGATGCGAATGGCCATGTCCGCGAGCATGGCCTGGATCATTTGGTGATTGCCGATCTCGGTGCCGAAGGTCTTGCGCTCCTTGGCGTAGGCCACGCACTCGTCGAGGCAGCGGCGCATCAGCCCGCAGGCGCCTGCCGCGATCCCCGGTCGCGACTGGTTGAACGTCTCCATCGCGAGCTTGAACCCCTTGCCCTCGGGCGCGAGCAGGTTCTCCTTGGGAACCTTGACGTCTTCTAGGGTGATCGTGGCCGTGTCCGACGCGCGCTGCCCGAGCTTGTCCTCGTGCTTGCCAGGCTGCAGGCCAGGGGTGTTGCGGTCCACGATGAACGCGGCGATGCCCTTGTGCTTGAGGGCGGGATCGCAGGTCGCGAAGATCACGTAAAACGAGGCCTGGTTGGCGTTCGTGATCCACGCCTTCTCGCCGTTCAACACGTAGTCGTCTCCGACCTTCGTGAACTTCGCCTTGAGCGCTGCGACGTCGCTGCCCGCCCCCGCCTCGGTGGTGGCGTAGGCGCAGAACAGCGGCTCGGAAGCCAGCATGCCGAGGTACTTCTTCTTCTGCTCTTCGGTGCCCGCGAGCAAGATCGGCGTGAGCCCCAGCGTGTTCGCCATGATCGTGGTCTCGATCCCGATGCACCCCCACGCGAGCTCCTCCGCGATCAGGCAACTGTCCAGCTCGTGCATGCCCGCTCCGCCAAACTCCTCCGGGATCGTCGGGTTGACCAGCCCCAGCTCCCACGCCTCCTTGAACACGTCGAGCGGGAACTCGCTCTTCACGTCGCACTCGGAAGCGACGGGAACGATCTTCTCCTTCGCGAAACGGTGAGCCATGTCGGTGAGCGCCTTCTGCTCTTCGGACAGCGTGAAGTCGAGCACGGGTAGCCTCCTTGTGTTGAGGGCCGAAGCCTACTCGATCGCAACGACGATGCGAACCCGTTCGAAGCGGTCGTCCGGTGCCCGTCCTCTCTCCCATCCCGATCGGACGTGGGCGTCCTTCGCCACAGCGCCCTGTGCCTCCTAGGCGCGATCTGTCGCTTCCCCACCACACCCCTCGCGCTCGGTCCCTCCGATCCCCCCGAAACCGGATTGGTCCGCCGATTGCTATCCCTGCCAGGCAGACCAGCAAACAACCCATCGACGGTGTTGCCATGTACATTCACGAGCCAGACAGGCGAAGGGGCAGAGAAGCGTGCGCCCCGAGACCGTCCTCTCCCATTCGGTGGATAGCCGCGACCGCGCTTCTTTTCCTTCCGAGCCTTGCAGCCGCACAACCGGCGGACACGTCGCGCGAGGTCTCCGCTACCGTGATCTCGCGAGACGGCGCAGACCTGGTCGTCGACCTCGGCAGCGCTGCGGGCGCGCACCCGGGTGACGTGGTCGAGTTATGGCGTCCCCTCAAGCTCCGGCACCCCGTCACGAAACAGTGGTTGGAGGACCGCTTCCGGATTGGCTCGCTGCGCCTGGTGCAAGTCGGCAACAAGCTCACGCTCGCGCAACCCGACGGGCAGCCCATCCGTCAGCCCGAGCCCGGCGACATCGTGCTCCTGCGGACCGCGTCTGCCACCGAACGATTGCCGGCGCCCGCGACTGAACCGACGGGTGCCGTCGCTGTCCTGTCTACCCCGTGCACGGACCCCGACCCCGAGGCGCAGAAGCTCTCTGCGATCTTCGATTCCCTGCGCGGCGCGGACATCGTCCCGCGCATCCGAGCGTACGAGGATTACGTTCGCGCCACCCCTGAAGGTCGCTTCTCCGCCGTCTTGTACGAGGAGGCCCAGTCCCTCCGGCGCCTGCTTCGGGGAAGCAATCCGGTGGCCGTCGAGCCGATCGTGGTCAGCTTCCGTCCTCCGGAGTCGCTGCTCTCCGACACGCCGGTGTCCTTCGGGTTCGAAGCCAACGACGCAGCCTCCGGCGCTGTCCTGCACCTGCGGACCGTAGGCGAGACGACCTATGCGAGCCTTCCCATGGCACAGGTGGGACCGGGCTACTGGGCCGCCACAGTCGATGGTCCGCGCGTTCGCGCGCCGGGGCTCGAGTACTTCATCGAGGCGACTGGAGGGCAAGGCATGGCCCTTCCGCTGGTCGGGGAGGCGCAGCGTCCGGAAACGGCGCATGTGCGGGAGCTGCCCAGACCCGTCCCGCCCAAGCGTCGCGACGCCACCTTCTCCGTGCTGACGGACTACGCCGACTACAACCGCATGCGCGGCGATGACTACGCCTGGCAGACCGAGGGGTACTTCGGGCTTCGGTACGGCGACGAGGGGGTGCGTGCGATCCGATCGGGGTTCGGTGTGTATCGCGGCGCGGGGGGAACGATCGAGGACCTGGACGAGTTGGGCAAGGAGCCGCGTCGTATCGGGCTGACCTACGGTTACCTCGAGCTCGAATACGGAGTGTCCCCGTTCGTCTCGGTCATCGGCCGGGGGGCGGTCGGGCTCGAAGACGACGGCACGGCGGGGGGCGGTCAGGCCATGATTCGCATCGGCAACGATCGGTCCACGAACCTGATGCTCGGCGGGGAGTTCCTCGGCGGGGTCGGGCTCCGCGGCTTCACCCAGCTCGAGCTCAACATCTTCGAGCGGGTCCCGATCCTTCTGCGCAGCGAGGTGACGAACCAGCCGGCGGGGATCTCGGACAGCAACCCGCGCCCGACGCAGGAAGGGGTCCAGGCAGAGGACACGTCGCAGGATTCGGGGGACATCGGTGCGCGCGGGATCGTGCAGGTCGGCTACCGCGTCCTGCCGAGCCTGACCGTGGCCGGACGTCTCTCGTACCAGGGCAGGACCATCAAGCATGCCGGGCCAGGTGCTGGTGCGGCCATCACGTACGCATGGTGAGGTGCACGATGGATATCCTCAGTCATAGTAGCCTTCGACGCACACAAGTGCTCGCCTTGGTCGCGGTCCTTTGCTCCGCCATTCCCGCGCGTGCACAGACGGATACCACTCCACGCTCGAACAAGGTCGACGCGACAAGCGTGGTGGAGCCACGTCTTCACCACGGTCCGGTGTCGACCGCCGCGGCGGGGGAGGCCTTCACCCTGCAGGCGCAGATCGACCAGCCCCATCTGGTGCGGCAAGCCTGGCTCGTCTTTCGCTCTGCGGAGGGCACGGCGATGGACCAGGTTGCGTTTCTCAGGGCCTCCGAAGGCCCGTACGTGGCCCAGGTCCCGGGCGACAAGGTGCGGGCGCCGTCCTTCGCTTACGCCATCGAGGTCGAGACCGTGAGCGGTCAGCGAATCCCTGCCTTCGCCTCGCGCAAGGCACCGTTCCTCGTCACCGTCACCCCGGAATACGACGACCTGCGCGAGCAAGCCGTGCTCCAGCGCCTCGAAGGGCGTCGCTCCGAAATCTCTGCCTCTAGCGAATACGTCATGTTCGGGACGACCGACGCCACCCTCACGGACGAGAACGGTCTGACCCGCACCGAAGGGGTCCGTGACCACTACTACCGGCTCGAGAGCGGGTACACCTACCGCCCGCTCAGGACCGTCGCGGAGTTCAGCATCCGGCTGGGCGTGGTGCGAGGCCGCTCGGTGGTGCCGGGGGAGTCGGACTCGTCTCAGTTCGACGTCGGCTTGAACTACGCGTCCCCGCGTGTGCGCTTTCGCTTTGACGACTCCATTCATCTGGAGACCGAACTATTGACGAGCGTGACGGAGGTTGGCTTTTCGATGGGAGCGGGCGGCGCGCTGTTGATCGGCGATCCCTACGGGACGCGGCTCACGTTCGGGTTCGAGTCCGTCCAGACCTTCGGCACGAGGATGTATACGAGAATGGACATCGACGCGGGCAACGGGGTGCTGGTGGCGCCCATCGTCGAGGTGACGGACATGCCCCACGCGGACAGGTACGGGGTGCGGCTGCTCTCGGAGGTGGGTATCGACGCGGGGTCGGGGTTCCGGGTGGCAGCGCGGGGAGGGTACCAGGCTCGCACCTTCACGAGTGGTGGCCCGAGCGCCGGGGTGAGCCTGAGCTATGGCTTCTGACCGACGGCGTCGCGTTGCGTCAAGTCGTGGGGTCAGTCACCACCGGCGGCGTGACGGGCCCCTCCGCCGGCTTCGTCCGCTGCACTTCTGCCAGGTCGTCGAAGATCTCAGACATCAGTTCGAGCTTGTTGCACGACGTCAGCACGGAGCGCACCAGGTGCTTGGCCGTCATGTAGACCCGCAGGAAGTCGTCGCGCCTGGCCTGCACCTCGGGCGTCATCTGTTTGGACTCGAGCTTGGCGTCCTTGACCTGCTTGGAAAGGGCATTGAGTGCGTCGAGCGACGCAGCCACCGCGGCCCGGCGCTCGGCGTACTCGGGTAGCTTGGCTTTGTCGTTGTCGAGCACGTTGAGCGCGTTCGCGAGCACACCGGCGAGTTTGACCGGGCGGTAGCGCATGACGATCGTCAGGTTCTTGCCTTGCAGCAAGCGAGAGGAGTCCAGGCCGCGCGAGTCGACGTAGGCCACCGTTCGACGAATCACGTCGCGGGCGCCGGCGACCGGATCATTGCCCGAGGCGGCGGCGCTCGTGAGGGTGGGCCGCTCAATCATGCCGGCGGCTTCCATTGCGGATTGCGCTGCGGCCACCGCGCCGTCGAGGCGGGCGGCCACCTTTGCGATCACGGCGTCGAATTCAGGGTCGAGGCCGAGGGAGAGGGAGCGCATGCGTTCCGAGGAATAGGGGCCGTATGCGAGGATTTCGAGGTTGTCGATGTAGGTGTCTGCCATAGGTATCGCCCATGCACGAATGGCGCTGTGGGTGCAACCGTCGTCGGAGCCGTTCGGTAACGCGTTGATTCTACGAGTAAACGCACCCCGGTGCGGCTGGCATGCGCTTCGGGGTGGGTGGCGTGGGACGATGGTTGGCCTGGGCTTCGAGTGGATGCCGCGCGGTCTTCGCTTCGCATTTTTTTTGCGAACGTCGTGAGCAGCTACTGTCTTCTTGGATGGAGCCTCCCATTGGCGTGGACACGGACCACGGCAGCCGGGCATCACGACTCAGAAGGAAGGAAGCGCACCATGAGATCTTGTCACCCCGTCAGCTTCAGTACGCTCGTCGGGTTCACCCTATGCGCACTGCTCGCGACTGCTGGTTGCGGCGACGATGGAAGTGACGGTCAGCCAGTTCCGGGCGCTGGCTCGGGAGGAGGAGCAAGCGGCGGAGAAGGAGGAATCGGCACGGGTGGAACGTCCGCAGCAGGTGGCTCCGCCGCGGAGACTGGGGGATCGGCAGGTGCGGGGGGGACCGGTGGGAGCGAGGCAGGCGGGACCGGCGGGAGCGGTGGGAGCGGTGGGAGCGAGACAGGCGGGACCGGCGGCGGCGCGACCGGTGGGACGGGTGGCGGCGCAACAGGCGGGACGGGTGGCGGCGCGACAGGCGGGACGGGTGGCGGCGCGACAGGCGGGACGGGTGGCGGCGCGACCGGTGGGACGGGTGGCGGCGCGACAGGCGGGACGGGTGGGACGGGTGGCGGTGCTGTTCAGGCAAAGGGAATCTATGTCGTCGACGACGGGAAGCCGGACTTCAGCACTGCTTTGTCGAAGTCCTTCGTCGACGGCGCCCTGGTCCGGGTTGGGTGGTCCATGCTGGAACCGTCAGAGAACTCGTATAACTTCACGAACCTTTGCAACAAGGTCACCACAGCGCACGCGCTCGGCAAGAGGGTGACGTTGGTGAACTACGCCACCGCGCCTGGGTGGCTCATTTCCCAGCTTCCGTCGAGCGAGTTGTGGACCCACCCACAGTACGGTTCCCAGCCGGTTCCCTGGAGCTCTCTTGGTCAGCAGAAGATGCAGGCGTACGCAACTGCGGAGGCTGAGTTCGTGTGTGGCGGCCACAAACTCAAGGACCACCCTGCGGTCACGCAGGTCGACACGCCCATCATCGGAATGCAGAGCGTCCGGCAAGCTCCCCCCTATACGCTCTCGCAAATGATTGACGCCGTGAAAGCCAACGTGAACATCTGGTACAATGCGTTCGGAGAGAAGCCTGGACGAGTATTCTACGTTGGCCTGTTCCCGCTGGGGACATCGACGGCAGACGCGATAGCCGTACGGAATGCGGTTCAGGCTGAGCATCCGAACCACCACTGGTTCCAGGAAACCTGGACTGGCGCTGGGCCGAGCGGATCTCTGGCGACGCCGCTCGACCCAAACGCGGCGACGCGTACATTTTTCGTCATGCTACAAGCCTGTGGCTACTGGTCTAACCAGAGTCTGATCAAGTGCACGTTTTCGAATCCGGACGATCCGCAGCTCGCGTACGACCATGTTGCCACGGACTTCGGGGCCAAGTACTTGGAGGTGTATCCAGCGGACCTCAACCATGGCGCATACCAGACCATGTTTCAAAGCATCCACGGCCTCATCTGGATGTAGTCTCACGTGCGTGGAACCTGGGGGGACGGCGCGAAGGGACTTGTTGGACGCGCCGTTCGCTTCAGGTATAATGACGGCATGCGGAAGTTGGCACCCAAGGTCTTGTGCGTGGCAGTTGGGGCATGGCTCTGCTGGCCGACGGCTCCGGCGTATGGTCAGGACAGCGCGGCGAGCGAGGCGTTGTTCCACAAGGGTGTGGCCGAGATGGAAGTCGGGAGATACGGCACGGCATGCCCCGCTCTGGCGGAGAGCCAGCGGCTCGACCCGCGCGCGGGCACCCTCTTTACTCTGGCTGAATGCGAGGCGAAGGGCGGGAAGATTGCCACGGCCCTAGCCCACTACTCAGACTATGTGGGTTTGGTGTCGCAGATGGCGGCTGCGGAATCGGCGCGCCACCGGGACCGTGCGGCGATAGCGCAAGCGCAGATTGAACGATTGCGTCCCCAGGTGCCTCATCTGACGATCGTGGTGCCATCCGGGGCGCCGAAGGGCATTGTCGTGAAACGCAACGGAGTTGCCCTGATGGGAGTTTCTTTGGGGATGGCGCTGCCTGTCGACCCAGGCGAGCACGCGATTGTGACGCGCCTTCCCGGGGGTCAAGAACGCACCCAGAAGGTGACCGTGCGGCTGGGGGAGAGCAAGCGGGTGCAGGTCGAGGTCCCGGCGGCGCTTGGGTCCGAATCGGGACCGGCAAGAGAGGCTTCGGGCGAGAGAGAATCGCCTTCGGCGACACCGACAGGGGTCTATGTGGCAGGCGGGGTCGGTGCGGTTGGGGTGGTCGTGGGAACGGTCACAGGACTCATGGCTATGAGCAAGAAGGAGACAGTAGACGACAACTGCAGCGGGTCGGTGTGCAACTCCGATGGGAAGAGCGCCGCGGACAGCGGCATGCGGCTGGGCACGGTCAGTACCGTGGGGTTCGGTGTTGGCGCCGCTTCCCTCGTGACCGCAGTGGTGGTGTGGTTGTCGGCACCGGATGTGGTGCCGGAAGAAACCGGGCGGCAGGAATGGTGGCCGGTGGTGGGCAGCAGCGACCGGGCTGCTACGATTGGAATGGGGGGAACATGGTGAGCGTATTGGGCCCGAGAGTGCGGGACAGGGTGGTCGTCTTTCTGGCGCTTTTCGCTTCCGGGTGCAATGCCGTTCTGGGGTACGAGAGCGAGTATACGATAGGCGATGCTTCGCCAGACGGCGGTGCAGGGGCCACTGGAGGGAGCGGTGGTTTCGCGGGCGACTCCTCCGCGGGCGACGTTTCGGTCGAGACGGATGGGGAAGCCTCAGCGTGCGATGGCGGCGCGGAGCCAATCGGAGCGAACGGAGAAGCCTGCTGCACCCCCGACGAACTCGCGTGCGCGGGACACGCACAGAAGCTCGTGCTCATTTGCGACCCGACGAGCATGACGTGGAAGGCGCTGCAGTCCTGCTCAGGAAAGCAACTCTGCGACACGACCCCAGGATTCACGCAGGGGTCTTGCCAGGACCCAGTGGCGTTGTGCATCGGCCAGGACCCGGGAGGCAAGGTGTGCGATGGTGACCAGTTGGTGGAGTGTGGTCCGGACCTGGTGACGGCCGAGGTCACGGATTGTCCGTACTCGTGTGTTTCAGGCAGCTGCGTGGGCGAGTGCGAAGACGGAATCACACAATGCGACGGCTTGGTTCCCCAAACGTGCGGCCCTACCGGAGAGTGGCACGACGGAGCACCCTGCGCATTCGTCTGTGCGGCGGGCGAGTGTACGGGCGAGTGCAGTCCGGGGATCGAGCAGTGCAGCGGCGCGGTGACGCAGGAGTGCGACCCAGCGGGAAGCTGGCAGGAAGGGGAGCTGTGCCCGGGCGTGTGCACGGGGGGCGGGTGTGCCGAGTCTTGTGTCCCGGACTCCAAACAGTGCACTGGAAACATGGTTCAAGCATGCAACTCTTCTGGGAGTTGGGAGAATGACACCGCCTGCCCCTATGTGTGTATCAGTGGAGCATGCACTGGGGTCTGTTCGCCTGATTCCAAGCAGTGCGAAGGACGAGTGCCGCAACGGTGCGACGCGAAAGGGCAATGGCAGAGTGGCTCGACATGCCCGTATGTGTGTTCTGGGGGCAACTGCTTGGGAGTATGCGTGCCAGGATCGGCGATCTGTGCGGGGCTGGTGCCGCAGAAATGTGACGAGAGCGGGCAATGGCAGAGCGGTGCCGCGTGTGCCTACGTCTGCAACGGCGGAGTCTGTCAGGGCGAATGTTCGCCCGGAGCGCGGCAGTGCAACGGACTTGTCCCCCAGAGTTGTGACGTGGCGGGCCTTTGGCAGAGCGGTTCTGCCTGCGAGTTCGTCTGCACGGCCGGTACCTGCGCTGGTGGGTGCCAGCCGGGAACGAAGCAGTGCAGCGGACAGATTCCGCAGACGTGCAACAGCGGCGGGCAGTGGGAGGATGGCGCTGCCTGTCAACACGTGTGCGCTGGCGGGGCCTGCACGGGGGTGTGCACGCCGGGCGATAAGCAGTGTGGTGGGCTCGTCCCGCAGACGTGCGACTCGAACGGCCAGTGGCAGAGCGGCGACCCTTGTCCTTATGTGTGCGCAGGCGGCACGTGCACGGGCGTGTGCGCCCCCGAATCCAAGCAGTGTAGCGGCAACTTGCTGCAGACGTGCCAGGCCAGCGGCCAATGGGGCGTGGGCACGGCGTGTGCGGGAGGGACTCCCCTGTGCTCGGGCGGCCTGTGCGTCGCGGCCTACGGGCCGAGCTGTAACGCGTTGGCGTCTACCTGCGGTTCGTTGGGGAACGCAAGCTGCTGCGCCTCGATTGCGGTGCCAGGAGGTACGTTCAAGCGAAGCTATGATGGCGTGAACTACATGGACGGGAGCAACCCCGCGACCGTCGCCGACTTCAGGGCGGACACGTACGAAGTTACCGTGGGCCGATTTCGAAAGTTCGTTGCGGCGTACCCCGGAAACAAGCCTGTCGCAGGAGCAGGGAAGAATCCGAACGACCCGGCGGATCCGGGTTGGGACGAGGCGTGGAACGGGGCAATGCCAAGCACCCAGGTCGCGTTGACCTCCGCCGTCAAGTGCAACTCGACTTATCAGACCTGGACCGACACCGTGGGCGGTAACGAGAACAGGCCGATCAACTGCGTCACTTGGTACGAGGCCTTTGCCTTCTGTGTCTGGGATGGTGGTCGTCTGCCGACGGAAGCGGAATGGAACTTCCTGGCGGCAGGTGGGAGCGAACAAAGGGTGTATCCGTGGTCGAGCCCCCCAGCGTCGACGACGCGGACTTGCAGCTATGCGAACTACGCGAGTTGTCCGGGAGACACGTTGAATGTTGGCTCGAAGTCTCCGACTGGGGATGGCAGGTGGGGCCACGCAGATGTGGCCGGAAACGTGTTCGAGTGGGTCTTGGATTGGTCTGCAAGCGCGTACCCGAACCCGTGTGCGAACTGCAGCAACCTCATCTCGGGCACGAACCGGGTCTTGCGCGGCGGGAGCTTCGACTTCGTATCGAACGGGCTCTACGCTTCGTTCCGCGGGAGCTTCGCGCCCACGGGCCGCCCCCACGATGCTGGCGTGCGGTGCGTCAGGTCCCCGTCCCCGTGAGGGCCCGTCAATCGCGCGTGTAGATCGGCTTCCGCGCCGAGTTGGTCGGCGACGGCGGTGCGGCTGCTGTGCCCGGGGAAGGGGAACTCGTCCGTGCCGCTCGTACGGACGTGGGCTTCGGTGCCGTCGCGGTCGCGTCGGGCGAAGCGGGAGCACCGATGCCGGCGCTGGAGGAGGCGGTTGCCGGAGCGAGCCCCGTCGCGACGTCAGAACCCGCAGAAACGGGGGCGACTGCGGCTGGGGTTTCAATCGTGGCGCGGGCGGCCAATCCGGACGGGCTGGTTTCGGGATGGGGCGTAGAGGCGGTCACCGTGGTGAGCGCCAAGAGTATCGCTGACACCACGAACAGGACGCTGGCTGCAACGCCAAGCCATCGGAAACGGCCGCGTTGGAGGTCGCTAGAGGACGCGGGCACGTTGCGTCCAACCGCTTCTTCGTCGGTAGAAAACGTCGAAAGGTGCCCCTCCGCGGGACCGGAGGATGGGTCGGGCGGCTCCGCGGAACGAGGCCCGGACGCCGAACTCACGTCGGCGGCGGAGAGGGCTGCCCGCGGCGGCACCGACACATGCGACATGCTCTCGACTTCGGCGACGAGGGCGGCCCGTTCCTGGATCGCCTGAGCCGCCAGTTCTTGCATCCAGAGCGACACCTCCCGCGAGGAGCAGGGGAGCATCGCGGCCTCGAGAGCGTCCGCCATCTCGATGGCCGATGCGAAACGCTCGGCGGGGTCCCGCGACAGCGCTTTCATCACCACCGCGTCAAGCTTCGCCCCCACATCAGGTGCGCACTTGCTCGGCGCTGGGACGTTCTCCGTGAGCACCGCGAACATCAGGCCCGCCTCGTCTCCCTTGAACAACCGGCGCCCCACCAAGATCTCCCAAAGCACAGTGGCGGCCGCATAGATATCCGTTCTGCGGTCCACCGTTCCGCCCCGAATCTGCTCGGGGGCCATGTACGCGAGCTTGCCTTTCAGCTGTCCTTCCCGTGTCGTTTGGATTCGGCCCGCAGCCTTGGCCACACCGAAGTCGATGAGATGCGCCACACCGTCCACGCCCACCAGCATGTTCTGAGGCGAAACGTCGCGGTGGACGATTCCCAGCGGAGCACCGCGCTCGCTCCTGACTTCGTGCGCTGCGTGCAAGCCGGCCAGGACCTCTGTCATGATCTTGACGGCAATTCGAGGCTCGACACGACCCCCTGCCAGGCGGGCTGCCTTCAGCAGCCTCGAAACGGACTCGCCTTGGATGTAGTCCATCACGAGCAACAGCTCGCCCTGCTCGGCGACCACATCGATGATCGACACGACATTGGGGTGCCGGATTCGCGCGGCCAATCGCGCCTCGTCCATGAACATCGCAACGAACTCTGGATCCCGCGCGAGGTGAGGGTGGAGCCTCTTGATGGCCACGGTTCGCGAAAACCCAACGGGCCCCGCCAACCGTCCCACGTGCACCGTCGCCATGCCACCATGCGCAACCTCGGCGTGCAGGCTGTAGCGCCCGACGACGCGAGAAGGGGTGGGAGAGACCGAACCGGGCACGAGGGGGAGCATACCACAGTCTCGGGGCGTGGGGAGGGGCGGAGACCTTGCGCGCAGGGGATCCCTGGTCAGGCGGATCGCAGGACGAGCTCCACCTCGATCATGTCGCGGAATCGCTGGTCCCTGGGGGAAAGGCCGCGATCGATCGCGCCCAGCAAGGTCGGAGACAGATCGGAGAGCGAGGTTGGTCGGACTCGGTTGCCGAGCACGATGGACTTTCCCACCTCCTCGAACGACGAGCCCAGAAACGGACGCTGTCCCGTCAACGCCTCATGCAGGCACACGAAGAAGCTGAACTGATCGGACCGACCGTCGAGCAGGGAGCCCCGAAACTGTTCGGGCGACATGTAGGGAGCCGTTCCGGGAACGAACCCTGGCCGTGTGACCGTGGACGAGGCGTCATCGTCTCGACCCGGAAGTCCTCCCCGAATCCTCCGAGCAAGACCAAAATCCGTGATTCTCGCACAGCCGCCGCGGTCGATCAGGATGTTTGCGGGCTTGAGGTCCCGGTGGACTAGCCCCATCGCGTGCACCGCAGCGAGGCCCCGCGCCACATCGATGAAGACCTTGACCACATCGCGGCATGTGCGTGGACTCTCCAGCCGCCATACGGAAAGAGTCCGACCGTCGACCAATTCCATCGCGATGTACGGTCGCCCTCGATGTACCCCGGCGTCTTCGATCCTGACCACGTTCGGGTGAGCCAACGCAGACAACACGCGCGCTTCCCTTCGGAGCCGCAGGTCGGCATCGACCTCATTCTCCGGGGGCGTCGTCTTGATGAGTTTGAGGGCAACCTCGCGACCAGAGGCCCGGTCCCGGGCCCGATACACGACGCCCATACCACCTTCGCCTAGCAACTCGAGCGTTTCGAATCGGCCAAAACCGTTCGCCCCTCCCCAATCGCAACCAATCATCTCCTGGGTGCCGTCCTCGGACCCGCGAGCAAGCCCGAATGCTATCATGACCACATGGCAACGGTCGCAATCTCGAATGTGTGCCCGAATGGCCTCGGAATCGGCCCTCGTCAGCCCTTCCACGTACGCGGAGAGGTCGTCATCGCTGGGACAGCCATCCGGGAAAGGTCGATGCTCCGACATGTCTGATGAGGTCGCTCACTGGCGGGTGCTTTGGGAGCAGGGACGACTTGCCTGGCCCAGCGTCTTCGTAAGTATGGAAGACTACGTTGCGCATGTCCAGGCTTGCGGTCACACCGCTGCCTCCGTGCCGCCCCAGGTTGCGTCCGACCTCTACATCGCGGCCGGTTGCCTTCTCAAAGACCAAGCCGCCTTGAGCGCCTTCGAGGGATCCCTGCTACCGATGGTCGACATCATCGCCTCGCAGCTGCGGAAGCGGGGCGTCGACCCTGACGAGGCTCGGCAAGTGGTTCGAGTGCGTCTCTTCGCTGGCGATTCTCCCAAGATTGCCGAGTACCGCGGCAAGGGAACGCTTCGGGGGTGGCTCCGGGTGGTAATCACCCGCTCGCTCTTGAACCTCACCGCGTCGCAGAAGGAGAGGACTCAAGACGATCTGAGTCAGCTAGCGCTCTTGACGAGCGGTTCGGACCCGGAGCTGGAGTACATCAAGCGAGCCTTCGCCAGCGTGTTTCGCGAGGCGCTTGCCGAGGCCTCCCAATCGCTGGATACGCGGGAACGGGCCCTGCTTCGACTTGCCCTCATCGAGGGTCTCGGCCTCGAGGTGCTGGGCACCATGTTCGGAGTTCACCAATCCACCGCTGGCCGATGGATCCAACAAGCCCATCGCAAGCTCTCGAGCCGGCTGCGCGCCTCCCTCCGAAAGCGGATGCACCTGCAAGATGCGGAGCTCGACAGTGTCCTTCGAGTCGCTTCGTTGGACCTCGACACGACGTTGGGACGCTACTTCGCGAGCCAGACCCACCGAGTCGAAGAGTAGCCCGGCAAGGGCATCGGGCCGCTCGCGTCAGATCCGACGGCCGGGCCCAGAGGAACGCTTGATCGCCCTGCCCGTGGAAGTCCAGAGGATACCAGATTCGAGAGCTGCGCCGTTTTCTGTGCGAACCCATCGAACAGCCCCTGTCTTAACCAGGGAAGCCACCCGTCGGCGTTTACGGTTTGCCAGAAACATAGGACGTTGCCCATGCGCTCGCGCTCTTTCGCAGTCGCCCCTACGATGGTCTCTCTTCTCCTGGTCGCCCCCGCGGGCCCGTTGCTGCAGGGGTGTTCCGATGGCTCCGGCACGGTCGTTGCTCATGGTCCTTCCGAAGCCGATGGCGCTGGCGGGAATGGGAGCAACGCCGAGGATGCCTCCGACGGGGGTTCTCCCAACGATGTCCCAGAGGACGCCGGAGACGAACGGGATGGAATCGCGGCGGAAGGGAGCAGCGCCGACTCGATGATCGCTGACAGCGCAGGGGAGGACACCACGGGTGCTGACAGCACGACGACGGACGCCGTGGGAACTGACAGCGCAAGCGAGGATGCCACCGACGACGCGGATTCGGGCGGTGCTGGCTTCTGTGCTACTCTCGCTCCGATAGTACCATCGGCCACGTCGGCACCCACGTGCCTTGCATCGAGCTACACGAAGTCCACCTTCGCATATGCAGCGGGCAGCCCTGCCAACGTGCTCGATTTGTACCTGCCGAAGGGCTCGGGGCCGTTTCCCACGGTCGTCTGGATTCACGGGGGAGGCTGGATGGGTGGCAGTCGCTCGGACGTCAACGACGCAATCCGGCTCGTCTGCCGCGGGTTCGCTCTCGCGTCTGTCGACTACCGACTGAGTTGGCAGGCAAAATTCCCTGCTCAGATCCACGACGTCAAGGCAGCCATTCGGTACTTGCGCGCCAAGTCCGTGGACCTGTCCCTCGACAGCACCAAGATTGCCGTCTTCGGAAGCTCAGCGGGCGGTCACCTCGCCGCTCTGGCGGGTTCCGGTGGCGGGGTAACGGCGATGGAGGATCTCTCGATGGGTAACGCGGGGGAGTCGAGTGCGGTGCAGGCGGTCGTCGACTGGTACGGTCCCACCGATTTCCCGCAAATGGACCCAGAACTCACCGCACAAGGGTGCGGCAATGCGAACCACAACGCTCCCAATTCGCCCGAGAGCAACCTTCTTGGCTGCGCTCTTCCGTCGTGCCCCGCGCCGGCCGTTTCGGCGGCAAGCCCGCTCACCTACGTGGGTCAAGACGATCCACCCTTCCTCATCCTTCACGGAACGGACGACTGCACCGTCCCGCCTGCGCAGAGCGCCTCGCTCGACGCCGCGCTGCGAGCGGTTGGTGCCTGTCCGGTGTTCCGGTTGGTCACCGGCGTCGGCCACGGCGGCAATGAGTGGCAATCGTCCAACGTTCAAGATGAAGTCGCGACCTTTCTCCTCGGTGTCTTCGCGCAGTAGGGAAGCAATCACCAGGCGTGAGCATGAGCCATGGCGTCTGACCGACGGTGTCGAGTTGCGTCAATCCGAGGGGTCAGTCACCACGGGCGGCGTGACGGGCACTTCTGCCAGGTCGTAGGCTCCCGTTCGACGAATCGCATCGCGGGCGCCGGCCACCGGATCGTTGCCCGAGGTGGCGGGAGCCGCGCACTTCGGGGTGGGTGGCGTGGGTGCTTCGAGATGGGGCGTCGAGTTGGGGCCTTGCGTTCTCGCCCACAGGTCTGATAACGAATCCGTTCGTTACGGTCTCGAGGACGTGAAGAACCCGTGGGGTACGGCCTACCGCGCGGCGTGCCGCGCCCAACGCTCGACTCGACATGTCGAGTCGCTCCGTTGGCGGATTTGTAGAGCTGCCATCTCACGATCACTGTTCGGTTTCCCGCGTTGTGATCGCTGCCAACCGACGTCCGGTCGCCCACACAGGCCACGAACCGAGGCTGTTCGGCAACGAAACTCGGGTCGCAGTTACGGGAGGAGCCGTCCGCCAAGGCAGCGAATCGCACCGATACCTTTCCGCCGCGGTAGCGACTCGGCACTGCCGAGTCGAGCGCTGTGCGCGGCACCGCCGCGCCATAGGTCCGTGGGCTGCACCCAGTTGGAGCCATGCGTTCTCGCCCATGGCCGACCCGGCATCGAGTTGGAGCCATGCGTTCTCGCCCGTAGTCAACCGGGCGTCGAGTTGGGGCCTTGCGTTCTCGCCCATGGCCAACTGGGCATCGAGTCGGGGCCTGGCGTTCTCGCCCGTGGCCAACTGGGCGTCGAGTTGAAGCCTTGCGTTCACGCCAGTAGTCAACCGGGCATCGAGTTGGGGCCTTGCGTTCTCGCCGACCCCCGAACCCACGCATTGCAGCCGCGAGGATTCGATGCGAGGAGGGACGACATGACCCGGAAGACCTCGAGCGAAGCCATGATCGAACCGGAACGCGACCTCGGCACGCTCGAACTCTCCGACATGATCGATGTCCCCGCGCTTCAGGCGCTCTTGGACGATTTCTATCGGTCCACGGGCATGGGGGGGGCCATCCTCGATGTCTCCGGCAACGTTCTCGTGGCGGTCGGCTGGCAGGATATCTGCACGAAATTCCACCGGTGTCATCCCGACACGGCCAAGAACTGCGCCGAGAGTGACACGATCCTCACCCAAGGCGTGCCGTCCGGAACCTTCAAGGCCTACCGCTGCAAGAACAACATGTGGGACATGGTCACGCCGCTCATGATCGGGGACCGGCATGTCGGCAACGTCTTCTTCGGGCAGTTCTTCTACGAGGACGAGACGCCGGATCGGGAGGTGTTCCGGGAGCAAGCCCGGCGCCACGGGTTCGATGAGACCGAATACCTGGCGGCGCTCGCACGCGTCCCGCGCTTCAGCCGGGAAGCCGCGCAGATCGGCATGCAATTCTACGCCAAGCTGGCCTGCATCATTTCCGAGCTGAGCTTCAGCGCCATCCCGCAGTCCAGGCTGCTCGCCGAGCGTGAACGGACGCAGGAACGACTGGCAGCCAGCGAGGCCCTGCTGCGCAGCATCATAGACAACCTCCAGGACGCATACTTCCGGGCCGACCTCTCCGGCCGTCTTACGATGGTCAGCCCGTCCGCACTACGCATGTATCGCTACGAATCCATCGACGAGATGGCCGGGGTTCCTGCCGAGGCCCTCTACGGCGACGCGCAGGACCGCGTCGCGATGCTGGACGAGTTGCGCAAGTTTGGCCACGTGGGCGACCGCGTCGGGCTGGGGCGGCGGAAGGACGGCACCACATTCTGGGTCTCCATGAACGCCCAGCTCTGCCGCGACGCGAGCGGGAAGGTCATCGGCACCGAGGGGTTCGTGCGCGACATCACAGAGCGCAAGCGGGCGGAGGAATTGCTTGCGAAGAAGCTCGACGAGCTCGTGCGGTTCAACCGGTCGATGGTGGGACGGGAGCTGCGCATGGTCGAGCTCAAGCGGGAGATCAACGAGCTGCTCGCTGCGGCGGGGCAGACGCCGAAGTACAGGATCCACGAATGAAGGAGCCGCTCGCTGAGTTTGCCAGCGTGATCCGGCAGACGAACGGCGCGGACGTGTCGTCGTTCGACGAGGCGTTTCTGCTGCGGGCCGTGGACAAGCGCCGGTCTGTCGTGGGCGAGCCGACCGCGGACGCGTACCTCGAGCGGCTGCGCGGTGAGCCCCCCGTGGCCGAGGCGTTCTTTGCGTCCCTGCACATCGGCTACAGCGAGTTCTTTCGGAACCCGCTCACCTTCGCCGTGCTCGAGCAAGTCGTTCTCCCGCGCCTGTGCGACGCGGCAGAAAAGCCCGAGCTGCGCATCTGGTCGGCGGGCTGTGCCAGTGGCGAAGAGCCCTACTCGGTGGCCATCCTGCTCGACGAGCTTGTCGCCGCACGCGGCCGGGAGCTGCGCTATCGCATCTTCGCCACCGACCGGTGCGAGGCCGGGCTCGCCACGGCGCGCCTCGGCGTCTACGGTGCCGCGGCGGTGCGCAACGTGCGGAAGGGGCACCTCGAACGTTGCTTCACCCGCGTGGGCGACGCGTACTCGATCTCCCCGCGGTTGCAGGCGCAGGTCGACTTCTCCGTCTACGATCTGCTGGATGCGAGTACCACCTGCCCGCCGGTCGCCATCTACGGCGGCTTCGACCTCGTCCTGTGCTGCAACTTGCTCCTCTACTACCGCCAGGACGTCAGGCGATTCGTCGTCGACAAGCTGCACCGCGGCCTCGGTCCGGGCCGCTATTTCGTCACCGGCGAGACCGAGCGCGCGATGGTCGAGGCGGCGGGCGGTTTCCTTGCGGTGGTGCCGCCGGCCGCCGTGTTCCGGAAGGCGGAAGGGTAGTTCATGAGACTTCGGAATCTGAAGATCGGGACGCAGCTGCGTATCGGTTTCGGCGCGATCCTGGTGCTGGTGATCGCGCTCGGCGCGCTGGCGTGGGTGCAGTCCGACATGCTGTGGGAGGACACGAAGCGTCTCTACGACCATCCGCTCCAGGTCCGCCTCGCCGTCGGAGCCCTCGAGGCCGACATTCTAAACATGTCCCGGCACGTGAAAGTCACTTGCCTCGCGGACAACGAGGCTGAGCGACAAGCGGCCATCCAGGGCATCGATACCGCCGAGGCCGACGCCCACCGGCAGTTCGAAATCCTGTTCGACCGCTATCTGGGTCCGCGGAGCGACGTGGACGAGGCCTTTCAGGGTTTCGTGCAGTGGAAAGCCATCCGGGCGGAAACCAGTCGGCTCCTGCAGGAGGGCAAGACCGCCGAGGCCATCAGTACCATCAAGGGCGGCGGCGCGAGTGAAGCCCACGTCGTCATGCTGCAAGGCCAGGTCGATGTCATCAGCACATTCGCCACAGCCAAGGCGGACGAGCTGTACCTGAGCGCCAGCCGGAGAAACGAGTCGCTGAACCGGCAGCTCGGCCTGGGGGCCGGCGCCATCCTCCTCTTGGCCCTGGGAGTCGCCTACCTCCTGTTGAAGTCCATCAAGGACCCGCTGCAGGAGCTGACCGCGGTGGCGGGCCAGTTCCGGCAGGGCAAGCTCGAGGCCCGCGTCCGGTATGCTTCCGCCAGCGAGCTCGGGACGCTGGCCGCCGCGTTCAACGCCCTTGCCGAAGCGATGCAAGGCGAGCTGACCTTCCGGCAGCGCGTGGCTGAGCTCAACGCGGTGATGCTGCACGAGCTCGAGACCGGGGAGTTCCGCCAGCAACTGCTGGGGGCGTTGATGCGGGCCACGGGGTCCGAGGTGGGGGCCATCTACGTGCTCGACGAGGCGCAGGCGGCCTACCAGCACCTCGAATCCATCGGGCTAGGCAGCGCCGCAAGGGTGTCCTTCTCCGCTGCCGAGCGCGAGGGCGAGCTCGGGGCGGCTCTGGCCTCGGGCGAGCTCCAGCACATCGCGGAGATCCCCGAGGACACGCGCTTTGCCTTCGCCACGGTCAGCGGCGACTTCAGGCCCCGGGCGGTCCTCACCTTGCCGCTGCGCTCCGGGTCCGAGACCCCGGCCATGATCTCGCTCGCGAGTGTGCACGGCTACGACCCGGCGGCGATCCGGCTGGCCGAGGACCTGCTGGCGCCCCTGTCCACGTGGATGAGCTCGATGCTCGCTAGCCGGAAGCTCAAGGCGCTCATGACGAAGCTCGAACAACAGAACAGCGAGCTCGAGGCGCAGACGTGCGAGCTCGCCAGGCAGGCGGACGAGCTCGGCGAGCAGAACGCGGAGCTGGAGCAGCAGAAACGCGAGCTCGACCAGGCCAACCGGCTCAAGACCAGCTTCCTTTCCAACATGAGCCACGAGCTGCGCACGCCCCTCAACTCGGTGATCGCGCTGTCCGGGGTGCTCGGACGCCGCCTCGCCAAGAGCGTTCCTGCACAGGAGCACGGCTACCTCGAGGTGATCGAGCGCAACGGCAAGCACCTGCTCTCGCTCATCAACGACATCCTCGACCTGGCTCGCATCGAGGCCGGTCGGGAGGAGCTTACCAGTGAGACCTTCTCCGTCAGGGACCTGGCCGCCGAGCTGGTGGCCATGCTCGAGCACCAGGCAGGGGAGAAGCAGATCGTGGTCGCGAGCACCGTGCCCGACGACCTGCCGCTCGTGCAGAGCGACCGGACCAAGTGCCGCCACGTCCTGCAGAACTTGCTCAGCAACGCGGTCAAGTTCACCGACGCGGGCCGGGTCGAGATCTCCGCCCGCGCGACCGCGAGCGCAATCTGCATCTCGGTCACCGACACCGGCATTGGCATCGCGGAGGACCGCCTCGAGCTCATCTTCGAGGAGTTCCGCCAGGCTGACGAGAGCACCGCGCGCAAGTACGGCGGCACCGGTCTCGGGCTTGCCATTGCGAGGAAGTATGCAGGGTTGCTTCAGGGGGGGCTCGAAGTGAAGAGCACACCCGGCCAGGGATCCACCTTCACGCTGACGCTGCCCCTCGCTCTCGACGCCGACGCCCCAGCGCAGGCCCGTTCCCGTGCGCACTCCGGAGCCCGGTCCGCGCCCATCTCTCGCGGGGAGGGGCAGGAGGGGCAGCGCATCCTGCTGGTCGACGACAACGAACCGGCTATCGTCCAGCTCTGCGACGTCCTCGCCGGCCAGGGTTATGAGGTCAGGGCGGCGCACAGCGGCCGCGAAGCGATCGCGCAGATGGAAGCCTGGTTGCCCGACGCCGTCATCCTGGACCTGATGATGCCCGGGGTGGATGGCTTCGAGGTCTTGAGGCTCATGCGCGGTGCGGCGCGAACCGTTGGGGTGCCCGTGCTGATCCTGACTGCCAAGCACGTCACCAAGGAGGAGCTCCGCTTCCTCGAGGGCAACCACATTCACCAGCTCATCCAGAAGGGCGACGTGGACCGCGCTGAATTGCTGAGCGCGGTCGCGGCGATGATGCCACCTCGACCCATGAGCGACGCGCCTGCAGCTGCTTCGCTGCCGGCGCCCGGTGCGAGGCGGGGGGGGCCTTCCCGACCGCGACGGCCCGGCAAGCCACTCGTGCTGGTGGTGGAGGACGACCCCGACAACCTGATGACCGCCAGGGCGGTGCTCGAGGAACAGTACGAGGTCGTCGAAGCCGCGGATGGGAAGGCTGGGGTGGCGCAGGCCCTGGCGCACCGCCCCGACCTCGTGTTGATGGACATCTCCCTGCCCGCGGTGGACGGGATCCGTGCGCTCGAGGCGCTGCGGGCCGAAGAGAGCCTCGGCTACCTGCCGGTGATCGCGCTCACCGCCAGTGCCATGAAGGGTAACCGCGAGGAGATTCTGGCCCACGGCTTCGACGGGTACGTTGCCAAGCCGATTGACGCGCAGGTGCTGCTGCAAACCATCAAGGGAGTGCTCGATGCCGACGCCTGAACTTACGCTGCTAGCGGTCGACGACCATCCGGACAACCTCATCAGTCTTCAGGCCCTGCTCGAGGATGCCCTCCCGGCGGCCCGGTTGCTGACCGCGACGAGTGGCTCGAAGGCCCTCGAGTTGGCGGCTGCCGAGGACCCGGACGCGATTCTGCTCGACGTGGTGATGCCGGAGATGGACGGTTTCGAGGTTTGCCGCAGGCTCAAGGCTGACGCGCGCACCCGGGACATCCCGGTCGTTTTTCTGACGGCGCTGCGAGCCGACCGCGAGCACCGGGTCAGGGCGCTGGAGGAGGGAGCCGAGGCGTTCCTGAGCAAGCCAATCGAAGAGGCTGAGCTTACCGCCCAGGTTCGCGCCATGGCGAAGATCAAGGCCGCGGCCATCTCGAAACGGGAACAGACGAAGGGGCTCGAGGCCCTGGTCGCTGAACGCACGCGGGAGATCGAGCAGGGCCGGGTCGCCGCGCTCAATCTGCTCGAGGACCTGCGGGTGGAGACCGAGGAGCGCAAGCAGGCCGAGGAGCGTCTGAAGGCATCCAAGGAGTACCTCGACCGCATCATCAACGCGATCGGGGATCCCGTGTTCGTGAAGGACGAGCAGCTAAGGTTCACGCTCGTCAACGATGCCCTGTGCGCGCTCCTCGGAAGACCGCGAGAGGAGATCATCGGGACGACCGGTCTGGAGTGCCTGCCAGCCGACCAGATGGATCACTTCCTGGAAGTAGACCGGAAGGTCCTCTCGTCGGGAGCAGAGAACCTATGCAGGGAGTCGCTCACTGCCTTCGGTGGGGAGGTCCGGACCATCGTCACGAAGAAGACGCGTTATGTCGACGGTCAGGGAGCGCGGTTCATCGTGGGCGCGATCCGTGACGTCACCGAGCAGGAGAGCCTCGAAGAGCAGTTTCGGATGTCTCAGAAGATGGAGGCGATCGGCAGCCTCGCTGGCGGCGTGGCGCACGACTTCAACAACCTGCTTTCCGTGATCCTGGGCAACACCGCGTTCGCGATGGAGGCCCTGCGCGAGGCCGATCCGATCCGCGGTGACCTTGTCGAGGTCAAGCAGGCCGCCGAGCGGGCGGTGGTGTTGACCCGCCAGCTCCTCGCTTTCAGCCGCAAGCAAACCCTCCAGCCGGTGCCCCTCAACCTGAACCAGATCGCCGCCGGGATGGAGAAGATGCTCCGGCGGATCGTTGGCGAAGACCTCGACTACGTCCAGGTACTCGCACCGGACCTGGGCTTGGTCCTGGCGGATCCAGGACAGATCGAGCAGGTGCTGATGAACCTGGTGGTCAACGCGCGGGACGCCATGCCCGCGGGCGGCAAGCTCACCATCGAAGCCGCTAACGTGGAGATCGACGAAGCGTATGCGGCGCGCCACGTGGCCGTGGCGCCCGGCGCCTACGTCCGGCTCGCGGTTACGGATACGGGCTGCGGCATGGACGAGCAGACCAAGGCGAGGATCTTCGAGCCCTTTTTCACCACCAAGGAGAAGGGCAAGGGGACGGGGTTGGGTCTGTCGACGGTGTACGGCATCGTCAAGCAGAGCGGCGGCAACATCTGGGTCTACAGCGAGCTAGGCCGGGGGACCACGTTCAAGATCTATCTGCCACGCGAGCTTGGGACCACGGCGACAGTCCCTCAGACCCAGCACGTCGTGACACGGGCGACCGGAACCGAGACCGTTCTCGTGGTCGATGACGAGGCAGCGTTGCGCGCAGTGGCGCAAAAGGCGCTCACGGCCGCGGGCTTCACCGTGCTGACCGCAGCGGGCGGGGCCGAGGCGCTCGAGATCGCGGCGCGGCACGAGGGCGAAATCCAGCTCCTGCTCACCGACGTCGTCATGCCCAAGATGAGCGGCCGAGCGCTCGCCCTCGAGCTCGTGAAGACGCGGCCGGCGATCAAGGTCCTGTACATGTCGGGCTACACCGACAACGCCATCGTCCATCACGGCGTGCTCGATGCAGGGACGCAGTTCCTTGGCAAGCCGTTCACGGGAGCCGAGCTGGCGCGGAAGGTGCGGGAGGTCCTGGACGGGTCGTCGATTCGTGGGCGGTGACCCCGAGTCAGCCGGAGAACCACAGAAGCCGCAGAAACCACAGAAGGGTTGTGGTTGGTGCGGAGATTGGCAGGGCGGTCTCTTCGCGCCCGACCGCCAGGGCGCGAGCGGCTGTGGTAGCCTTTGGGGCACGGAGCACGGCGTGAACGATGGAGCTGCATCGCGGGAGGCGTGACGGGGGAGTCCATGGAAAACGAGCGCAGGGGAACCGACGCTGTCCAGTTGCGCGAGTACGGGATCCACAGATGAAGGCCCTTGCACTCTTGTCCATGGCCGACTGAGCGTCGAGTTGGGGCCTTGCGTTGTCGCCCATGGCCGCCGTGCAGCGAGGCCCATGCTTGACTTCGATGCCCTACCCGGCACAATCCCACCAGCATGGACGAGACGGAGTACCTGAACCGGCGCCTGGGGCAGACCCTTTGTGGCAAGTGGACGCTGGAGCGGTTGCTCGGCTGGGGCGGCATGGCCGCGGTGTACGTGGGCGTGCACCGCATCGGGCGTCGCGACGCCATCAAGATCCTGCACGAGGAGGTGGCCGTCGGCCCGGAGACGCGCGCGCGGTTCGAGCAGGAAGCCCACGCCGTGAACCGCCTCGGACACCCGGGTGCCGTCGAGGTCAGAGACATCGACGTCTGCGAGGACGGTTGTCCCTTCATGGTCATGGAGCTGCTCGAGGGGCGGTCCCTGGCGGCCATTCTGGAGAGCGGCGAGACCCTGCACGTGAACGCCATGCTCGGCTACGCTGACCAGGTGCTCGACGTGCTGGCTTCTGCGCACGACCACGGCATCGTCCATCGCGACATCAAGCCGGACAACCTGTTCGTGTGCGCCGACGGCCGGCTCAAGGTGCTCGACTTCGGCGTGGCGAGAATGAAGGAAGGGGCGCCGCGTACGTTCGTCACTCGCACGGGGATGGCCGTCGGCACGCTGACGTACATGGCGCCCGAGCAAGTGCGCGGGGTGCACATCGACGGGCGTGTGGACGTGTTCGCCGTGGGGGCGACGATGTTTCGGTGCATCACGCGTCGTCGGATTCACGAGGGCATTACGGAGGCGGACATCCTCATCAAGATGGCGACGCTTCCGGCGCCGCCGGTGGAGTCGATCGTGCCGGGCGTCCCGGCGGACCTCGCGCTCGTGGTGAACCGGGCCTTGCAGTTCGCGGCCAAGGATCGATACCCGGACGCCGGCACAATGCAGGAAGACGTGCGGGCCCTGTTGCGAGGAGAACCTCCGCCGTACGCGCGGTCCCAGCCGATCCCCGTCGTGGAGGGCCCTGGCTCGATCGGGTTGTTGCCGACGGACCCCGGGGATGGGGCTTCCGCCCCGGTGAGCGAAGCGACTCGTGCCGATGCTCCCCATGCGCGAAGTGCGGTGGTGGGGGCGGCGGTGTCGGCCCGTACCGCGACGATGGACGAGCCGGTGGCGCCAGCCTCCCGGCCCCCGGCTTCCGTGCCCTTGGTGCCAACGCTCATCGAGCCCGGTGCGCCGCCGACCCGCCGAAAGGGACTGCCGCTGATCGCGATCGCAGCCGGCGTAGGCGTGCTGTTGCTCGTGGTGGTGGCGAGCGGGGCTGCGGTTCTCTGGTATGCGTTCGCCGGGGGCGAGGAAGGCAGCGTGGCGGGAGACCGCGTGGACGTGCCTGCTGCGGTCGGCGGGGAGGGGACGAAAGCGGGGGCGACCACGAGGACGAGGTTGGCGCCCACGGGCGATTCGACAGGCGCTTCGACGGGCGCGAGCACGGTAGGGGGAAGCCCGCCGGCCGCGACCGGAACGGCGCCCGCTACCACGGCAACCACGACCACCACGACGACGACGGTGCCCACGACCACGATCCCGTTCACGCCGCCCCAGATTTTCCCGCCGGGCACGGTGCCGGGCATTCCGCCGACCGCGACGGGGAATCCGCCCGCCACGACGCCGCCCGCGACGGGGAATCCGCCCGCCACGACGCCGCCCGCCACGACGCCGCCCTCGGACAAGGACAAGGACAAGGACAAGGACAAGGGGAAGGGCAAGGACAAGGACGATTGAGTCGAGGGGATGGGGCTAGGCACTTGGGTTGGCCTTTCAGGTGCCCAGGCAAAGCACGCATTGCGTTCGTTGCCATCGTGTGGCTAGCTGAGGTGCAACCGAGGTAAGGATTCCAGAATGGCAGCGACGCTGAAGGAGTTGGTGGTTCACCAATACAGATCTGTCGAGCCAGGAACGAGGCTCGTGTTCAACGACGGCGTCAACGTGCTCTTGGGGCGCAACGGCACCGGCAAGACGACCTTGCTCGAGTTGATTGCCACTGTCGTTGGGTCCCGATTCGAATCGTTGCGCCACGAGCCGCTATCGATCGAGTACGAACTCCTGCTCGGCAATGTGAGAATGGCCGTTACTCTGCAGAGCCGCGGCGGCCCGAAGGAGTTCGCCGCCCGCGGAGCTCGGAGGAACGGTGCAGGACGCGGCTCGACGGAGCCAGAGTGGTCGTTTCGAGTTGAGGTGGAGACCGACGAAGTGACGCTTCGGGTCTCTGGGACGCCGGCAGGAGCGCGGCTCGAGCGAGATGGCGTCGTGTCCGACGTCCCCACCGTGGTTCCATTCGAGTGGTACTTTCCGGCCTTCGCTCTGGACCTTGCCATGGTCGGCGACGCGGCCAGCATCGGCTCGGTCGTTTCCGAGGAAGGCATTGATTGTCTCTACAGACAGCTCAATACGATACGGTTCGACGAGGGTCTGGATGCGTTCCGACGCATGACCGGGCCGGACGCGACATGGATCGTGCTGACCGATACCGGCGGGACCGTGGACCTGTTTTCTCCTGGGTACTGCCCCGCAAGCTTGCTCTTCACTTTGAGGTCGAAGCTGTTCGAGCGGGCCACTCCTTCTCCCATCCAGAACCTCCCTGACAGCGAGGTTCCCTTCTTGAAGGATGCTGTCGCTTTGCTTGAATTCGAAGGCGCGCGGCTGGAGGGCAGGTTGCTCCAGAAGGAGGCTAGCGCGGAAGGATTGCGGTGGTCCTTCGGTAATCCCATCTACTCATTTACCACGGACAGCCAAGGGTCCGTCATTCAGCACGACTACCTGAGCTACGGTCAGAAGCGGCTCTTCGCGTTTCTGTACTACTTGGAGGCGAATCCGGACATCATCGTGGCTGACGAACTGGTCAACGGCATGCACTACGAGTGGATCGAAGCTTGCCTCCGGAAGATCGAGGGCCGCCAGGCGTTTCTCACGAGTCAGAACCCTCTGTTGCTGGACTTTCTTCCGTTCGAATCCGCCGAGCAAGTCCAGCGCTCTTTCATCCAGTGCAGGAGAAGAACCGGCCGCGATGGGGGGGGGATGGGCATCGATTGGAAAAACATGAGCGCAGACGATGCGAGATCCTTCTACGGCGCGTATGAGGTTGGTATCCAGCAAGTAGGCGAAATCTTGAGGACGCGGGGGCTATGGTGACTCACGATGCGTGCCTGTCCATTCTGGTGCTGACCGAGGATGGCTCCAGCGACGCGTTCGATGTCGTTCGGGCTCTCGTCAAGAAAATGCTCCTGCTCGTTGATGAGCATGCTCAAACGCATCGCGTGCAGATCGACCCCGCCAACGACGGCGCCAAGCGGGCGATGCGTGGCAACCTTTGGAAGAGCTCCCGGCCGGCCGATCACAAGCACAAGGTCGACCTGACCAGGGCGATCGCGACTCAGTTGCTCCAGGCAAGCAACGCTGGATTCGTCGTATTCCACGTGGACGGAGATCGCAGGTGGTCAGAACATGGTTCGAGCGAGAACCTCGCGAAGTTTGACGCCTACCGGACGAGCATCCAACGAACGATCGATGATCTCGCTTTCCGCCAGCGTCCCGTCGACCCCGAAACAGCTTCTCGACGAAAGGCGGCGGCAATCGGGCGGCTTTTGTTGCTCGTGCCATTCTACAGCATCGAATCGTGGCTCTATCAGAACGTAGAGGAAGCGATACGGATCTGTGGCAATGAACTGCGCTGCGGCCGACACGTGGCCGAGTTGAAGGCGTGGCAGATGAACCGAGCTGCGCTGGACGAGGTCACTCAACCGAAGGAACACCTGTGCCTCCGGGATCGATTCAATCTTCGACTCGCAACGCAAGGGTACCCGTCGAGGGAAGTACTGGCGGCGGGTGCGTCCTTCACTTCGGCCGTAGAGTCGATGCGGCGATGTGAAGACCTCCTCGAGGCCCTCGAACACACGCATCACGCCCCAGCCCACGTCTGAAGCGCGAGGTTGCCCCTCCGTTCGCGTCAAGTTCGTCACCCGCCCGTGACCCCCGAGGTCCCAGTGGGACCACCGTGGCCGCACAGCCGTAACCCGCGAAAAGACGAGAGAGTTGAGTATCCAGGCCCGGGCGCTACGACCCGCCAGTGGCACGACGTGTGCTCCCAGTTAATCGAGTTCGCGACCACACCCACCGACGAGCCCGCGGCCATGCCGACCCCACATGGCACCCGACCCGACGCCAAGCGCCGCTCGAAGGAGCCCCGATGTGACCATGCCCCCCCACCGAAGCCTCCTCGTCGTCTCGCGCACGACCGCACCATGGCTCGAATCGTTGCGGGCTTACGCGGCCGCAGACGGCTGGTCGATGACCGTCCAAACCGACGTGCAGGGCGCCCTCGCTTGCCTCGGTCGTCAACCGCCGCACGCCATCCTGATGGATGCCACCGTCCCCAACTCGCCATCCCTGTGCTCGATGGCCCGGTCCAAGCCAGCCATCGCCGACCTCCCGATCCTGGCGCTGGTCCCGGGCATCGACGACGCCACCTTCTCTCACTGGCTCGCCACCGGCGCGGACGACGTCTTGCCTGCCGACCCGCGCCTCATCGTGAACCGTCTGCGATCCATGCCCGCACGGTCGTTTCGCGGCTCTTGTTGCCGGGGACGGGCGGTGGTGTTGGATGCCGACCCACGCCGCTGCGACGTGCTGGGTCGCGTGCTGCGCCAGGCGGGGTTCTCCGTGGACGTCGTCCCCGACCCTTCTGCCCTGCGCACATTCCTGGCCCGGTCCGACGTCCACCTGGTCGTGGCGAGGGCGGACAGGACCGAAGCAAGCGCTCTCGCCGAACTGATGCCCACGGGGCGATTGAGCCCGTTGTGGGTCGTGGAGGACCCGGCCCTCGAGCCGTGGTCGCACCCACGACCGCTCGGCTCCGGACGTCGTGGTGTCGTCATGAACACGTGCGGGTTGCCGGAGGCGATTCTCTTCGCCACGAACACCCTTTGCCAGGAAGGGCACGACGTGAGGGCCAGCCCGCGCTTGCTCTACGGAACGACCGTGTCCTTTCGCACGAACGGGGACGCGCCCGAGACGGGGTTCGCCTTCAACGCGAGCGCAACCGGCATGTTTGTTCGTACGCTGGCGCCGCCGCCGCTCGGCCCCGTGGAGCTCGAGCTCAAGCCGCCCCTGATGGGCGCACGGTACCAACTCGACGGGGTGGTGGTATGGCGCAACGTGCCGTCGGATCAGCTGCGAACAGCGGCGCCGCCCGGCTTCGGCGTGCGGCTGATCGGTCCCCATGCCGCGTTGAAAGGCTGGCGCAGCGCGTGCGACCTGCTCTCCGCGATCTGCGACGTCTCGCCTCTGCTGGGCCCTCAGGTCCCGCGCAGTCCGGTTACGGAGGTGAGCTTCCCTCCTCCTCCCGCGAGCAGCCTGGACTTCCCCCACGTCTTCGGATTCTCGAATTCCCCGATCCTGGACTCTTCAGGGAACGCGGATCCTTCGGTCGATGCACCGCAGCAGACCCCTGCGGATCCTGCCCCGGCCTCAGAAGCAACGCGTGTGCTTCCCGCGCCGATGCCCGCCTCCACACATCGCAACTTGCTCCCGGCGATGCTTCTGCTTTTCGTGTTCGTCTGCCTTGCCGCTCTGGGTGCCGCTGCCGCCTGGTACCTGTTCCGACCTCGACCGGACGCCGCAATTCCTCCACTCGAACCTTCCGTCACGATGGCAGCCCCGCCGGACCCGGTCCCCCTCGAGCCTGTCCCCACGACTACTCCCACGCGCGACGCTTCGCCTTCTGCGTCGCCGCTTCCCGAGGCTGACCCGTGCCCGGCCTTCGCCGCAGGCGACGGCGACCCCCTTCTGTCCTACCAGGGGCTCCTGACCGTGTGCTCCGCGTCGTCGCTGGATGTGTACGTGTCCGGAGTGCGCCTGGGAAAGACGAACGAGAGGCTCGTCTCGTTCTGCCACCTGAAGCACGTCCGCCTCGGGGAAGGCACTCCCGTGGACTGGAAAACCAAAGGCCACACGGTTCACGTCCCGTGTCGCGGCGCGACCCGTATCACGCTCGATCCTGATCCGTAGACACCGTCATGACCGTCCTGCCGTCGACGAGGGACGCGGCTTGTCGGTGAGGCTCGAACAGCCTTGCGGGTTCCCCGGTTCTTGGCCGGGCCCTCGCCTTGGCCTATACCTCGAGCATCCACACCAGCGTTGCTGTGCCATGACACCCGCCGAACTTCTCACCCGCGTTCACCACCGCCCGCTTCTTCTCGACGGCGGGCTGGGGACCGTGCTCATCTCGATGGGGTTGCCACCCGGTACCGCGCCCGAGCGGTGGCTGACCGAACACCCGAACCGGATCCGGGAAGTGCATCGCGGGTACGTGGAGGCGGGGAGCGACCTCGTGCACACCACCACCTTCGGTGCGAACCCTGTGAAGCTCGCGGCCGATGGTCTCGACGGTCGTTGTCGTGAGCTCAACACGCTGGCCGTGTCGCTCGCCAGGGAAGCCGCGGGCGACGGCGTGTTGGTGGCCGGGGACGTGGGCCCGACTGGGTTGTTCCTCCCGCCCGTGGGGGAAGGCACCGAGGAAGCGATGGAGGAGGCGTTTCGGGAGCAGTGCGAGGCCTTGGCCGCCGCGGGGGTGGACCTCATCTCCATCGAGACGATGTACTACGTTCGGGAGGCTCTCGCGGCCGTGCGCGCGGCACGGGACACCGGGCTGGCCGTCCTGTGCTCGATGACCTTCGAGCCACGCAAGCGCGGTATCTTCACGTTCATGGGGGACCCTCTGGTGGCGTCGCTCTCGTCGCTCGTGGAGGCCGGCGCCACCGCCGTGGGGTGCAATTGCACGGTGACCTCGGAGGCGATGATCGCGATGGTGGAGCAGGCTCACGGGGGTCTCGGAGCCGTGCCGATCGTAGCCCAGCCCAATGCCGGACAGCCCATCACCACGCCGTCCGGCATTCGTTACGACGCAGTCCCCGAGCCCTTCGCCAGAGACCTGGCCGCCATGGTGCGTGCCGGCGCGCGGCTCGTGGGTGGCTGTTGCGGGACGGACGCTCCGTTCGTTCGCGCGGCGAGAGTCGCTATCGACGCGGTCGACGGAGGCTGAGCATGGTCCTGCGGCCCGGCTCCGTGCTCGACCTTCCCGTGACCATCCCGCCCCGGGAAGTGCTGCGATCCCTGGGTTACCCGCGCAGCAAGAGCCCGTCTGCGCGCGTGATGGCAACCATCGACGCGATGAGGCCGGTCGCGGACTCCCTCGTACGCGGGCGCGGTGCATTCACCTTCGCGAGCCAGGCCGAGGCGGAAACGGTTGGGATGCCGTCGCCGTCGGAGCGGGTAGCCCTGGGCGTCTGTACGATTGGGGCGGGGCTCGAAGAGGAGGAGCGTCGCCTCTCGGAGGCGGGAGATGCGCTTGGGGCGCTCGTGCTGGACGCCTATGGCTCGGTGGCTGCGGAACAAGCGGCCGAAGTGCTGCACGCGCGGGTGTGCGTCGCGGTCCAGGGAGAAGGACTGCGGGCGGCCCGACGGATCAGCCCCGGCTATGGGAAGTGGGCGCTGGCCTGCCAGCACGACTTGCTCGCGCGCCTGCCCACGGGCGAAGTGGGCGTGCGTCTCACGGACAGCTCGATGATGATCCCGCGAAAGTCCGTGAGCTTCGCGGTGATCCTCGCACCCCCAGGGCCGGCAGTCGCCCGCTCACGCTGCGAGGCATGTGACCTTCAGGACTGCAAGTATCGTCGCGACAAGGGCCCGGGCGAGATGCCGGGGACCCGGGGAGCCGGAACGACATGAGCCAGACACTCGAGAAGCTCGGCCAGCAGCTGTACGACGGGGATGCGCCGGGCGTGGTGGCATCGACGAAAACGGCGCTTGGGGAAGGTCTTTCCGCGCTGCAGGTGCTCAACGAGGGGCTGCTGCCTGGCATGGATCGCGTGGGGCGCGACTTCCGAGACGGCGAGCTGTTCATTCCCGAGGTGATCGTGGCGGCCCGCGCGATGCACGCGGGGCTCGAGCTGTTGAAGCCTTTGCTGGCGGCTGGCGCCTCCACCTCCGCGCGCAAGATCGTGATCGGGACGGTGCAGGGGGATCTGCACGACATCGGCAAGAAGCTGGTCGGCATCATGATGCAGGGGGCGGGGTTCGAGGTGATCGACCTCGGGCACGACGTTTCTCCTGATCGCTTCGTCCAGGCGGTGCGGGAGCATGAGCCGGCGCTGATCGGGCTCTCGGCGCTGCTATCGACGACGATGCCGATGATGAAGGCGACGCTCGACGCGTTGCGAGCCGCGGGCCTGCACGACCGGGTGAAGGTGATGGTCGGGGGCGCACCCGTGAACCAGGCCTGGGCCGACGAGATTGGCGCGCACGGCTACGCCCCGGACGCGGTGAGTGCGGTGGACTGCGCGCGTAAGCTGGTGGGGTAGGTGACAATGAACTCCAGAAGCCGCGTTCTTGCCGCGCTCCGCCACGAAGAGCCCGACCGCATTCCCATCGACTACTGGGCCAACGCCGAGGTGACGGAGCGCCTCCTGCGGCATTACGGTGTTGCGGACAAGGAGGGATTGCTGAAAGCCCTTGGGGTGGACCTGCGGTATGTGATGGGCCCGAGCTTCGTGGGGCTGCAGATGAAGAAGCACGACGACGGGCTCGTCGAGGACCACTGGGGCGTGCTTCGCAAGGCGATGACGGTGGAGGGGACGGACCGGACGGGCCGGGCATGGACCTGGACCTACCAGCACGTGCATCAATCTCCCTTGGAGTCGGCGACCTCGGTGGCGGAGATCGAAGCCTATGGCAACTGGCCCTCCGCGGAGCTTTGGCGTTACGACACAGTCAAGGCGGAATGCGAGGCCGCGGCGCGCACTGAGTGTGCCGTGGTCAATGGTGGAGACCGCCTCGACCGCACGGCCCAGCTCAAGCCCGCGATGTACCTCCGAGGTACGGAGCAGTTCCTCTCCGACCTGGTTCTCGAGCCCGCGATCGCCGAATGCATTCTCGAGCACATCTCGCACTACTACCTCACCTACAACGAGCGGGTGTTCCAGGCTGCCGAAGGCACGATCGACATCTTCTTCCTCGGCGACGACATGGGGACGCAGACGGGCCTGTGGGTCAGCCCGAAGATGTACCGTCGGTACTTCAAGGAGCGCTTCCGTAAGTACATCGAGCTCGCGCACCGCTACGGGATGAAGACGATGTACCACTCGTGCGGGAACGTGACGGCGCTGATCCCGGACTTCATCGACTGCGGGCTCGACGTGCTGCAGTCGTTGCAGCCGGCGGCGATGGATCTCGAGCGGTTGAAGCGTGAGTACGGCAAGGACCTCGCGTTTCAGGGCGGGGTGGACATTCAGGAGGTGATGCCGAAGGGTACGCCCGCGCAGGTGCGAGAGCATGTGAAGGAGCGAGTGAAAATGCTCGGCGAAGGGGGAGGGTACATCTTCGGGACGGCGCACAACCTGCTGCCCGACGTTCCCACGGAGAATGCCGTGGCGCTGTTCGAGGCGTACCGGGAGTTTGGGGGACGGTGAATCAGAGCCAGGTGCAGTCCGGCCCGCAGCCGTCGTTCCGATCGCATTGCTCGGGGGGCACGGCCAGGTTGTCGACGATGCCGTCGCCGCAGCGCGCCGCCTGACAGTTCTTGCGGCACATCTTGTTGGGCAGATCCGAATTCAACGTCGGGCCGAGGTCGCATTGCTCGCCCTGGTCCACGAGGTTGTTTCCGCACTTGGTCATGTCCTGGCCGCAGTCGGAACGGCACGTGTCGCCGTCCTCGCTGTTGTGGTCGTCGCAGGCTTCCGACGTGCCATAGGTCGTCGTGGTGTTGTTCGGGTGGCCGTTCCCGCAGGTGTTGGGTGTGCACGTAGGGGCCACGTAGGTGTTGTTACACCAGCTGTCTTGGTTCTCGTAAGTGTGTGCATACTGGTCGCAACTCTCTCCGAAGTCCAGGACGTCGTCTCCGCAGTAGGCTGGGCGGCAGTCGGTACGGCACGCGTCAGGTTCGGTGTCCGAGTTGCTTGCGCCCTTATCGCATTCCTCCCCGATTTCGACGATACCGTTCCCGCAGATTGAGGCGGCCTGCGTCACGGAACCGAGAGGCTCGGGTTCGTCCAGGGACGACGGGTTCAGCGAGCAACTGGGCGCGGCGACCAGTCCGAGCAGACCGAATGCGAGGGTCAGCCCTGAGAAGGTGTGGGTCGTCTTCATGGTTACAGTCCCTCCGGCTGGAGCGGCACGTTGACCGGGAAGGTGTAGCCGATCCCAGTCTGTCCCGATGTGTTCTCTCCCCAGCAGCGGGATGTCTTGTCCGACAGGATCGCGCAGCTGAACCTGGATCCTGCAAAGACCCGGGTGGCCGTTGTGATGTTCTTGGCCTCGACCGCGAAGTTGGCGTCGAGCTTGTTGCCGATACCGAGTTGCCCATTGCCGTTCGCGCCCCAGCACCAGACCTTCGAGCTCATGACCGTGCACGAGTGCTCTGTTCCGGCCGCGATGGCTGTCGGCACGGTGGTCGTGGGGAGTCCGGACACCGCCACGGGAGCGCCTGTGGCCGTGAAGCTCAGGTTGCCGAGCTGTCCCTTGTTGTTGTTGCCCCAGCAGACGACCGCGGACGCACCCGTCTTGCTCCGGGTGGCGCAGGTGTGGGTCCCTCCGCCAGCGATTCGGGTCGCACTTGTCAGTCCGCCGACGGCGGTTGGCTGGAGCTTCCAAACGCCCGAGCCAGGCCCGTTGGTGATACCTAACTGTCGGTATGCGTTGTAGCCCCAGCAACGCGCGCCACCCGCTGCCTGGACCGAGCAGGTGTGGAACTGCCCGGCGCCAACCTGGATCCCCTCGGCGAGGGACGCCGGCTGCGTGGGTGTCTGGAAACGGTTCGAGTCAATAGGCCTGAACCCCAGCTCTCCGTGGTCCGCACGCCCCCAACAGCTCACCTGGTTCGCGCTCGTGATGATGCAAGTGTGATACGCCCCTGCCCGAAGGACCTTTGCCCCGGTCACGCCGGGCACCTGCACGGGAGGCCACACCTCGTCGTCGAGCGAGCCGGCGCCTGTCTGGCCCCACCCGCTCCGTCCCCAGCACTTGACCGTTCCGGTGCTGGTCAGCACGCAGGTGTGCTCCTTGCCCGCGGCCACGGCCTTTGCGTTGGCAATCCCGGGAATCTTCATCGGCCTGAGGACCGTGCCCGCGCCTCCCGCGCGCAGACCGGTCCAGCCTCCCCAGCAACGTACCGAACCATCAGCAAGGACCGCACACGTGTGCACTGCCCCGGCAGCCATGTCCACCACGCCGCAATCGGCAGCACAGGACGTGGCTGTCTCGCCCTGCTCGCACGTGCCGTTGCCGCACGTGGTGCAAGATGCCGTGTTGAACTGGCACGCTCCGGTGCACGAGAGGGCTCCCGCCGTGAATCCAGACCCCAGCGTTGCACACGTCTTGCCGTCAAGGTCGGTGCCGTCGCAGGCCTCCCCCGTTTCCTGGAGTCCGTTGCCGCAGCCGTAGCAAAGGCTGCGGTCGTACCTGCAATCCGAACCACAGGACAGCACGCCGCCGGTCGTGCCCAGGCTGGCGCACGTGGCCCCACCGAGATTGCCGTCCTCACACTCCTCTCCGGTCTCGATCGCGCCGTTCCCGCATGTGAAGCACGCACTCTCGTTCAGTTGGCAGGCCGTGCAGCCGAGCGTGCCCCCGGTGTATCCCTTTCCTATCGACGTGCACGTCGCCCCCGCCAGATCCGTGCCGTCGCACACTTCGGCGCCCTCGATGATGCCGTTGCCGCAGTCCGGCCCGGTGCATCCGCTCGCATCGTACGTGCAATCCGGCCGACACAGCAGGGTGCCGCCCAGCAGCCCCAACGCCACGCAGTCCTTGCCGCCGAGGTCGGAGCCGTCGCAGTCTTCACCGGCCTCCTTCATCGAGTTGCCACAGTGCGCCACGGCGCCGGAGCATCCCGAGAGGTCGAACGTGCAGGTGTCCTCGCAGGCGAGGGTTCCGCTCGCAAAGCCGAGGGCCTCGCAATCCTTGCCCGCGAGGTCGCTCTTGTCGCACTCCTCGCCGGTTTGCTTGATGCCGTCGCCGCACGCTGCGCCGCCGCCGGTGCCGCCCGTTTCGGTTCCTCCCGTGCCGCCTGTCCCTCCGGTGCCGGAGTCTCCGGCTGTTCCTCCGGTGCCGGCGCTGGCGTCCTGGGCCGCGCCGCCATCCGTGCCCCCGGTGTTCTGTGCGCCTCCGGTCCCGGGCGCGGTGTCGCTGCCGGAATCGCTTCCACACCCCATGACTGCGGCCACCAACCATGGGGCGACAGTCCATGCAACCACACGCCCAATGCCTATTGCCTGTCTCATGCCCACCTCGAGACGTGCGCACGCATCGGGCTCACGCGATCCATTTGCGTGGCTCGTGCCATGCCGGTCTGGTTGCAGGCTTCCACGTATCCTTGCGAAGCACAAGGGTGGAACGATCGAGCATGTGCTGGCCTGCGACGCCGAATGGCGCGCAGTGGCGTGCCTGAAACGTGACATGGGATCCTCCCTTGGGGCTGACGCGGTCGGACGACCGTGCTCTGAAGGCCACTACGCGATGACGCGCGAACATCTGACGACCGGGACGTCGACCCGCTCCCTGTCGCAGGAATGCGGCAGGCCTTTGCAAGTCAAGAGGTGGGAGGTTGAGGAGTGTGGCACGAGCTCGGAGCCTGATGCCGGTGCGAGGTTGGGGCGTGTGGCACGGCTCACCTTCTCCTGCACCGCCCACACCACAGTCCGCGCCGCGGTGCTATGCTCATGGGGTGAGTTGCTCGCTGCCCGAAAGCTTGCGTTGGATCTTCTGGGACGTCGATTTCGACGCGCTGCACGTCGACGAGCACGCGGACGCGATCCTCGCGCGCGTCCTCGAGCAGGGGCGCCTGGCAGACGTTCGCGTCGTCTTGTCAGTCTTCGGCCCCGATCGCATCCACGGTTTCTTCCGCGAGGCCGCACACCCCCTGATCAGCCCGAGAACCCGCGCGTTCTGGCGCGCCTTCTTCAAAGCGGAGAACGAGCCATGGGCGACCCCCCCGGCCTTTCGGACCAGCAACGCCGCGCCCTGGATCGACTGAGCCTGCTGCCGGTGCTCGGTGCATACTATCTCGCGGGTGGCACCGGATTGGCAATCCAGCTCTCGCACCGTCGCTCCGCGGAACTCGACTTCTTCAGTCTCACGCCGGTTGCCGATTTCGACGCAGTCAAGCGCGAGGTCGAGACGAGCTTCGATCGCGTCGAGGTTCGCGCGGAAACGGACGCCGCGCTCCACCTGCTTTGCGACGGGCTCCCGATCGACTTCGTCCGCTATCCGTATCCGCTTCTCGACCCGCCGTCCGAGGCATTTGGCGTGGCCCTGGCAGGCGTGCGTGACCTCGCCGTCATGAAGCTCGCTGCCATTTCGCGGCGTGGCTTGCGCAGAGACTTCTGGGATCTGCACGAAGCGCTGCAACGAACCGGACTGTCGCTCCGCGCGTGCGGCGAGGCGTATGTCGCGCGTTTCGGCATCCGGGAAGCAGACCTTTACCACGTGCTGCGCGCTCTTACGTACTTCGATGACGCGGAAAGGGATGGCGTGTTCCCGCCTGGACTCGACGGGAAGCAGTGGGAGGCGGTCAAGGCGTTCTTCGTCAAGGAAGCACCGAAGCTCGTGAGCCTATGATGCGGAGGATGGCACCACAGTTGGTGCGGCTCGCGATGATGCTGAACGAGGGGCTGTTTGCCGGATGCGTGAGGTAGCAACCTAGAACACGAATTCCCCTTCGGTGTACGCCCCGCTGAAGGCGTGCAGGGCACCGAAGAAGCCGCCAGACGAGCCCTCGAACAGCTCTGCGCCCAGACGCCACCGCAGCGCGTCCGACACGGACCACGTGACCTGGGGTCGTAGGAAGAAGTCGAGGTCCTCCCCCTGCTCTCGCACGAGCTGGACCGCACCGAATACCTCCGCCTCGAATCGATCGTCTTCCGTCGCGTAGGCAAGTCGCAGCGCCCCCAGCGGCCAGACCTGGTACCGGTAGCTGAGCAGCAACGCGTTCACCTTCCGCATCTCTCGCCTCACGAACGTGTCGAGCGGATCTGCCCCCACCACGTCGTCCAGGGGCCGGAGCGTGGGGTGATAGCGAACGACGAGCTCGGCCTGTGCTCGAAGCCGATCGAAGAAGGGGCGCTCCACCCCGACCACCGCGTCCCAGTGCGACGGTTGCCGCTCGGGATTCTCGCCCCTCGCGTTGTCCGTCCATACATAGGCTGACTCCAAGCGGAACACCCAGGACCCCGCCGAGGCGGACGCCTCCAGCCCCACGGCGTCGATCGCTCGGTGCCGACGCCGCACGGTCACGTCGGTGGCGCCAATGCTACGTAGCTCGTACTCAGGGATGTGATTCCAACCGTGGAACCCCATCACCGCCGCGTCCCACATCGTTGCGGCGTAGCGAATCCGTCCGGCAACCTCGGCGTGGGCGAGCGTGGGTTCCGGTCGGACGAGCCCTTCGTCGATTACCCCTTCCGGCACGAGATCCTTCGGCACCAAGGGGCGTGTGCTCGCGAACACCGGCACGATCACACCGGTGAAGGAGAAGGGAGAGGCCCCCTCGAGAGGCGTGTACGAAGCCCAGAGCATGGGCGTTCCCAGCCTGCGCACCTCCGTGTCGGACGCGAAGAACGTGTGATCCGCCGAGCAGAGAAGGTCCGTGGGGTTGAAACTGCTGGCATTGCCCCAGGGGACGATCTGCTGTCCGAGCCGAACTTCCAGACCGTGGCCCGTCGCCCCGACGTAGCCTTCTCGCAGCGTGGCTCTCACGGAATCGTCGATGAGCACGGATGTGGCCAGGGCGTCCACGCTTCCGACGACATGCGCGTAGGTGGACGACCCCAGGCGTGGATGGGCCTGGAGCCAGACCGACGAGGAGACTTGCTGGAGCGGGTCGTCCGCAGGGTCGGACGTGGGGACTCTCGCGTAAGAAAAGACACGCCCTCCGAACCCCAGGTCTTCTTCCTGTTCACCGTCCCCCAGCAAGGGTGCATCGTCCACTGCGTTGCTGTCCGGCGCGAGCCGTGGCGACTCGGTTTGCGCGGACGCCGTGTGGGCCCCTGCCAAGAGGAGAACGAGTGCGCGACCGCGATGGGACAGGGAAGGGGACACTACTCTCGCGCTCATAGGTTGGTACTTAGCGAGCCGCCAACGTCTCCGCACTTCAAACCCCGCAGAAAACTAGGAACTAGGAACACGGGAAGTCGAACAGCGAATGCAGATCGGACCAGAGAAGAAGCACGCGTGTCGCCGGCTGCTACAACGAAAGGCGGAGCCGGCCATTCCGTGTTCGCATTCCTCTTCCTAGTTCCTAGTTTCTGGTGCACGCGTTACCTAAGATCCTACCTATGCTCTCGCGCAAGGTTCTGCTGGGTGAACACCGAGTCGGCGATGCCTTGGTCCACCTGCACGTTGCGGAGACGCAGCACCGTGAAGCGGCGAGTCTTCGCGTCCTCGATGCGCGTCGTCAAGGCCAGCCAGCGGTCGGAACCGGACGAAACCTGCACCACGTCCGAGGCCGTCGTCACCTTGCTCAGCACGCCGTCCGGCCCGTAGTACTCACCACGCATCACGACCCAGCTGCCCTCTCGCACCCACTGCATCGCCTTCCCGTAGCCCGTTCGCGTGCGTATCGCCGCAGTCTTCGGCGTCGACGCGATCACGTGGCACGTCGCAGCAACGCCCGGACACGCTTCCTTGCGCTCGCGAACGTGATCCCACTGCGCTGCGTGCTGCACCGCGATGTCCGAGTAGCTGAACACCGATCCCATGAAGCTCGAACTCTGGCTCGAGGACTCCACACGACGCACCTTCTTGTACCGCGGCAAGTACAGGTGCACGTCGTTGCCGGCGGGGCCTTCCAGAATGAGCACGCCCTCGTTGCGGATGACCGCGGGCGTGTGGAATCTCGCCAGGGTCCGGTAGTGCACGCCGTCGTCGGACAGGGCGGTCCAGAGGGTGAAGGTCTTGACCTTGGTGCGGCCGTCGGCCTCTGTCGTGAGGGAGGCCTCGGCGGTCAAGTCGCGGACACGTCGTGCTTGCTCGGCCTTCTGCATGATGTCCGCGGCGGAGAGGTCGTCGGCGCGCGCCGGCACAGCCGTCGAACCAGCGGTGAGAGTCAGGCCAAGCACCAGGATCGAGAGGACGGAGCGCCTGTGCATGAGTGGAAGCATGGCACGCCGTGCGACAGGGAGACAACCCTGGTTGCGCCGTACCCTGTCTACGATTCAGACAGGGCTTCCCGGAGCGACGCACCGACCGCACGCCGTGCGGCGACAAGCCCGGCCAGGCAGCCGACCGCGATGCCCGCCACGACGGTCCAGCCCAGAGAGGACCACGGCACCTCGACGTCGAGGACCCAGCCGAGGGTGCGTGTCAGCTCGTGCACCAGCCAGAACAAGGAGACGCCGGCGCCCACGGCCGCGGCCACGATCCCACCAAACAGGCCCTGGAGAAGCGATTCGGTGAGGACCATCGCCCCGAGTTGGCGCTGCGTCATCCCCACGGCCCGCAGCATGCCGAGCTCACGCGTGCGACCCAGCACGCTGACCACGCCTGTGTTGAGCAGTCCGAGCAGACCCACGAGCAGGGCTGCGAGCTCGATCGCCCTCGTGTAGGCGAAGCTCTCGTCGAGAACTTCCCGTAGTTGCTGGCGCACCCCCGCGGTGGTCACAGCCAGGATGCCCTTGGACGCACCCAGGCGCTCGTCGATGCGGATGCGTAGCTCGTCGGGGGTCACGTCCGGAGCGACCTGCACTGCGAAGGCGGTGAGGAGGGGATCCTTCCACACGCGCTTGTACAGCGTCCGGTCGATGAAGACCGTGCCGTTGGGGGCCGCCAAGTCGTTGACCACGCCCACGACGCGCAAGGTGAGCTCGCCCTCCGGGGTGGCCAAGGTGAGGTCATCACCGGTCGCGAGCCCAAACCGCTGCACGAAGTTGCGTGACACCATGGCAGCGGGAGCCTCGGGGCGGAAGAGTTCGGGACCGGCCTGGGCGGCGGGCCGGTCCGACATGTCGAACACTTCGTACCGGGTGGCGGGGTGCGGACGGTCCCAGGCCTTCAGCGCGATCTCGTCGCCCCGGTAGCGTGTCTTCACGGCGCGGAATCCGTAGGCGCCGATGCCGTCCTGGTGCAGAACACCAGGAACCGCTCCGATTTGAGGGCCGAGATCCTCGTGAAGCGGTTGCACCTGCAGGGAGACGATCCGCCCCATGGACGTGACGAGCACGGAATTGGGCATGCTCCGGTCGATCTGGTGCATCAAGGTGGACTCGAAGGTCCGGTGTAGGGTGGCGATCACCACCACCAGCAGCAGCCCTATCACCAGGCCAATGACGTTGGCGCCGGTTCGGCGGGGGTTTCGTAGCAGGCTGTCGCAGGCCAGACGGACCACGGTGCCCGTGCCGGTGGACCCGATCGAGCTCACCAGCCCCCGCGACAGGCGCACCATCCACTCCACGAGGAGCGGCGAACCGAGGACCGCCCCCACGATCGCGAGCAACGGGAGCAGCGCACGCACCCATGGCACATCGCTCACGGCACCGGCTGGAAGCACGGCCACGAGCATCGCAAGCCCGACCGCTCTCAGGATCACGGTTCGCTTGCGCGCCTTCGGCTCGTGATCGACCTCCACGGGACGCAGCGCGTCCAGGCACGGAACGCGCGTGGTGACGAGCGCCGGCCAGACCGACGCCACCAGCGCCACGCCCACCCCCAAGCCAACCGCTACACCGGCCTCAGCAGGGCGCAACGAGAGAGTCGTCACGTCGATAGGCGTTACGTACTGGCGCGACATCGCCCCAGATACCCACCCGACCAGCGCCTTCGCCTGGATCCAGCCCAGGCCGACGCCCGCGACCGCGCCAACGAAGCCCAGCAGGACCGCCTCGCCCGCCACCATGCCCACGAGCATCCTCCGGGAGGCCCCGACCACCCGGAGCAGCCCGATCTCCTGTCGTCGCTCCGCCGCGGACATTGCGAGGGTGTTTGCCACCAGCAGCATGCCCACGAGCAAGGCGAGGGTGCTCAGGAACGACAGGACGGACTGGTAGCCTTGCACCATGCGGTCGAACGCGTCGACCTGGCCCTCCGGGCGCTCGACGCGATACCCCGGGCCGAGCCTCTTCTGAAGCGCCGCGGCGATGGCCTCGAGGTCCGCGTTCTGCTCGGGAACGATGTCGATGCGGTCGGTTCGCCCTTCCTTGCCGAACATGACGCGGGCGCCGTCGATGTCCATGATGGCCAACCCGCCGCCGTAGGCCTTGGCAGCCCCCTCGGGGGTGAGCAACCCGCGCACGACGAAGGTCTTGTTGCCGAACGCGGTCATGAGCTGCACAGGGGACTCGACGCCCAGGCCGTGCTCGTTCGCGAAGGCGTGGGTCAGGATGATGCTGTCGGGCTGGTTCAGGAACTCCAGCGGGTCCTCGACGACATCCTGGTTTTCGGTCTTCCAGGCTCGTATGGCCGAGTCGTTCAGCAGGTCGATGCCGAACACCAACAGGTTGCGCTGCGTCCCCTCCTTGGTGGTGAAGGTCACGCGGGCCTCCACGGTGGGGGCCGCGTTCGCGACGCCCTCCATCTCCCGGACCTTCTCGAGGTGCTCTTCCGGAAAGCCCGCGTCGTCTCCCGTCACCGAGAGCCTCGCGTTGCCCGCGAAGGACACCACGCTCTCCCGGAAGAACCCGATCGTCGATCCGTTGATGACCTGGATCGCGATCACCAGCGCAACGCCCAGAGCGATGCCCGCAGTGGCGAGCAGCGCCCGGACCGGGCGTCGTGCCATGGGACGGAACAAGAGCAGGGAGAGCAAGCTAGACTGAATCACATTGATCCCTGGGGAAAACTAGGAACTAGGAAGACGAACACGGAGGGCGAATGCGAATGCCATCGCGTCGCGGGGGTGATCATGAAGCCCGCGGTTTGGAACCCATTCTGCGTTCCGTGTTCGCATTCCTGTTCCTAGTTGCTAGTTTCCATGACTGTTCGTGTCGTGAACCACCAGGCCGTCGCGCATGGTGACGACGCGGTCCGCGAAGGACGCGGCGTGCTGGTCGTGCGTCACGAGCACCAGAGTCTGCTTCCGATCCGCAACGACCTTTCGAAGGATGCTCATGGTGGCCTCGCCGGTTGCGGAATCGAGGTTGCCCGTGGGCTCGTCGGCCAGCAACAGGAGGGGATCGGCCACCAGGGCGCGGGCGATGGCGACACGCTGCATCTCGCCACCCGAAAGCTGTCCCGGCCGGTGATCGATGCGGTCCTCGAGCCCCATGGACGCGAGCAACTCTCGCGCCCGGCCCAACGCGGAAGTTCGCCCTTTGCCGTCGAGGAGCAGCGGAAGGGCCACGTTCTCCTGCGCCGACATGGTGGGAACGAGCTGAAAGAATTGAAACACGAAGCCGAGGCGGCGTCGGCGCAACAGCGAGAGAGCGTGGTCGGACAGAGAGGCCAAGGGCCGGCCCTCGAGAAACACCGAGCCCGATGTCGGCTGATCGAGACTGCCCATCAGGTGCAGAAGCGTGCTCTTGCCCGATCCGCTCGGGCCCACGATCGCGAGGAACTCGCCCCGCGCCACGGAGAGCGAAACGCCCTGCAGCGCGTGCACGGTCTGCGACCCGCGGAGGAAGGACTTTCGGAGCTCTCGGGTCTCGAGAATCATCGGTCGCCTCGCTCGGTGCCGCTACAACCCGAAGTGCACGCGCCGCATGAAGCGACGGAAGTTGAGGTTCGACAGGAGGGCGACGGGCTTGAGCAGCAGGGGCCGGGCGAGCAACCTTCGGAAGATCGAGCCGTACGAGTAGGTCCGGTCCCAGGCGTAGCGGAGCCCGTCGTCCAGCTGCTCCCTGGTCATCAGATTGGGCCGAAACACGACGTCGTGTCCGTTGTACTTGGACCAGTCGCGGGTGAGGATGCGTCCCTCGGCTTCCATGCGGTCGAAGACGGCGGTGCCGGGGAAGGGCGTGTAGGCGGTGTACTGGGGAAGGTCGACGCGGGCGCGGATCACGAAGTTCACGGTCTTTTCGAACACGTCGGGACCGTCGGCGTCGAAGCCGAAGACGAAGCTGCCCTGCACCATGATGCCGCGTCGATGGATCTCCTTGATGGCGGCCTCGTAGTCGCTCGGGTGACTGAACCCCTTGTTGACGCTGTTGAGGGTTTCCTGGTTGAGGGACTCGAAGCCGATGAGGAAGCCCTTGGCGCCGCTCTCGACCATCAGGTCCAGCAAGTCGGGGTGGTGCATGACGTCGATGGAAACGCACCCTGCCCAGTACCGGCGCAGCTTCTTGAGCTCCTTGAAGAACTCGCGGGCGTGGGCCAGGTCACCGATGAGGTTGGGGTCGAGGAACGTGACCAGCTTGCCGGGCATCCGTCGGATCTCGTCCATGACCTCGCCGATGTCCTTGGTGACGTAGGCGGGGTGAAGCCGGTGCGACACGCAGAAGTCGCAGCGCTTGTTGCACCCGCGACTCATCTCGACCGTGTTGTAGGCCACGTAGCCAGAGCGCTTGATGTAGCTGCGGTCAGGGGAGACCATGAGCGCCCCCGCACCCGCGTTCGGCGGCTCGTACACACGCTGCAAGGTGCCCGCGCGGAAGTCCCTCAACAGCTCCGGCCACGTGTGCTCCGCGTAGCCCCGCACCACCACGTCCACGTGCTCGAGCGCCTCCTCGGTACGAAGGGTCGCGTGCACGCCGCCCAGGACGACCGTGGCCCCCTTGGCCTTGAAGTGCGCGGCGATCTCGTAGGCCCGCGTGGAAGCGCTCGAGATCGCGGTCAGCCCGACAAGGTCCGCGTCCAGGGATAGGTCGAGCTCTTCGACCATCTCGTCGACCACGCGCACCTCGGCAGGTACGTCCGGTGGAATGAGGGCCGCGAGCGTGGGCATCGTGATGGGGGCGTACCGCAGATGCTTCTTGTAGACGCCGGTCTTGAAACGCTGAATGGCATGCTGCGGGTGGATGAGCAGGATGCGCACGGGCCGAGCTTCCGGCGCGGTGAGCGTGTCGGTGACGCGGTCGGATGGGGCCAACAGGGCGGTGGAGGCGGCGTGCAAGAAGATCCTCTCGAGGCCCGGAACAAGATCGCCGGACGTCGAACCTCTAGCATCTTTTGCTTCGGCGAGGTGGAGCTGAGCGAATGCGCCGTTCGGTGAAGAGCCTTCGCGCCTACAGCGCACCCGTCACGCTGACCGACATCATCCCGGGCATGGGAACGACCGCCACGGACACCGCGCCGATAGGATCATCTCCCGATCCGCTCAGGAGCAACACGCCACCGATCGCCGCCAGCCCCGCTCCCACGCCGAGTCCAACCCAACCTCCCGTGCGGACCGCCTTCATCGTTGCGATGGAGTCGACCTTCGATTGCGCCTCGGTTTGCCTGCCCGGGTGGGCGTACGCACAGCTGTCCTCGTCGCTCGACACCGCGCAAAGATCCGCCAACTCGTCCCGCCTCGACCCGAGCGCCCACGTGGTGCCCAGCACAGTCCCCCCGCCCACCAAGGCAAGCCCCGCCCCCGATCCGACCAGCGCCCACGCCAAGCTGTGGTCTCGCTCGGTTGGCTTCGCCGGCGCCCGATTCCCACCAGCCGCGTGTTCGCCCCGAAGTTCGATGGCTGCTTCAGCTGGCTTCTCATGCCTGGGAGCTGCCGCAAGGTCGACCACGGCCTTGCCCCCTGCCTCGACTCGGGCCGTCACCGTGACGTCGCGCCCATCCACCATCGCACGTACCGAATACGACCCAGGAAACAGCACCATCGGCCGATCAAACGGCAGCGTCCGACGTCGTTGCCCCACGGTAACCACCGTGCTCTCCGGTCCTTCGACGTCCAGGCGTCCCATCGTGGGCTGATGCTCCAAGAGGAACGCACGCGCCTTGTCCAGCGCGCTTCCCTCCAGACCCAGGTCGATCGCGGCCTCGTAGCTCTCCACCGCGAGATCGTCCTGACGGAGGTGCGCAGCCGCGAGCCCCAGCTCGTACTTCGTCTCCTTCGTGGCGCGAAGGTCGTCCGCCTCTTGGAACCGAAGGAGCGCGTCCTCCCAGCTCGCCGGGTCGTTGCTGTCCATCGCCCGCTCCTTCGCCGCGATCGCGCGCGCTAGGGCAGCGTCGAACGCGTCCGCGTTCGCAGGCACGGTCCCAAGAACGAGACAGGCAAGGATGAGCCACGGGATGGCTGGCCTTGGTGAACCCAACCTCACTGGCACCTCTCGGCCGCACACAGCATGCTCGCGCACTCGGAGGAACGGGTGCACGGCGCGCCCTTCGGCTTCCCGGTTGGCGCACTCGTGGGCACGGGCGCGGGCTTGGGGGGTGGGGCGCTCGAGGCAACGCCGGCCACAGCCCGCGCGACGGACGGTGGCGTGAGGGAGCGTGAGGTCTGAGGCGCAGGCATGGGCGCTTCTTCGGGCGCGGCGGGCTCGGGCCACTCATGCGCCACAGGGGGGAGCTCCATTGCGGAGCGACCGGGCACCGCGGGCTCCTCGGTCGCTGAGCTTGCTGGAACCGCCGCCATGCCGGACCAGCGCACTCCGAGCAGCGAGGCCGCGGTCACGACAAGCACGATGCCGCCGACCGCCGCGATGCGCCCCCAAGGGTGCCTCCTCACGTCCTGATCGCCAGGCTTGTCGAGCACCTGTACGGCTCCCGAGCTCGTCTCTCCCGCCTTCGGGGAAGGCGAATCGCAGGCAATCGCCGCGGTCACACGCGGCGGGGCGGCACCCGTGGTCATGCCCGCCTCTCGCACGCACACGGCAAGCTCGCGGGCGTTCGACGGTCTCACTTCGGGGCGCGTGGACAAGGCTCGCATGAGCTGTTCCGATAGCGCCGACGGCAGCTCCACCCCGAACTCGGAGGGCAGGGCAGGGTTCAAGCGCGCGGCCGCGTCGGCGGAGTCCGACCAGGGAGATCGCCCTACGAGCATCACGTACAGCACCACCGCGAGCTCGTAAACGTCGGTACGCGTCGACGCGGCGGCGCCGAAGAACCGTTCGGGCGCCATCACCGCGGGGGTGCCCTTCGCGATGCCCGCCTGCGTGGTCGTGGAGGCCGGCGCGTCCAGGTCCTTTGCGATGCCGAGGTCCAGCAGCACCACGTGCTCGGCTCCCTTCACGAGCAAGACGTTCTCCGGCTTGATGTCACGATGGACAAGGTCCTCGTCGTGCAAGGCGGCTGCGGCATCCGCAAGCTCGTCGAACAAACGCAGGGCGTGACGCAGGTCGAGCGGGCCGTGTCGCTCCAGGTACGCGGCGAGCGTCTCGCCCTCATGGCGTCGCATTGCAAGGTATGGGCGATCGTCGGGAAGCCGCCCAGCGTCGAGCACCTCGACGATCGCAGGGTGCCGTACGCGGGCGAGCATGCCCGCCTCTTGCAGGAACCGCAGCTGCTGCTTGGGCGACAACTCATCGTGCGGGACCTTGAGCGCCACGGGCTGGCCGTTGTGAACGGCTGCGTAGACCACGGCGGAACCTCCGGTGCCGAGCACACCCGTGATGAGGAACGGTCCGAGCCGTTCGGGCACCGACGGGGCAGGGGCTTCCGCAGGTCCGGTCACGCGGGGGAGCCTAGCGGATTGTGGCGGGTGAGCAATGGGGCGCTGCGAGATCTGTCTGCTGGTGCCGACCGAGGGCTGAGAGGGAGCCGAACGCGACGATGTCACCCGCGATCGTTTGCTTGAGATCCCCCAGACCATCCCAGGCCGTATCGTTGTCCAGCAGCCCGCCGTCCCATGTACCCATGGCAACTATTCATACGCGAGACCCCTTCCGGGTGGCGACCAGAATTGTCGGATGGGGAAGATTGCGAGCACACGTCACGTACGGTCCGACATGAATGCGAATCCTTCTATGTGTGCGCTCGCGGCGGTTATCGCTTTGGTTCCTTGGCTGGGATGCGGGGGAAACGCAAGCCCGACGGCTCCAACTGCTACAAGTCCGTCGAGTGCGAAACGGGCTTCTGCAATTCGACGGGCAAGTGCGGTCCGGGCGGGCTGGACATGAGTGTCATGACGATTTGCCTTTAGAGTCTGCGCCGGACCGTGCCGATGGCGGCGATCTGTCCGAGCCGCCACCAGGCGAAGCACCTTGACCGACTCTCGCGCTTGGGCTGTGGTCATCTCCTTGGGCGCCCTTGAACCACGACCGCCCCTTCGATAACCTTACGAACAATGCTCCGCGTGGTGTGCTCGGTGGGTGGGCTCGGATGCCTGGCGGCTCTCTCGCTGGGATGCGGGGACGCGGCATCGGGTGACGCCTCGAACGCGAGGGACATGGACGCAGGCTCCGACTCGGCGCCCTGCGCACCCAAGACCTGCGTGCAGCTCGGCGCGAATTGCGGGGCGGCCCTCGACGGCTGTGGGGACACCTTGGATTGCGGCGGGTGTGCGGCGGGGCAAACCTGTGGCGCGGCGGGGCCGAACAAGTGCGGGAGCGGCACATGCACGCCGAAGACGTGCGTGCAGCTTGGCGCATCCTGCGGTGTGGCCTCGGACACCTGCTCGGACCTGATCTCGTGCGGATCATGCGAGGACAACGAGGTGTGCGGGGGCGGGGGAGTCCCCAATCAGTGCGCGTGCGTTCCCGAAGTGTCGTGCGCTTCCGCGGGCGCCGACTGCGGCTCGCTCGTGGATGACTGCGGGAACACGTTGGCGTGTGGAAGCTGCGGCCCCGGAAACGTTTGCGGCGCCGCAGGCACCAATCGCTGCGGCCCGGAACCATGCGATCCTGTTGGCTGCTCGAACTACGGCTACGTGTGCGGCGTGATCGACGACGGATGCGGAGGGGCCGTGAGCTGCGGCAGCTGCCAGGCGGGCATCGAGGTGTGTCACGAACATTCCTGCTGCGCTGCCGCCGTCACCCAGCCGTGCACCAACCCCTGCCAGCAGCTGCAACAGACCGTGCGCGGATACTCGCAGTTCGAGTCGGTGTGGTGCAGCGGTGAGAACCAGTCGGTGGCGAGCGTGGTGAACTGCTCGGTCCCGGACCCAGACCCCTGCACGACCCACGGACAGCCTCCCGAATGTGGCCTGGTGCCGGGCTTCAGCTGGTGCGACGTGACCTGCTATCGCCTCACGGACTGTCCGGGAACGACGCAGTGCGACGGGTCTTGTGGGTGAACGCTCGCGACGAGGTGATGCCAACCTCCGCACCAACCCCAAACCCCTTCTGTGGTCTCTGCGTCCTCTGTGGTTCTCCGGGCTCGGTTCTGAGGTGACTACGGACTGAAGTACCGCCCGATCTGCTCCCGGTACTCCTCCGGAATTTCTGAGCGCTCCACGCCACCCACTTCGCCGGGCGCGGCCTCCCCGATGCCTTCGATCCCCCGCACGTTCGCCGACTCCCCCGGCCGTCCCTTGCCCCGTCCCGTCACGACGCCAGGCATGGGCGCCCCCGGGTTCAGCTTGCCTCCCGCACGCGCACGAAATCCATCTCCCTCGACCTCGGCCGTCTTGCCCGCGTGATCCCCACGCCCCGTGTCGTGATGGCTCCCCGGACCCGGATTGCCGTTCGCGTCACCCGGTTTGCCCGCGCCGTCGCCAGGCTGGTTGCCCTTGCCGTCGCACCCGCCCTTGCACCCCGGCTTGCTGCACCCCGGCTTGCTGCACCCCTTCGACGGAGGCCCCGGGATCGGCACCGGCGCTCCAAGCTCACGCTCCGCCTCGCCCAGTCCCTTCTCCGCTTCCCCCAATGCCTTGTCGCGCTCCGCTTCGTCACTCTCCGGCGGCTCGTTCGCCATCTTGCGCAGCATCTCCTCGAGCGCCTTCTGCCCCTCCGGCGTGTCGAGGTTGTCGACCATCTCCTCGAGCTGCTCCTTCGTCATCGGATCCATCTGCTCGCCACTCTCGCCCTTCATCTGCTCCTTCAGGCGCTCCGCGAGCCGCTTGCGCTCCTCCGGCGTCAGATTCTTCAGCGCGTCCGCCATCCGATCGGCCAAACGACTCCCGCTCTCGTCGCTCCCGTCCTTGCGAAACTCGTCGAGCTGCTCCTTCATCTCCGGCGGCATGTCGTCGCCGAACGCGTCCGCGAACTGGCGCAGCGCTTCGTCCCGCTTGGCCCGCTCCTCGAGCAGCTTCTTCTGCTCCTCGAGCAACTTCGCCACGTCCTCCGCGTTCTTCTTCCGGGCTTCCTCCGCCGCCTCCTCCAACGCCTTCTTGGCCGTCTCCCGGTCCTGCTTCTCCAGCTGGTTCGCCAGCTTCTGCATCTCCTCGTCGAACCGCGTGAGGTCCCGGTCCCCCAGCGCCTTCGCCGCTTCCTTGAGCATCTTCTCCTGCGCCAGTCGACCGTGCGCCGCCTCGAGCCCCGCCCGCTGCTCCGCACTGCTCATGCGCGCTCGCTCCGCCGCGATCTCGTCCCGCAGCCGCGCAATCTCGCTCTGCGCTTCCCGTCGCTCCATCCCCTTGGCGAGCTGCTCCTTGAGCTTCTGCGCATCCTCCGCGATCTTCTTCAGCCGCTCGCGCTGTTCCGGGTCAGGCGTCTCGAGCCTGCCAAGCTCCGCTGCCTTCTCCAGCGCCTCGACATCCGCGATGCGCACGACATCAGCTCCGGGCTCGACTGGCACCACCGGAAGAGGCGGCAGATCCATGAGGCTCACCAGCACCAACGCCGACGCCCCCACAGGGATCAACGCGTGATATGCGCTGAGCAGGGCAGGGCGCGCATGCTTCGGATTGCCCTTCTCCAGCACCTCCGCCGCCTTCGTGACCACTACCGCCCGCGCAACCTCGTCTTCCTCCGCCTCGTTGCGCAACTCCACCGCCGTCGTGATCGTCTCCTTCGAATCCAGACGCCCATCCAGGTACAGCGCCACCTCCACGTCCGTCCATCGACGCCGCATCGCGAACCCGGCCCCGACCGCCAACCCGACCAGGCCAGCCGCCCCCATGTATGGCCTCGCCGGTCCCTGGCGAAGCTTCCAAGCCACCGCGGCCGCCACCGCCCCGACCACCAACCCGATGGCAAGCCCCGTCAAAGCCCGGCGAATCGTCATGCGCGCACGCACACGCCGAGCCCAGCTCTCGAACAGCCTGTGGAATCGACCTGGCTCTGCTGACATGCTGCTATTCCTAGCGTCCCCGTGGGCCCGGGGCAACGCGTGACAGGGGGATCCTTTCCAAACCACTGACCGTAGCATACGCCGAACCCGTCGCCGCCCTTCCACCCGGGGAGAATCCCCCTGATCCGGAGCGAAGCGACGGGCTGAGACCGTAACCTCCGGGCCTTGCTCTACAAACGGCGAGGCGGTCCGCCACCCATCCGGCAGGACTCGATGGGGTACGTCGGGTGTCGCATCTCACCTAGCGTTTTGCGCCGGGGCTGCTACGGGGTGGGGGCTTGCCGCCGACACCCTTTGGCCCCACCCAACCGCCCCACTCCTCCATGCCGGACCAACTCATGAACGATACGTTGCTCCTCCGAGGTCTCCCCGTCTGGGCCAACGCCCTCGTCGTGGTCGGAACCATTCTGATCATCGCCCTCGGCGCCGCATGGATCGTCGAATCCGCGTCCAGGATCGCGAAACGACTTGGCATCTCCGAGCTGATCATCGGGCTGACCGTGATCGCCTTCGGGACCTCGGCCCCGGAATTCGCCGTCACCACGATCGCCGCCGTTCGGGGCCAAGGCGACATCTCCGTGGGCAACATCGTCGGCTCCAACATCTTCAACCTCGGGTTCATCCTCGGCGGGTGCGCCCTCGTTCGCGCCATCCCCACCTCCAAGACCCTGCTCAAGCGCGACGGCGCCGTGCTTGCCATCACCACCCTCGTGCTCTTCGCCCTGCTTGGGTTGGACCTGCGCCTGGACTGGTACGACGGCGCCTTGCTGTTCGCTCTGCTGCTCGTCTACCTGGGGTATCTGTTCAATCAGCGAAAGGCCGGGGTGCTCCCGGATGATGAGGACGAGGGGCCGGTCGAGGAGTCGAAGTCCCTCGCGCGAGATGGCCTGCGCCTTCTGGCAGGGCTCGTGTTCGTCGTGGGCGGGTCGCACTTGCTCGTGGATGCCGCGACCGTCATCGCGCGCACCTACGGCGTGAGCGACTGGGTCATCGCCGTGACGGTGGTGGCGGCGGGGACCTCTGCGCCGGAGTTCGCCACGAGCCTGGTGGCGGTCCTCAAGGGCAAGTACGCCATCAGCGTGGGCAACGTGATCGGGAGTGACATCTTCAATATTCTAGGCGTCCTCGGGGTCGCCGGACTGCTTGGAGGCATGCAGGTGGACCCGGCCGCGCGCGCCTCCCTCGCTGCCCTGTCAGGCATGGTGTTCGTGACCTTGCTGTTCATGCGGACAGGGTGGCGCCTGTCCCGCCTCGAGGGACTCGCTCTGATCCTCATCGGCACCGCACGATGGGGCATGGACTTCGCCAGCCGCGCAGCCCCGTGAAAGCCTTGACAACGCGCTCCCCACGCCACGATCACTCCTTCGGACAGGACCGCCAACGTCCCGGAGAGCGACGCACGATCTTCGTGATCGCGCTGACCGCCGTCACGATGGTCGTCGAGATCGTGGCAGGTATGGCGTTCGGCTCCATGGCGCTGCTCGCCGACGGGCTGCACATGGCTTCCCACGCCGCGGCTCTCACGATCACCGCCATGGCGTACGTCTACGCGCGACGGCACGCAACAGACCCTCGCTACAGCTTCGGCACCGGCAAGGTCAACGCGCTCGCCGGGTTCACGGGCGCCGTTCTCTTGGCGCTGTTTGCAGGCGTCATGGCGGTCGAAAGCGTCGGCCGGATGGTCTCGCCGGTCGAGATCGTTTTCGACCATGCCTTGATCGTTGCCGTCGTTGGGTTGCTCGTCAACGCGGTCTCCTTCGTGCTCCTGCACGGAGGAGAGCACGACCACCATGGGCATCACGGGCATCATGAGCACCATGGGCAGGACGAGCATGAACATGAGCATGAGCATGAGCATGCTGGCATCCAGATCCATGAGGACCACAACCTCCGGTCCGCTTACCTTCACGTTCTCGCGGACGCGCTGACGTCCGTCGCGGCCATCGTTGCACTGCTCGCGGGAAAGTACTTCGGGCTGGTCTGGATGGATCCCGCCATGGGGATCGTCGGAGCCGTGTTGGTGGGACGCTGGTCCTGGGGGCTTCTTCGAGACACGGCAGCGGTCTTGCTGGACCGGCAGGCGCCCGCGTCGATCCTCGACCGCGTGCGACAGGCCGTCGAGCCATCCGCGGCGGTGCTGGACCTGCACGTGTGGTCCATCGGTCCGGGGATCTACGCTTGCGTTCTCGCGGTGGAGGGGAAGGGGGACCCTGCCGACTTCGCCGCGCTGATCCCGCCCGACCTGGGCATCGTGCACGTGACCGTCGAAGTTCGAGCCAAAGAAGCCTAACGCCCTCGGAAGACCGTCAGTCGGCCGCGTCCTCGGTGGGCGGAGCGTCGTCCTTTGCCGTGGCGCGCGCTTCGGCCACCAGGGCAGCGAGCTCGGCCATGACAGGCTGGGTGTTTTCGCCCGTCGCGGCGCTGATCAGCTCGAGGCGGACCCCGCGTTCCGCGAACAGGCTTTGCAGTGCGGGGTAGGCTTCCCGCACGTCCGTGAGGTCGCCCTTGGAGAGCGCAACGATCTCAGGCTTCGCGGCGAGGCCCTCGTCGAAGCGCGCGAGCTCCTCGCGCAGCGCAACGTAGTCGTTCCAGGGGTCGCGGTCTTCGGCGTGATCGATCGTCACGAGGTGCAGCAGCACGCGGGTGCGTTCCAGGTGCTTGAGGAATCGGATTCCCAGCCCGGCCCCCTCGCTGGCACCCGGGATCAACCCCGGGATGTCCGCCATCGCGAACTGCGTCGGGTCCGGGCCACCGCCCACCGACACGATCCCCAGGTGCGGCCGAAGGGTCGTGAAGGGAAAGTCGTCCACTCGCGGACGCGCCCGAGAAACGGCGCGAATAAGCGTGCTCTTGCCCACGTTGGGGAAGCCGAGCAAGCCCACGTCCGCCATGACGACGAGGCTGAGCTTCAGCTTGCGAACCTCTCCCGGCACACCAGCCTCGGCACGACGCGGTGCGCGATCGTACGGGGTCGAGAAGTGGATGTTCCCTCGGCCTCCGGTTCCACCCTTCGCGACCACGATCTTCTGCCCGTGCGTCAGGACTTCCCCGATCACCTCGCCCGTCCCCAGGTCCGTCACGCGCGTCCCCACCGGCACGCGCAACACGACGGCTTCGCCCGCGCGCCCGTAGCAGTCCTTGCCCTGCCCGTGCTCCCCGCGCTTCGCGCGGATGTCATGGGAGTAGGTGAGATCCAGCAACGTCGACAGGCCCCCGGCGCCCTCGAGGCTCACGTCGCCGCCCCTGCCCCCATCGCCACCGGACGGCCCGCCATGGGGAACATACTTTTCCCGCCGAAAGGCAACGCAACCGTTGCCGCCGTCGCCGGCGTGTACCGTGACTTCGCACTCGTCCACAAACTTCATGAGGTCATCCGCTAGGGGGCGTTGGATCGCGAGGCGATATCCTCGCGACCGTGGGGCTACTTTCTGGGTGCTGGTGGCCGCATGGGCAGCGGCGGAGGGCTTGAGCCTGCGGCAAGGGGCTGCATGCCTGCTCCCTGTCGCTGGCCTGACTCGAGCGTGGCGAGTGCTTGCAGTACGTGATCCATGCCGTAGGAGAGCGCGGCCTCTTCCTGGAATACCTCGACTACGCGCGCGAGTCGCATCGACGTGGTCTTGCCGAGATCGACTTCGCGGTCGAGGAAGGCCTCGAAGGAGCCGAACCCGCGTACCTCGTAGAGCTTGTTCTCGCGGATCTCGCGAAGCAGTCGTCCGATCGCGTAGAAGTGGCGCGCGAGGTTCTTCCGGAGGGTCTTGATCTCCAGAAGGATGTTGTGCAGATGGACGATGCGCACCTTGATCTCCTCCGCGCCCGTGGGGACGCGAAGGGTCGCGCGGGCCGAACCCGGGGGAGGGGGCTCAGCGGCTCGGGCCCGGGCCTCCGCTGCATGCTTCGCCGCGTGGCGGGCAGCCCAGGGCGCAGCGCCGCGGATCCCGAGACGACGAGGCTCGTCCGGGTCCAGGTCGGCTTCGGCGGCTTTCTTTCCGGCTGAGGGCTTGCCCTTGTCCGGCTTCGCGGACTTCCCGCCCGTTGCCTTGCCCGCTTGCGGGCGCGCCGAACCGCCTGCCTTCGACGGCTTCTTGCCCTTAGTAGGCGGCTTCTTCGGTTTCGTAGCCATTTCTCTGCCCAATCTCGTCCGGCACTCCTTCCGCGCGGTCATCGCGAGCCTGTCATCCCGGGAGGAAAGGTGTCGAAGAGGGCTTCCATCCTCTTCACGCTCGCCTTAGCAACTCAAACCCCGTGCGTCCAGCAAGTTGCATTCCCGGCACGCTCGCCGCGTGCTAGAGCGCTGCCATGTCCTCCGACGCCGGGCCGGAATCCAAGAGCCGTCCGAACACGCCCTCCCTGCCGCCCCCCAACGAACGGGTGGCCGTCGTGGTCAACGGCAACGCGAAGAACGTGACCCGCGAAGTCGTGGAGACCCTGGACCAGATCCTGCTCGGCGGGGACTTGTTTGTCTCCCGGCGCCTCGAGGAAGGCCCCCACATCGCCAGCACGATCGCGGAGCGAGGCTACGGTACGGTCTTGACCGGCGGCGGCGACGGCACCTTCACGGTCATGGTCACCGAGGTGGTGCGGGCCTGCCGTAGGCTCGGCAAGAACCCCCCTCGCTTCGGTCTGCTCAAGCTCGGGACCGGCAATTCCCTTGCGTGGGTCGTGGGCGCCAGCAAGGCCAAAGGCCGCGGGCTCGCCGCCGACATCCTTCGCCTGCGACAGGAAGCCGGAAGTCGGACCATGCGCCTCATCGAAGTCGACGACTTCCTCGCCCCGTTCTGCGGCTTCGGCGTCGATGCCGTCGTCCTCCAGCACAAGGAAGCCACCAAGGCGTGGATGCTGAACCTCCCCGTCGTCGGAAAGTACGTCACGGGCGAGATGATCTACGCCATGTCCGCCTTCACCCGCACCATCCCGTACTACGTGGTTCGGCCCATGCCGCACTGCCGCGTGATCAACGAAGGCGCCGACGCCTACCACGTGGGCTACAACGGCTCCATCATCGGTGCACCCATCCCCAAGGGAAGCGTCATCTTCGAGGGCAAGGTCAAGATCGTCTGCTGCTCGACGATCCCCTACTACGGGTTCGGATTTCGTATCTTCCCTTACGCCGAGGAGCGTGAGGACCGCATGGCCCTGCGCGTGTCCACGGTCCCCGTCCCCACGTTCCTGCGCAACTTCCCCGCCATTTGGCGCGGCGATTACCACAACCCCAAGGTCGTCGAAGACTTCCTCGTCGAGGACGTCACCATCGAGATCGACCCTCCTACCCCGTTCCAGATCGGTGGCGACCCCCACGGCACGAGAGAGCGGGCCCGCATGCGACTGTCCCCTGACCCGGTCGAGCTCGTCGACTTCTACGCCCCACCCCGCGGCTAGGCTAGAACCGTGTGCCCGAAGTGAATACCGGGATCACACTGCGGAGGACCACAGGGGTCGCAGAAGGCAGAAGGCACAGAAGGGTGTGGACGGAGTTGGGTGGCGCGTGTTGCCTCTGGCTCCGCCCATTCCTGGTTCGAATTCGCATTCCGTGTTCTCAGCTCCTAGTTGATGTCATTCCTCCGCCCATTGTCGTGGTCGAGCCTCAACCCGGTGGGGATTGCAGACACGCAGCGCTAGATCCCCGGTCCCCGGTTCCAGATTGGATGAGGTGGCCGACGGACCGGCAAGGTCTCGGCGCACAG